>NZ_CP083388.1:1517541-2265082 GCF_020042285.1 Ferruginibacter albus
CATTTCTCCGTTTGGTCCTGCTACAAAGCCGTCAAGCGATATGTGCATAAAGGAAAATATTTTTCTCATGTGATTGTGTTTTTATTGTTGTTTATTGATTGTTGCTACGTTTTGTCTTCTTACAAAAAATAGTATTGTTAAAACGCTAAGATCTTACCTTTTACCTGCTGCTTCATAATAAAGAACTATTGCACCCGAACCAAAGGTTTTTGTTTTTAAAAGTGTAAGTAATTTTTTACCGGTTATATTTTTAAATAAAGTTAATCCATTTCCTAAAATAACCGGGTGAATACAAAGCTGGTATTCCTCTATTAAGTCTAACTCCGTCATAGCTGCAATTAAACCGGGACTGCCAATTAAAATGTCTTTACTTTCTTTTTGCTGCAGTTCTAAAACTTCTTCTTTAATATCCTTGGTTGCCAGTCTTGCAGTTTCCCAATCAAGGCTTTTGATTGTATGTGAAAAAACAACTTTGGGTATTTTGTCGATTGTTCCGGCAAAGTCGTCCAGTGCTTTATTACCTGTTGGATCTTTTACTATCGTTTGCCAATATTGCATAAGCTGGTAAGTAACCCTTCCATATAGAAGAGCACCAGCGTTGCTTATCAGTTCGCTGTAATGTTCATGCAACTCATCATCAGCAATTCCTGCAGTATGATCGCAAAAACCATCGAGTGTCATGTTGATTGCGGCAATTATTTTTCCCATAGTTTTAATGTTTAGTGGTTTGAAGTGCAATGTTAGTGAGAACAGGAATCAAGGTTGGGAGGCTTTTGTTATTTTAAAAGATGTTTATTATTATGACAAGGTTTACAGATCGAGACAAGCCATTCGATTGGTTCTTTCCCAATATTCTTTGCATATTTCTTGTGATGGACTTGAGTAGCACGTTCACCACAATATACACAACGCCAATTGTCTCGTTTAAGCACTATATAACGCTTCCGTTTCCATGCATCTGACTTAAGATATACCTCTCTATAATAGTCTCGGCGACTTTTAAATTGTCGCATTAATGTGTCTGATAGAAATTCATTGTCTTTGTTATAGTTGGAATGACGTTTTTGATTCATTCCGCCTTTAGCAAGATTTACTATCGAGACAATTACTGCAAGAATTACTAAAAGTAAAATTGCAATCATTAGCTTTTTAGTTTGTTATATTTTTTTCCTCTTTTAAGAGAATGACACTAAATACACGGCTTTTTATTGACGTAATTCTATTGAATAATCCTAATATAATACGATTTATGCAATCGTCATAATTTCAAACAAACTGGATAGAAGTATACTGTAGAAGTTAGCTCTAACAAATCAGAAGTTGTTGGTCAGACGACCAACAACGGCGGAGAAATAATCCTAATCAGTTTTGTCGCCCGGCTTAATAAATTTATGAATCACTTTATTTATGTCTGCCATTTTTGTGATTTGCGATTTCACTCTTTCTTCAAGGTTAGAAAAAGTTTCATTTCCATTTAAAACTTTTGAGGTGTATTCAAAGGGATATAATGATAACATCGTTCCTTCTTTATCATACTTTAATGTCATTGATCTTAATGGGAATTCCGGATTCTTATCCTTAAATAATTTGAAGGAATAATTTTCAATCAAATAGGCACTAAAAGCATATGCTAAAAACATCGCTGCTTGAGCTTCCTCAAGTCGAAATGCTTTGCAATAGAGTATAAAACCAAATCCATCCTGATCGAGCTGGTCTAAATTTATTGGATGATTGATCGGGTCTTCGATCTTTTTTATGATTTTATTATCAATGAAATAGCTTTCAATCATTTTAAGGCAACCTTCTACCATTTTAGGGTCTATATTTTCTTCTTCATATCGGTTGTCAAAGTGAGCATTGGTATATATTCCCCTAACATTGATTTTTTCTTTTTCGGGTTCTACAACTTTTTTCTTTGAGCCAAATAATTTTTTTAAGAAACTCATAATAATTGATTTCGTTTTAATCTATTCAATAAAGATGCAATACTTTATACTGACAGCGAGTTACTACTATTTATTTTTTTATAACCTTTGGGTTAGTATCACACAAAACAAAATTCTGCACATATGTCGTGCAAAAAGTCTAACAATGATAAATAGAAAATAAAAGATTGCAAAACCAAAACCTTACTTATAAATCTTCGAAGCAGTACTCTCTGTAATACTTTTAGGAGCTAACCAGGCAAGAAAAGCAGCGAGCTTATTTACAAAGCCTGTTACCACTTCTCTTTTGCGGGCAAACATGGCTTTAACTGCAGCAACGGCAACTTGCTGTGGAGGTACATGAAATTTTTCGGCAGCTTTAGCCGCTTTTTCGGTGAGCTGAGCACGGTTGGGAAAATCGGTATCGGTAGGACCGGGGCTTACACAGGTAACAGAAACAGAACTTCCTTTTAACTCGTGCGATAGACCGCGGCTGAAATACAATACAAACACTTTAGTAGCAGCATACAAACTTAAATAAGGCACGGCTTGATATGCAGCAGAGCTGGCTATGTTTAAAATATATGCTTTAGGCTGTTGCTTTAACATCGGCAAAAAAGTATGACACATCTGCGTAGTAGTGATCATATTCAATTGCAACATGTTGGTGTTGGATTGCAGGGTATGACTTTCAAATAAGCCGCTTAAACCATAGCCTGCATTGTTCACCAATATATGTATCGTGTATTTTTTTGCCTTGCACCAATCCAGCACAAAGGATGCTGCATGTGGTAAGGAAAGGTCGGTAGCTAAATAATCAACCTCAACGCCGTAATTTCTTTTTATTTCGGTGGTAGTTATCTGCAGCTCAGCTTCTGTACGGGCAACCAGTAAGATGTTGATCTTCTTCTTTGCCAGTTCAATAGCAATTGCTTTTCCAATTCCTTTACTTCCGCCTGTGATAAGTGCGTAACTCATAAAAGGCGAGAAGGATTAGTTTTGAATTTTGCTTGCCAATTTGTGATAGAAAGGAGTCTTGCTGTTTTCGTGCTTTGGTCTGAATTTACCTGTTACTACAGGCACATACATTACACGTCTGCGGCTTCTTTCGCCAAAATGCGGAGATTGTTGTGCACGGTGCCACATACGTCCATCGTGTACAGTAAGGTCGCCGGCTTCAATATCCAATCCTACTTCTTTAGGATCAGGATTGTTATCAACGAAGTATTTTTTACCAAACATCAGTTTTAAGAAACCTTGTTTGTGTGTGCCGGGCAATACTCTTAATCCGCCTTCTTCGTAAGAGCAATCATCTAAGTGAATACCTACGTTCAGCATCGGCATAATCTTTTGACCAAGGAACAAGTCTCTTGGGCTATCGGTATGCCATCCCATTTGGGTGAATTTGCTGTTGGGAGTGCGTATGTAAGAGTTAAGAATTAAGCCGTCTTTTTCTTCCTGTGCAATACGACCTTCGTAAGGAGTTAAGAATTGCGTTACCAATTGTAAACGAGGGTTCTCTAACAATTCTTTTAAAGGAGTGCTGTATTTGTTTAAAAAACAAAAGCGCTGGATCATTTTGTTCCCGCTTTCATCTTTACCGAATTTTAAAGGAATACCGTTTATTTTCTCCACACCTTCTGCCAACCATTCCTTTTCTATACGACTGATCTCGCTTAAATAAAGCGAAACCGTTTCTTTCGGTAAAAAATTCTTAAAATGTATAAAACCATTTTCACTAAAAAATTTCAATTGCTCCTCTGTCAGCACATCTGCTAGTCTAAATGGTTCTTTGGTCAGTTTACTCATACCTGTTTTTTTTGCCGTCGAAAGATAACTTTAAAATAACGCCCGCAAATTTAATCTTTCGTAGCAACTTTTAAAGTAAAACTTTGGGTTAATAATGGTTAATTGAATTATTTGGGCTCGAAAATATCCATTTTTTACTAATTATTAATGAAAGAAATGCAAAAAATGGCGCTGCGATTACATCAATGGTATAGTGTACATGCTGTATGAGCACTAAAATTCCCACCAGTAGGGCAGTTCCAAGCGAAAAATATTTATCCAGCCGTTGTTGAAAACTTAAACAAAATAAGAAAAGTGTGGATGTGTGCCCCGAAAAGAACAGGTCTTTGGTTATAAATTTTTTGCCATATAACATATTGCTAATGGGGTCGATCAAAGGAATTAGTCCTTTTGGCGCATCCAATGGCACAAAATACAAGGTTAAATACCTCAATATGCAAAGCACACAGTAGGCATTTACAAAAGTCAAGAAAAATAACGGTTGTTTTACTGCCCTGATAATTGCCAGCAGGGTAGTGCTCCAGATAAACAGGAATATAGGAACAGATACGTCTGTAGGAGGGATAGCATTTAAAACCACATCGTTTAACGTAGCACCGGATCTTCTTTCCAGGTATTGAAAAAAGGCTGGGTAGCCTGAAAAAAGGATCGTCAGCAAAAGAACACTGATGAGTATTTTTTTGCGGAATAATTTATCCTGCCATGCTGTTGCCCAACAATAATTGGGCTTTATTGCAATTGAATTCATTCCTGATGTATAAAACAAGCCATTTTAATAGCAAATAGCAAGCCGCAAAAATAAGGATTATTAGGCTGCAAAGCGTTAACAGTGAGTTACTCTATGGAGTATATCCTCTTAAATTTAAGGTTTTTTTACCCCCGCAGTCTATGGGTCTTTGGAAACTCTCTTTAAATGGATTCGAGTTTTACTCGAATAATTCCAGCTTGTTTTTAGGACGACGTTCATCCCACCATTTAAAACCCGGCAAAAACTTTTGATCTGTAGGGATCTGCTTAAGCGGGTATAATGTGCCATCTACATCATTAATGAATTTTACCTTGTTCACTTCCCTGTTTATGAAAAATACATCGATCAGGTCGCCCTTGCTTCGGTTCATGCCGATATAGGAACTGTCATCGTTCTGAGGAAAATAAATGCTTTCTGCAGGAGAGCCTTTTACCCGTAGATAATCCAGTCCGCCATTTTTAAAATAACCTGTCATGGTGGTGCCTGCCATTTGATTGTATAAATGCGGATCAGGTTGATTGATCATCATGGCAGATTCAAACACCCGAAGCATATCCGCCTTTTTGTTTTTGGTATAAAGAAAAATGGTATCCCCGGATATCTGTGATTGATGCGAAAAAACCAATGGATCGTAAAACAAACGGAATACAGAATCTTCAGCAGAGTAGAAGAGACTGTCGCAAACGGATTGTAAAGAATCGTTGAATATCCGCACATGATGAAAGGCAAGGAAATAACGTAATGAAGTATCAGCGCCTGCATTTATAACGGTAGGTTTTTTTAGTGTGTCGATGGACGTTAGTGACAGACTATCTTGCTTTTCTTTGATTGTTAAAGTGGTATCCCTGAATGTGGTGTCGGCAGCTATTTTTTTTGCAGAATCTATTGCTTTTGAAGCTGCTAAAACTAATGAGTCAACCATTGTTTTCATTGAATCTGCAATTTGTGCGGAATCATTTTTAGGTAATAAGGAGTCAACGGTTGTTTGCGCAGAGTCTTTTATAGCGGTTGTTAAGCTGTCTGTTTTCTTTTTAAAAGAAAATTTATTGCCTAAGGATAATTTTGCTGGCGGTTGTTTTATTACTGTGTTAGTATCTGTTGCTGCTGTAACAATGGTATCTCGTTTTTTCAACCCCGAGAAGAGTGTATCTGCGGCAATAAAAGTACTATCGTTCTTTTCACCTACAAATATTAATACCGGTTTCCTGGTAGCAAGGACAGTGTTTGTTTTTTGATTTGAAAAGATCTGCCCGCCAATAATTGTATAACCGTTCACACTATCTTTAACTACGGCATTGCCTTCCAACTGAAAGATGCCTGAGGCTTGATCGTAAGCACTCTGGTCTGAAATATAAATACGGCTACTGTCTTTAATAATGGTTCTTTTACCAAAAAAGGCACTCCCTGTTTTCAGATCGTAAGTTCCCTCGCTTGTGTAGATATTGCCGCCTTTCTGCGCTTTAATATAGGTTTGGGTTATAAAGGTGGTGATCTGCGTTTCTGTATTGTATAATAAGCTATCTGTAATGATCTCATGTGTAGGATCAACCAGGTGAACATTATTTTTAAAGTAAACATCCTTTGTATCGGCGTAGTAGGTGCCGTTTTCACTGGTGAGGGTTGTTTTGCCGTTTATAACTTTACCACCGTTCGTATAGTCGCCGATGTTAGTCTTAAGATCGTATTTTAATGATTGGGTATAAAGCGTTCCTTTATTTTGAACAAGCTTTACATTGTTATCCAGCCATGCGATCCTGTCGTTGCCCACATAGCGTAAATGTTGCGCATAGGTATTGATACTGTCGTTTTGATTGATGTGTACATTACCAAAAGCTTCTAATACGTTTGTATGATGATTGATAACAGCACTGTCGCAAATAAAAAGTGTGCCCCTTTCTTTTAAGATCACATTGCCCGCAATAGTTTCAATTACAAAACCGGAATCGATTGTTTTTTGGCGTAAGCTTTTACCTTGTATGATCTGAATGATCCTTGTGGTATCATCTTGCGCAGCGGGAGCTTGTGCAGCAGTCCTGTTACAGATGATCAACAGTAAGAATAAAGAAACTGTATGTGCAGCAATTAATTTCAACTGGATAATTTTAGCCGGTGCAATTTCTTCATTTATTTGTTAAGAAAAGCCTTTAAGACTAATGCGTATAAGGCGCATTTACTGTATCGGGCAGTGGTACTGCCAAAGGTTCGCTTTTATCTTTTTTGCCAAATACAGAAATGCTTACGTAGCGTTTAGGATGAACTCTTATATCATCCAGCAATAAATTTATTTTATTAGCAGTTGCGTTCAGGTTATTATACAAAGAGGCATTGTTCAAAAACTTTCCTGCTGTACCGCTTTCGCTGCTCAATTGTGTTTTTAGCTGGTCTATTGTTCCGTTCAATGTAGTCAATGTTTTTTGCAGATCTAAATTGGCAAGGTTAGCGGTTGTTTTATTTACGTTGGTCAATGTTTGTTCAATCTGGTCGTTATTTTTAGCCAATGTACCCGTAACCGAGCTTAGATTGTTCATTGTTTTTCCAACAGCACCTGTTTGTGGATCCAGCATGTTTTGCAAGGATGCAGAAGAAATAGCAAGATTAGCGGTAGTCTTGTTCAAGTTAAGCATAGTGCCTTTAATGGCTTCTTTTGCATTGTCATCCAATAAGCCGTTCACATTGCGTAAAACACTGTCCAGGGAGCCTACTGCCTTTTTTACCTCTATCAATACAGGATCTATTTTTTGAAAAGCTTCATCAATAGTGCCCATGGTTGCTTTGGTAAGAATGGTATCCCCGTTTTTATATAAGGCGCTATTGTTTCCTAGTTTGATATCCATGGAGGTAGTTCCTAAAATTGATGGAACAATGGTTACAACAGAGTTATCAGGGATATCCAGGGTTTGATTTAATGTCATTGTTACCACAATTCTTCTCATGTCTCTTCCGCCATCGGTTGCAGTAACAGTACCTACCTGCTTACCATTTATCGTAATAGGGTTACTGTTAGCCAGGCCTTGTATATTATCGAACACGGCATAAAAATGTTCATTTTTGCCGGTGAAGCTTTTCCCTTTCAAAAAATTAAAACCCAATATTAATAATACGATAGAGATACAGGTAAGTGCGCCTATTTTCGTTTCGTTAGATATTTTCATTCGTCAGTTGTAAAGTTTAATCATCAAAAATAACGGAAAAGGATGAATAGTTTATAGTCTGCAGACCATAGTTATGGTCCATAGTCGATAGATGTAATCTATTTCTTATGGTAAGCGCTAAACAATATTCAGTCCAAAATAATAAATAATGGAATTAATTGGGTTTGGTTGTTTGTTGTGTACTGTTAGAAGTATCCACTACAGGTTTAGGATTTTCAATAGATTCTTTATAACGTTTAATCGCTTTTGCAATGCTCTCTGCTATTTCCTGCTGCCCTTTTTCGCTGTTCAAATAGCGTTCATCGTCATGATTGGTGATAAAGCCGGTTTCAACCAGGATAGCAGGCATATTGGTAGCCTGTAACACCCAAATACCTTTTTGACGTTGGTTGATACCTAATGCAGGTCTGTCGGTATTGGCAATTTCTTCATTTACATATTGCGCTAACATAATGCTTCTTTTCTGAAAACGATTTGCATATATCTGTGCAATGGTTCTGTATTCAGGAGAACTAAAGTCAATGCTGTTTTCTGTACTGTCATTGCCCTGATCAATTTCAAAATCAGTATTGTTCATAACAGCTTTTAATTTTTCATCGGTCTTATGCGCAGCAAATATCCAAACGCTGGTACCTTCCTGCGGGCATCCTATTTTATAATATTCATACACCGGCACTACTACATTCTTTGATTTGATCATTTTCTTTTTCTTCTTTCCTTTACCCACATAATAAGTAGTATGTTTTATTTCGATACGAGTACCTATTTGTCGCCTGCCGGTTTTTAATGCTACGGCATCTGCGTGTATGCAAACAAACAGGTCGCCTTTATTGTCATTCGCTATTTGTGCTTTTTCTTTTACAGGCTGATAGATGTCTGTTGTACGGGTAGGTATTGTTTTTACATCAGGCAGATCTTTTTGCAGGATCGCCACCAGCTTATTGCTGATAGCAAGTGTTACGTTTTTTTCCCATGAATTTAAGCCACCTTCATAAGCGCCATGTGCGCCGCCGTCTTCGCCGCCATGCCCGGCATCAACAATAATGGTTCTTAATTTTTTTGCAGTTTGGGAGAAACTATGAAGAGAAAGAAAAACAAATGGCAATACAATTACAAGGGATATTTTGTTTTTCAACATATAAATGGTTTTTTATGGGCGTTAGTAATTATCAGTTCATTCACAGTTTGTTGTGGCTATTATGATTATTTTTGCCGCCAACTGCCATGAATAACGTTTACAAAGGTAAGGCAAAATACATATTAGCTTTTGTGCTTTCGCTTCTGTTATTTACAGTGGCGATGAAAGGCGGCAATGGGCATTTTATTCTTGCAGGTAATATCGTTATTGTTGATTCGCCACCGCCGGGTCCTATCGATTCTTCTTCCTTTATTCCTGTTCAAAAGTCTGATTCTTTAACGCAAAATGATAGCACCAAAGTTTCTTTTGGTAAAAAATTAACAGATACTTTGGTTCCCAAGATAGATACGTTTACAATAAAAGGATCTAAGGATTCACTGGATGCACCGGTTACCTATCATGCTGATGATTCAATGGTGCTGGATGTGCCAGCACAAAGAATACGCTTGTATGGCAAAGGCTCTAAAGCTAAATACCAGGATAATGAACTAACGGCGCCGGGTATCGAGTTTGATCAAAAGAACCACCTGGTTTCTGCTACGATACAAAGAGACAGCACCGGTAAATTAATCGGTGTACCTCTTTTTGTACAGGGCGATTTTAAATCAAGAAGCGACACGATCAAATTTAATATGAAAACAGGAAAGGGGTTAACCAGTAGTACCTACACCCAGCAAGGAGAGATATTTGTTCATGGAGAGAAAATAAAGAAGATCAGCCCGGATGTTTTTTATGCGTATAAAGGAACATTCACCACTTGTAATTTAGATACACCTCACTTTGGCTTTGTTAGTAAAAAAATAAAGTTCATTAATAAAAAAATGGCAATAACCGGACCCGTACATCCTGAAATAGAAGGTGTGCCATTACCTATCTATTTGCCTTTCGGGATATTCCCGATGGTGCAGGGGAGGCATTCCGGCTTGATAGCGCCTACTTTTATATCGGATCAAACACAAGGTATAGCCATGCAAGGTTTAGGTTACTACAAAGTGTTAAGCGATAATTGGGATATTGTGTTCAGGGGAACATTATATTCTTACGGAGGATGGATGTTGAATGTAGCGCCTAACTATTATAAACGCTATCATTATCGGGGTAATTTTTCATTGGATCTGAATACGCTTAAATCTAATTTTCAAGGAGATCCCGATTATAGGATAAGCCATTTGTTCCATATCAGATGGTCGCATATGATGGACAGCAAAGCAAGACCCGGCGTGAATTTTTCTGCTAATGTAGATGCAGGCAGCAGTGGATTTAACCAATCTGTTCCGGGTAATATAGGATTGAATTATACCAACCAGTTGAGCTCGTCTATACAATTTTCCAAAGTATGGAAAGACAAGCCTTTCAGTTTGTCGTTAACTGCCAGTCATAATCAAAACTCTACCAACAAACAATTTAGTGTGACCTTGCCTGCAGCCACGTTTGTAGTAACTACTGTTTATCCGTTTAGAAGAAAAGAAGCTGTCGGGACGTTGAAATGGTATGAGAATATAGGCGTAGGTTTAAATACTGAAGCAAGAAGCCAAACCGCTTTCAGCGATGATTCATTATTAACCAGAACATTAAGTGTAAGTAAACAAATATCCAAGAATTTTCAGTGGGGAGCATCGCATAACGTTCCTATTTCCTTGTCGTTGCCGCCTGTGGGTGTTTTGCAGCTAGCCCCCAGCGTTAGTTATTCAGAAAGATGGTACCAACAAAAGTTGATACGCAATTGGGATGAAGATGCCAATAAATTAGATACTACAATTCAAAAAGGATTTTATTCAGCCCGTAGTATGTCATTCGGACTTAGTGTATCCACAAGAATATTTGGTATGATGGCGTTTGGCAAAAATTCAAAGATCCAGGCAATACGTCATGAGATCCGCCCTTCTATAAGCATCAGCTATACCCCTGACATGAATAGCCGTTTCTATTACAATACACAAGTAGATAGTGCAGGCCATACGCAACGTTATTCTGTTTTTGACGGCAGCTTGTATGGTCCATTTGGCAGCGGCAGGTTTGGAGGCTTGAATTTTAGTGTTGACAACAATATTCAAATGAAGGTGCGCAATAAAAAAGACACCAGTGCGAATGGCGTGAAAAAAATAAGTTTATTGGATGGATTGAGCCTGAGCGGCAGTTATAATTTCCTGGTTGATTCTTTTCAGTTCAGCACATTTGCAATAAGCGCCCGTACCAATCTTTTTAACAAAGTAAACTTTACGGCTTCGGGGCAACTAGACCCTTATCAAATTGATTCAACAGGTAGAAGAATAAATACGCTGGTTTGGAAACAACATTTGCTTACATTAGGTAGGTTAATGACAGGAAATATTTCCTTATCCAGCTCTTTTAAAGGCGGCGAAAATAAAGTAACACCGGGCAATTCACCTGTTACCCAACCGGTAAATTATAATCCTGCATCCGGCATGCCTTTATCGGAATACGAAACGGAGATGGCATACATTAATAATAACCCTGCCATGTTTACGGATTTTAGTATTCCATGGTCGGTTAATTTATCCTACTCTTTAAATTTTTCAAGAACATTTAATATTACAGAACAGGATTTTCAGACACTGATCAGCCAAAACGTTAACATTGGCGGAACCCTGGGATTGTCTCCCAAATGGCAATTAGGATTTAACGGCTATTATAATATTACGACGGCGCAATTAGGCGGAGTATCATTATCTCTTTCAAGAGATATGCACTGCTGGCAAATGGCGATCACCATTTCTCCCATATCGCCCAACCGTTATTTCACTTTTACCATCAACCCAAAATCGGGAATGTTGCGTGATCTGAAGATCAATCGTTCGAGGTATTTCTACGATCTGTAGTTTACAATCTGTAGTTATTGTTTAAAGATCAGTTCATTAATTTCTTCTCCCATCTTTTTAGAAAGTATTGATGCGCCTGTTTCATTTAAATGGGCGTGATCGAAGAACATATCAGTTTTAAAAAGCGACATGGTATCAAATCTTATATAAGGGATATTGAATTTGGCTGAAAGCTGAGTGCCTGTTTTAATGGCTATTTCTTTTTTAATTTTTTCGGTTTCAAAGATGGAATCTTTAATAGGAGGATAAAACAAAAGCACTTTTGTTCCTTTTTGCAAGAATGATGTTATTATGTTTTCCATATTAGCAACCTGCGCAAGATTTATCTTAAAATCTTTATTCTTACCATCATCAATTACAATGGCATGATCTTTAAAATTGAGTGGATTCAGAGAAGTAAATCCACGGTACGAATATTTACCATATGCAGACCCTGATGCATTCAGGTCTGATCTAAAAATGGTCATTCTGTTGTAGTCATCAAAAAAACTGTATTTGGTAAAAGGAAGGAGTTTAATAAGGGCAGTGTTGTAATGCATCTTTTTCATAGCATCGGTAACAGTAGGGCTTTTTAAATAATACAACAAGCCAAACATTGCTTCAAAGGCATCTGTACTGTCTATAGAATATTCATCTAAATTAATCGCTACTATTTTAGGAGCAGGATGGTTCTCAAGATACCAGTTAGCAAAAAGTGCCGTTACTCTTGGATCTGCACCTGCAATTCCAAAATTGAAAGAGCTAAGCTTTGTACAGGAATCTACATAGTAAGGATCTATTCCAAATTGTACACGGGAATCACCAAAGAATAACAGATCGTAGTCAGGTGTTGAATTGGCACAGGCATCTCCTTTATCAAAAAAAACTCTTTGCCAGTTTTCTTTAAAGCGATGATCAAAATATGTTCCGCATACCCAGGCAATGAGTAAACTTGAAAGTAATGTTATTAAAAGTCGTTGCCTGTACATTAGAATTGAAAATAAATAAAGGATATTTTATGAAATACTCCCCAAAAAATAATGAGGAAGCAATTTATATTCATGAATATGATGTCTGCTACAAAATATTTATTAAAAGAATTTAAAGTTAAAGACGAAAATCGTTCAACGCCGAAAACATACCCACAAACAAGTGCAATGAGAATGATCGTATTCAACCCATAATTGGTTAAAGCACCGCGGAGAGAAAAGTTACTGAAATGTAATGCGCTTGTTATTACCTCTATTGCATTGTGGAATGAGGAAGCCCTGAAAAATATCCATGCAAATAGAACTACTAAAATGGTCAAAAACCAACCTATGATCTTCGGGAATATTCTCTTGCTTATATATCTCTCATACAAATTGAACAGAACAGCATAGCTGCCATGCAACGATCCCCATATAATGAAATTCCAACCAGCGCCATGCCACAAGCCGCTTAAAATAAAAGTGCATAATGTGTTGACGTTTTTCTTTAGTTCTCCTTTTCTATTTCCGCCCAGCGGGATATAAACATAATCTCTAAACCAGCTGGATAAGGACACATGCCAACGATGCCAAAATTCTTTGATGTTCTTAGAAAAATAAGGTCGTTTAAAATTAATGCAGAGATCAATGCCCATGCATTTGGCACAACCAATGGCTATGTCAGAATAGCCTGAAAAGTCAGCATAAATTTGAATAGCAAAGAAAATAACAGCCAGCCATGTGGCACCGCAATTTGCGTTTAATGGATGATTAAAAACATTGTCAACAAAACCTGATAGCCTATCTGCTAAAACAACTTTTTTTACAAAGCCCCAAAGCATCAGGCGGATGCCTTCGTGTAAATTTTGCCAGTTGAATTTATGTGCGGTAAAAAATTGTGGCAGCAAATGTTGTGGACGTTCGATAGGACCTGCTACTAATTGCGGGTAGAATAGTACATACAATGAAAAGTATCCTAAATGTTTTACTGCCTTTTGATTGCCTCGATATACTTCTATGGTGTAGCTAAGTGATTGAAATGTATGAAACGATAATCCAAGCGGTAAAATAATTTTAAATAAAATAAAATTGCTGCCAATGGCGGTGTTGATATTCTCAATAAAAAAATTAGAATATTTAAAGAAGAACAATAAGCCCAGGTTGGAAAAAATGCTTACTAACAGCCATTTCTTTTTTCGTTGGTTTTTTTCTATTTGAAGGGCAGAAAAAAAGTCAATTAAAATAATGCCAAACAAAATAAAGATAAAGGCCGGGATAAAGAAACAATAAAATATACAGCTTGCTATTAACAATGTGATCCACCTGTAACTAAATGGAGTAAGATAATACAGCAAGGTTACCAGCGGAAAGAAAAGTAAAAATTCAAATGAGTTAAAAAGCATATAGTTGTAACAAATATAGGGACTGTACGAGATTTGCTGTTTATGCATTCGCTACGTTCCCATTCTCTACAAAAGCATAGCTGATATCAACAGTGCTGTATGCATTTAGCTTTGCAAGGTCTAACGTGGTTTTGCTGTTGGCTTTATTACGATGATACATCATGGAGAATTTTGCGCCTATCACTAACTCCTTAAATGTATATGAAGTGCGGCCAACTACCGTATTACTAAACATGTCATCAAATGCTTTCAGATAAACAATCACTTCGCCATTGGCATTTTTAAAATCATCGATAGAGAATTTGTAAAAAGGACTTGTTTCGGTAATATGATGTACAATCGTCCAGCTTAATGTAAGCGCATTTACTTTGTCATATTCTAAGTCTAAAGGGAAAAATTCATTTTTTTGAACTCCATTATCATCCACAATTAGTGCTGCGGTAACTTTTGCTTCTGCATCTATTAACGTCGTGTTTTTATAAGGAGCTACCCGCAACATTAACGCAACGCCTCCTTTATAAGGCGCTAATAACATATTGGGACTAAAACGCAGATAGGCTTTTGGTTTGGAAAATCGTCCATAAAATAGACCGGTTGCAATGGCAAAGGATAATAAGCCGAGTAATGCTTCCAGGGAAGAGACAGCACTTGTAAAAAATCCATTAGGACTTACGTGCCCGTAACCAACTGTTGTAAATGTTTGTGCGCTGAAAAAATAGGCTTCACCAAACTTTCCCAATGTAGTAGGAGCTGTAATGCCAACAAGGTTTTCAATACCTGTAAGGAAGTAAATGCCTGCAAAAATGAAATTTACAACAATGTAAAATAACAAAATAATGGTAAAGAATTTCCATCTCGGTAATTGTAACATCGTGTGATACCAGCTGATGCTTTCTAAAAAACTTACTCCTTTTTTTTCTATATTGGGAGTGCCATCTTTGGTTACAAACCTGCCGCCATAGCTATCGGCATTTACGCCAAAACCACTATTGATTTCTGTTTTAGCCTTTCTGTTTATATTGCGTAATAATGCCATGTTGTTATCTTTTGGTAATTTAAAATTACAGCTCATTTTTCATTAAAAAAGCACCATATGTTTATAAAGGATCTTTGGAAGTTTAGCAGGGTGGGTGCAGCTATTTTTATTCTTTATATTTTTTTCTGGTTCTTTATCAATTATAAGCAAGGCGCTACGGCTACTCCTGTTACCCGGTACAGCATGTTTTCAAAGAGTATGTCTTTAAAAGATACCTTATCGGTGCTTGAATTATATGTAAACAATAAGCGGCTTGATCTTACAAAATATTCTTTGGCAGAAAGAGATCTTATGCAAACATGTTTAGCAGGTTATTTGGTAGAAAAGAACAGCAATGAGGAGGTTTACTATTCTATCAAAAATGTATTTAATAAAGCCGGCATAGGAAGCTTGATGAAAAAGGAAATGTATAGCAATGCTATTACTGCAAAAGAGTTTGAGCAATGGTATAAAAAAATGATCTCAAAAATTGTAGGATACCCTGTTGATGTGGTGACTGTATATTACCAGGCATATTTATGGAAGAGCAATAGCCTGCAACCTGTAGCAGACCCTGTTAAAATTAATTTAGATGCTGACAGATAAACATATCCGGCAATTTGCCCGCTTTTATCTTTTGTTTTTTTTGCTGTACTACGTGTGTAACTGGTATAACGGACTTTTGTTTTCTTCTATTCAACCTGTTTTTTTCTTTAATAACCTGGATATAGTTCATAATGGTTTAATGCTCTCAGATCTCCAGCATCGATTATTGGGAAATAATTATTGGTGTATCACTTTTGATATTATTTATTTGTTGCTGCCTTTTTTGTTAGTGATGGCAATTGAAAGAAACAGCAAGTATAAAATAGGACTTGCTTATTTTACTGCGCTGTTTAATCTGGTGTATGGTGTTTTCTTTTCATCCATTTCATTGATAAGTGTAGAAGTGTATGTAAGCTGGACAATGATCCCATTACTGTTTGCTGTGAAAACAAAACAAGGTTTCTATTATTTTTTGCATTGCGAACGATTGATCGTGGCATTAATGATGGCATCTGCAGGCATTTGGAAAATAATAGAAGGAGGGTTATTCAGCATGGAAACGTTTAGCTGTAACCTGTTAGGTAATCACGCTGTCTTTCTAATTCAAAATAATGATTACTGGTTTACAGGTTTAATTTATTGGTTAGTTCAACATCGGGTATTAACTTATTTGCTTTATTTAGCGGGCGCTGTCATTGAACTTTTATTTATAATTGCATTTTTTACAAAACGCTATGATCGTTTCTTAATAGTAATCTTTTGCTTATTCTTTTTAGGCGATCTGTTTTTAATGCGAATAAATTATTTTACTTCCTGGGCAGTGTTAGCATTGCTTTTCTACTATTCAAGATATTCAGTAAGTGATTAAGGCTGCCTTTCTTTTTTTATGTAATAATAGAGTAGGAGGATGATCAGCTTAATAGTTACAACTACTCCTCCGATTGCGTACCACCATACATGCAATTGCTTAAGCAGCACATAGGCGATAGCTGTTATTAAAACAGATGCAACCATAATACTTATCAGCTTTAATAGCGGAAAAAAATCGGTTATTTTTTGCCGAAGGATCTTAGCCGTCTCCCATAAATAATAAAATGCCTGTGTGTAAGTGGATAGAACAAACGCCAATGCCAGTCCTGGTAATTTGAATAAAGGGTACAGCACACACATAAGTACCAATGCCACAGTCAAGTCAAGAATAGACCCTTTTACAATTATATTGTTTTTGTGTTGTGACTGCAATAATGCGGTGTAATTAGTAATACGTACGGGGATAATAAAAATACTTACTAAAAACACCGGTATGGCATCTGCGTATTTGTTGCTGAAAATAAAAGTGAAAAACTCGGTATGATAAAATAATAAAAAACAGAATGACGGAAACGTAATAGCAGCCAGCAATAAAGAAGAGCTGTTAAATAGTGCTTTTATTTTTTTTGTATCCTCTGTTCCGGTCTTAGCCATTTCTACCAACATAATATTGCCTACAGCGCCCAGCATTAATGCAAATACAGGAATTTCGTAAGAGCCATTAAAATACAACGCAAACCGGGTGACCGAGATCAATAAAAGTATTATCCATTTATCGACCCATTTGAATATAATTCCTAAAACATCATTTATGCCTAAAAAGAACCATTGACTGGTAACCGGTATTGTCTTATCATCTTTTATTGATATTTTTTTGCGTGAATAACCTGCGAGGAGTATTAATGTTTTTACAATAAACAAAACAGCCAACCCGATCAATAACAACTGCAAAGAATAAGTATGTTGTAGTATAAAAATGTGCCAGCCTAAATAACCTATATTAAAAATGATATTGGTTAGCAAGACCAATTTTTCTTTTTCTTTTTTAATAACGATGGTCTCCGTAATGATAGAAAAATTCTGGACAATTATTAAGCCTATCAACAACCATCTTTCTATATGAGAAAATTGATTTGATAAAAAAAGCAGGTAAATGAAAGGAATGATATTGAGTAAAACAATGGCTGCAACAAATCGATTCCTGTTATTGATGATCCAATGTTTAATACTTTGTAACGGAACTGATAAGAGCAAGGATGGGAGTCCAAATAGTCCAATAACGCTTATAACATTTGTATATAGCCAAACAGATTGATAATTCCCATAATCAATGATCGATAATTGCCTGGAGTAAATATAAATAACAGCGATCTGTGCAATTAGTTTTACAAGTAAACTAAGCAACAGAAGCAATGAGCGTTTTGCAAATTGCTTTACAGAAAATTCAGCTATTATATTTTGTTCGGGCAAATTGCTCACAGGCTGTTTTATCCAGTTGATTAATTATTTGAGCAGGATTACCGGCAATTACACAATAGCCTTCCGGAAAACTTTTTGTAACCACAGCGCCGGCGCCTACAATGGTAAAATCTCCTAAATGCACCTCGGGTAATATTACAGCATTCATGCCTATCCAACAAAACCTGCCAATGTAAATAGGCTTTGCTTTATCGGTTATCGAGTTATCAATTAAATTATGATTGGCAGATATAATGCCGACATTCGGAGCAAGGTTTGTATAGTCATCAATAGTTACTCCGTTGGATGCTTCAATATAATTGCCAGGTGAATCTCCGGGGTAAACATTTTTTCCTCTTGTGATGTTTTCTGGGTGATAAATGGTAGAAGTGTGATGCACCATCCAGGATACCTTGCTGTTCTGTCTTAAAATATATTTATGGAGAAAGCCGGCGATATAAAAATTCAAGCCAACGTCGGTGCGTAACCTAAATATTTTTTGAATAAGTTTTTTCACATTATAAAGATATTACAGAACGTTTAATTCTTCTGCAATACATTATTTTCCGGAGCCCATTTCTGTTGCCATTTTTTATATTTATCCAAAACCAGTTGTGGGTCATAAGTATACCAGGTATAACCATCCCGGCGCTCTCTTTCTACTTCTGCCAGTGTATAAACAGGTTTTCCATCACGATTGCAAAAGAGCGGCTTTTGTGATCCGATCTCGTAATAGCGTGCCCAGATGGGCGGTGCTGTGGAATCAGCTATCACAATCTTATCCGTTTTAGATAGGCGGTATTTGAATTTCACCGGTTCTGCAGCAATTGTTTTTTCCCGAATGCCTAAAATTTTGGAATCATTAAACCATTTTACTGAGGACTGTACAGCATGAATTGTTCTTTCATCAGGATTATCAATGCTCATTAAAAATAGAACTACCGGCACACTTTCCCTGTTGCAAATACTTGGCGGTTCAAATTTTCTTGCCCATGCCGGCGTTAGCTTTACTTCATCGTATTGCTGGCACCAGGCAGTAGCCGATCCATTTACCACGATCTGCGTTTTAAAGATACAATCCAATCCTCTTTTATATGCTTCAGCTGCTTGTGCTTTTCTTGCCGCATCAACAAAAGAATATTGCGGACGACTATCTAAAATGTCTTTCAATACGTTCATGATGCCCGTCATTACATCATCATTATAGGTTATCTCTCTGCTGTAATTTTTCTGCAACGGATAGAATTGTGGCCAGCCGCCGTTCTCATATTGCGATGCTAAAATATAATCGATCCCTTTTAAGCAGGCGTCTTTATAGCGTCCATCTTTTATAACATAATATACTCTTGCCAGGCAAGCTACGTGAGAGTGTGTAGTGCTGTTATCAAAAGTGGTATTGGTATCAGTTTTGGCAGCGAGCAACTTTTGTTTTTCTTGCTCGGTTAAAATGGCTCGCATATCATAGTTCTTGGGCCACCCGCCGTTGTTTTTTTGATATAAAAGAATGTTATCAGCGATCTCTTTTATTTGTGTAGCTGCATATCTTGGTTGGTTGGGAACTGCGTTAATGATATTTTCATCATCAAAAATATCATACCAGTGATGAGCACTGTTTTGAAAAGAAGCGGTATCAATGGTATAAAAAGATTTAATGTACGCATCATTCTGTGCAAAGGAATACAATGAAAAGAACAGGAAGATGATTGGCAATAAATGTTTTTTCATCAGCAAGCGTTTTATGCAAGTTAAACGTTTAACACACATTTCTGTCCATGAGTTACGACAACGTTTGCACTGTTTACTTTTGGAAACATTGTCTTATTTTCTATTTTTATTCGATAATAATTTTATATGAAGCTATTTGCCAAACGATCTCTTGTTATTGTGATAACTACTTTTACTGTTGCTGTTGTAAATGCACAGGTAAAAAACATCGCTTATTATATTTCCAAAGCACCGTTTACGATGCCGCAGGTAACAGCGCCTACATTTGCTGATAAAACATTTTCAATAACTGATTATGGTGCAGTAGCAGATGATAAAACATTAAATACGGCTGCTTTTGCAAAAGCGATAGAGGCCTGTACCAACGCAGGTGGGGGTAAAGTATTGGTGCCAGCAGGGACATGGATAACCGGACCTATCGAATTAAAAAGTAATGTAGACCTTCATTTAGAAAAAGGCGCATTGGTGCAATTCACAAGCGATCATAAGCAATATCCTATGATCAAGCTTGGAGGTGGAAATAATATTTCGCCACAACCCCCTTTATATGCTTACAAGGCAACGAATATTGCATTAACAGGACAAGGAATATTTGATGGAGCAGGCGATACCTGGCGCCCGGTGAAAAAAAGTAAAGCGCCTGCAGAAGTATGGCAAGCGTTGCCCAAAACAGGTGTAATAAGCAGTGATGGGAAAATATGGTGGCCGAGTGGAGAAGCAATGGCTGGAGAAGTAGTGGTTGATCGTTTAAAAGATAATACCAATGCTACTCCTGATGATTATATCACTGCAAGAGATTTTCTTCGTCCGTATATGCTGCAGCTTATCTCTTGTGAGAATATACTAATAGACGGTGTTGCATTACGTAATTCGCCAAAATTCGTTTTGTATCCTAATAAATGCACCAACCTGATCATCAGTAACGCTACAATTTTTAATGATTGGTGGGCACAAAACGGAGATGGTATGGATATCAGCGCCTGTAAAAATGTAGTAGTATATAAAACTACCGTTAGCGCCGGTGATGATGGTATTTGCATGAAAAGCAGTAATTATAAGGACAGCACTCCTCAATTGCAAAATATAATTGTTGCCGGTTGCACTGTGTTACGTGCGCATGGAGGATTTGTAATTGGCAGTAATACCGACGGACAAATGAAAAATATTTATGTAGCAGATTGTAAGTTCATTGGTTCTGATATTGGCGTACGGGTAAAAAGTAATTATGGTCGAGGCGGATTGGTAACAAATGTTTACGTAGATAATATTACGATGTCTGCTATTCCTGAAGAAGCAATATTATTTACTACCGATTATGAAGATGTGGTAGCGGGCAAAAGCGCTAAAGGCGTTTCAGCTACGGATAAAGCACCGGAGTTTGCTAATTTTCATTTCAGTAATATTCGTTGTACGCAAGCTAATACCGCTATTTCAATTAAAGGCCTGCCGGATGTGCCTGCGCATGACATCTATTTTGATAATGTAGATATCACCGCTAAGAATGGCTTCTCATCCACCGATGCAAAAAATATTTTCCTGAACAATGTTTTGATTAATGGTGATAAACCGGAGTTTTCTACCAAACGCACTTCTAATGTTGTATTGGATGGAAAGGTGATTGTGAAATAATTTTTTTAACAAGCCTTAGTGCTATTATTAAACATCGTTGTGCTACTTTCTTGTACGCCTACCATTGTTGAATAAGTCTGCATTGTAAAATATTCGAGCTATTCGATTTAATTCGTGCAATCCCTTTGTATTTTTGACACCTCATGTCAGCAGAAAAGATCATTAACGACTGGAAAAAGAAATTATACAAGCCTTTGTATTGGCTGGAAGGAGAAGAAGATTATTATATAGACCAGGTAATGAGTTATGCAGAGCATAACATTTTGCCGGAAAGCGAAGCCAGCTTTAATCTATCTGTATTTTATGGGAAAGATGCTGATTGGAGTGCAGTTGTAAATGCCTGTATGCGTTATCCCATGTTTGCAGAGAAGCAAGTAGTGTTGTTGAAAGAAGCGCAACAAATGCGGGAGATCGATAAGCTGGAATCGTACTTTGAAAATCCTTTGCCATCTACCATTTTCGTAGCAAGTTTTAAAGAAGGTAAATTAGATAAGCGGAAAAAAGTTTATAAAACCATTCAAAAGAATGGAGAGATTTTTACTTCTGAAAAGATCCGCGATTATAAATTGCCTGATTGGATAACTGAAACCGTTCAATCAAAAGGATATGCGATTTCATCTAAAGCGGTAATGTTATTGGCAGAACATATCGGTAATGATCTAAGCCGCATTATTAATGAAGTAGAGAAAGTAACGGTCAATCTTGGAAAACGAAAAGAGATAACCGATGATGATATTGAAAATTATGTTGGTGTAAGTAAAGAATACAATGCATTTGAATTACAGGATGCGTTGAGTAAAAAAGATCTTCAAAAAGCCATACGCATTATTCAATACTTTGAAGGCAATCCCAAAGCAGCGCCGATACAGTTGATATTGCCTGCGTTGTATGGCTATTTCAGTAAGCTGCACGCTATCTTTGGTATGGCAGATAAAAGCGAAGCCGGCATAAAGCCTTTATTCTACAATAATCCATTTGCTGCTAAACAGGCATTGGAAACATTGAGGATATACGGTTATAACGGGGTAGAACAAACGCTTTTATTATTACATGAATATAATTTGCGCAGCATCGGTATTAATGATACAGGAACAGAAGATGCTTCTTTATTAAAAGAGTTAGTGGTGAAGATAATGAGTAATGCTTAATGCAAGGCTTTCAAGGAATTCTCTTTATCCTTTGCCAATTGAGCTTTTAGCGCATCCAATCCTGCAAACTTTTCTTCATTACGAAGATGTTTCTTAATAGTGATCGTTAAAGTTTTTCCATAAATATCTTTATCAAAATCAAAAATATTTACTTCAATTGTTCTCTTGCTTCCATCAACAGTAGGGCGAACACCAATATTCATCATGCCCTTCAAATTTGGAATTTGGAATTTGCTATCTGAGGTTTGAATAGAAACAGCGTATACTCCATTACCGGGTATCAATTTATCCTCGTTCTCAATTTGAATATTAGCAGTTGGGTAGCCGATTGTTCTGCCTAGTTTATTTCCTTCTACAACTGTGCCACTGAAAAAATAAGAATAGCCTAAACAAGTATTGGCTGTATCAATATCGCCGCTTAATAAAGCATTTCTGATTTTGGTAGAGCTGATAGCAACTTCTTCTAATGTATGTGCAGGAATTTCTTTTACCGTATAGTTGAATTCAATTCCTTTTTCTTCCAGCAGTTTATAATTGCCAGTACGTCCTTTTCCAAAATGATGATCGTGACCAATAATGATAGAATGCGGATGAAAAGTCTTTATCAAAAAATCTTTAATGTATTCTTCGGCAGTCAGGTTGGCAAAATCTTCTGTAAAAGGCACCACCACCAAATGATCAATGCCGGAGCGTTCTAATAATTCAATTTTTTCATCCAATGTGTTCAATAAAAAAACTGGCGATTCTCCGGCCTTAATGATCTTTCTTGGATGCGGATGAAAGGTAATGATAACCGTTTCACCTTTTGCAGCAGCGGACTGGGCTCTCATCAATGCTATTATTTGTTGATGGCCCGTATGCACACCATCAAAAGTGCCGATAGTAATTACAGCGTTTTTAAAAACAGGTAAGTTGTGTATGTCGTTGTGAACAGTCATTTAAAACTGGTGCAAAACTAATTGATAATTTGCTAATGGATAATTGATAATTCATAAAGGATAATGGATATTTGCAAAATTGTACACCTTGAGCAATTGATGAATATGACGGACTGAATTAAATCGTCATTCGTAAATCATAAATCGTAATTTAAAAATGTCTTTATACAATCAACGGGGAGTTTCTGCACAGAAAGAAGAAGTACACGCTGCTACCAAACATTTAGACCAGGGATTGTTTCCTAATGCCTTTTGTAAAATTTACCCCGATTATTTAGGTAACGATGAAAACTTTGTGAACGTAATGCACGCAGATGGAGCAGGAACCAAAAGCATTTTGGCTTATTTATATTGGAAAGAAACGGGTGATATTTCTGTATGGAAGGGAATTGCACAGGATGCGATTGTAATGAACCTGGATGATCTATTGTGCGTGGGTATTTATGATAATATTGTTTTCAATTCAACCATTGATAGAAACAAACATTTAATTACTGGTGAAGTTTTGGAGCAAGTGATAAATGGTTCTCAGCAATTATTTGATGAGTTAAAAAAAGTTGGCGTAAATATTCATTATCTAGGTGGTGAAACAGCTGATGTCGGAGATGTAGTACGTACCGTTGCCGTAAACGGAACAATGACTTGCCGCTGGGAAAAAAGCAAGATCATCAGCAATGATAAAATAAAAGCAGGCGATGTAATTGTTGGTTTGGCAAGCTATGGACAAGCATCTTATGAAACCGAATATAACAGCGGATTAGGAAGCAATGGTTTGACTTCTGCAAGACACGATGTGCTAAATAAATTTTATGCGGATAATTTTAAAGAAAGCTACAACAATGCTTTAAACAATGACGTCGTTTATATCGGTAAATATAAAATGACCGATTCTTTCACTATTGACGATTCACAGCTTACCATCGGGAAATTATTATTAAGTCCTACACGCACATATGCGCCGGTGTTGAAACAATTGCTGGAAAATAATTTTGATAAGATACATGGATTGATACATTGCAGTGGCGGCGGACAAACCAAGTGCATGAAATATTTGCCAGGCAATTTTAAAATTGTAAAAGATAATTTGTTTCAAGCGCCTCCGATCTTTAAAATAATACAGGAATGCAGCGGCGCTTCTAATAAAGAAATGTACGAAGTGTTTAACATGGGATGCCGCCTGGAAATATATTGCAGTAAAGAAGATGCCGATACAATGATCAACGCAGCAAAAGCATTTAATATTGATGCGCAAATTATCGGCAGAGTAGAAGAGAGCGCTAAAAAAGAATTGGTAATTCAATTGCTAAACGAAGCCATTGTTTATTGATAATATCTTGCATTTAGATCAATATATTGAGATGTTAGTATATCAACATTTTTGCCATTATAATTTGCAGGTATCCATTTAGGTCCATCCATTATTAGTGCAAGACATTTTTTTGCAAAATCATCTTTTGGTAAAAAATGATCGTTAATAACAGAAGGAGTTCCATCTTCAGAAACCTTTATATTTAAAAAGCAGGCACGATCTTTTATCGGCATCGATAAATATTCTTTATCGTATTTCAGATTTCGACTTAAGTAAGCATTTAAAGCGTTAGCGCCTCCCGGAAATTGAGGATAGATGATTGGATTCATCGAGTCATCAGTAGTTGAAATTTTGGCAGAATTATTATCAGTCAAAACATATGAAATCCCATTAATGATAATTTCTTTTCCGGTAGAATCTATAATTTTTACATTGTCAAAAGTTATAACGCTTCCGGGCAGACAAACATCAATAAAATCTTTTGCAGGTGTTAATGAAGAACCAATAAGTGTGGTCGTGAAAACATTCATAAAACCCGTGCCCGAAAAATATACAACCGCACTTTTAAAAGTATACCCCTTCGGCAAATTTATTTGTGCTTGTTGTTTAAATAAGCTTACTTCTACATGAGTGCCTGTCAATCTTCCTATGCTCATTTCTGGCTCTGGGTTTAATTCATCTTTCAGACTGCGTTTAACTTTATAGTGATAGACAAATCGAGTCTTGTCATTATCTTTTTTATGGACAACCAACATTGCCTCCCCTGGTGTTACAGGTGTAATTTGAAATTGCCCCGGAACAGTTGACTCTTTAAATCCCCCGAACGTATTTAATAATGTGTAAGTAGAATCAATGCCTGTAGGCTGTACATAGTTCACTATTCCCGTATACAAAGGAGAATCGGTATTTATATCTATCAGCTTAACAGAAGTGTAAGCAACAGAGCTATTATTTTGTATACTTTTCTTTTCTTTTAATTTGGGCTCGGCTATAATACCCTTACTAACTGCTGATTCTTTATTTGTTTCGATGAATTGCTTCCGGGTTAAAAATATTATTACTCTATCGGTTGAACGTTGATAAAGGATTTGTTTTATTTTTTTATTTTCATATTGATTGATAAGGGGTGGCTGTTCTTCCCATTTTAATGAATCAATTAAATCTTGATTGGAGGTCGGATAAAATGTTACAGTGCCATAGCCTCCAAAAGAACCTTGCTGTATTTGAGCATTCAGCGAATAAACGCTTAAAATAAAACCAATAAAGCAACTGACTTTTCTATAAGAAAGCAGGTTGATCATTTTGTTTTTCATAAAAGAAAACGTGTTAGAAGGCAGCTAAAAATATATCTTTCCGTATTCTTTTTATAATATCGAAAGCTCAATTATTAACATTTTAACAAATTGGTGAGGAAATTAATTGTAGAACGATTTTACGAAAGAGTAAATTTGCTTAATACGAAAAATGAGTTGATGTAATTTATTATATTAATTCACGTAATAAAGAAAATAATAAACCAACATGTCGCAGGCAATTATAGAATTAAAAGGAGTAAATATTTATCAAAGCAATGCATTGATCTTAGGCGATGTAAATATTTCAGTTGATAAAGCTGAGTTTGTGTACCTGGTAGGAAAAACCGGAACAGGTAAAAGCAGCTTGTTACGTACTCTGTATGGCGATCTGCAATTGACAGAAGGTGAAGGTTGGGTTGTTGGTTATAATTTAAAAGAGTTGGACTGGAAAAAAGTTCCTTTCTTGAGACGCAACCTGGGCGTTGTTTTCCAGGACTTTCAATTGCTGACAGATAGAAACGTAAACGAGAATTTAAAATTCGTTTTAAAGGCGACAGGCTGGAAAGATGAAAAGTTGATGGACGAAAAAATTTCAGACGTTTTAGATAAAGTAGGATTGAAAACAAAAGGATTCAAAATGCCTTTTGAAATGAGCGGTGGTGAACAACAGCGTGTTGATATTGCACGTGCATTATTAAATTCTCCCCGATTAATATTGGCTGATGAACCTACCGGGAACCTGGATCCTGAAACAAGCGATGAAATCATGCAATTGCTGTTTCAAATTTCAAAAGACTATGGCACAGCGATCGTAATGGCTACACATGATTATATGGTGATAAGAAAATTCCCTGCACGTATGATCAAAACAGAACGTGGCAAAGTGTGGGACAATGCTACCATAGCCACTTTATAAGTTGTTGTGCATTTGCTTCGTTATTGTACAATGCTTGTAAAATACCTTGGCGCTGCTGAATTTCTTCTTCTGTAAAAGGTTGTTGGTATAATTGTTCTATCGCTGATTTGAATTCGTCTTTATCTTCTGCAATATGACAAGCATTTTCTAATCCTGAACCTTCAACTCCTGCAGTGTTTACCACGCAATGTCTTCCGTTAAACAATGCATTTATCAGCTTTAATTTTACACCGGTATTATTGAATGAGGGGAGAATATTTATCTGAGCTTTCCGGATGATATCCTGCATTTCTTTTTCAGTAGGATTGGCAACTAAGCAACAGTTGTTGTGCTGATTGATCTTGCAGCGTAATGCTTCTGATGGATCTTTACCTGCGATGATAAATGGAACTGTTTTATCTGTAAAAACATTTTGTAATAGCCATATCGCTGCTTTCTCATTTTCATTTACGGAAAGATTGCCGTGATATAAACAGTAACAACCTTTTCCTTCTTTGCCTACAGCTAATGAATAGGGCAAAAACACCGGCATGTATTGAATGTTGATGGCATGAAATAGATCCTGGTATAATTGTACATCGTGTTCGCTTACTGCAACAACAAAATATTTCTTTGCCAGCTTGTTTTCATATTTTTTAAGCAAACGACTTTCAAATTGAAAATATACTTTCTTTAATAAATTATGTTCATGTAACGAAAGACGATGATAATATTCGAACTCGGCATTGTGCAGACGTACAATGGTTTTTCGATTTTTTAATTTTCCTGCTTGTAAGTAGTAGGTAGTGTGAATGCCTTCAAATAAAATTGGGTAATTATCCTGCTGTAATCTTGACAGTAATTCTTTCGATTTTCGGGAACTAACAATAAAGGGCAAACGAAGTGATGCTGAGAAAATATTCCTGTGTCGCTTGTAATAATGAACTTTTTCGCAGTATTTATTTAACTCCGGTTGTTCAGTTCTGTTGGCATAAGTAAAACAATGAAGATGGATTTTAATGCCTGCTTTATGAAGTGCTTTTATCTTATAGAAAAGATCGATCACACCGCCAATATCAGCCGGAAAGGGAACGGTATGTGCTACAATATGTAAATGTTTATCCGGCATTATTTAACTGCAAACAATTGTTTATAGAATTCAAGCAATTTTTTTTCTTCTCCCTGCCAGTTTAAAACCTTTCTTGCTTCCATGCAATTTTGTTGAAGTCTTGTATATAGAACCTCGTTAGATAGTAAATTGTTCAGTTGCAATGCTAAATTTTCAGGACTCAGATCATTTACCAATACCGCAACCTCAAATTCATCATTGATTTCTTTATATACAGGGTAGTTCATCGAGAGCTGTGGAATACCGGCATGCAAATAATCAAAAAAACGATTTGCTAATGAATAATAGTTGCTCAAACCTGTGTCATCAAACAAGGTAATTCCAATGTATGCTTGTTGCGTAATTGATCTTAATTCATCCGGAGTAACTCTGCCTTTAAAAATTACTTTACTTTCTACATTATTGTCTTTGACCAATTGTTTTGTTTGCGCTAAAAAATTTCCATCGCCGCAAATGATCAGTTGGCTATTTACATTTTTCATAGCGGGAATCAAAGTCTCAAAACTTCTACCTTCATTAACAGCGCCCTGGTATAAAATAAATTTTTCTGTTTTAGGTGAGATGTTGATCTCCCTTAGCAAAGCAATATTGCGGATAACGCCATAATCAACAGCGTACATCTTTTTAAACTCATCAGCGATCGGTTGATTAACCGTATATCCATGTATAAAATTCGGTACGGTATATTTTTCAACCCTCTTCCAAAGCGTATAAATAGCAGGTCGGGTCGCAATTTCTTTCATTTCACAAAACAGTTCATGTGCATCGTACACCCGTTTTGTTTTTTTTATGTTAGATATAAAATAACAGGGAAGGATCGTATCCAGGTCAATTGCCACAATGCAATCCATCTTTTTAAATAATAAATAGAAAAACGACCGGATATTGTACTCTATATAGAAGAATTTGCCTTTTTCGAAGAAACAGTTGATCCTTTTTTGCTCAAAAGGCTGTTTAACGAGCGGAATAGAATTTTTCATTTTTCTGCCCACCAATTTCACCTCGTAGCCGGCAGCTGCCAGCGAAGTACAAATGCGTATCATTCGTTGGTCGTAACTGAGGTCGGTAGTGACAGTAAAATACAGCTTCATCGGCTGCAAAATAAGTCATAAAGGCATCTAAATTAATTTAAAGTGAAAAACTCGAAACTTTTCCTTACTTTTGCGGGCGAAAAAATAAAGAGATTTAATAAACACGTTATTAAGCAAAAAAGATGTCGCATTTAACTTTAGAAAAAAAAGCAAAAATTTTCCAGGATTTTGGTGGAAAAGCAGAAAACACAGGGTCTGTTGAAGGTCAAATTGCGTTATTAACTGAACGCATCAACCACATCTCCAACCACCTGAAAACAAATAAAAAAGATTTCTCCTCTCAACGTGGATTAATGATGATGGTAGGACAACGCAAGCGTTTACTTACTTACCTTAGCAAACACGATCTTACAGGCTACAGAGGTTTAATTGAAAAATTAGGTCTCCGCAAATAAAATTATCAATGCTTTAAATATTATAATTCCCAACTGCAAGAATCTGGTTGGGAATTATTTTTATTTGGGCATGTTTATCATCCTATAAAATTTTAAATCAACATGAATTTTAATATTAATTCAGTAACATTTGATATCGGCGGCGGACGCTATGTCACTATCGAAACCGGTAAGTTGGCTCGTCAGGCAGATGGGGCGGTTACTGTACGCCAGGGTAATTGTATTATTTTGGCAACCGTTGTTGCAAATAAAGAACCTAAAGAAGGTCAATCATTTTTTCCTTTATCTGTAGATTACCAGGAAAAATTTGCTTCTGCAGGTCGTATTCCTGGCTCTTTCTTTAAAAGAGAAGCAAGATTGAATGACTACGAAATATTAACCAGCCGCTTAATCGACAGAGCGCTTCGTCCGTTGTTCCCGGATGATTATTTATGCGATGTACAGGTATTGGTTACGTTAGTGTCATCTGACCCTGAAGTAATGCCTGATTCATTGGCTTGTTTGGCTGCATCGGCGGCTATAGCAGTTTCTGATATTCCCATTAAAGAAATTATAAGTGAAGTAAGAATAGGAAAGTTGAACGGTGAGTTCATTATCAACCCTACTCGCAGCGAACTGGAAAAATCTGATCTGGAGTTCTTAATTGCCGCTACTGCCAAAAATATTATGATGGTGGAAGGCGAAGCAAAAGAGTGCCAGGAAGAAGATTTAGTAAAAGCATTGGAATTAGCGCATGATGCAATACGTGTACAGGTAAAAGCACAGGAAGAATTGAGAGATAAAGCAGGCATCACTACTAAAAGAGATTATACCAAGCCTTATCGCAACGAAGAGTTAGAGAAAAAAATAAATGAATTTGCTACAGATAAAATGTACGCTATTTCTGCATCGGCATCTGCTAAGCATGAAAGAAGCGATGCATATAAAGAATTAGCAGAAGCAGTAAAAGCTCATTTAGGTGAAGAATTACCTGATGAAGACAAAAAATTGATCGGTCATTATTTTGGCGAATTGCAATACAATGTTGTTCGTGATATGATATTGAACGACAGAAAACGTTTGGATGGCAGAGGTACGGAAGATATTCGTCCTTTAGCTATGGAAACGAACATACTGCCAACTCCGCACGGTTCGGCGTTATTTACAAGAGGCGAAACACAATCTTTGACAACAGTTACTTTCGGAACTCCGTTAGATGAATTGTTAGTAGAGAGCGCAGCAAAATCTTCTGAATCTAAATTCTTCTTACATTATAATTTTCCTCCATTCAGCACCGGTGAAGTAAAGATGATGCGTGGACAAAGCCGTAGAGAAGTTGGTCATGGTAACCTGGCACAACGTTCTTTAAAGCAAATGATGCCGGGTAGTGAATATGCGTACACAGTACGTGTGGTGAGCGATATCTTAGAAAGTAATGGTTCTTCATCAATGGCTACGGTTTGTGCCGGTTCATTAGCGTTGATGGATGCAGGTGTTCCTTTACCAAAACACGTGAGTGGTGTGGCAATGGGATTGATTACCAAAGGCGATAAATATGCTATCTTAACGGATATCTTAGGTGATGAAGATCACTTAGGTGATATGGACTTTAAAGTAACCGGAACCCGTGATGGTATTTGCGGTGTGCAAATGGATATTAAGGTAGATGGTTTAAGCATGGATGTTATGCGCCAGGCATTGGCACAAGCTAAAGCCGGTCGTTTACATATTTTAGATGCAATGTATGAGTGTCTTCCTGCACACAGAGCAGATGTTAAACCTCATGCCCCAAGAATGGTTAAGATCGTTATCGATAAAGAATTTATCGGTGCCGTGATAGGACCAGGTGGTAAAGTGATCCAGGAAATTCAACGTGAAACAGGAACGACTATCAATATTGAAGAAGTGGGTAACACTGGTGAAGTAAGCATTTTCTCTCCTGTTAAAGAAGGAATGGATAAAGCAGTTGCCTGGGTTCAGGGATTGGTTGCTGTTCCGGAAGTTGGAAAAGAATACGAAGGAACAGTAAAAGGCATTAAAGAATTTGGCGCTTTTGTTGAGTTCTTACCTAAAAAAGAAGGTTTGTTGCACATCAGTGAAATAAGCTGGAAACGTTTAGAAACAATGGAAGGCATCTTCAAAGAAGGCGATAAAGTGAAAGTGAAATTGCTGGAAGTTGACCCAAGAACAGGTAAATTCAAATTGAGCCGTAAAGCTTTATTACCAAGACCGGAAAGACAACCTCAGCAATCAAGACCGGAAGGTAATGGGGAGCAAGCATAAATTGATCTGATTAAAATAAAACATAGCCGCAACTAAACTGCGGCTTTTTCTTTCGATGAATAATTACTTACAATTCGATTTTATTGTTGCTTCTGCAGAAGATGCAGAGAAGCTAATTGCATTATTAAGCGAGCAGGATTTTGAAGGTTTTGAAGAGACAGATGAAAATCATCTAACAGCTTATATTCCAATTGAACAATTTAATGAAACAGCATTTAAGGAAATAATAGATTTGTTTTCAACCATCAGCTTTACACAAAGCGAAATAGAAAACATTAACTGGAACCAGCAGTGGGAAAGCGGCTTTCAGCCGGTAATTGTAGAAGATAAAGTAGCTTTACGTGCAAGCTTTCATGAGCCGATCAAAGGTGTAGAACACGAAATTGTCATAACTCCCAAAATGAGCTTTGGCACCGGGCATCATGCTACAACATACATGATGATACAGCTAATGCTTTCTATCGATTTTAAAAATAGATCAGTAATTGATTTTGGTACCGGTACCGGTGTGCTGGCAATCCTTGCCGAAAAGTTGGGCGCTACTGGTGTTTTAGCCGTTGATTACGATGAATGGAGTATTGAAAATACCAAAGAGAATATTCAGCAAAATAGCTGTTCCAGGATCACTATAGAACAAGAAAACACTTTCCCGAAAAGAGATGTTTACGATATTGTTTTAGCCAATATTACGCTAAACGTGATAACTGATAATATTGCAGCAATGGCAGAATCAACCCAAAAAGGAGCCAATGCTTTCTTTAGCGGCTTTTTATTATCAGACAAAGAACCAATAACTCTATTATTAAAAAATCACCAATTTGAAGTAAAATCAATAGTACAAAAGGGAGATTGGTTGGCAATTTTGGCTGAAAAGCAATGATTTTCATCTATTTACACAATTGCTAGATTAAATTAACGTTAACTAAAGGATAAAATCCTTACTTTTGCGGCACTAATTTCCAAAGAAAAATACATGAAGGAATTTTTTCTTATCATTATAGCATACCTCATCGGCTCGATTCCAACAGCTTTATTGGTCAGCAGGCGCTTTTTTGATATTGACATTCGTGATTACGGAAGCGGCAACATGGGAGCCACTAATACTTTTAGAGTTTTAGGCAAAAGATATGGTACCATGGTAATGTTTTTTGACATTATGAAAGGAATGTTAGCTGTTGCCTTGTATAATATTCTTCCTTATTATTTACCCCAGGCGCATATGTTTGACAGAACCAATCTAATGGTTGGTTTAGGATTGGCAGCTGTGGTAGGTCATGTTTTCCCGGTTTTTGCAAATTTTCGTGGTGGTAAGGGTGTTGCTACCTTATTTGGAATGATGCTGGCTATTCAGCCTGTTATTGCAGGAAGTTGTGTAGCAGTATTCTTAATAGTATTATACTTAACACGTTATATCTCTTTAAGCTCTATTTTAGCGGGCGTGGCATTACCTATTTGCGTTTTATGGATATGGAATGATAATGTTACTATCTACAGAGTATTTGCAGTATTGGTTGCTGCAATGGTTGTATTAACACACCAAAAAAACATAAGTCGTTTGCTGCGTGGCGATGAAAGCCGCGTTCCTATTTTAAAATACCGCGACAGAAGAAAAATGCGTAAATAAAATTCTCCAACGCAACTTTTCATTTTTGATTTAAGTCTGAAAAACTAATTTAGCCTTTTGTATATTGGTACGTCAATTGCATGTCATATATAAAACAGCTATTATGTGCCGGAATTGGAAAACTTAATAAAGTCCCATTAAAATAATCAAACTTAGTTTATGAAAAGAATCTTATTAGCATCAGCAATTATTCTATCTGTAATTTCCTGTAGCCGTAACCCGGTTACGGGGCGCAAACAATTAAGTCTTGTTTCTGAAGACCAATTGCAGCAAATGGCGCTAACGGAATACAAAACTTTTTTATCACAAAATAAGGTAGTCAGTAATGTAGGGAATAAGGACGCGGAAATGGTTCGTCGTGTGGGATCTCGTATTGCAAAGGCTATTACTGATTATTATAACACACAAGGCAAAGGCGATATCTTAAAAGGGTATAACTGGGAGTTTAACCTGGTAGATAGCAAAGAGGTAAATGCCTGGTGCATGCCGGGAGGAAAAGTAGTGGTTTATACTGGTTTGTTACCTGTAACACAGAATGAAGCTGCTTTAGCAATTGTTTTAGGGCATGAAATAACGCATGCTGTAGCAAAACACGGTAATGAAAGAATGAGCCAGGAAATGGTGGCACAAGGTATTGGAGTTGCAGGGAACGTATTAACGGGCAACAATCCCCAGGTAAACAGCATTTTTAATAATATTTATGCCCCTGGCTCTCAGGTAGCTGTATTATTGCCTAACTCCCGTAACCAGGAATATGAAGCCGACCATTTTGGATTGTTGTTTGCAGCTATGGCAGGATATAACCCACGGGAGGCGATTCCTTTCTGGCAACGGATGCAGGCAATGAGCGGCGGGTCGCAGCAACCTGAGTTTTTAAGCACTCACCCGGCTGATGCAAACAGAATTCAGCGTTTACAAGGTTATATGGACGAAGCACTGAAATACTATAAACCTGTGAATAGCAAGAATTAAACACTTGCATTTTTTTATCATATAACTTTTTTTTAAAAAAGCACTGCTTTTTATTGTGAATACCACAAAAAGAAGCGTACCTTTGCATCTCAAACCCGTAACAGATAAGGGTTTCAGTAATTTTACTATCCAAGCTTCCGTAAAAACATGTCTTTTCTCTGAACCGTCACTTATTTTAAACCTTAAAATTTTTTCAACATGGAAGTATTAACGCTGTCTCAGTCGTTACCCGAAAAATTGCAATTAACTACCGAAAAAAACGTGTTAATACAAGGTTTACCTTCTACAATAGAGAAACAGTTCATAAAATTATCGTTTGCTAAAAACGTAACTCCTTTACTAAAAACACGCAAAATAGATTTTGCCTTGGTGTTTGCTGTTAGTCAACGCCAGCTAAAAGATATTTTGAATGATGTTATTCCTGCATTGAATAATGCCGCTAAATTATGGGTGGCTTATCCTAAACCAACATCTAAAATTGCCAGTGATCTTACTCGTATCTGCAATTGGGATTGTGTTGAAAGCTTAGGCTTTGAAAACACAGACAAGATCGGTATCGATCACGTTTGGAATGCTGTTCAATTTAAAAAAGCCGGAAAATCTGCTAAATTAAAATTAGCAGTGCTTGAAGCAGAAGCTTAGTCTGTTTATTAGATTGAGCAAAGGCTATTTAAGCTTGTAAATATCTTCGTATTTTATATATGCAGTTTTACTGATTGTGTACATAGGATTGCCAACAGCATCTTTAATAATCCCTTTTGTTTCATCATCAGCAATGGGAAAATTAATGTAATATTCTCTGCCATCATTTAACCTTATTCCATAGGTCTCAACGGAGTTTTCTATTGAAACAGAATTTTGGGAATAGTCATAATGATTTATTTTACCTGAGCTGTCTTTAATGTAAAAGCGTTTAGCTTCAAAGGTAATCTCTAATTTTTCTCCTTCGGAACCGATGGCTTTCCACGTTCCTCTGTAAGTATCAGATCCGCTGCAACCATGCAACAAAACAACTGCTACCAATAGTAAAAGACTTTTTATTTGTCTCATACTTTATATTTTTATTGCTGAAAAATTGTATCGTTTAGCCAACCAGCTATCCTTAATCGGTATCAGCCAGTTATTTAATAATTCTTCTTTTGTTTGTACAAGATTATTGAAGTAAATGGTATCGGGAGTAATTGTTCCGTTTTCAATGGCATTTTCTATTTGTGATAATGACAGTAGTTGAATACTTTCATTTACGATAAAACCCAATGCCTGTCTTTCAAACATGGGGGCATTGAATTGTTGTTCTATCTGTTTAATAACTCTAACAGAGCTATCCGTGCTGCATCCGCTAACACCGGCTTGTGTTTCATCCGCAATAATCACTGCAAATTGATTGAATAGTAATTTGGCAAAGCCCTTTACATCTGCACCATGACTTTTCCAGTTATCGGCAAATTGTTGGAGAATTGAATCGATTTGAAAAACTTCCTCTGCATTAAACGGGCGTGAACTTTGGTATATCCATACCCGTGAGTTATTATTAAAATTGGCAGGAATGTATTGTTGTATGTTGAAATTCATAACTTTTGCTTTAAGTTTAAATATAAGCTGCTACTAATTCTGCAATGTCCATCACTTTTATATCTTCTTTATCATTTGCTTTAACACCGTCTGTCATCATCGTATTGCAAAACGGGCAGGCAGTTGCAATTACTTTGGCATTCGTACTGATCGCTTCTTTGCTTCTTTCCATATTGATTCTTGTACTGCCTTTTTCCTCTTCCTTGAACATTTGAGCACCACCGGCACCACAACATAAACCATTGCTTTTACAACGCTTCATCTCTACCAACTCGGTTTTTAAAGCTTCCAGCACTTTTCTTGGCGCTTCATAAATATTATTAGCTCTTCCTAAGTAACAACTATCATGATAAGTTGTTGAAGTATTCTTTAGATTATTATCTTCTTTGATTACAATCTTTCCTTCATTTATTAATTGATCAAGAAATACAGAATGGTGGATTACTTCATATACACCACCCAATTCCGCATATTCATTTTTTAAAATATTAAAGCAATGCGGACAGGCAGTAACGATCTTTTTAATATTATAATTATTGAGCGTTTGAATGTTTTGGTAAGCCATCATTTGGAAGATGAATTCATTGCCGGCACGCCTGGCAGGATCCCCGGTACACATTTCTTCTTTGCCCAGGATAGCATATTTAATGCCCGCTTTATGTAAGATGAGGGAGAACGCTTTGGTTATTTTTTGCACCCGCTGATCAAAACTTCCTGCACATCCCACCCAGAACAAAATTTCTGGGCTTTCCCCATTAACGGTCATTTCTGCAACTGTAGGAACGTGCATATCGTTTATTTTTCTAAACAAATGTACTTATTGTTTTATGGATTTATTACAACAGCATATTTTTGATGATTATTATTGATGAGACAATTAATTAAAAAGATAACGAACTGGGAAGCTTGGCCATTTAAGCTATTGTATGCGCCTATATCTTTATTTTGGCTATGGTATATTTTAAGGTCAAGAGCTGTTTGGTTTTTTACACCTAGCAATCCTAAGCTAACCTTTGGCGGTATGGAAGGAGAGCCCAAAAAAGAAATGTATGATCTGCTACCGAAAGAATTTTATCCTGCTACATTTAATGCATTGCCCTCCGACGATTTTTCTGTTATTAAAGAAAGATTAAATTTTCATGGCATTATTTACCCTTTAATTGTAAAACCCGAAATTGGAGGACAAGGAATTTTGTTCAGGAAATTGGATACTGAAGACGAATTAAGAAAATATCATACTAAAGTCCCTGTTGAATATATAGTGCAGCAAATGGTGAATTATCCAATGGAAGTAAGTGTATTTTATATCCGTCATCCTGAACAAAAGAACGGCATGATTACCGGTTTTCTGCACAAGGTTCCTTTGCAGGTTGTGGGCGATGGTAAACATACTTTGGAAGAACTGGTGTTGCAACATCCCAAAGGGAGCAAACGTATAGGAGAAATGCACAGTAAACATAAATTAAGCTGGAATAAAATATTACTCCCCGGAGAAAAGTATATGTTGAGTTATGCAGCTAATCACAATAGGGGAGCGCATTTTATTAATTTAAAAGAATATATAGATGAAAAGCTGTTGGTTCATTTTGATGAGATGAGCAATAGTATAAATGATTTTTTTTATGGCAGGTATGATATCATGTGTAATAGCATTGAAGACTTAAAAGCGGGTAAGAATTTTGCGATTCTTGAATTTAATGGTTGCGGTGCAGAACCTAATCATTTCTATGATACGGGCTACACATTGATCGGCGCTTATAAAGAAATCTTAAAACATTGGAAAGCTTTATACAATATCAGTAAATACAATCGAAAGCAAGGTATCCGGCCATGGAAGTTTTTTAAAGGAGCTGCATTTCTTCGCAGTTCAAAAAAATATATGGCTTTTATAAAAGCGGCTGATAAAACTATTGAATAGACCATGCAAAAAATGTTTCGCATATTTCTTTGGGGATTGATCATCAGTTTTTTGGGAACATTGCCATTAGGGACTTTAAATGTGGCGGCCATGCAGATCGGTTTGCAGGAAAGCATTATACATGCTTTGTTTTTTTCACTGGGATGTTTACTGATAGAAGTTTTGTATGTACGCATTTCATTAGTAGGTATCGATTGGATACGTAAGCAAAAACGTTTAATGCAAATAATGGAATGGGCAACGCTTTTTATTATTGTAGCCTTAGCCATAGGAAGTTTTGTTGCTGCTGCAAAACACGGAGGCAATGCAAAAAATGTTTTACTCCAAAACAATATGAATCGTTTTTTGTTGGGGATGCTCATGTGTGCAATTAATCCCGTGCAAATTCCTTTTTGGTTTGGGTGGAGTACAGTGCTTTTTACAAAAGGAGTGTTACAACCTGTAAAAGCACAATATAATTTTTATATTATCGGAATTGGTATAGGAACGTTCGCAGGTAATTGTGTATTTATTTTTGGTGGACACTGGATAGTAAGTAAAATAGCTAACAGCGAGCAATATTTAAACTGGGTCATTGGCGGCATATTTACTATTACGGCTATTTTGCAGTTAGTAAAAATACTAAGACATAAAGACTCCGTATATCAATTCACACATGAAAATGAAACAATTAACAAGCTCCAATAAATAGTTAATAATTACCTTGTAATAATTAAAATTTCTTTCATTATATTTAATATTAAATTTTATGGCATTAAAAGACGGGTTGCTTGCTGAGATAAAACATGAAGCAGCATCAACCAAAAAGATCCTCGAAAAAGTTCCTGTTGAACACCTGAGCTGGAAACCTCACGAAAAATCAATGACCCTCGGAAGGCTCGCATCGCATGTAGCGGAGATCCCTCGTTGGGTTTCAAATATCATTCGTGCGGATGAATATAATTTTCAAACGCAGCCGATGAAAAGAAATGATGCGCAATCGAAAGAAGAGTTACTGACTCTTTTTGAAGAAACGTTAAATAAGGCCGTTGCTGACATTGAAGCTGTTGACAATGAGGAGTTATTTAAAACATGGACAGTTAAAAACGGTGAACACACTGTTTTTCAACTAGCTAAGATCGGATCTTTAAGAGGATGGGCGTATAATCATTTGTATCATCATCGCGGACAGCTTTCGGTGTATTTGCGTTTATTGGATATCCCTGTTCCGGGAATGTATGGTCCAAGCGCTGATGAATCTATGGTTTAATGGCCCTGTATTTTGAAATTAAGAATTTCAGGATAAATGCATAACGTATGAATACAACAGCTATGAATAGACGAATTTTTCATTTCCTTACTCCTTGCCTCATTGCATCGGTAGGTTTGTTGGTTATGGCTATTGATGGTGCGTTGAATATGGTAAGAAGTAAAGGTTGGAGTTTAAATGGCATTATTGTAGGTTCATCTTTCTTTGCATTGTATCTTATCAGTGATTATCTTATCAGAAGATGGCTGCCGGGCAAACTCGTTGCCATCTGGATAATTGAAATAGTATTGATCATTTTATCTGCCATATTGTTTTGGAATTATTTTCCTTTTAAACATATTGGACATATAGGATGATTGTTGAAGTTCTTTGAGTGAATAAGCAAGTAGTCAATTGTGAAAATATATTGCCTCTAATAGTGCAACAAAAATTCACCATTGATGATTTGCCATTCACATCATTCTCTTGCATTGTTCACCTTACATAATAAACTGTCATGAAACCAACCTTCCCCATGCTCATAGACAGAGTTCAGTCTATGGTAATTGACTTTATTATTATTGTGGTGTTGATGTACGGGCTTTCTCAAGTATTAGGTAAACTTGACAACGTTTCTCCTCAATGGATCCATATTGTATTGTTTTTTACAATATGGTTTCTCTACGAGCCATTCTTTGTATGGCTGGGTTGTACGCCGGGGCAGTACGTTAAAAAGTTGCGTGTACGTAAAGAAACCGATATTAATCATCACATTAATTTTATCCAGTCGCTGATGCGTTATGTTATTAAGATGCTTTTGGGCTGGGTGTCTTTTTTCACCATTGATCAAAACCAGGAGAAAAGAGCCATTCACGATTTTGTTTCTGAAAGCGTAATGATCAAGCTGTAATGCATTTTTTAATTTAAAACCTGTAAAGTTGTAAAAGCTTTACAGGTTTTTTATTTGGGGTAAGTGATAAATAATTATTTTTAGAAAAATCATTTTTACAGTGAAGAAGATTGCGGTTTTAATAATTTTTTCTTTGTCGGTTTTATTGTGCAATGCACAGGTGGATTCAATAAAACTTGCAAGTGCTACACACGCCTTTAATTCGGGAGATTACGAAAGCGCATTGTCAGGATTTAAAGATTGCCTTACACAGGCATTGCAAAATAATGATCAGAAAAAAGCAGTAAAGATCTACTTTAATATCGCGAAGACATATGACATGTTGGGTAAAGTAGTACAGGCGTTGGAGAACTATCAACTGTCGGAAAAATTAGCAACAGAAATTAATGAACAATTACCCAAAGCCAAAGCGTTAAATAATATAGGAGCATTGTACCGGGAACAGAAAAACCTAGCTCAGGCATTACTGTATAACAATAAGGCAGAAGCTATTGCTTTAGTATTGAAAGATTCTTTAACCATTGCAGATTGTGCTAATAATAAAGGGATCATTTTTGAAATGGAGAAAAAATTTGATTCAGCTATTAACAGTTATAAAACAGCATTAACTATTTACAGGCAAATAAACGATAGCCAGCATGTTTCCATCGCATTGAATAATTTGGGAGTATTGTACAAGCAAATGGGCAAGTACAACGAAGCAATAGACAGCTACAAGCAGGCGTTAGAGATTGCAGAAGCATCAGAAGATAAATATGTAATCGCTGCTAACAATGTAAATATCGGCAGCGCTTTAAATGAAATTAAAAATTATCCGGAAGGCTTATCGTATAATAACAAGGGATTTGAGATCGCAAAAGAAATACAAGCGTTAGATATTTTAACGGCAGCATCATTAAATATTGCCAATGAATATGCCGGATTAAAAGATTTTTCAAAAGCCTACGAATGGCAACAAAAATATACAACCTACAACGATAGTTTTATCAATATTGAACGAAATAAACAAATAGCAGAAGCGGAAACAAAATACCAGGCTGCACAAAAAGAAAAGTTGATAAACGAACAGCAATTTCAATTAACAAAAAAGAATTATTGGCTGTTAGGTTCGGCGGGAGCAATATTGCTGATCTGCCTATTGGGATATACCAATTACAAGCGATATAAGCTGCGGCAGGAAACAAAGTTGCAGGAAACACTCATTACTCAACAGCAATTATCCACCCAGGCTGTGCTGGAAGCAGAAGAAAACGAAAGGAAAAGAATAGCCAATGAACTGCATGATGGAGTAGGACAGATGATGAGCGCTGCTAAAATGAATTTGTCTGCATTTGAGAGTAATATACAGTTTAAGGACGAAAAGCAAAAGCAGGTGCTCGAGAAGATAATAACATTGGTAGATGACAGTTGTAAAGAAGTAAGAACCGTTAGCCATCAAATGATGCCTAATGCTTTATTGAAAAAAGGACTTTCCAGTGCAATTAGGGAATTTATAGATAAGATAGACAACCAAATATTAAAGATCGATTTGTACAGCGAGGGACTGAATGAACGCATTGATGCCAATACAGAAGCGGTTTTATATCGTGTAGTGCAGGAGTGTGTGAATAACGTGATCAAACATAGCGGCGCAAACCGATTGGATATTTCATTGGTTAAAGATCCTGATGGCATTAGCATAACGGTAGAGGATAATGGAAAGGGGTTTAATACGAATGAATATGAACAGAATGGAGGAATGGGATTGAAAAACATGCGTACAAGAATTGAATATTTAAAAGGTACTATAGAGTTTAATAGTGAACCTGGAAAGGGAATGTTGGTTGCCATTCATGTTCCTGCTTAAATTTTTCATTTCGCTTTAAAACAAATTATATAACATGTGTAAAAAGCTAAAAGAAGTTTTATTGTTTTTGAACGTGTTCTTATTTTCTCAGCACATTTATTCTCAAAAAACATAAACTGCAGCCTCGGCAGAATCGGCAGATAGCAACTTACATTACGTAACCTGCTTTTATAACATTCCTCCTGATAAATACCCTATGGCATCGGCTATTGATATGGATACAGGTAAGCTTATCTTTTAAGTGTAGAAGAAATTATTCAGCAGCCCATTTGTCTCTTTCATCAGGACTAAATTTCCAGGGGGCATAATTGTTCTCAATATTACTGAACATGCTGTTCCATTCCTGCGGAGCATTACTATCTTCCATAATCAATGCACGACGTAATTCTAAAATAATATCCAAAGGATTTATACTTACCGGACATTCCTGTACACAAGCATTGCAACTGGTACAAGCTCTTAATTCTTCAACAGTAATGTAATCATTAAGTAATGTTTTTTTGTCGTCAATAAACTGCCCATTCTTATTGATGTTCTTGCCTATATCTTCAGCTCTGTCTCTTGTTGACATCATTATTTTTCGTGGACTCAAAACTTTGCCGGTAATATTCGCAGGACATGCTGCAGTACATCTTCCGCATTCAGTACAGCTGTATGCATCTAATAAATTTTTCCAGCTAAGATCAAAAACATCTTTAGCACCGAATTTTTGCGGAGCAGTTTCGCCTGCAGGTGCTAATTCAGGTTGCATCATGTACTTCACTTCGTTTTGAACATTGGGCATATTGTGCATTTGCCCGGGAGGTTGTAAACGGGAGTAGTAAGCGTTTGGAAACGCTAATAAAATATGCAGATGTTTGCTGTAGGGCAGATAATTTAAAAATGCAAAGATGCCTGCAATGTGCAACCACCAACAAGTTCTTTCAATTACAATTAATGAATGTGATGAAAAAGAATTAAAAAATGGGGCTATTGATCCTGAAACAATAAAGTTGCCGGTATTAAAATAATGTTCGCTTCCCTTTAGCTGCAGTGCCCTGTCTGTACTGTTCATCGTTAAGAAAAGGCACATCAGGATAATTTCTGAAAGCAGGATATAATTGGCATCGCTGCGTGGCCATCCATCCAGGTCTTTACTGATAAAACGTTTTAATTTGATGATATTTCTCCTGATCAAAAAAATGATACAAACGGTTAATACACCAACAGCTAAAATTTCAAAAAAATCGATAATAACTGCATAGAAGCTGCCAAGCGGATGAAAGAATAAGCGATGAGTTCCTGCTATCCCATCTAAAACAATTTCCAGCACCTCTATATTAATTATAATAAAACCTGCATAAATGATAAAATGCATGACAGCTACCAAAGGGTTGCGAAACATCTTCTTTTGACCGAAAGCCAGTAACAGCAAATTTTTCCAACGTTGGGGCTTATTATTGCTAATGTCTTCCTCTTTGCCTAATAAAATATTTCGGCGTATTTGAACGATCTTTTTTGCAAACAGTACCACAGCTACACTCGCCAGTACAATAAAAAGTATTTGTTGTGCAATATGCATGAGCAATCTTTGTATTAAAGTTAATTATTGAAAATGAATTATTCTTGTTTATTGTATAAATTCGTGCAATTAGCAATAAAGAGATACTGTTTATTATGAGCGAAAAAAAATACATTTTATCAAAAGAGATAGCAGAGAAAAAAATTCGACGCATTGCGTTGGAAGTAACAGAGCGTAATTATACAGAGCAAGAGTTGATATTGATCGGTATAAAAGAAAATGGAATCGTTATTGCAAACAAGATAGCCTCTTATTTAAAAGAAACTTTTAAAGGAAAAATTGAAGTGCTTGATCTGTCGCTTGATAAAAAAAATCCCACAAAGATCACATTAAGCAAACCAATTGATTTTAATAATAAAGCTGTTTTATTGGTAGATGATGTTGTGAATGGGGGGAAAACATTGTTGTATGCCTTAAAGCCTTTATTGGAATATCATCCTGAAAAAATTCAAACGATTGTGTTGGTAGCCCGTACACACAAGGCATTTCCTGTGGCGGTTGATTATGTAGGGCTTTCTTTTTCAACTACGTTGGATGAACATATTTTTGTTGAAGTAGAGAAAGGAGAGATTACCGGAGCTTATATTCAATAAAAAAGCCCGGTTAATCAATCCGGACCTTTTTAAACATAAACCTTCCAACTTATTGTATAACTGTTATTTTTTGTATGCTGCTGCGTGTTTTAATATAATAGCTTCCCGTACCGATATGGCTGATATTGATTTGTTGTAAACCTTGTTTCAATAAAAACGTTTTAACCAAAACTCCATTGATATTAATAAGCTGAGCTGCTGTATTATTTAAATTTATTCCGCTTACTTTAAGACTGATATATTCATTAACAGGATTGTTCAATAATTGTATCTCACTATTATTTTTTAGGTTTATAACAGCAACAGGGGAATAACTGTATTTGCCATCATTATCTACCATTTTTAAACGATAATAATTATTGGTATAGTTAAGCGTGGTTGTATAAGAATAATTGCCGCCATTGCCTTTAGCAGTAACAGTTCCTGCATAACTAAAGTGAGCGCCATCGCTACTTTGTTCTATAATAAATTGTTTGGTATTTATTTCTTCGGCAGTGCTCCAATAGAGGAATGCTGTTGTTTTGTCCTGGTCTTGCAATGCATTAAATGAAATTAATTTAACGGGGTTCGTGCCATCTGCATTTGCAATAAGGGTAGTTGCAGTATTCGTGATCACCGGCAAGTTGTAATCGAAATAGATAGCAGCTTTATTTTCAATTGAACCACTTGAAACTGTTGATTTCGGCTTGATATTAAAGCTTACATATCCGTTGCTGCCAAGACTATTTACGTTGCTATCAGGTAGCTGCACGTTTAAAAACTCAAAATAAACAATGTTGCTGTCCACTGTTACCTTGCAAGGAGAGGATGAAGCATCTACCTGTAAGCTTGTTGCATCTAGCAGGCTGCTTAATGTATCCGCAATAACAATATTGAAAGCAGTGTCATTCCCGGTGTTTTGGAAACGTACCAGGTAGTTGATCGCTTTTCCTGCCTGAACTTGCTGAGGAGTAAGTTTAGGCGTTGCAGTTTTATCATTAGGATCGTACGAGCCCCCTACCATTGTAATTGAAGTACTAGTTGCAATAGAAGTGTTGCCGGTTATTGTGATGGCTGATTTCAGCGTATCATTTATAGAAGCAGTATTTTTTATTCTTAAATAAACAACAAAAGATGCTGATTGTCCTGGTACAACTGAAGACTCATTCACAATAAGCTTATTTCCAATATTGATAACAGAATGATTAGAAGATGAATCGTATGTTAGCAATGTACTATCAAAAGTAACAGTAGCAACTGTATTAATGGTAGTAGTGCCGGTATTTGAATAATTTATTTTATATAGTATAGGGAAACCAACTCTTGCTCTTCCTGCCGGGATGATCGTTGCAGTAACACTATCAACATTTTTTGTGGGTTGCAAAGCAATATTCAGATTAACAGATGTATCATAAGTGGTAAATGAAAATGTTTTAGAGGAAGGAATAGCCTTATAGTAGTTTGGGCTTTCTATTGATGCTGTATAGTTGCCGACATTAGCACCTAATTGGTAATAACCATTGTTATCTGTAAATGTATATTGATTATTAGATAAGCCGGATTTTACGTTAGATACGTACAATTCTCCGTCGTCTTTAATTCCATTGCTATTATTATCATAAAATATATTACCGGTAATTGTGGGAAAAGCAGTACAGTGATTGGAATTGGTTGCCGGATTGCATAAAGGAATTGAAAAAGGACCATTACCAAGAATTGCTCCTTGCCCGATAAAAGATAAGTTTTTAGGATAATTGGGAATACAATGTATTTTACCAAAATCAATGATAAGTTGACGCAGCGAATCGGGCAATTTTGGAAGGCAATAAATATTGTTGAACCCGCAATCCAATAAGGTGAGAGAAGTAGGCAAAACAGGCAAACCTGTTATTAAATTTTGATCACAATATAGATTAGTAAGAGAAGAAGGTAAGCTGGGTAAAGCCGTTAATTTGTTTTCAGAGCAAACCAAAAAATAGATAGAATTAGGTAAAGCAGGTAAGTTAGTCAAAGCATTATTAGCGCAGCTAAGCACATTAAGTGAAGCAGGTAAAGCCGGCAGATTAGTTAATTTATTGCTTCCGCAATATAACTCTTTGAGAGATGCCGGTAAAGCAGGCAAAGCCTTTAATATATTATTGTTACAAGATAAAAAATTTAAACGATTGGGTAAGGTAGGCAGGCTATCTAGGCTAGGAAATAAAATACGTTTTGTGTTATTACAAATTAGAGTGCCTAATGTATTGGGTAATGGCGGTAAGCTTTTAAGTGGATTGTCTGAGCAATCCAAATTAGTTAATGTATTCGGTAATGTTGGAAGCCCTTCTAACCTATCTTCGAAACAATTTAAGTTGGTTAATGATTTTGGTAATGATGATAAAAATCTCAGGCCGTCATTTTTTGAACAGTCTAGAAATGTTATTGATTGAGGTAAAGGCGGTAATGTATCTATATAGTTTTTAGAACAATCTAAAGATTGAATAGACTTGAAATATTGAATACCGGTTATATCCGATATTCTTTGGTTAGAAATATTTAGCAAACCTTTCGCATTTACAATATCGGTGCAGGTTGTGTCTATTAAATCTCCATTAAAGCAGGATGGGAATGACATTTTTAAATACACTCTAAAAGAACTATCGGGAATGTAAGCATATTGCGCTTTTGCAGTAATTGCAAAAGATAGCAAAATGAATAGCGGCAGGAAGAATCTTTTTTTCATAAAAAAAGTTTATACCTGTAAAGAGACAAAAAATTTTAATCATGTTGTCTAAGTATTAAAAACTTTTTCCTATGTAATAAATTTGTTCTTTACAGCATTATTGATAAAAATCCTGAAACAAACAGGTTATTTACGCAGTTATTTGTTCCGGTTAATTATTAAGTCGCCTGTTAATTGTTTTTTGAAGCGCTTTAGCCTCTTCTTGTAAAAACACAAAACGATTTTTTACCTCCGCAAACAGTCATTGCACTAATACAGTAGGTATTCGTACTGTTACAAGTAGATGTTGCGGTAGTACAAGCGCTCATTGTAACAATACAAATGGAATTTGCGGAAAGCGCAACACCGGAGGTAAGCAATACAAAATTGCTGGGAACCAGGCGAAGGATAATTGTAGGAATACTAAATGAAATTGTAACCGTGCAGTGCCTGGTTGCGGTAGTACAACCAATATTGATACTTGTACAAATAGTGGTTGCGGCAGTACATTTTGGGAATGAAAAAGTATAAAGGAAATAAATTTCAATACGAACTTTTTTCTTTGAAAGCCAAATTTAAAAAGCAAAGCCCGGCTATTGAAATGCCGGGCTTTATAATAGTATAGTCTTGATCTATTGTTGAATATTCACCTTTAGCAATCCTAGTTGTGTTTTAATGTAATAATTGCCTGCGGCAAGATTACGAACATCTATATTTTGCAATCCTTGTTTTAAAAGTTTATAGCTGTAAAGAGACAAATTTTTTTGATGTTGTTGTCTATCACAAATAAATATTTCAGAAAGACAACTAGAACGTTATCGCATTTACTTTAAAACTACCATTGCTAAACTCTAAACTCGGAGCAGGAAATTTAAAGGCGCTCAGTACGGTAAATAAAAATTTGAGCCCTTTCTTCTTTGTCTTAAATCTGGAAAAATCTATATCAGGAGCCAGGTACCATTGGCGGTATCGTTTAATATCACGGCGGTCAAAAGTTACTTGGCCGTCTTTATTGGTGGCATAATTTTCAGTAGCTCCAAACATACCTTCAGCACCATAGCCGATAGCTACGGATAGCCACTCCGGCAAATTAGCTTTAGGAAAAAAAGCTTTTATACTGGCACTTGCCCAATAGGTTTGCGCATTGTAATCTTTCAGCCAGCGTTCCCATTCCGATTTTCCGTAAATGTCATTGGCTCTCTGCTCCAGGTCCATAGCCGGGGCATAGCTGTTTTTATGAAAAGAGAATTTAAGCTTGATGCGCTGATCGTTCCATGCCAGTTCCTGGCTAATCAAAGCGGCGCTTCCCAAAACATTGGCGCTCATATCGCCCCAGCTAAACCCCCATTCTGCAGAAAAGCCATCCAGTATTTCAATAACAGTTTGATACGCCATGCCGCTTAAGCCGCCGTACCATATCTGTTTCTTTCTGTCAATACCTGTCCAGCGCCAAAGTTCCATGCTGCCGCGGCTTTCATCGTAGGCGCTTAACATATGTCCCACTTTATCTACCTGCAGCCATTCATTATTATCATTAAAAAAATGAAAGCTGCTTCGGGGATAATTAGCGTACCATGCTGCATTTAAACCGATCATTGTGCCACCATAACCTATGATATTGGCGGCAGCTACTAAACGCACCCTCGATTTTATTTGCTGCGGAGTTAATTTTTTTATTGGTTGCGTATTATATTTGATAACGCTATCTGTAAACTGGGTACTTTTTACTACAGCCGAATCCTGCGCTACCGCTAAAAGAGAACTGCTGCTGATGATAGATAAGATGAATAGAGATTTGACCATACAAGTGAGTGACACAACGATGTCGCTATGGAAAACAGAAGCTCGTTTCATTAAAACAAAAATAATAGGAATAGTTGTTAACCAATTACGAATAGCTTTATTTTTGAAATAATAAAAATTAAAACCAATGGACAGTAAAATTCAGGAAAAAGTAGACAGTTGGCTGAACGGTAATTATGAACAATCTGTAAAAGATGAGATCAAACGATTAGAAAAAGAAAATCCGGATGAACTGGCAGATGCCTTTTATAAAAATCTTGAATTTGGAACCGGTGGATTACGTGGTATAATGGGTGTTGGCACCAACCGTATGAATAAATACACGGTAGGTATGGCAACACAAGGTTATGCCAATTATTTAAAGCAGCAATTTGGAAATGATGTAAGTGTGGCGATAGCACACGATAGTAGGAATAACAGTCGAAGTTTTGCAGAGATTACTGCTAATGTTTTTGCAGCAAATGATATTAAAGTATACCTGTTTGAATCGTTGCGTCCTACACCGGAATTAAGCTTTGCTATTCGCAAGCTGGGATGTAAAGGTGGTGTGGTGTGTACCGCCAGTCATAACCCTAAAGAATACAATGGTTATAAGGCTTATTGGGATGATGGCGCCCAGATGGTTCCTCCACATGATAAAAATGTAATTATTGAGGTTGAAAAAATTGCTTCGGTGGATGATGTGAAATGGAGCGGCAAAGAAGGAAATATTACCATTATTGGTAAGGATATAGACACAGAATATATCGAAATGGTAAAAGGACTTTCGGTGTACCCGGAAGTTTGTGCCAAGCAGCACGACCTTAAGATCGTTTATACGCCGATACATGGTACAGGAATTATGCTGGTGCCGGATGTATTAAAAGCATATGGATTTACCAATGTTAATATAGTAGAAGAACAAAGCAAGCCGGATGGGAATTTTCCTACGGTAGTATATCCTAACCCCGAAGAAAAGGAAACGATGAGCATCGGCTTAAAAAAAGCGCAGGAACTGGATGCAGATGTTTTATTGGGAACAGATCCTGATGCGGATCGTGTAGGCATTGGTGTTAAGAATGATAAAGGCGAATGGATATTATTAAATGGAAATCAAACGGCAGTACTGGCGTTTAATTATGTAATTGAAGCCCGCAAGGCAAAAGGATTGGCGGAGAGTAATGATATGGTGATCAAAACTATTGTTACTACAGATATGATCGATGTATTTGCGAAAGCAAATGGTGTTTCTTGCTATAATGTACTTACCGGTTTTAAATGGATCGCAGAATTGATACGTGTAAAAGCGTGGAAAGAGACCTATATTATCGGTGGTGAAGAAAGCTTTGGTTTGATGATCGGGAATAAAGTGCGTGATAAAGATGCGGTAAGCGCTGTTGCTATCATTTGCGAAATGGCTGCTTATGAAAAAGAAAAAGGAAGAACATTGTATGAAAAGCTGATAGATCTATATGTTCAATATGGATTGTATAAAGAAGAGTTGGTAAGTATTACCAAAAAAGGAATGAATGGTGCTGCTGAAATTGCAGATATGATGAAAGGTTACAGAGATAATCCACCGAAACAAATTGCCGGTGTAGATGTAGTTGAACTGTTGGACTATCAGTTGCAAAAGGCAACCGATCTTAAAACAGGTGAAAGCAAAAAAATTGAATTGCCTAAAAGCAATGTATTGCAATTTGTATTAGCGGATGGAGGTAAGGTTTCTGCCAGACCAAGTGGAACTGAACCTAAAATAAAATTCTATTTTAGTGTAAACACCAAATTAGAAAATGCAACCGGCTTTGATGCTGCTGAAAAAATATTGAATGATAAAATTGCAGCGATCATAAAAGATATGCAATTGAAATAGCGATGTAAGCCACATAGATCAAAGTCGATGTGGCTTAATTTTTTATATCCCTTATGAGAAAGATCGTTTATTCCTTATTGGGAATCTTATTTACCATTAACCTGACTGCTCAAACATTCCATTCAAATGATTTGAGACAGAAATGTTTTGTACTGCGGCGATTTCTAGAGATGAATCATTATCAACCTGTTCAATGGAACGATTCCACTTCTTCCCGGTTATTTGATCATTGGCTGCAAACCTTAGACGAAGCGAAACTATATTTTCTCCAATCAGATATTAAAGAGCTAAGTGCTTATCGATACAAATTAGATGATGAGCTGGCAGGAAAGGAGTGGGGCTTTTTTGATAAATCTATCAGCATTTGCCGCAAACGGTTACAACAAAGTGATAGCATCAGTAATGCCTTGCTGGCAAAACCGTTTGATTTTACAAAGCCTGATGTGTTGCATGTTCCTTTTGCAAGCTATCCTTCATCTATACAGGAAATAATGCAGCGCAGGCAACAAGTATACAAGTGGGATATCTTGTACGATATCCTGGAAGATGAGGAAGACAGCACACATCCTTTCACTATAAAGCCGCCTGTCAATTTTAATGAGCTTCAACAAAAGGAGTTGGAAAGCCTGCGTAAATCACATGCTGCCAATGTGCAGGATAAATTAGAACCTTCTCCGTATTTTGAAAATAACCTGGCAGATGATTACTTAGATGCGATTGCATGGTGTTATGATCCGCATACCAACTACATGAACTTTTCAAAGAAAAAAGAATTTGAAACAGAGTTGAGCGGCTTTGAATATTCTGCAGGTATAGATATTGATAAAAATGATAAAAGTCATTGGGAGATCACAAGATTGGTTCCCGGAGGCGCTGCATGGAGAAGCGGAGAACTGCATCAGGGTGATATTCTGCTAAAAATAAAATCGGGTGACCATCCGGAAAAGAGTCTGGATGAAATGAATGATAAGGATGTGATCGCTTTATTGGAAGGAACGAGTGATGACAAACTGCTGATCACTGTTAAAACAAAAGACGGTAAGCAAAAAACAATAGCGCTTACAAAAGAAAAGATTGAAGATGATGAAAGCATTGTGCAAAGTTTTGTAATAGGAGATAAAACAAAGATCGGCTACATCAGCCTGCCTGATTTTTATACAGACCCTGATAACGAACAGACGGACAAGGCAGATGGATGTGCGAATGATATAGCAAAAGAAATTATCAAACTAAAGAAAGATTCTATCTGTGGATTGATACTGGATCTGCGCTATAACGGTGGTGGTTCTGTTTGGGAAGCAGTGCAGTTGGCTGGTATCTTTATTGATATTGGTCCGATCTGTTCGATGAAAGATAAAACGGGTAAAACTTTTTTTATGAAGGATCCTAATCGTGGTACTATTTATAACGACCCTTTGGTAATACTGATAAACAGCGAAAGTGCTTCTGCATCTGAATTAACAAGCGCTGCTTTGCAGGATTATCACCGGGCATTGATCGTAGGAAATACATCTTATGGAAAAGGAACGGCACAGATAGTAATACCCATGGATACTACCGGTAAGCTAACGGAAAGGGATAATCCAACTGATTTTGTAAAAGTTACCGATAGAAAATATTATCGCATAGATGGAAACACTGCTCAATGGAAGGGCGTAACGCCGGACATTGTTCTCCCTGATTTTTCCATTCCAGATAAGTATAAAGAGAAAGGTCAGCTTACAGCATTGCTGCCTGATAACAATAAAGCAGGTATCTATCAGCCATGGCCTACTATTCCTGTAGCGCAATTGCAGGCTTCCAGTACAGCAAGAGTAAATAAAGACCTTTATTTTTCGCTGGTTAAAAAATTGCAGAACCTTTATATAACAAAAAGCAGCGGAGAAGAAAACATTCCTTTGCAATGGGCCAGCTATTTTGCCTATAACGAAAAAGAAGAAGAAGGAACAAAAGAATGGGATAAAAAGAAAGACAGTGCTGCATCGCCTTTGAAAGTGTCCAATAATCAATTTGATGTGGAGCGCATAAAATTAAAAAGCGAAACAGCACAAAAAGTAAACAACAGTTATATTGATAGGATAGCAGATGATGACTATATCCGGGAATCGTACAATATTATTACTGACTGGATAACCATTAAAAAATGATCATTTCTAAACCCCCTTATAAAAAATCTAGCATGAAAAAGATAATCTTATTCATTTTATTAATTACAGCAAAAGTAATTGTATTTGCCCAGGATGATTTTTCAACTCCCGGTGCTTACCTGGATTATATCGGCAAGCAGCAGGATAATATTTCTAAAAAATACCTGGCATACAGCAGCGCAGCATCGCATGGTAAAAGAGCAAAGAAGGTAGAGAACCTTCGGGACAAATTACTGGATGAAGTGCAGGAGTCAAGAATGAATATCAGCGGAATGCTCGGTTATAAAGGAGATAAAGAATACAGGGATTCTTCTGTTTCTTTTATGAAGCTGTATTATAATGTACTAAATGATGATTATGCAAAGATCATTAACCTGGAAGATGTGGCGGAACAATCGTATGATGAAATGGAAGCGTATTTAATGGTAGAAGAACTAATTGATAAAAAGCTGGATGACGCCAATAGTAATATCAGGGATGCGCAAAAAAAATTCGCAGATAAATATCATATTAACCTGGTGGCTGCAACAGATGATATTTCTGAAAAGATGAGGCAGACAGGTAAAGTAAATAAATATTATAAACCTGTTTATCTTACCTTTTTTAAAAGCTATAAAGAAGAAGAATATGTTTGGGATGCTATTGATAAAAAGAATGTAACGGCTATTGAACAAAATAAAAATGCCTTGATACAATATGCACAGGAAGGTTTAAAAAGTTTGGACACTATTAAAGCATTTGAAGGCGATAATTCACTGGTAATCGCCTGTAAAAGCTTGTTGAAATTTTATATTTCTGAAACAGATAAGCTATCGGTTGTTTCAGATTATTTATTGGTGCAGGAGCGATTTAATAAAATGAAAGCGGATTATGATGCAAAATCAGACCATAGTAAAGATGATGTGAACAATTATAATAAAGGCGTAAAGGAGATCAATGATGCCAGCAACAAATACAATCAAACCAGCAGCCAGATATATCAAGGAAGGAAAGAGTTGATCGATAATTGGAATAATGCTGTTAAATCATTTTTTGATGATCACATGCCAAAGTATAAATAGTTTATTTGTATAATAGTTGTTAGTATTGCACGGGTTATTAGATCCGTGCATTTTTATTTAGTTCACTGATAAATTATCCATTCTCTTCCATCTATTTTTTTAACTTGCAACGGTATATGAAGAAATTTGAAGACACCTATCGCCATAAGGGATTACGTAAAAAACTGGTGGACGCTTTACGTACCAAGGGAATTACAGACGAACGGGCATTGGAAGCGATCAATAACATACCCCGCCACTTTTTTTTAGACAGCGCTTTTGATGAAATTGCATATGAAGACAGGGCTTTTCCCATTTCTGAAGGTCAAACTATTTCACAGCCTTATACGGTAGCGTATCAAACTCAATTATTGCAGGTAAAACCTTTTGATAAAATTTTGGAGATCGGTACAGGAAGTATTTACCAGTCATCCGTATTGGCAGAAATGGGAGCAACGGTTTATACGATCGAAAGACAAAAAAAATTATTCGATCAATCAAAGAATTTTATTTTTAAAGCCAGGTATCCATCTATAAAATTTTTCTTTGGAGATGGATTTGAAGGGTTACCAACATTTGCGCCGTTTGATAAAGTAATCATCACAGCAGCGGCACCGCTTATTCCACCAAAATTAGTTGAGCAGTTAAAAACTGGTGGAGCAATGGTGATACCGGTAGACGAAGGAGAGCATCAACGCATGTTGCGATTGACCAAAAATGCAGATGGATCCTGTTCAGAAGAAGCGTTTGAGAATTTTTCATTTGTACCGATGCTTTCGGGAAAGAATGGATAACATACGCTTCGGGCAATTATTAAAACTTCAATTTTATACATGCGCTTTTTTTCCAGGCTTACAGTTATTTGCTATTGTAGTTTTATACTGGCGATCATACTTCGCATAGTAGAATTTAACCATCAGCAGAAAGGAGATTTTAGCGGAGTATTAAAACTGCAGCCGGTAGAAGCCACTTTTGTAATATTAGGATACCTGGTTGCCCTGGTGGTGGGATTTTGTTATTTTCTCGTATGTTTATATTACTTAATTTCAGGTAAGTTTAAGTTGCTTCCCAAAAGGTTAGCAATTTTTAATATGGTAATGTTTGTGATACAAATTGTTTATTTCAGCTTTTTTTAAATGATACATAATATTCTTAAAGATAAACCTACAAAACTGTTTTTAGGCTTTACAGCTTTTTTTGTTGCCAATGCTCTAATAGCGGAATGTATTGGAACCAAGATATTTTCATTGGAAAAGTTGTTTGGCATTTCTCCTTTTCATTTTTCGTTGTTTGGTCAAAAGGATCTTTCTGTTAACCTTACCTGCGGTGTTTTATTATGGCCATTGGAATTTGTGATGACTGATATCGTAAATGAATATTACGGTCCAAAAGCTGTAAGAAGAATATCTTATACCGCAGTTATCCTGATCTCGTACGCATTTTTAATGTTTTACCTGGCTATGGAAATACCACCGGCGGATTTTTGGATAACCACTAAAATTCCCCAGGTTGCAAATATGAATACGGCATTTGGCGCTATTTTCGGGCAGGGCATGTGGATAATATTAGGAAGCCTTGTCGCCTTTTTAGTAAGCCAGATCGTTGACGTTACTATATTTCATAAAATAAAAAATATTACCGGCGACAAAAAAGTATGGCTTCGTGCAACAGGCTCCACATTAGTTTCGCAACTGGTGGATAGTTATATCGTCTTATTTATTGCGTTTAAGCTGGGTGGTAACTGGACATGGCAGATGGTTATTGCTGTTGGAACAGTGAATTATATTTACAAAGCATTGGTTGCACTTATACTTACACCTGTTATTTATTTTGTTGAAGGCAGGATAGAAAAGTATGTAGGGCACGATGTTGCCCATAAAATGAAACTGGCAGCCATGGGAAAAGAAAGTGAATAGAGTGTATATTGTAAGCGAACGATAGCTATAACTAACAACCTAAAATTGTTTACTGCTTTTATGAAGATGAAGTGCAAGGTTTTACTAACTACCTTTTTGAGTGTACTACTTTTTTTACCGCAATTGGTAAATGCTCAGCAACCCACCACCGCCGACCAGGATAAAGACACTTTCTTTTTAGCTAAAAAAAGGGGATTAATAGGAGAGTTGGGTAGAAGTATGGCAGTTGGAAATCCCGTTAATACAGAGCCGGTTAAAATTGCCAACCCGTTTCAGCCATTTGCAGGCAGGATCATTAAATCAATTCAAATTGTTCGGTTGGGATTTGACAGGAATATTAATGATACCGAGATCATCCGACATAGTTTTGGGTTAAGAATTGCGAAAAAATTTCATAAGAATACGGTTCAGCAGGTTATTAAAAACAACCTTTTATTTAAAACAGGACAAACCTTATTTCCTAACCTGATGGCGGATAACGAACGTTTGTTACGGGAACAGATATATATCCAGGATGCCCGTATCCTGGTGAAATTTGTGCCGGGTAGTATTGATTCGGTAGATGTTATTGTGTTAACTAAAGATGTATTTTCTATTGGCGGCATCCTGGATATAGGCAGCACCAATAAATTTACATTTGGATTAAGTGAAGATAATTTAAATGGACGCGGTACACGACTTGCGGGCAGCTCTATGTTCGATAAATCAAGAGAGCCCAAATTTGGCTATGGGGCAGAGTTTGTTAATCGCAATATGAAAGGCTCTTTTATTGACTGGACCCTTGGCTTTAAAACCTATGAACCTGCATATGTTGTAGGAAGGAATGAAGAGACGCATATTTATACCACTTTCTCCAAGCCATTGGTTACACCTTATATTCCATGGACAGGAGCGTTGACGCTTTCTTTTAATAAGGATAATAATTTATACAATACTCCTCATTACGACAGTGTATCCAAATACCAGTATTACAATATAGATGGCTGGTTTGGATATAATTTCGGCGCTACCACATTGCTTCGCAAAAACCGTGATATCCGTTTGAGAAAGCTTTTAGCGGTAAGGGTGCTTCACATGCATTTTAATAATGTTCCATTGATGTTTGGTCCGCCGGATGGTACTCAGGTGTTCAATTATTATAAATACGTAAATGTTACCGGAGCTTTAGGCGCTTTCAATGTATTCAAACAGGACTTTTACAGAACCAATTTTATTTATGGTTTTGGAAGGAACGAAGACGTTCCCCAAGGCTTTAATGCTGCTTTAACCGGGGGATGGACCAATCAAAACGGTAGAGAACGTCCTTATTTTGGATTGGATGGAGAATTGAGTTTATTCTCCAGGAAAGCTTACTATAACGATATAACCGTAAGGATTGGCGGTTACCGCTATCAAAACAAGTTTGAAGATTTCAATATATTATTGAACCTCTATCATTTCACCAAGCTTAAAAAGATAAACCCCAACTGGTACCGACGTTATTTTTTAACTGCCAGTGTTACCAAACAGATCAAACCTACTTCATTAACACAGGCATTGTTTCTTCAAAGCGGCCCGTTTGGGCTGCCTTATGTAGGCGGGCCTTTGCAAACCGGCGATTTCAGGGCTACTTTAAAACCTGAAGCCGTATTTTTTAATCTAAAAAAATTCCTCGGCTTCCGTTTTGCGCCTTTTTTATTCGGCAATGCAACCATGCTAACGCCTACGGGTATGCCTGTTGATAAGAGCGTCTTATATTCTGCATGGGGTGGTGGCGTTCGCACCCGTAACGAAAACCTTGTTTTCGGAACGATGGAATTGCGGGGATATTATATTCCCAGGACCTTACCCGGCGTTAAAGGCTGGCGGGTAGAAGTAAGTACCAACCTGCAGTTTAAATTCAATAGCACGTTTGTAAAACAACCGGATTTTATTATTCCGAATTAGGGATACAGAATTAATTATTAATATTAATGTAAACGCTGATATTCCCTTTTTATATAGCTACCATCATTTTATCTAATGAAATCAATAGTATTTATCCTCACCTCATGTCGTAATCATAAATCCCGTCATCCCATTTCTTCAACAGATTCGGCGATCCTTAAATAAAATACTCGCAACGGATTCAATAAAGACTTTTAATAGGATACAATCAAAGGAGGAGTATAATATGTATCCCCATTTCCTCCGTATTCTATAAATGTAGCCAAATACTTTTTTTCTCCTTTCATGTTGTTATCTGTCACTGTTATTTTAAATGTAGGAGAAGTAATTGTCACCGGAGAAAAGCTGGAATTTAATGGAGAGTTTGCACATCCTGAATTTGGGAAAATGGATACATAGTACTGCCCGTTAAAATTGGCATCATTACATCTTTTTATTTCAAAAGTTATCTTCTTAGTAGCGGTATCTATGCTAACTATACGACCTGTAATACGACCTGTGTAAAGACCACAATTGGGAGAACTTGTATAATCACTATTGGCACATCCGGTATAAATTCCTATATCTGGAGTTACCGTTAATTTATGTGGACCTATATTCAACTTATACCCGGTAATAACCGTCACTTTTTTACCATTGGCAATTATGGATTTGCATTCGGCAATTGTATTAATTGATATATCATAATTCAAAATGACATTGGTTGTATCGGTGGGGACTTTATTATTACTCCAAGCCGAAGCATCATCCCAGTTACCTGATCTTGTATTTGTTATTTGGGAAAATAAAGAATTAGAAAAAGTTAATACGAAGAAAACTAATATCCAAGGTCTCATGTGTGTGTTATGGCATTAAATTATTTAATAATGCAATATAGTAGTTTGAAAATAAATAACAGGTCCCTTCTTACCCATTTTTTTTATAACAATTCCTTCATTCCATCAGATAGTAGAGAGATATACCTTTGCTTCCTCTCTCTTTATACGACGTTATCGTACAAGCAATCGAAAGGAGCTGATTTTCTTCAGCTCCTTTCGATTTTTTAAAAAAGAGCGGTATTAACCGCCCTTAGTCCCTAAACTTGAGTCATAAGTTACTTTATAACTGTTACTTTTTCTGTTTGAATTACATTAGCGTTATCATAAATAACCACTAAGTAAGTTCCGTTGCTTAATGTATTATTGACTGTTAGATCAATAGTTCCATTAAAAGCTGTTTTTGCAATAACAGAACTGTTATTAATATCTCTTACTTCAATATATTTTGATGAAGCAGTAAAGTTTTTAATTGGCTCTACATGGATACGCCCATTTGCCGGATTAGGAGATACACTGAACAGTTTATTAGAAGATGAAGAGTTGTTTGTTATCATTAATTCAACCAAGGAACGCAAATCACTTACTTGCTTTTTGAAATCAGAAACTTCACTTTCTAATGAATCTACTTTTGTTTGTAAATCATCATCACCAACAGCTGGACGAGATAATGTTGCGTTTCCTATCCATAAGTCACCATTCGCATCGATAAGTAATGGGTTAATGTAATTAGTAGGAGAATTTGTAGGTAAACCCTGTAATCTTACAGTACCATTAACATGTAATGTAGCTGCTGGCGAAGCTGTACCAATACCTACATAACTATTTGTATTGTCGAAAGTGATATTGCTACAACTTAAATTTCCTCCCGCTGAAGAAGTGTAAGGTATTTTACCTACTGTAGAGCATGAACTTGTAATTCCAGTTGCTGCCGGAGGTGTAGTCCAACTTAAAGTAGATGAACCATTGGTAGTTAATACTTGCCCGCTTGTACCGTCTGCGCTTGGTAGAGTATAAGTAACATTTGTCGTTGGGCTTGCTGGAGAGACAAACCCTACATAACCTGAACTAGAAGTGCTGCTTAATCGCAATGCTCCTTTAACATCTAATTTGCTACCAGGAGTAGAGGTGCCTATTCCGATTAACCCTGCGCTAGCACTAGTCATATTATTACCATAGATAACATTTTGAATAGATAAAGAATTACTTGCACTGTTAGTTGTAGGCATATATACTTGGGCCGCATATCCAATAGCTACGTTATTAGTATTACTACCGCTATAAACTTGGTTAAGCGCATTGGCTCCAATAGCTACGCTATTAGTTGAATTTCCAGGTCCTGCACCTGAACCAATGGCTGTATTAAATGATCCATTTTGGTTAAGTAGACAACGATAACCCACAGCGGTATTATCGGTACTACTTAATGCATTTGACATTGAACCAGAGCCTACTCCAGTGTTTCTATTACCACTTTCAATTGAACCTAGGCTACCATATCCTATAGCAGTATTATCATCACTTGTGAGTTGATTTGTTTTATTCACCGAGTTTAACGCGCTTCCTCCAAATGCAGCATTATTATTCCCAACGATATTAAAATAAATAGCTCCACTACCAACTCCTGTATTGTTAATACCAGTGGTATTATTATACAGAGGTGGTTGACCAGCACCGATTCCCAAATTGCTTAAAGCGGCTCCCCCGCCTTTTCCTATATAAATAGAATTAGGGTTGCTTGTTCCCTGTACATAAATAGCACCTGGGATATGATTATCATTAATCGTTCCAAGAGGTACCGATGTAGAATATTGAATCAATGTTTGAGCATTACTAATGTTTCTAATAGACATCATAATAAACAAGCCAATAAATAATTTTAATGTTCTCATTTTGTAAGTTTTAATTTTTAATAATTTTTATTCGGGAAGAAGGATTTCTGGAATGGATTGAAATCAGCAATAGTCAAAAAAGTAGAAAGAGAAAAAGCGTAGCGATAGGGTAACCTTTTTCATACAGCAAGTTTAGGGGTTCGCTAATGTAAACAAAATCCTAATATGTTGTATATTATGACAACGTGAATTTTACATTGATTTAATGTTTATAATAATAAAATTGATAATTAAGCACTTCCAATTTAATTTCAAATAACCCTCAAAGAGGGTGGCTGATCCTCTGCAAATCCTTTTAGCAAAATCCTGGATATTATGTAAAATAGGAAAAAATGTCATGTTCGGTTATTACCTTTGTTTGATGGGGTAGGGTGGTCCCAATCCCAACAATTTTAGAAAGGGCTTGTGGGAAGTAGTGAACATATCACAAAATAATCTCATCGAATTACCTTAGTTTTTGCAGTAAAAACCATTAAAAAAGAAAGAAAATTTAAACTAATATTTTTACCTTATATTTTTATATTAATTGTTTTATAATCAGATTTTTATAGTGATTTAATTCAATTTAATTTTAAAAATATAGGCTATATTTTATTTTAAATTATTAATTTAAAGCAGTCGATAATTTAAATTAAAATTTAGTAATTTAATGCATTGATTTTTAATTAATTATGTTAATTATATGTAATTAAATTTCGTTTAGTGTGGAATATATATACTAAAAATATCTGTTCGCCCAATTTTTAAAAAATCAGTATGTATTTAAAATCAAAATGATGGCTATTGAATGGGTAATATTCATTCAGATAGTTCAGAAAATGAACTCACAAATAATTTAGGAAAAGAAAATAGTGACGAAAAGGCAGAATTGGGAAAATGCAAATTTATCAATGCAAGCAAGAGAATATTTTTAAAATTTCGTGATATAACCAAATTATTCCTTTCATCCCATAGTATAGACCCGCAATCAAAGCACCTGCTGCAACTACGTGATTCAAAAGATTCGTTCTTGCTATAGAGGTTCTATTTTTTTTATCCTGTAATACATATCCTCCTTGCTGAGTAAAAACCTCGCCATCGAAATTTGATTTATAATAATTTAAATGAACATTTTCATATTCTTTCACATTTTGTACATCTAAATGTTTATCTGCAACCAATTTATCTAATATTTTAGTGAAAGAATATAACTCAATATTATACTTAGTCTTTTCTAAAAATAGCTTATGTAATTCAGAAGCGTGTCCACTTCTTTTAATTACTTTATCAGTCATAAATGACAATACAATATCCAATTTTTCAAGAGGAGATAAATTTTCCATATACGAGCTAAGATAAATAATAGATTATCTTTTGTCAATAGCTCTAGTATTATAAGTTGCCACGATCTGCCCAATCATATAAACAGCCACAACTCCATCTATAATATTCCATGCGAATCTATTAAAATGAACTGGGAATATGGGATTAAATAGAACAGCCAAAAGAAGGTAAATAGTGCTCCAAAGACTATTGATTTTATAGAAAGAAGCCATAATTAAGAAAAGAATAAAACAACTTATTCTTACAAAAGTGTAATAGCCGTATTGCATTCTAAATAGGCACAATATCAATATTATAGAAATAATACCTGCTATTAAATTCTTACTTGTCTTGATAGTATTCTCTGTCATCTCCGTAAAATGGGTTTGATACATGATGTGCTTTGCTGGTAAGTCCTGCTAACATAGCAGAAAGAATGAGTGCTCCGATAAGAAGAGGCAGGAATTTACGCCATGCCCATTGAATTAGTGCTTCCATAATTGAAGGTTTAGTTTATGATAAAATCTTGTTGTTCCCACAGAATAGGTTTAACGCAATACGATCGTTAATAAGGTTTTGGGGAAAAGGGAGTAACTCAGAGATATTTACAGAGGGATTCGGTAATCAAGCTGAAAAAAGCCCTAAAAGTGATTGTTTGTACTTGCAAGTCCCGAACAAGGAAGGTAAAAAAAATAAGCGTGGGACTTAAGCCACGCTGTATATAGAAGGTTCTGGTATAAACCCAACGGTACAGACGAGTAAGCCCACGCTATGGCGTAGGCGTTCAAGCCTGCATGCTGTTCCGTTTTAAAAATTTACCAGATTTTCTATAAACAGTATGCGCTAAACGCTACTAAGATTTTAACGTGGTAAAGATAGAAAAAAATGTTATTCAGTTAAAGGGACTATTTTGCCTTCTTCTTTTTAGGCTTTTTAATGAGGGGAATATTCGTAAGGCTATGAACCAAGTCTCCGAACTTGACGGGTTGAATTTCTATGAGTTTAGTATTTTTTATGTTTTTAGGTTTGTCCATAAACCAGTTTGTTATAAGTTAACGGAACACTAATTCGTTCCATTAATAATGCAAATCTACTACCTTCTTTTTCTTTTCTTGTATTGAATCTGAAAGTTTGTTCATCGCAGTAGCGTTGAAGGTGCTTAGCACTCAGTTTATAATACGTCCCTCTTATCATGTTCTTAAAATGTGTCCAAAAGTTTTCAATGTTATTGGTAGAATATCCACGAGGACTTTTATATTGATAAAGATGATGCTTTGCAACTTCTCTTTTATACCTTTCTTTTAGTTTTTTGACATCAAAATAATTATCGGTTACCCATCTGCTTCCTTCCTTTATTGAATCTGTTATAATCGGAATTATTGAGTCCCCAAGTGTATTTGGAATAACAGCAGTCTTTACACTGCCATTTTTTTCCATCATACCAAGCACCGGAACTTTATCAGGCGAATCTCTTGTCGTTCGATGGGAGTAAAGCACCTTTTTATCATAGTGTCTGTTTTTGTTCTTTCCACCCACGAACGTTTCGTCGCTTGAAACTGTACCTTCTAATTTAACGCCATCCTGCTTTAGTAGTTCTCTTATCTTATGACCAAGTAACCATGCTGATTTTTGAGTTATCTCTAAGTCTCTTGCCAACTGACAGCTACTAATGCCTCTTTTATGAGAACTGATAAGAAACAAAGCCAACATAAACTTTGGTAATGGAAGTTTAGTACTGGAGAATATCGTTCCAGTTGTAGTATAGAAATATTCCTTACAATTACCACACTTGAACTTATTGCCAAGTTTAAAACGATAAATCTTATCGTGCCCACAATATAAACATCGTATATGTCCTTTCCATCTCCACCATTCTATATACTCTAAGCAGGTCTCTCGGTCTTTAAAATGTCTGGTAAAGTCAATGATATTATTGAACTCATTAGGTGTTTTAATCTCAAACATTAGGTTGAAAATCTTTTAAGGTTAAAGCGGGATAAGATTTTCAATAATGGAAGTTCGCTATTGCAATTTTAATAGGGTATGCATATATTAGCTTAAAAAACTAATTATGAGAAACGATGAAAAATTATTCTATTTAGCCACAACAAGCACTGGACAGGTTTTATTGAATAAAAGACAAATAGAATCGGCGTTCAATAAAAGTGCTAATGAAACCGAAATAACTATGATTTCAGGAAAAGTATTTGTAGTTAATGTTCAGTATGGTGATTTGATGTTTCAGCTTGGGGAGGTTCCACATACGAATTATCAGTAAGCATACTTTCGGTATTTCTTAATATACCTAACGCTGATGTATAGTTTAGTCCATTCAACTCTCTTAGGATATTAAGAGAAATTTTATTTACTTCTTCGACAAACAGCTCAGAGCCATCTTTTTTTAGTAAAGGCATATTACTTTAATACAACCTTATATAGTCATCCAAATAAACTGTCATAATATCACAACCTTATTTTTGGAGACTGCTGGTATATATATGCCTTTAGTGTGGCATATATACGTTTGTTGACACCTATTCTACTATATTGATTAGCGTTTTATGAAAAAAAATTTCAGAATAATGCTACTTAACATTAAAGGTCAATGGAGTTGTGAAAATTGGTGTTATGACAAAAAGACGTATATTTTGAGATTATGCCTAACATAGAATTTGTAGACGAAAAACAATTAATTGAAGAAGCTAAAGATTTTTTATGGCAGCAAATTACAGATGATAATAAGCGAAAAATTATTAATATATATCAGATGACTGAAAATAAAAAAGGGCTTATTAAGCACTTTAAAATAAAGGATAGTTGTCCCGATATAAATATTTGGGAGTATGCAGTAAATAATAGAGGGACGCTGCCATTGGATAGCATAGATGAAGTTTCAATAGAGTCCCGATTATGTGACAACGAGGGTAAGACTATGAGTTACTTCACCCCTCAGGTATTCCCAACTGTTTTTGAAATTGAAACCTTAGGGGAATGCTTGTGTGGGAAATCGAGGGCAACTTACAATGAAAATGGCACTCAAATAATTAATGTCGAAGCTTTTCGTTGTCCAATACATTCAGACGATAAAGAAAAGGGATTAAATACCGAAATATTGAAAATTGATTTCACGGGGAGTCGTGTATGGGTAAAAATAGACAATATCGGGATTGGGTTTGCTAAAGAAAATTTTATTGAATTAATAAAAGAAAGTGATTCGTATAGGTCAGCGGTAGAATTAGGGGAATAACAGCAGGAGTTGTTGTTCTATCAAACTAGATATATTGGCAGGTACTTCTGGATTGATATTATATATAATGTCTGGTGGCGATGTCTTATATCCAATTGTAATAAATCTTTTTTCGGTATAAATATCTTTTTGAAATTCCTGAGGATATTGGTTAGATAGTTCTTCTAAGAAAGAGTTGAATTTCTCCCATTTATCCGAATCTGTAGTACCAAAACTAAAATTGAATCTCACTTTTTTATACTAATGTACTGTACCCAAACGAAAATAGCAAGCGACACTTCCTTATTGAAAGATTTTACTTAACACCTAAAACTCTTTCTAACTTATGGTTCAGATAAAACTTCTGACGGATTTTGATAACCTATTTGAAATAGCCGAGCATTTTAGAGACGAAGCCACTTGTTTAAAGTATTTGGAGTATTATTATTGGAATAACGGGGTAAGATGCCCTCACTGTAATTGTTCTAAGATATACCGTTGCAAGACGAGATTGAAATGTTCTAAATGTAAAGTATATTTTTCTTTGAAACATGGAACCATGTTTGCCCATAGTGCAATACCTTTAAAGAAGTGGTTCATGGCGATGTACTTGATAGGAGTTAATAACGGTATTTCGTCTGTAAAACTGGGTAAAATGATTAAGATAAGGCAAGCTACTGCTTGGTTTATGTTGCACAGAATAAGAGGGCTGTTGAATCAAAATGACGTTCAGTTAGAGGGCATAGTTTCAAGCGATGAAACGTTCGTTGGCGGCAAAAACAAAAATAGACACGTAGATAAAAAAGTAGACTATTCGGATAGGGTATCAAGAGATTTCCCCGACAAAGTCCCGGTATTGGGTATGATGGAAAAAGGAGGAAACGTTAAGACGGTAGTTATTGAAAATACACTTGGGAGTTCTATATTGCCAATCATTAAAAAAACGATCAAGGAGGGCAGTAGGTGGGTTACAGATAATTATTTTGATGCAAGAAAACTGAATAATAGGTATAAGCGGGAAGTAACAAACCACCATCTTTACCAATATAAAAGCAAGAGAGGTTATTCTACAAATAATATTGAGAACTTTTGGTCGCTCTTAAAAAGGATGATTATTGGGGTTTATCATAACGTAAGTAAGAAGCATTTGCAGCGTTATTGTGACGAACTTGCCTTCCGTTTTAATGCAAGACATTTACACGCAGGAGAGAGGTTAAATTTAATGTTCAGTAAGTTGCATTTAAGATTGAATTATAAACAATTAACTAAATAATATGTCCAAAAAAAAGAAGCCTGAAAATAAGCCTAAAGAAGAGGTGAAGACTACGGGCAAAGTAAATTTAGGGGTTATGTTAGGAACATTGGCACAAAGAGAAAAGGAGAAAAAGCATAAAATAATACCAGGGGACAAACTTGCTTTTTGGTTTTTTATGATATTCTTAAATTGGTAAGAAAAACCTCCCTCTTCATCAGTAAAGAGAGGTAAGAAGAAGTAAGGTATCTAAAAAGGTACGTAAAAGCTACCGTTCGTTATTGTCTTATAATTATTGCTACCGGAAAAAGTAACCACGCCTGAAAATGTACCAGATACTGTTGCATTATCGATATGAGTGATAGTGCAGATAAAAGGTACTAATGTAGAGGCATATTTATTATTGAGCATATTGCCTTCATATATCACTGATATTAATGCGTGATCAGGATTCCAGAAGTTTTTTAGTGCCGGATTTACATTTCCTAAATTAGCGGTATCTGTGAAAATACCTGTATCAATATTCCCCACTGTAGGTAAATTAGGATATCCTGTATGAGATAATTGTAAATCTATCCCATCCGAACTAACAGTAGATTCATTTTCATGACCGTAAATCTGGATTGATTGTGTACTGGAACGAGTTGCTGCCACATAACCATTATAAACCACATTTTTACCATCTATAGTTGCTTTTATATAATAGGGCGATGGCGGATTATCTTTTGTACAGGAAGTAAAACCAATTATCCCAAGTATTCCTAATAGTACCAGTATAGATATTCTCATTGTAAGTAGTTTTTATACCCTTAAAAGAGACAAATTAAAACAAATTTGTTGTCTGGCTAAATAAAGTAATTGTTATAAAAATGATTAAGTAAAACAAGCAAGAAGAAACAAATATTTATTTAATATAATCCTACTTTTATACAAAAAAATCTATCAGAATACTTACTATTACTACTTTAGCTAATTTTATTGGGCTAAGTATATTAGTAATTTTGGAATACGAAAAAAAGTATGAATAAAAAAATTTTTATACTTTATAAAAAGTCATAATTATATTTAATAATCATTAACTTATTTATATAAAATAAAAATATATTTAATTATATTTTAATTTTATTTTAGTTTAACTTGCAATAAATGTTTTACAGTGTATCTTTGCAGTGCTAAAAGGTGTCAATTCCATCATATCTCATCCCATGATGGGTGTTGCCAGTACTGGCACGGGGGATTTGAGATTTTTTAGCTTTTTATATACTACTACCCTTCTTTTTATCTTCGTACAAATCCAGTATAGTTTCGTATTTATTTTCTAAGGCATCAAAATATCTACTTTCGTTCTTTAATAGTTTTCTCTGTACGGCCCACATTAAATAATCAATAATGCTCAATTCAGGCATTTCGGTATTTGGCACTATTTCTAAGTTGCATCTAACTGGTGAGCCAGGGAAATTGGTCTTTTTTAATTTCATGGCTTTTATAACAGCTTCTTGAAATCTTGGCAAAGAACTTTTATCTCTTTGAGATAAATAAAGCTTATAGTGACATTCCTGTGTTTCAAATCGACCATTTAATAAATGATGCAGAACATCAAAATAAAATTCAGTGGGATTGCTATTATGTTTATTCTCAAATATAGATAACTCTTTCTTTGCCACTACTATATGAGCTTTATATCCCTCCAAATTTCGTAATAATTCAAAAAATTTAGCTCTGATTTCTGGGTGATCATTTCGAGCATGAACATACCAATTTTTTTTATTTATTGAAGGAATAGAATTATAAAGCTTATCTGTTTTTATATTATTAATGAACTCTAATACAGTCTTTCTCAATCTACGACGATTATCAGTTTCAATCATCCCTATAAGAAGATACGGTTGAAACCCATCAGTACCAACTAATAGTTTTTTCCTAGTCCCATAAAACTCAGGATCTCCACTTTCATCTATAAATATATACTTCATATATTTTATTGAAAAACAAAACTACACATTACTATTCTATATAATAGCATTTTCAGCATTTGTAAGGGATTTTAAAATATTAACAAGTGTGCAAAATAGATGTTGCTTTTTAGTGAAGTATCACAGAATAGAACTTGCGTTGTTTATTTGAAATTTTATTGTAGATACTCATCTCAAGAATAAGGCGATTATAGCAACAATCAATGAAGCAGTGGCAATAGCTAAGGCTATATAAGATATTCTCGTTGAAGTGTTGGCTTCTTTTTCCAATAAAGAAATAACTCTATCAAAATTTCTATTTTGCGCCTCCAGTGTTTTTTTAAAGTTTTGTTCCTGCTGATGTAGTACTTTATTAAAACTCTTTTCTTGACTTTCAATAAGCATCTCAAAATTTTTTTGTTCTGGACTATAAGAAACGAAACCTAATGATGTGTAACTCATTATTTTTTATATTTAGATGATCCGATAACCACTAAATTAAAAATAACCTTTAATTATTCAAATACTTACTCTTGTAGTCAACAGGGAAGAAGGTCGTAAGATCTTCAACAAATAAAAACAGCATCCCGTTAGGAATGCTGTGGTCTTCGGCTTACGCCCTTAACTGAAGGTATTTGTTCATATCTAAGATAATAACTAAGTTATAAAAATGCAATAGCCCTACGGTAGCTTCATTTTGTTTATGCGGGGAAAATAAAGATTATGCAATCTTTTATAAAAAAATTGAAACATTCTATCAAAACCTCATAGCTGTTTGTGGCGTATATAATCCGTTAGATATTTATTTAAGGGAATAGATATTTTGGCAAAAGCTCGGTGTGTAAGCCGGGCTTTTTTATTATAAATGTCAAAGGGCTTCCTCTTGTTGTCTATTAGCAGTAATAACTATATCTCTGTTGCACCTCGGGGAGGAAAAAAATTAATGATATGTAAAATAAAATAGAACGCATCCAATATCAATACCACAGCACAATAATAGCCCCATTCCTAATTCTTTTGAATTAAGACTAAATATGAACAAGCAAAGACCTATAAGAAGATTTATTGTAAAAGTCCATAAGAGAAAACTAACAACATGAATACTGTGGACTAAAGTTAATAAGTACTGAACTGTAAGTGCAATCGAACAATAAATTAATGGCTTTAATAATTTTCTCACAGAATTATTTCTTTTAAGGTAACTGTATACATGTTAGACATGTGAGTTTATTTTATTGAATCCCTAACGTCTATATAAATAGAAAAAATGAACATACTATCTACTATATTATTTTGTTCATCAACTTGTACTAAATATTTGCCTTTAGAATGAGAATTAGGTTGCACGCTTGTAAACATTAGCCTTCTGCTTTTAATTACTTTATCAAATCCTATTTTATCAAGAGTTATTATTTCACCCTCCCCTGTATATTTCCCTGCGTTCTGAGAAACGCCTAAGCCACTTCCATTTGTAAACTGAAAAGTCCCATCCTTCCTAAATATAAAACTGCTTCTGTCAGCGGTGGCTTGTAGTATACAAGGACTATCATTATCAGGTATAGAATTGCACCCGAATAAAATAAAGCTTAGGGTTATATATCCAAATAATTGTTTCATTACTGCGTTGCTATTTTGAAAACGAAAGTTAATAAAAAAGGCTGCATCTATTCATCAGGATAAAACCCCTACCCAAAAATTATGCAAAAATTGAGTATTGACTTTTTTATTTGAGATTTTTACTTTTGCAGTATCATCTATTATAAGTGCAGTAATCAAAGCAAAAACGGCACTAAAGCCATCTTTTCTTAGGTGGCTTTTTACTTTATAATTCTTTCTTAGTTTTCTTTTCAAATTCTTTTACGGCAGTGCAAAGCTTAGAGAGCATTTGTACTTCTATGTCGATTAAGTCTTGCCGGTAATTGGCATTTGCCTTCTGGTGGGTATCATTGTAGACTGCATTGATATTGTCGCTTCCTATTAGCCTTATTCCTGTATAAGGAGCCTTTCTTCTCTTAGTCCATATGAGTATTCTGTAGTATGGCATAAGCTCAAGTTAACAATTTGTCTAAAACTATGTGGTATGGGAATTGTTATATATATTTGGAATAAGTAAAAAACTATAAAATAAAGGAGTATCATGACAAATTTATCAAAAAGAATGAGTGTTACGGCGGTTGCTAATGACAACGGTGTCATCACTGCTTTCTTTGATGACTTGCCGGGGCTGCTAGTACAAGGTGGAAGTATTGAAGATGTAAGGGACAAACTGAAATCACTGCTTGAATCTTATATTAAAAGATTAGATTCTTGGAAAGATAATATTGAAATTGAAACTCAAAGCCTTGTATAATGACCAGAGGATATTTAATAAATCATCTTATTGAAAGTGATTGTGCCCCTGATGAAGAATGTGATTCACAAACTTCACAATTATGGCACAATAGAATAAATGGGCATGTATGTTACGTGCCTTACGAAGAGGAATTGCAATTAATGACCTTTTCCCATATATTTTTTGAATTAGGGATAGCTCCTCCTGCTGAATATGAGGATGACTATGCTGTGTATTCATCTTTTAGAATAGTCCGAGAAAGGCGACTAAACGAATTGCAAGCGCAAAATAATGATACTGAAGATTAGCCTGAATTTTATTCAGGCTTTTTTATTCCTTCTTATTTAACACGATAACTTCCACGTCTACATCCTTAATAAAGGCACCCTCCGCCACTTATCTAAAAAACAAAGAAGTTCTTAATAGAGGATGTATGTCTATGGCTGAATATCTAAGGATTAAGAAAGGGTATTAACATCATTTTCAAAAATTGTATTATTTTTATCCCGTAAAATTATTAGGCGTTAGCTTAATTCGGTAAGGAGAAACTCGAAAATTCAAATGTAGCCGAAGAATGAAAGCGATACGTCCACTGCACAGCGTGGGCTTATCCGCTATTCTGGTTACAAGGTATTCGAGTACCTTCCTTACGGAGTAGCTACAAAGTTCCACGCTTATTTTCAAACCGCTGTATCAGGAACTTTTACCAGCACAACAATTTCCCTTTTCCCGTTCTTTAAGCTGATTACCCAATGGACTAAAGTAGTCCCAACCCACCCTTATTACCAACCTTAGTAATCCCTGCTTGAATTTTTGTTTGCATATATGCAACCTGTAAACCTATGGGATAGTTTTTATTTTATACACCTTAAACTTGATTACCATGCAAAAGCTACACTCTGTGTATTCTTTCCTATTAGCTATTATTATCCTAATTGTAGGATTTGTATTATTGAAAGTATTTTATAATGTACCGTACGTTCCCATTCTTATTGCATCTGTTTCTCCATTTGTCCTTTTACTTATTATAGAATTGATCAAAAAAGAACCTAAGGAAAATCAGGGGCAACAAGCTAAGCTTGTATATAATATTTCATTGGGAATTGCTGCTTTATGTTTATTCCTTTTTATAGCAGGGCATGATAAATATGATATTTACTTAAACAAAGCAATTATAAAACAGGGGTATGTACGTGAATATGAAATGGAAACAGAAGACAATAACGGCAATGTAGGAAACACTACAGTTCAGCATTTTGTGGTAAAGAACGACAAGGATGAATACAAACACGAATTAATTACCTATTGGATGATACTTTGTTCATGGGTGGTTCCTATTTTTTTAGTTTGGTATTCTTATAGATTTTTAAAGAAAACAGAGGGTACTCCAAAAGGAAATACCCCTTACCCTCAGTATACATAGTTTTTATTCCATCAAAGATAGGGACTAAAATATCCATCAGACTAATGCTAACTGACATTGGGTCAGTTCTTGTATTGTTTTAATTTAACTTACAAAATTCATCTTAATTCTAAGCGCACCCAACCCAAATCCACACATCTATCCGAGTCACAACCCCCTAAATTTAGCCCCCAAAAAAAGATAAAATATAATTCAGTTTTTAACTTTAAAACCAAGCCTGCAAAGGATTCTAACAGGTGTCGCTTAGAGTATAAGTGCCTTTAGTGTTAATATTCCGTTTCATTATCTTTGTTTCGGGATTAATTTTGGTGTTTTAATGATTTCAAAAATGAAAATTACATCTTCAATTTATATAATCAAGCGAAAATATTAAATTGTTTTGTATTTTTATGACATAACGGCTGGTTTAAGCTAATTAGTATAATTACCTTTTGGGTTAAAAAAAAGACCTCATTTTTTATATTAAAAAATAAACATATTGATATAAATCAATATAAAAGTATCCATATAATGCAACCAATTTTCTTGCTAAAAGGACTAAAAGAAAATGCACTTATTGAAACAGGAACTTTTAGAAATGGCGGAACGAAACAACAAATGGATATAAAAAAAGGACATTCTCCGCTGGCTGATTTTGCCAGATCTATATACCCCGAGATCAGCAATGAAACGCTCAGTTATATTAATGAGCATTGTTTCACTTTTAAAGTAAGAAAAGGGGCTTTTCTTTTAAAAGAGGGTGATAAGAATGACTACATTTTTTTAATAGTAAAAGGAGCTTTTAGAAGTTTTTTTAAGGATGGATCAAAACAGATAATTACCTGGATAGCTATTGAAAATAGTATGATCGCCAGTTCTCAAGGGCTATCTAATTATGAAATAGTTTCTGAATATATCCAGGCTATTGAAAACTCTGAATTAGTATGCGCTTCTTATAAGGATCTTAACCTTTTGTACAAATTACAGCCCGAAATGAACATAGTGGGGCGCAAATTATATGAAGAATATTTGCGTTTCAGCGATGTAAGGGCTATAATAACCCGTCTTTCCAATGCCACCAGTAAATACAATTATTTTCAGAAAACACACCCGCACCTTAATAATAGAATTCCCTTAAAATACATTGCTGCCTACCTTGGTATAAGAGTGGAGACCTTAAGCCGGATACGGGGCAGGTTATCTAAAACTAAACGAAAATAAGAATAGAGCTGACAGTTAAGTAAGCGTACCCTTCATACAGGCTTTGGCGTAAAAACCAAGGCCTTTTTTAATTAAAACAGCATCCTGTTAAGGATGCCATTTTAATTTTTCTCTCTCAAACAAAAACAAATGAAAATGAGACCACGAATTAAAGACCAAAAGGGATTACAGGTTTTTCACTATAATATCTTTTCTGTGGCTTCAGAGTTTAGTTATGATGTATTAAAGGTAGTACTGAGAATAAGTGTAAAAAGTAAGACAACCCGATCATATTTTGTAGTAAATATTCTACTTATATATCTTTTGCTTTTTGCTTACCTATTGTTTGGTTCCATCAAAATCTACATGTTCGATCGTTTCAAATGCAATTGTTCCATTTCCACCAATGGTAGAAACGCCAAATAGATAAGGTAAATAGATATCGCAGTCATGACCATAAATAGCGCTATTGGCATCATTTCCCGAAAATGTAAGAGAGCCTGATTCATAATAACCGTCGTTAAAAATTACCCCGGTGCCATAATCATTCACTGTAACACTTGGGTAAGTGATCTGGGAAAATGGACCGCCTGAAAAAACGATTTTAACTGTATTACTTGTCAATTTAGTAATATATACATGTGCTTTTCCTGTCTTTAAATTGTTTCGCCAACTATTATCAGGTAAAAAGCACCCTAAGGATGTACCTACCATTATATGACCGGGTAAAAATGTACCATCTCCATAATAAGTACCGGCAATTTTATCAGCTACTGTGGTACCCGGATCCGTATTGCCGGGGTTTGTACTACCCGGATCAGTACCTGTAGGATCTATAGTAGTTGTTTTTTTGCAAGCTGAAAAACATAGTACAGCAAAGAAACATAGCAAGCCTGATTTGTAATTTTTCATTTTAATTTTTGTTTTAGGGAATATTATAGATGCCGGTTATAACTCATCAATCTTAATTCCATTACTTGTTTTGATGTTTTTAAATTGGAGCGCTACTAAACAAAAGGTCATTACGGTTTAAATGTAAAGTGTGAATCCTTTATCTACAATAGCTCTTTAGAGTTGCTGAAGCCTTTGTACGGTTACTGTTTTGGCAGGTATGATAATAAAGAGAGAGTTGTATATTTTAAATCGGGCATTATTAATATGAGTAGTAGTATTACTACACGAACTATTTGGATCGTATTACTTTATAAAATTCAGTTGAGGTATACTTTTGCTGTACAATAATTGAAACTGAAACCACATTAAGATATTTCACTGAAAACCTATACGTCTTACCTCTGTAATCTCCACAGAAAAAATTAAGCAGCACTCATTACAGGTGCTGCTTTTTTATGGGAAGAACTTTTTGTTACCTGTCTGGCTTATTTTTCTTTTTTGCTAAGTACTGTATGAATTTCAGAAACGTCAATCATTCTATTATCGGTAATACCATTTTCTGTCTTGGTTAACATTACAATAGAATTATCCAGTTTACTAATAATTAGCCATGTAGAATCATTATTACTTGGAAATCTATCGGAGCAAGTTATAGTATCTCCTATATCAACCTGGGTGTTTTTGTATATCATTAATTAAAAAGCAGGCTTATTTAACCACGTGTAAGGTAAGCTTATTAATCGGCAAAAGCGTTTATTTATCTCGATCACGGTGAAATTACTTTTATAGTTGCTGCTTTATTTAGCACGAGCTAACGGTATTGAATAATACTGTTTATAGGTAAGTTTTTTTACATGCGAGCTCTTTTTTGCTGCTATAATTATAGTAAAATAGGAGATTAACTCACTTTCCGATCATCAATGATGCGCATTTTTCTAGTCTTAAAAAGTAGTTTTCCGTAATTATTCAAACCAAAAAGATGGGGGTTTTCCTATTCTCAGCCCTCATTTTAGTCAAAAAACTACCTTTCCATAGTAATTTTACTAAAAAATCTTTTTTAAAAATAATGCCATTTTGTTTAATAATTTCGATTTTAAAAGGCTTTAGTTGATTTAAAAATTTCAATAAAATCAAATTTTACTGAATTTGCATTCATTACGCAGTATTTTTACGGTGAGGTATATTGCAATTTCGGAAAACCCGTATTATGTTTGCATCAGGAATCGGAACAACACTTACCCTTGTCGCTCCGGTCTCGTAAAAAAGAAAAAAGGCGGTAAAATTACTAAGCAGTTTTTCTCGTAACCCGTAAACCTCAAGAAAATGAAAACTAATTCTACATTCGTATCAAAAGCTATTTTAGCTTTCTCCATCTTTACTTTTCTTTTTGTTAATGCTAACGCTCAGTGTTCAGCTCCATCTTTAAAGTTTAAAAACCCTGTTTTAAAAAGTGGTACTGCCGGCAGCGTAAATGCTATTTACAAATTTTCTAATGTAACTACAGGCATCGATGCTTATGTAAAAATTGTTGATATTGTTGGCGGAGCTACCTTATCAAATATTGATAACACCAGCGTAGGTTACGGAGATGCTTGGCAACCTGAAGTAAATGGTCCAAGCACAAACGGTAATACTTCTTATATTAAATGGACTATCAGCTTTATCAAAGCAAACGACTCTTCAGCTTATTCATTTTCTTGCTTCACTTTATCGGCTATCGATATTGATGGTGATGGTAAAAGCATTAAAGAATTTGTGAAAGGATACGGTACTACTAATTACAGTCTTCATATTCCAAGCAATTTAACTGCTACGAACGAAGGTGATGGTGTTAAGGCGTTAGGCTCTGTAGATAACCAGGCAGATATTGATACATCAGCATGGATAACGAATGTAAACTTCAATTATAATAATGTAAATACAGTTACCGTAGCAACAGGTGCAACAGTGGTAGGTAAAAGCCCTTCAACTGACAGATATGCTTGTATCTTCTTCCAAAAAATTGGTAACGACCAAGAAATGACCAACGTGGTGAATGTAGTATTGCCTGTTAATTATGTTTCTTTTACAGGAGTTAAAACAAACAACGGTGTAGTATTAGACTGGAGCACAGATAAAGAGATCAATAACAGTCATTTTGAAGTAGAACAATCTTTAGATAACAACAATTTTAAATCAGTAGGTCTAGTGTTGGATGGTATGAGTGAAAGCAATGGCAGAAAAAGCTATGAGTTTACTGATAACTCAGCGGCAAATGCAGATGTTGTTTACTACAGAATTAAACAAGTAGATGTTGACGGTAAAATAGCTTACAGCAAAGTAATAGCTATCAGATCAAACTCAAGCAGCAATATTGTAATGCAGGTTTCTCCAAATCCTTTTGCAGAACAATTGAAAGTTCAGTTCAGTGCAGAAGAAAAAGGTACTGCAACCATTCGCCTGATCAGCATGTCAGGTTCAACAGTAGCGTTCAAACAATCCATCATAAGTAAGGGCTTCAATAATGTACAGGTATTGAGTCTCGGGGGTTTACCTAAAGGCATTTATGCAGCCCAGTTAATGGTTAACGGTGTGGTAGTAAGCACTCAAAAAGTAGTAAAGAACTAACCATTACCAAGCGGAAGCTGCCGCACACCAAACAAACGGCAGCTTCTTTTTTTCAAAGCAATATCTTCCAAAACCAACTAAGTCCACTATTCATTGCAGACCGTTTCAATTTTAAAACAAAAAATTAAACGCAATGAATACTCTAAAATTAATTTTAATAGGATTATTAATGCTACTCGGCTTTCACGGTAACGCTCAAAACAAAAACAACATGACAAACATTACCAATATTACCGCAGATGCAGTTAACGATAAAGTATACATCAATTGGTCAACAGATGGAGAAATGCCCACCAACTATTTTAAAGTGCAGTGTAGCGATGATGGCGAATATTTTAAAACAGTGGCTTTTGTTTTGGGGCACAATGCAAGACCGGCAGGAGATAATTATAAATATGAAATAAAAAGCGGCAGCATTAACACACTTTATTACCGAATAAAATATGTAGCAGCCGATGGTAATGAAGAAGTAAGCAAAATTATACAGCTGTAAATAAAATATTAAAGCACAATTTACGTTTAAGGATTAGCCCTCAATAACTTAAACTCTTGTGCTTGGATAATCAAGATGTTTTCTTTGGGGGTTACAGAACCAATTGGTTCGTAAACAAGGTCCCGGTTTCTACCGGGACCTTCGGTTTTTTATACCTCACACTGTAATAATATAATCTTAATAATTATAGCGAACCTATTTTAAACAGAACTGTTTGTGAACCTATCATCTAAAAAAAAATAAAAAATAAATGAGCACATTTTCAGTAAAAGCCTTTGGAGCAGAAAGTAAAACAGCTGATCTAAAACAAATGAATATCGAACGTCGGGAAACAACTGCCAAAGATGTTGAAATTGAAATTCTGTATTGCGGTGTTTGTCACTCCGATTTGCATACAGCAAGAAATGACTGGGGTGGAAGTATTTATCCTGCAGTGCCGGGACATGAAATTGTTGGCCGTGTAACCAAAGTGGGAAGCGAAGTAACTAAGTTTAAAGCCGGCGATCTTGCAGCAGTAGGTTGTCTGGTAGATAGCTGTCGCACCTGTAACAGCTGTAAGCAAGACCTTGAACAATATTGTCTGAACGGATTTACCGGAACCTATAATGGTAAAGACAAACATTCAGGTGGTCACACATTTGGTGGTTATTCTGAAAAAGTAGTGGTAGATGAACATTTTGTTTTAAAAGTTCCCGCAAATTTAAACCTGGCTGCAGTTGCCCCTTTATTATGTGCAGGTATTACTACCTGGTCGCCTTTAAAACATTGGAATGTAGGACCTAATTCTAAAGTAGCCGTAGTTGGCTTGGGTGGTTTAGGGCATATGGCTATTAAATTGGCAAAAGGATTGGGAGCAGAAGTTACTTTGTTTTCCAGAACACCGGGTAAAACAGATGATGCTAAAGGATTGGGTGCAGATGCGGTTGTTATCTCTACCGATGATGCGCAAATGAAATCAGTAAAAGGAAAGTTTGATGTGATCATTGATACGGTTCCTTATGTGCATGATGTAAATCCTTATGTTACTACATTAAATATCAGCGGTACTTTGGTATTGGTAGGGTATTTAGGCGGTTTGGAACCTATCTTAAATACTGTACCGATGATCATGGGTAGAAAATCAGTAGCAGGATCTGTAATTGGTGGTATTGCCGAAACACAAGAGCTATTGGATTTCTGTGGTGAGAAAGGTATTGTTTCTGAAATTGAAATGATCAAAATGCAGGACATTAACCAGGCGTATGAACGCATGCTGAAAAGCGATGTGCGTTATCGTTTTGTAATTGATATGGCAAGCTTAAAGAATTAACTTATAGAAGTGCAGCAATAAAAGGCTCGTAACTACGAGCCTTTTATGTTATTATGATGAAAAGATAATAATAGAGGATTGTCTTCATAACAATAACGGCTTAATTTTAATACATCAATTCATCAATTTAAATCTAAAAAAATGTCAACACAAGAAGTAGCCAATCGTTTATACGAGTTGTGCCAGCAAGGTCAGTTTAAAGAAGCGCAACAGGAATTATATGCTCCTGAAATTACCAGTACGGAAAGTACACCAACAGGAGAGAGGATAACTGTAAAAGGAATGGAAGGGCTTGCGGCAAAAGCCAAACAGTTTAATGAGATGGTAGAAGCTATGCATGGCGGTTATACCAAAGAGCCAACAGTATTTGGCAAATACATTTTTATGGAAATGGGTATGGACGTAACAATGAAAGGAATGGGCAGAATGAATATGGTAGAGCTGGCACGTTATGAAGTGAACAATGGAAAGATAGTAGCAGAAGAATTTTATTATTAATAGTAAGCTATTGAAAAAGCGCAGGACATATCCTGCGCTTTTGTTTTTATAATTAGATTCCTAACAACATTTTCTTCTTCGTATCAAATTCATCCTGTGTAAGAATTCCTTTTTGCAAAAGACTATATAGCTTTTCTATTTCTACTGTCACGTCCGATTGCTTTTCAGCAGTATCTTCTGTTGGTTTTTCCAATACAGGCTTTTGGGTTTGTTTGGAAACCATTGTTTTAAATTCTGTATAGATAGTTGGAATGTCTTTGCTCGGTTCAATCAGCACTTCACATTCCTGCCCATTATAATTAACCACAAGATGAAGATGATTTTCTTTTCTACGCTTGCCGCCTAAGGCTGCACCCGCAAGCAAGCCTATACCGCCTGTAAGGATACCACCTACAATGGCACCTGCAGCAGCTTTACCGGCAGAGCGATACGTTTCCTGGTCTAATCCAACTTCTACTATATCATCTGGATTTAATAAGATCGTTTTTCTCGAAAAGCCTACCATGATCTTAAGTTCTGCCTGGTCGTTCTTAAATTGAATAGAACCCGGCGCTGGCTTAAAACCCGGTAAACCGCCTTCATACTTTAATGTATAAACAGGAAACTTCATTGCATCAAAAAATCCCATAGTGTAGTTTTTAAAAATTATTAATTAATTGCAAGTCTTCAAATATATAAGAATATCTATAATTTATTTTTTATATCGTGGTGTATTTCTTCCCAAAGCATTTCAACATTTGTCTTAAAAACAATTTGTGGATCGATATTGCATAATTGCCAGCTGCCTTCCTCTATTTCTTGTTCCAGTTCATTTTGATCCCAACCGCAATAGCCAATGAATAGTTTGCTATCGTTTGTTCTAAAAACATCGTTATTAATATTTGTGATCGCTTGTTTAAAATCGCCACCCCAAAAGATGGTGTCTATCACGGCAACTCCATTGCTTATCAGATCTGCACGCTGATGAATAAAAAAAAGCTTATCGTTTTCAACCGGTCCTCCTTCGTATAATGGCAATGCTTTGCTTTGTTTAAATTCTGTCAGTTCATTCAATTTTCTGGGAAACGGTTTGTTTATAACAAATCCCAATGCACCTTTTTCATTGTATTCCACTATAAATACAATGGATCTTTCAAAAAACGTATTATTTAAAGAAATGGTGCTGATCAATATTGTACCGTTGCTGAGATGCATCTAAAAATATATTAAAGCAGATAATGTATGGAAGATAAAATAATTTTACTTTACAATCGTCTTTAAAAGGAACGCCCCATAAACAAACAAATGAATTCGCAACACAAGAAAAGAAATCTCTGGATCATTATAGGAATTACCGTACTCAACGCCATCGGAATGACGATCGTCTTTCCACTCTTTCCATTCCTGTTAGAAAAATATGTTCCTGCAACCCAAGTTGCAGTAGTGATGAGCGCATTGGTTTCGGTGTTTGCCGTTTGCACGTTTTTTGCGGCACCCATCTTTGGGGCGTTGAGCGATCGCTATGGACGCAAGCCGGTTTTATTAATTAGTCTTTTTGGTTCTGTTATAGGGTATGTATTGTTGGGGGTAGGAGGAGCGCTGTGGGTACTTTTCCTTGGAAGAATAATTGATGGATTGACCGCAGGAAATCAAAGTGCGCTTTTTGCCTATATTACCGATAGTACTGAACCGGATGAAAGAGGCAAATGGTTTGGATATATCGGCGGTGCCATTGGGCTTGGGTTTATGATCGGTCCGGCAATAGGAGGTTTGTTTGGTTCTGCTTCTATTACTTTACCATTCTTTATCACAGCGGGAATTACCTTGTTCTCCATGCTTTGTTTTTGGTTGCTTTTACCCGAATCGCTGCCGGCTGAAAAACGTACCACACATCTTACGTTGCAAAGCTTTAATACCTTTTCTCATTTTAAAGAAGTGTTTTCATTAAAAGATGCCAGGAGCTTACTAATCATGGGCGCTTTCTTTTACGTAGGACTTAATATATGGCAATTCAATGCTACTATTTTTTTGAAAGATGTATTTAACTGGGGACCAAAATTCATAGGCGGTATGTTTGTACTGGTTGGTATTTGCGATATTCTTTCCCGTGTAATTCTGTTACCTCAGATGCTGAAGAGATGGAGTGATAGAACAGTTGGTATTATTGGTTTATGCGGATTGGTTGCGGGATTGGCACTTATATTTATCAGCGCTTATATACCATCGATGGTTTTTATTATTGCTGCAGTTGCTTGTATTGTATTGGGCGAGGGCTTGTTTGACCCTTCTTATAACGCAAGATTGTCTTTATCTGTAGATGAAAGTAAGCAGGGTTTGTTGCAGGGAGCTAATCAAAGCTTGCAGGCTTTGTATCATGTAATTGTTCCGCTGGGTGCGGCTGCTATTTACACGTATAGTCACAGTGCTGTTTTTGCTATTGCTGCATTGCTGATGGTTGGCGGGTTGGTTTTGTTTGTAAGATTGAAGACGAAGAAAGCCTGACTTTACTGCACAACATTAAACTCTATACCGGATAATAAATAAGCATATTGCCCGGTAGCAGATGATGTAGGTGAGTAAGTGCCAAAATAAATAGAATAAGTACCTGATGGCAGCCAAATTGGAAAACTGTTGGTAAGTCCACTTGTTGTTTTAGCGAAAGGAGTATTATCCAGGAATAAAGTATAATAATTGCCGGGAATAAAGTTGATGCTTTCAATTTTAAGCACTTTGCCTTGCGACACTGTAAATGTTCTTAGTAAAATTGTATCAGGGCAGCCGTTAGAACAATTGGATATAGAATCTGCCTTTACTATTACCACACGGTTAAATTGTAAGTTGTTTTGGGCCTTTGTAATGTAGCAGGCAGCCAGTAGTAAGCAGGTGGAAAATATTCTTTTCATGATGTTTTATTTTAGAAACCTTTTGTAGTGTAGATAAGTGTATTCTGTTTGTCTGTGTTTACGGCAGAAGTAATTAATAGGAACCAGCCTGTTCCATTGTAATAATAAAAACCGGTGTCGCCATCAGTTTGGTAAACCAATAATCCTGTTGCAGGATTAACAATGGCTGTTTTTTGTTGTGCCATCATTCGAGGAATAAGTAATCCTTTTTTAGTACTGCTAACGTCAAGCATAGCAGTGCTGTCTGCCGCAACTCCATTAGTATTAATGCTTACTGATTGTGAAAAAGCTTTTACATTAAAAAGCGAAGCAATTAATATAGCCGCAACCTTTACATATTTTTTTTGCATAAAAATTTAAAGGTGGCAATATACTTTTTAGGACATAGAAAACTATGCAATAAAAAAAGCGTAACAATTAATTGTTACGCTTTGTATGATTTGTATTTTTTCTTATAAGCGACTCAACACTTCTTCTCCCATAGCAGTAGTACCTAAGATCTTATCAGCAGGAGTAGTTGCATCTGCAATATCTCTTGTTCTGAAACCAGCTTTCAATACTGCATCAACAGCATTGATAACCGCATTGGATTCTTCTTTCAATCCAAAAGAAATATCTAATAACAAAGCAGCAGAAAGAATAGAAGCCAACGGATTGGCAACACCTTTACCGGTAATATCATGTGCTGAACCATGGATAGGCTCGTAAACACCCGTACCATCACCAATAGAAGCAGAAGCCAACATGCCCATTGAACCTGCGATCTGCGAAGCTTCATCGGTTAATATGTCACCAAATAAATTACCTGTAACCACTACATCAAAACGTTTCGGATCTTTAATTAAGATCATAGCAGCAGCATCCACAAACTGGTGCTCTAATTCTACTTCAGGATAATCCTTGGCAACTTCCAAAATAGTTTCTCTCCACAAACGGCTGCTTTCTAAAACATTCGCTTTATCAACGCTCATTAATTTTTTACCTCTTGTCATCGCTGCATCAAAAGCCCTGCGTGCGATACGTTCTACTTCAAATTTGCTGTAGATCATAGTGTCGTAAGCAGTGTTGCCACCGTCAATTCTTTCTCTCTTACCAAAATAAACATCACCTGTCAGCTCACGAAAGAATAAAATGTCAGCGCCTTTTAATATCTCCGGTTTAATGCTGGAAGCGCTTAATAATTCATCGAATAATTTTATAGGACGAAGGTTGGCATACAAGCCCAACTCTTTACGCATTTTTAATAAGCCTTGTTCAGGACGCACTTTAGCAGATGGATCGTTATCATATTTCGGATGTCCAACAGCGCCAAACAATACTGCATCCGATTTTTTCATTTTCTCTAACGATTCATCGGGTAGGGGATTGCCCGTTGCTTCAATAGCAACATGCCCGATCAATGCTTCATCATAATTAAATTGATGATTAAATTTAGCAGCAATTTTGTCTAATACTTTTTTCCCTACTGCTGTTACTTCCTGACCTATGCCATCTCCAGGAACGATGAGTATATTTTTTTTCATTTCTTTTAGTAAAGGCAAGGCATTGAGACACTAAGGCAACAAGGCTTAGCCTATGTTTAATGGTTATTTTATTTTTCTTATTAGCGATAATAACATTAGTTCTAATTCATTGGCTTTTGCAAGCAGTTGTTTAAAGAGGGTTTCGGTAGTATATTTCAGGTTGTACGCAATTTCTATTTGTGTTTGCAATTCAAATAACGAACCAACTGCAATTTGTAAAAACCGTTTATAATCTCCTGTTGAATTTCTTCCATATCCTTCTGCAATATTGCTTGGGATTGAAACAGAGCAGCGACGCAATTGGCTTGTTAAACTATAAACTTCAGTGGCAGGAAAACCATTGGTAGTTGTATAAATTTCTGTAACCAATACCATCGATTTTTGCCAAACTAATAAATCTCGATAACTGTTAATTGTACTCATAAGTTTAATTTTCTAAAAAGACTTATAAGCTCAATCGCTGGTTGCCTCAATGCCTTTTTGCCTCGTTGCCTTATATCAAATTCAACATTTTTTGTGTGGCTTTAATAGCTGATACTGTTTGATCGCTGTCCAACCCACGAGTTTTAAATTCTTTATTATTGTAAGACCATGTGATGATCGTTTCGCACAATGCATCTGACTTACCACCGGGAGGAATACGTACAGCATAATCCGTTAGTACAGGTAATACTAGTTTCTTTTGTTTGTAAATATTCTTCAATGCATTCATGAATGCATCGTATTGTCCATCGCCTTGTGCATGTTCTTCAAATACTTCACCATCGATATTGATGTGCAAGGTTACTGATGGCTTTAAGTTCTTGGCATGTGTCAACACATAATTTACCACCTGTACTTTTTCTTCAATCGTATTACTATCTAATACATCGGAAAGAATATAAGGTAGATCAGATTGTGTAACCGTTTCTTTCTTATCGCCTAATTCAATAATGCGTTGCGTTACTTTCTTCAGATCAGCATCCGATAACTGAATGCCGAGTTGCTGTAAGTTATTTTCGATGTTTGCCTTGCCGCTTGTTTTGCCCAATGCATATTTACGTTGACGACCAAAACGTTCGGGCATCAGATCGTTATAATAAAGATTATTCTTTTTATCGCCGTCGGCGTGAATGCCTGCTGTCTGAGTAAATACGTTTTCGCCAACAATCGGTTTGTTTGCCGGTATACGAAAACCTGAAAAGTTTTCTACCAGTTTACTTACGGTATATAAAGATTTCTCTACCACATTGGTCTTAACCTCTTTTACATAATCATTCAATACCGCTACGGCACTTGCTAGTGGTGCATTTCCTGCACGCTCGCCCATGCCGTTAATGGTAAGATGTAAGCCCTTTGCACCGGCTTTAATGGCTTCCATTACGTTGGCAATGCTAAGATCATAATCATTATGCCCGTGAAAATCGAAGTGCGTATTGGGATAACGCTTTACTATTTCAGCAATATACTCGTATGTTTCTGATGGAATTAAAACACCTAATGTATCGGGTAATAAAACTCTTTTGATTGGTTGAGTTACGATAAAATCCAGGTATTGGAAAACATATTCTTTTGAATGACGCATTCCATTGCTCCAGTCTTCGAGATATACATTTACATCGATGCCGTTTTTTTGCGCTAATGCAATTACATCGGCTATCTCTTTAAAATGTTGTTCCGGTGTTTTTTTAAGCTGATGAGTGAGATGATTTAATGAACCTTTCGTAAGCAGATTCATTACTTTGGCTCCGGCTTCTAACATCCAGTTTACGGATGTTTCGCCATCCACAAACGTTAATACTTCAATCTTATCTATAAAGTTATTGGCAGATGCCCACTCAGTAATTTTCTTTACCGCCTGGAATTCACCTTCAGAAACACGGGCGGAGGCAATTTCAATTCTATCAACCTTTACTTCGGTTAACAGCAATTGTGCAATGGTTAGTTTTTCAGATGCAGAAAAAGAAACACCGCTGGTTTGTTCGCCATCACGCAGAGTGGTGTCCATTATTTCTATATGACGAAGAGAGTTAGTCAACAGTAGTATTAGTTGGGAGTTAATTAAAACTCACGTTGAAGCGCAAATGTTTTTATTTCGTCCTTCATTGCCTGTAAGTAATCAATATCATCAAAGCCATTTGTAAGGTTATGTTTTTTATAACCGTTGATGGTAAATGATTCTTGTTCACCGCTGCCAACAATAGTAACGGTTTGTTCCGGAAGATTTACTTCCAGTTCAGCTTTAGGATCAGCTTCTATTGCTTTAAATATTTTGTCTAAAAACTCAGGACTAACGGTTACGGGTAAGATGCCTATGTTTAAAGAATTGTTTTTGAAGATGTCTGCAAAAAAGCTTGACACTACACAACGGAATCCATAATCATAAATAGCCCATGCTGCGTGCTCACGACTGCTACCGCTGCCAAAGTTTTTACCGCCTACTAAAATTTTACCCGAGTAAATAGGATTGTTCAGAACGAAATCTTTTTTAGGAGTATCGTCGCCGTTGTAACGCCAGTCGCGGAAAAGATTATCACCAAAACCTTTACGTTCAGTAGCTTTTAAAAAACGTGCAGGGATGATCTGGTCAGTATCCACATTCTCGATTGGTAAAGGAACTGCGGTGCTTTTTAAAACGGTAAATTTATCGTAAGCCATTTTTGTAATTAATAATTTATAATTAGCAATTAATAATTTCTTCTGTTGAATGTTGCTTTTCTTACAACAATTCTCTTGGATCTGTAACCACGCCTGTAACAGCAGCCGCAGCAGCCACAAAAGGGCTAGCTAATAAGGTACGACTGTTAGGTCCCTGGCGACCTTCAAAGTTTCTGTTGCTGGTGCTTACTGCATATTTACCTGCAGGAACTTTATCATCGTTCATTGCCAAACAAGCAGAGCAACCGGGCTGGCGTAATTCAAAACCGGCTTGATTTAATATATCTAAAATACCTTCTTCTTTAATTTGGGATTCTACGATATGAGAGCCAGGAACCAACCATGCAGTGATGTTGTCGGCTTTATGTCTTCCTTTTACAATAGAAGCAAACGCTCGGAAATCTTCAATGCGACCATTGGTACAGCTTCCTAAGAAAACATAATCCACTTTTTTACCAATGATGGGCTCATTCTCATGAAAGCCCATGTACTCCAACGATTTTTTATAAGAAGCGGCACCATCTTTTACATCTGTTGCTGCAGGAATGTTGTGTGTAATACCAGTTCCTAAACCGGGGTTAGTTCCGTAAGTGATTTGTGGTTCAATATCGGCAGCGTTGTAGCTTAATTCTAAATCGAATTTCGCGTCAGCATCTGTTTTTAATGTTTTCCAGTAAGAAATGGCTTTCTCCCATGCTTCACCTTTAGGGGCTTTTTCTCTTCCTTTTAAGTAAGCAAAAGTTGTTTCATCAGGAGCGATCATACCACCACGGGCACCCATTTCAATGGAAAGATTACATACTGTCATTCTACCTTCCATGGTCATGCTCTCGAAAACTTCTCCTGCAAATTCTATAAAGTAACCAGTTGCACCACTTGCACTGATCTGTGATAATATATATAAAGGAACATCTTTTGGTAAAACACCTTTGCCCAATTTACCATTGATAGTGATGCGTAATCTTTTAGGCTTTGGCTGCATGATACATTGTGAAGAAAGTACCATTTCCACTTCCGAAGTTCCGATACCGAAGGCGATAGCCCCAAAAGCACCGTGGGTAGAAGTGTGAGAATCTCCACAAACAATGGTCATGCCGGGTAAAGTGATACCATTTTCAGGCCCAACTACGTGTACAATTCCATTCTTTGGATTACCTAAACCCCAATGTGAGATACCATATTTAGCGGCATTGGTTTCCAATGCTTTCAACTGGTTGGCAGAAAGCGGATCGGCTACCGGTAAATGCTGGTTAATAGTAGGGGTGTTATGATCGGCGGTAGCGAATGTTTTTTCTGGAAACATTACACCAATACCTCTTGTTTGTAAGCCTAAGAAAGCAACCGGGCTGGTTACTTCGTGGATAAAATGTCTGTCAATAAATAATACATCGGGACCATCTTCAATTTTTCTAACTACGTGTGAGTCCCAAACTTTGTCGAATAATGTTGTTGGCATGCGCTCTTATATTTAACGGACTGCAAAATTCGCTAAATATTAGCGAAAAACAAGCCGTTTTAGAAAGAAATATGTTTTGGAAAGGTGAAAGTTAAAACCAGGTGCTTTCTCTGTACTTCCTGTATTCATCGCCAAACTTATCTTCCAGTACTTTTTCTTCTTTTTTTATTCTGTACATCTGGAGTGCAATTATGAAGATGCAGATATAAAAAATCAATCGCTGCTGAAGAAAAAAGCCAAACCCGAGCATCATTAATATGCCCGCATAATAGATCGGGTGACGGAATCTTTTATATAAACCTGTTGTAACCAACCTGGTTGCTTTTGCACTAACAGAAAAAGAATCTGCCAATTGGTAACGAGCAATCAATAGTAATATAATAGCCGGAATCATGATCGCTAAACCAATATAAGTGAAAACCGTAATAGGAGCGCCCGAATTAAAATAACGTATGATCCATATAGGGAAAGCAACAATAAAGATGGCTGCAGTAAGGATGTTGAATGTTTTTGGGTTCATGACTTGGTTTTGATAGATCTCAAAGGTCGTGAATTCCTATAAAAAAGAATCCCCCGTTTAGAAAAACGGAGGATAATCTTTTAGCCCTCAACATTAATATCTTGTTGTTATTACATTAATAACATAATTGTTTCGCCTGTTTTTGTGTTATCAGGATAGATAACTTCTAAACGGTAAGTACCACCAGCAAACGTTTTACCTAAATCCGCTGTTTCTACATTGTTTGCAGTTTCGTGGTTGATTGTTTTAACTCCTAAAATAGTACCGTTCTCATCTAAAATCTGTAAAGTATAAACGCCGGTCGGCTGATTATTCATTTTTACTTTTATTACACCGTTTGCGATTCCCATAGGATTAAATTTTACTGAACTGTTAACAGAAGAAATCTGAGCTGTTGCAGTAAAAGACGCTAATGAGATAATTGCAGTTGCGATGATTAAAGTAAAAAGTTTCATAGTTTTCTCTTTTTTAGAGGTTATCAGTAAACCTGACATATATAAGACGTAAAACTACGAGCTTTTAGTATGTGGAAGTACGTATTTTTTTTAAAAAAGTTTAGAATAACTACTAGTAATCGATTCAGAAACTACTAAGGGTTAAGATATTTTGTATTGATAATCAATTGTTTATTTTAATAATAAAACCATTTTATTATTGTATTTAACCTTGAATTTTTTTTATTGATTTTTTTGGACTTTTTTATAATTCGTGAAATTACGATGGCGGTGGCGGAAATTTCGAGGCAAAACTTTGTTTCTTTTTGGTAATGGTATATAAATTTTCTATATTGTTTTCTATTACAATAAACCAAAACGAGTCTGTATGAAATCTTTCCTTACATTATTATGTATTACGGCTATTATAATAGTATTAAGCAACTGTTCTGAAAAAACTCCGGAAACAAAAGAAACAGTAACACCAGCTGTAATCCCTACTTACGGTGGCTTTGAAACCAAGATAAAATGGGGCGAACACCTTGTTCAGGTTGGGGGATGTAACGACTGTCATACACCTAAAAAAATGACGACGATGGGACCGGTTATGGATACCTCCTTATGGTTGTCGGGCCATCCGGAGCATATGCCCATTCCTGATGTTGACAGAAAAGAAGCAGAAACCAAAGGCTGGGGATTGACAAATACTGAAACTGCATGGGTTGGTCCTTGGGGTGTTTCCTTTGCGGCAAATCTTACTCCGGATTCAACTACCGGCATTGGCGCCTGGACACTCGACAATTTTAAAGTGGCTATACGCGAGGGCAAAAAAAGTGGCGCACCTGCAGGTCGTTCTTTATTACCGCCTATGCCATGGCCATGGTATAAATATTTAACCGATGATGAACTGGATGCTATGTTTACCTACCTGCAAACAGTTAAACCTATACATAATAATGTACCGGCAGCATTACCGCCGGTATTGGCAATGCCGCATTAATTTTAGAAAGCGTATGAAAATTTTGTCAAAATATGGATATCTGTTGCTATTGTTGTTTTTAAGTATGTCGTTATATTCCTGCAGTAAATCAGATGCATCCGATAATGCTACATCGCAAATATGCAGTAATGTGAAAGGAACAGAAGCTATTTACTGGGATCTGATGAATGGTATTCCTCGAACAGATATTCCCGGAGGATTACCTACTCTTAAAAGTCATGGGGGTACCTATATACATCCTACGGTTCCTTTATTAACTTTCATGTACCCGGCAGGGTATACACCCAATACAGATAATACATCCGGTGCTGTAGGAGTTAATTTAACAAGAAGTGATAATAAAGCAGTCTGGCGTTATACTAATATAGCTTATTATGGTAATACCACACCACAAGCAGTTGTTAGCTCCGAAGTAAGCCAATTGCAAAGTTTTTTAGAGAGTACCGGAACTGTACAAACAATTTGCTCTCAGCAAGGCACTTTACCCAGGGCTCCCGGTATTGTTACCAGCAGTGCAGCCGTATTGATTCAGTTTGGGAATTTCACGGCAGTAATAAATGTTGGTATTACAACAGAAACAGGTTTAGGATCGGCACAGATAACTATAGGTACATCAGCCGCACCTACTGCTGAATTCAATACCGAAATTCTAAATACATTTTTACCGATCGATTACCAGTTATTATATACTGATAGCGGGGAGGTCGATTCTGATGGAGATGGTTTTGCGGATAGTGTTGATGAATTTCCGTTTGACCCGACCCGGCATTAAACTTTTTTAGGAGGAAGCGCAAATGCTACTGCTTCGTGCTGAAAGTTACCATTATGTGAACCATCGCAAAAAGGCTTGTTCTTGGAATGACCACAACGGCATAATCCTAAAACATCTCTGCCTGCAAGATCATATACGTTTCCTTCTCTATCTACTATTTCAAAATCGCCCTGGATTTTTAATGAGCCGTTATTATTAACTGTAATTTTTGTTGATGCCATTGTAATGTTTTGTGGAGCGCAAAAATAATGGTTCAGCAATTCCCATAGGAATATTATTTTACCATTAAAAAAATGTAAACACAAAACTTAAGTAGTTTTATAAAGGAACATTGCAAAATGTTTCAGCAGCTAACCACCAGGAATTGGTTTTTTATCTTATTACTATTTATCTGCACGATCCTTTTTTCGGCTAATAGTTCGGCGCAAATAAAAATTCTTTTTGATGCAACAAAAGGAGAATCTGCAGCCAATGCAGATTGGGTTATTGATGCTGACCTGCATAATATGAACTGGGGCTCGGCCAGCCCTTATACATGTGTTAGTTGTTCCGAATCAAATGCGCAACGTGTTCCTACACCGTCTCAATCCACCATTACTTCCTCTACGTTAGAAACATATTGGGATGGCGCTTTATCTGCCTGGGGCATTGATTGTGTAAAGCAAGGCTATACAGTGGAATCATTGCCATACACGGCTTCCATTACGTATGGCAACTCTTCCAACCCGCAGGATCTTTCTAATTACAAAGTATACATTGTTTGTGAGCCCAATGTTTTATTTACAGATGCAGAAAAAACAGCCATTTTGAATTTTGTAAAAAATGGAGGAAGCCTGTTCATGATATCGGATCATGCCAATTCTGACAGAAATGGAGACGGGTATGATTCTCCTGTTATTTGGGACGACCTGATGCAAAACAATAGCACAGGCAATAGCAATCCTTTCGGAATACTATTCGACCAGCAGGATACATCACAAACATCTTCCAATGTTGCAGCATTACCTTCTAACGATTCTATTTTACATGGACCAATAGGGAATGTTACAAAAGTAAAATGGAGCGACGGCACTACTATGACGATTGATCCTGTAGCCAACGCTTCCGTTAAAGCAATTGTATACAAAACAAGTATTGTTGGTGCAAAAGGAAATAAGGGAGTGCTGGTAGCATGCGCAAGATATGGCAAAGGAAAGATTGCAGCAATAGGAGACAGCTCGCCCTGCGATGATGGTACAGGCGATCCTAATGATAATAGTTTATACAATGGTTACACACTTGATGTAGCTCCTAACCATCGTAATTTATTAATGAATTCAACCATTTGGTTGGCAGCAACAGATGCTGTTGCACCGCCGACAGGCAAAACATACCAGTTTATTTATAGCGGCGATTGGAGCAATCCTATTTGCTGGAAAAATGGATTGGTTCCTCCTCTTACATTAATTGCTCCTGATACTATTATTATAGCTCCTGCTATTATATCTCCTGGTGTTAATGGTTTTTGTAACCTCGATATTTCCCAAATTATTTCTACCGGTGCTGTATTAAAAATAACTGCGGGAGAATTAGAGATTCCCGGGGAATTAAAGCTTCAATAGAATTTTTTTTACTACATAAAAAATTCTTCCTCTATTATTTTACCGTCTTTCACCTTATAAACACAAAGTTCATTCATATCCATGCGTTCGCCATTTTGCATGGTTACATCCATATGCATACTACAGGCGAAAGAATTTCCTGCAACTACAGGATCTGAAACATCAATACTGTGTAATTCTTTTACCATATCATGCCATTTTTTGCCCTTTTCTTCAATTGCTTTCAAACCTTTTGTTTCTTTTTCAAAAGCAGGAGTAGCATGCGGCTCTATGCTCACAGCATCCTGGGCAAATAATTCTTTTTGTGGCTTGTCAAAATCACCGCTTTTGCAAAGCACTACCAATCTGTTGGCTATTTCTTTTGTAGTCATAAAATAAGTTTTACAATAAAGTACAAATGAAGTGCCATTGTTATCATCTCATTGTTTTTAAGTGCCTTTGTTACCTTACCTTTGCGGCATGACAATAGAACAAATTAAGGATATGAGAGACCGTGTGGTGGTCTTGAGGAGGTTTCTTTGACGTCGCTAACAGAGAAGCTAAAATAGAGAACGATAAACAACTTTCACTTTCGCCGGGCTTTTGGGATGATAATGTCCGTGCAACATCCATCTTAAAAGAAATAAAAGTAAACGAGTACTGGAGAGATTTATATCACGCTGTAGAAACAGCTGTGGAAGATTTTGCCGTGCTGTTCGATTTCTGGAAAGAAGGAGAAGCCACTGAGGAAGAAGCAAAAGAAGCACATAAAAAAGCGTTGGACGCTATTGAGGAAGCTGAATTTAAAAGCACACTCAATGAGCCGGAAGATGAATTGCCTGCTGTGATACAAATAAACAGTGGCGCCGGTGGTACCGAAAGTCAGGATTGGGCAGAGATGCTGGCACGCATGTACCGCATGTATGCTGAGAAACAAGGATGGTCAATAACCGAGCTGGACTGGCAATGGGGCGATGGTGCCGGTATTAAAACCTGTACTTACCAGTTTGATGGTCCGTTTGCTTATGGCTTTTTAAAATCCGAAAATGGAGTGCACCGGTTAGTACGCATTAGTCCTTTTGATAGCAATGCAAGAAGGCACACTTCGTTTGCATCCATCAATGTTTACCCATTGGTAGATGATACGATCAATATTGAAGTAAATCCTGCCGATGTAAAAATGGAAACATCCCGAAGCGGGGGTGCAGGCGGGCAAAATGTAAACAAAGTAGAAACAAAAGTACAGTTAACGCATATACCTACAGGCATTGTAGTGGTTTGCCAGCAGGATAGAAGCCAGCTAGGTAATCGGGAGTTGGCGATGAAAATGCTTAAAAGCCGTCTTTATGAAATTGAGCTTCAAAAGCGCAATGAAATAAGAGATGCCAAGAATGCCAAGAAGAAAAAGATAGAATGGGGCAGTCAAATTCGCAGCTATGTTTTCCATCCTTATAAAATGATAAAAGACCATCGTACCGATTATGAGGTAGGTAATGTTGGTCCTGTTATGGATGGAGAAATAGATGGATTTATCAAAGCTTATTTAATGAGTGAGAAAGAAGAGAATGTATAGTTGATTTGTTTGTTAATTTGGTAAATTTGAGCAAACATTATTTTTATGAAACCTACTATAGCCTCTTTCATAACCTTACTATTCCTATACAATATCTCAGCAGCACAAAATGTAGGTGTCGGCACTACAACACCTCCCGTTAAGCTAACGGTTCAGGATGCATCCGCTTCTAATCTTTTATTATTATCCAACTTCAATGCAATGAATACGAATGTTCGTTCAACATTGTTGTTTGGGGGACCTGATTATGTATCCGGACAGATAGGTACCATCGGCACATCAAACGTAACTGCACGTTTAGGTTTTTTAACAGGTTACTCTGTAACAGGTGTTGTAAATAATTTTGTTGAAAGACTAAGCATTCTTAATAATGGATATATCGGCATCAATCAAACCAATCCGCAATATTTATTGGATGTAAATGGTAATGCAAGTTATAATGGCAACATACGTGTAACCGGAAGAAACTCCATTGAATTTGGTGCCGATCTTACCAAAGAAGTTAATGCTGGCAAAATTGGCTATGGTACTATTACCCCAGGCGAGTTGGATATTGTTGGAGGCGGTACTACTTCTACCAATCGCATTATGAAATTCTGGAACGAAGGCGGCGCTACTTTTTCCGGCGGCATATATATGGAAAGCGGCAAGCTAATGAATGCCAATTCAGGAGCAGCTAATTTATTGCCGTATGCTTACGGTACTATTGCTGCCAATGGTACAATATTAAATGGCACAGGAAATTTTACTGTAACTAAATTCGGCACAGGAGCTTATGAAATTTTCCTCGCAAACGGACAATCTTATGACGATGCAATCTTTACTTCATCAGTAACAGCCCAGGACAATACAGGAAGTACCCATTTTATTACGTGCTACGAGGGCGGCCCTGAAACGCCTGCCGGTCTTGCAGTTGTTACAAAATTTGCCGATGGGCACTATTCCGATACCCAGTTTTCTTTTTTTATTTATAAACCTTATTAGATTTGCGTTTGGGCATTACTTTTATCAATATCGTTGTGTCACTCCCTTGTACGGCAAACCTTTAATCTTCTTTTATCCAGGCGTATAATTTCACGCAAAGACACAAAGAAAATAAGACACTAAGCTTTGCCTCCTTTGCTCCTTAGCGTCTTTGCGTGAAACCCAAACAAACAACCTCGGCCAAATGTTATCTTCATTATGTAACTTACATAACTAAACTTTTAGCTATGAACTTCGGTGATTTCTATTATCCACTTCCGGCAAACGAAAAGCAATTGGACTATGCGCCGGGCTCACCCGAACGGGAAGCATTAAAGCAAGCCATCTCAACATTTAAAAATAAAAAGATAGATGTTCCAATGTATATTGGTGCAGAAGAAATCTACACCAATAAAAAGTTAGAAATACGTCCACCGCATGAAACGGCACATTTGTTAGGGCATTTTAACGAAGGAGATGCTAATCATGTAAAGAAAGCAATCAATGCGGCATTAAAAGCAAAAGATAAATGGGCAAACACCAGTTGGGAAAACCGTGCAAACATCTTTTTGAAAATAGCAGAATTAATTTCTACAAAATATCGCTTCCAGGTAATGGCGGCAACTATGCTGGGGCAAAGTAAAACGGCACACCAGGCAGAAATAGATTGTACCTGTGAATTGATAGATTTCTTACGTTTCAATGTTCATTATGTAAGTGAAATATATCGGCAACAACCGATCAGTGTTCCGGGTATCAATAATAGAGTAGAGTATCGCCCTTTAGAAGGATTTGTATTGGCAGTTACTCCATTTAATTTTACTGCCATCGCAGGCAATCTTCCAACGTCTGCAGCTATGTGTGGTAATGTAGTTATTTGGAAACCGGCGTACCCACAGGTTTACAGCGCACAATTATTAATGAAGATATTTAAAGAAGCAGGTTTACCTAATGGCGTTATTAATTTAATTTATGCAGATGGTCCGGTGTTAGGAGAGGTATGTTTTAACCACCCTGATTTTGCAGGATTACATTTTACAGGAAGCACAGGCGTTTTTAGAACTATGTGGCAAACGATCGGCACCAACATCGGCAATTATAAAACCTTTCCACGTATTGTTGGTGAAACAGGAGGTAAGGACTTTGTATTAGCACATAAAAGTGCGGATGTAGATGTATTGGTTACAGCATTGGTTCGTGGCGCATTTGAATACCAGGGACAAAAATGCAGCGCTGCATCAAGAGCATACATTCCATCAAACCTGGCAGCAGAAGTAAAAAAGAAATTAGTTGCTCAAATAAAAACTATTACCATTGGCACCATAGAAGACTTCAGCAATTTTATGGGTGCTGTAATTACAGAAGCAAGCTTTAATAAAATTGAAAGCTACATTAAAGGAGCCCGTAAAAAAGATTCGAAAGCAAAAGTAATAGTAGGAGGTAAGTGCGATAAAACAAATGGTTATTTCATTGAGCCGACTGTAATTGAAACTACCGATCCGTATTATATAACCATGTGCGATGAGTTATTTGGTCCGGTATTGACCATGTATGTTTATGATGAAAACAAATTTGAAGATACATTGAAGTTAGTAGACAGTACTTCTCAATATGCATTAACAGGCGCTATCATTGCTAAAGATAGGTATGCCGTTGAACTGGCAACCAATAAGCTGCGTAACAGCGCAGGTAATTTTTATATTAATGATAAGCCGACTGGAGCAGTAGTTGGTCAGCAACCATTTGGTGGCGCAAGAGCAAGTGGCACTAATGACAAGGCTGGTAGTATTTTAAACTTATATCGTTGGCTGAGCGCCAGAACGGTAAAGGAAATATTCAATTCTCCTACCGATTATCGTTATCCCTTCATGCAATCTGAAGAATAAAGATTGATAATTCACAATTGTTTAAAACCTGTAAAGCAATTTAAGGTTACTTTTGCGCCATAATTGTATTAAGAAAAAAGATAACCCCTAAATATTTGTAGAATATGGCAACAAAAGTAACTTTTACTCTTTCTGCGGAAACGGTTGGTGCTGCAAAAACCGGCGTATTATTAGGCGATTTTAATAATTGGGATCCTGCACAAGGCACTGCTCTTAAAAAACAAAAAGATGGTTCATTAAAAGCAGTAGTAAGTTTACAACCCGGCGAAACATATCATTATCGTTATTTATTGGAAGATGGACGTTGGGAGAATGATGAAAATGCCGACTTTTTCGTATACGATTATAATGTTCAAAACTGTGTTATAACAATTCCTGCTGAAGAAAAAAAAGCAGCTAAGCCTAAAGCAGCTGCAAAACCTGCGGCAGTAAAAGCTTCAAAAGAAAAAGCAACCAAAGCTCCTGCTAAAAAAGCGGCTCCTAAAAAGGCTGCTAAATAAGATGATAGTTGATTTGCGATTTATTACATTTTATGCAATAAATTCGTTTCATAAATTATTCCATTGGTTACTATTTTAGACAAACAACAGCTCCATCTTACCATATTGCGCCTGGCGCATCAGCTGCTCGAAAATCATTTAAACTTAAATGATATTGTTTTTGTTGGCTTACAGCCAAGAGGCATTCATGTAAGCAATAAAATGATAGAATGCATAAAAGAGTTATGTCCAAACGAAAAAGTGAATTACGGTTTGTTGGACATAACTTTTTATAGGGATGATATCCGCAATGAATTACGCATTGCCAACAAAACCACTATTGATTTCTCCGTAGAAAATAAAACAGTTATTCTTATTGATGATGTTTTGTATACAGGTCGTACCATTCGTGCGGCTTTAGATGCTTTACTAGATCTGGGCAGGGCAAAAAAAGTAGAATTATGTGTATTGGTCGACAGGCGTTTCAATCGTGAATTGCCCATTCAACCTGATTATTGCGGTAAGGCAATTGACTCTGTTGTTTCCCAAAAAGTAAAGGTGGAATGGGATAAGGAGCAAGTTGTGCTGTATTAATATCTCTTATAAAGAATACTCAATTCGCAAAGAGAAGGCTCCGTGTTCTCTGTGGCTCTGTGAGACATTCTTCAATCGCAATTTGAAATTTTCAATTTATCGTTTAACTTCGCCCTTTAATGCAACTATCTACCAAACATCTTCTCGGCATTAAAGACCTCACTAAAGAAGATATTTCAATTATTTTATCTACCGCTGCTCAGTTTAAAGAAGTTTTACAACGACCTGTAAAAAAGGTTCCATCGCTACGTGATGTTACGATTGTGAATCTGTTTTATGAAAATTCTACCCGCACACGTATCTCGTTTGAATTAGCAGAAAAACGCTTGAGTGCGGATACGATCAACTTTGCGGCTTCCGGCTCATCTGTATCAAAAGGAGAAACTTTATTGGATACAGTAAACAATATCCTTAGCATGAAAGTGGATATGGTAGTAATGCGACATAGTGCCAGCGGGGCACCTCACTTTCTTGCCAATCATATTCCCGCTGCTATTATTAACGCAGGGGATGGAATTAACGAACATCCTACTCAGGCTTTATTAGATGCATTTTCTATACAGGAAAAATTAGGAACATTGGAAGGGAAGAAAGTAGTGTTGATCGGAGATATTATGCATTCCCGTGTGGCATTGAGTAATATTTACTTGTTAAAGAAAATGGGAGCAGAAGTAATGGTAGCCGGCCCTCCAACATTAATTCCAAAATATATCAAAGAAGCATTGGGCGTAAAGGTTGAATATAATTTAAAAAATGCTTTGCAATGGTGCGATGTGGCGAATGTATTGCGTATTCAATTGGAACGACAGAACCAGGTATTATTCTCTTCTCTGCGTGAATATAACTTAGCCTATGGTGTAAGTAGAAAATTACTGGATGCGATCAGCAAAGATATTGTGATCATGCATCCCGGTCCAATTAACCGCGGAGTGGAAATTGATAGTGATGTGGCAGATGGTAATGAATCTATTATTTTACAACAGGTAGAGAACGGGGTTGCCGTAAGAATGGCTGCATTATATTTATTGTCAGGTAATAATTCATAAACAAAATTAAGTTTGAATCCTTAATTTCGGTATCAATAATCTCACTCATCAATAGTTTATATGCAACGGATCTGCTTATTTCCCGGAACATTTGACCCCATTACCCTGGGGCATACCGATATAATAGGCAGAGCGCTTCCGTTATTTGATAAATTAATCATCGGTATTGGGCGAAACAGTGTTAAGCAACCGATGTTCTCAGAAGAAAAACGGTTGGACTGGCTGAAAGAAATTTATAAGAACGAACCAAAAATAGATGCATTGGTATATGATGGTTTAACGGTTGAATGCTGTAGAAAAGTAGGAGCTAATTTTATTTTGCGGGGCATACGTTACGTAAATGATTTTGAATATGAGAAAGCCATTGCCGATATGAATCGCAGCCTTGAACAACATATAGAAACCATTTTTTTAACCTGCCTTCCTCAATATACTTCTGTTGCGTCTACGCTTGTACGTGATGTTATACGTTATGGTGGAGATGCATCGCAGTTTTTACCCGATGTGGTGAAAAACTCTATTAAAAATTCATAATTCAAATATCAATATGGCAGCTATCTGGTTTAACAAATCAATCAAAAAAGAAGATATCAATCCTTTTATTCCCGGCACCATGAGTGAACAATTGGGAATGGAATGGCAGGAAATAGGAGATGATTTTATTAAAATAAAAATGCCGGTCGATCACCGTACAAAACAAGCTTATGGCTTATTGCATGGTGGCGCCAGCTGTACATTGGCCGAAACTGTTGGCAGCGTAGCTTCTATGCTGGTGGTAGATCCCAAACGCTTCAGTTGTGTGGGTTTGGAGATAAATGCCAATCATATCCGCAGTGCCAGGGACGGGCATGTTACGGGAATTGCAAAGCCTTTGCATTTGGGTTCCAGCACGCATGTATGGGATGTAAAAATCTATGATGACCTGGATCGGTTGATCTGCATCAGCCGGTTAACTATTGCTGTGCTTAATAAAGCATTTTAGTTATTGCTGGTATGTAATAATGCCATTAATTGCGACCAATGCATTTTATTGGCTGCAAATTGACGGTAGTTTGCTTCTCCTGTTTTTCCATTACTCAATACTTTTTCTTTTACGTAAGCATTGTTTAGCATCCAGTTCCTGAAAGGGAAAGAGAAGCCCATTTTAGGTCTATCCCAGATGGCTTTGGGAAGAATATCGTTGAAAGTATCTATCAATAATTGTTTGTTTCTTTCGCCGGCATACTTAACATCTGAATGAATGCTCATTGCCAGGCTAATCAACTCTTTGTCTAAAAACGGAACACGGATCTCCAATCCATGTGCCATACTCATTACATCCGCATCACGTAATAGCTGATTTTGCATGTAAAGATTAAATTCCATCCAACTTGCCTGGTTAAAGGCGCTTAATTCTTCTATATGATTATTCTCCAAAGGAAGATTGGAAAGCAGGTTGAAGATCTCGCTTTCGCTGGCATCTAATTGTTGTGCAATTTCTACAGGAACAAACTGACCTCTTAAAAAAAGATACTTGCCAATAGTGCCATCAATAGATAAATAAGTTAAACGGCGCAATTGCTTTATACTTGATTTTTTGAAAGCATTTAATAAGCGATTGGGTAATCGTTGTAAAGAAATAGCAGCGCTGATGCGTTCAAAAGAGGGATAGCCGCCAAATAATTCATCGCCGCCAATGCCGGACAGTACGGCTTTTAAGCCGGCTTGCCTGGCATATTTGCTGATGAACCAGGTATTGATGCCATCGCAGCTTGGCTGGTCCATTTGCTGTAAAATGCAAGGGAAATATTCGTCGAAGTCTTTTTCCTGTAACAGGAATTGTTGCTGCGTTCCTTTCAATCTTTCCTGGACAATATCCTGGTATTTTTTTTCCGAAAATTCTTTATCACTAAAATAAATAGAGAGCGTATTCAGATCGATTTTATCTCCTTCGCCGGCTAGCAAAGCAATTAAGCTCGAATCTAAGCCACCACTTAAAAATACCCCAATAGGAGCATCAGAGATCATGTGTCTTCTTACGGCTTTTTGAAACGTTTCTTTTACTGATTGTATAGCAGTTTTTCGGTCTCCTATTGCTTCTTTAAAAGAAAATTTATGAAAAACGTCTGATATCCATGTCTGTGTTGGAACATGATATTGTATGAACGATCCTTTGGTAAGCGGCTTTACATTTTTTAGTGTGGTAACAGGTTCGGGAAGATGACCAAAGGCCAATAAAAAAACCTTCCAGTTATCATTTGCCTGCTGCAAATAAGGAATGTGCTGAAATGCTTTTATTTCGGAAGCAAAAGCCAATCCTTCCGGTGTAATGGCATAATATAAAGGTTTGATCCCCGATCCATCTCTCGCTAAAAAAAGCTCCTGTGTGGTATCATCCCAAATGGCAAAAGAAAACATGCCATTCAGCTTTTCAAATGATTGGGTATGCCATTCGGCAAAAGCAGCTAATATAACTTCCGTATCGCTATGTGTTTTAAAATTATGGCCCAGGGTTTTAAGTTGCTCTCTTAATTCCAGGTAATTATATATTTCTCCGTTATAAGAAATTTGATACCTGTTGTCCTGGTAGCTCATTGGCTGATGACCGGCATTAGAAGTGTCAATAATTGATAAACGGCGATGCCCTAAAACGAGCGAATCGTGTTCGCAAACGTAAATACCTTCATCATCGGGGCCTCCGTGACTAAGAGTGGTACACATTTCTTTCACCGCCTGTTTCAATCGTTCTGTTGAAAAAGAGGGGTTAACGATTCCGGCAATTCTGCACATCAGTTATATAAATACGATATGAAACATTTTAATATAAAAAGCAATGGTAGAGCCTTGCTATAAAAGTTTATATGATTTGCATCATGTTTCAAACATGTGCTATATTTACCATCAAACTTCCTTCAAGCTTTTATCTGAACACTGCTTTATAACAAACAATTTCTTTTATGAGTTATAAATACCAGACAATAATAAATTTTATTGCGATCTTAAGTATTGCAACGGGTTTGCTGGTAATTTCAGGATGGATATTAAATAATGTATCGATTGTATGCTTTTTGCCTAGTCACCTCCCTGTAAAACTTAGTACAGCAATCTGTATGATCTTATCGGGGTTCTCACAACTTTTTTTCTACAAGAAGGGCAAATATAATGCATTGCTATATAGAACATCTTCAATAATGATGATTTTTATTGCAGGCTTATATTTTTTTTCAAATATTTTTCATTATCGTGTGTTTATTGATACGTTATTTAATAATAGTGTATCCCAGCTTTTTACATCCCGCCATGTTTCGTTGGGCATGTCGTATGCGCCGGCTATCTGTTTTTTTATTTTGGGATTGGCGTACATCTACTCCAAATCAAATATAGTGACAATACGGTTGCTGGTACAATGGGGGCTGCACATTGTTACCCTAATGTCAGTGATTGCTTTAATGGGGCACTTATATAAAGTTCCTAATTTTTATAAAATCCCTTTCTTTAGTCCAATGGCAACGCATACTGCTGTTGCTATTTTTCTGCTTTCAATAGCCGGCGCTTTAATAAATCCATCGTTGGGAATTGCAGGATTACTTACAGGAGATAAAATTGGAAATATAGCTGCCAGGAGAATTTTTCCAACCTTTTCATTTTTGTTATTGGGCTTTGCCTATATACGATTGGAAGTATATCGAAGAACTTCGTTAGGGATAGAGTTTTCCGCTATTCTGTTTTCTGTAGCTATTATTCTCACTTTTTTGATATTTATATGGTACACAGCAGTGCAGTTGAACAAGATCGATGCAAAACGAAAAGCCGCTGAAGAATCGATGGCGCTTTTGAATATTCACATGGAGCAAAAGATCGAGCACCGTACCATCAATTTAAAGGAAGCATTGCTTCAACTGGAAGCATCGAAACAGGAATTAAGCCAGGCATTGGAAAAAGAAAAAGAACTGGGAGAAATAAAGTCGCAGTTCGTATCTCTGGCTTCTCATGAATTCAAAACGCCGTTAAGTACTATTTTATCTTCGGCATCGCTTATTGCACTTTATGAAAATGAGAACGATCAGCCTAGCAGGGAAAAACATGTACAAAGAATTACTCAGTCTGTAATGCATTTGAACAGTGTATTGGAAGATTTTCTCTCTATAGGAAAATTAGAATCGGGGCATGTGAATGTAGAACCATCCTTGTTTAATATCGATAGCTTTATTAAAGATATACTGGATGAAATGAAGATGACAGTAAAGCAAGGACAGCAGCTGCAATTTGCATTAAAAGGCGGCGGAGATTTTGTTACCGATAAACGGCTGCTAAAAAATATTTTAATCAATGTGTTAAGCAACGCCATTAAATTTTCGAATAATGATATAGTGATTAATATTGCCAATAAAGCCGATGAGTTGCATATATTGGTAGAAGATAAAGGCATTGGGATACCGGTGGAAGATCAAAAGCATTTATTCTCCAGTTTTTACAGGGCAAAAAATGCATCCCATATCAGCGGTACAGGACTTGGCTTGCATATTGTAAAAAGGTATATTGACCTTTTGCATGGAGCTATTGAACTGCAAAGTGAAGCTAAAAAAGGAACCTCTGTTTATATTCGACTGCCGTTTATGAATCAGCCTGAAACCATAATTACATAACAAGCACGTTACAATGGCGAAAAAAATATTGATAATTGAAGACAATACCGAAGTGAGAGAAAATGTGGCAGAGATTCTTGCGCTGTCAAAGTATTTAGTGCTGTCCGCTACAAATGGCAAGCAGGGAATAGAAATAGCATTGTCCGAAAATCCCGACCTGATCATTTGTGATGTAATGATGCCGCTGATGGATGGTTATGCTGTTTTAAATGCATTGAATATGGAAAACGCAACCTTTGGCATTCCGTTCATTTTTTTAACAGCAAGGTCTGAAAGAGGGGATGTTCGCAAAGGGATGGAAATGGGAGCAGACGATTATATCACCAAACCATTTACACGATTTGAATTGTTAAGAGCCGTTGAAGCAAGACTTCAAAAAAGCGAATCATTTAAATTAGTATTGGCAGGAAATAACAATCATGTTTCCGAATTGATGAAAGTAGCAAGAACAACCAGCACAGCTCCTTTAATTTCAGAACATAGGGAGGCTTATACATTTAAGAAAAAAGAGGTTTTGTACGAAGAAGGACAAAAACCCAAAGCTGTTTATTATATCGTAAAAGGGAAGGTCAAAATTTCAAAGACCAATGACGAGGGCAAGGAACTTATCATTAACATCTGTACAGAAGGAGATTTTTTCGGGTACTCCCAGGTGTTGGAAAACATTAATCATACTGAATCTGCCAAAGTGCTGGAAGATGCAGAGATCATGTTGATAGCAGTAGATGATTTTATTTCCTTATTGGTAAATGATGCACAATTATCGAAACAATTCATTAAGATCATAGCCAAAAATATGCTTGAAAAAGAACAACGGCTGGTAAGCTTTGCCTATAACTCTTTGCGCAAAAAAGTGGCATATGGCTTATTACAGGTATATGAAAAATATGAGAACAAACAAAGCCAGCCGGGCGAAATAATAATTTCCAGGGAGAACCTGGCAAAGCTCAGCGGGGTGGCTACAGAATCTTTAATACGCACATTAGCCGATTTTAAAGTTGAAAATTTGATTGACCTGGAAGCAGGGAAAGTGATCTTCCTTAATCTCAGAAAACTGCAGGAATTACGGGATTAAAAATCCTTTGTGTAAATCTTATTTTTGGAATCTTCAAGAAATAGTCAGACCTTTAAGAAAATTTTAACCTTTACCGAATTTCACCTACCATTTCCAATCCTACGGTATACTAGTACTCCCTTAGAGCCTTAAAACAATTTAAATCTTCGTACAATGACAAAATGGATAACCATTTTCCTTTTGTTGTGCCAATGTGCTTTTGCGCAGCCGCAGCTTACTGCCTATGTAGCAAATAGCGAAAAACAGAATGGAAATAAAATATTTGCTCCAAACAATGGGGCTTACCGGGCACTGGCTATTCTTCAAAATGAAGACACCGCCACCAGCGATAAAACTATAAGCGCTGAAGACATCAGCAGGTCATTAAAAGAATATAAAAAGGCGTTGGCACTAACACCCAACGATACATTGCTGTTATACCAGATCGGGCATTGTTTTGCTTCAGGCGATACTCCTGAAAAAGACAGCGCTTTAAAGTATTACAACAAAGCAATCGACAAATCAAAAGCGTTTTATGATGCTTATTTAGGCAGAGGATATTTGTATGCATTGCTGTTTGGAAACTTTAGAAAAGCACATAAAGATTTTGATAAGAGCATTGAAATAAAGCCGATGAATCAATACGCTTATTTGTATAGCGGCATGCTTTATTTTAATGAAAGAGATTATCAAAAAGCAAAGGCGATGTACGATAAAGCGATAGCATTATATCCTGATTTTGGCGAAGCGTATTACGAACGTTCCAAAGCATGGTATGAAATAGGCGTGAACACAATGGTTTGCAAAGACCTGGATACCGCATCAAAACTAGGTTTTGCAAAGGCGGAAGAGGATAAGAAGATCTATTGCCAATAAAATTTTAGCAGTAAGAGCCTCTTATTGTAGAAATGGTTCAACTTGTTTATATTCTTCTAACTCGCTACGAATTAATTTGAGCGTTTTCACAAATTCTTTTTTAAAGAGCACAGTGTCCTGCATGATTGGCTGATCATAAATTTCTTTCTCAACCTCATTATTGTGTAACTGAACTTTTGCTATATAATAGCTTTTGATATCTTTTCTATCACCAATACGATAGACACATTTAATGATGGGATCTTTGCTGGGATGGGTGCCAAACAGGTTTTGATTGTACACAAATATGGTAGAGAAAGGAGTAAAAAAGGGAGCTCTTTTGTAGAAATAGCGCTCTACGATTTTGTTTTCTACCAACGATGGATTTGTTGCGGGGTATTCTAAATTATCATAGAAAATAGATATCCCGATTATTAAATAAAAGGCTGTGAAGATCCAGATGAATAGATGAAAAAGAAACTTTTTATACAAACCGATCAATAAAGCAAGTGCAACAGGCACTATAAAAAAACATGAGACAAGCAGGTAAGAATAAAATTTTGTAGATCCTTTATAGCCACCGTTTCCTGCATCATTGATTAAGTATACCTCAAACAGAGCCAGGATTAAAATGCATATGACTGTTATGATCTTTCTTGGTTTCATGATTAAATAAAATATAGGATTAAGATTTATTAATAATTATACAGGTTTCCATGATGGTAGTTCATGTTTTTTAAAATAATGAATAGCGTATATAGCAAATACCATCCAGTAATGTCCGATAAGAATTGATAATGATTATCGCTTTTATGTGATTTGAGAAAGCTACAGAAATATTTTACTCTTTCTAAAAATATAAGAAAGTCTTTTGTATGAACAATGTTATCGAGCTGCATAAAGTTAAGATTGAACTGTCAATGTCGAATTTATAAAATAAAACATAAACAAGTTCAACTATTGCATTGCCGATGAAAGAAATGTGATACTTCGTGCCTCAGGATAAAATCCACGATGATGCCATGAAAAACCAAAGCCTGTACCAAAACTATCCAACATAACATAATATTTTCCTTTACAGGTTAGGGGCGAAAAATCAACTACCTTTGCCGCACGAAAAAAGAGGACACTCACGAATGAAGAACATCAGGAATTTTTGCATCATTGCACATATCGACCACGGAAAAAGTACCCTGGCAGACCGTCTTTTACAAACCACCAATACCATCAGCGAAAGGGATATGCAGGCACAGGTGCTGGATGATATGGATTTGGAGAGAGAAAAAGGCATTACCATAAAAAGCCACGCCATACAAATCAACTATAAAGCAAATGGACAGGAATATATATTGAATTTGATCGATACTCCTGGTCACGTGGATTTCAGCTATGAAGTGAGTCGTGCATTGGCAGCCTGCGAAGGAGCTTTGTTATTGGTAGATGCTACCCAGGGCATACAGGCGCAAACCATTTCCAACCTATACCTCGCTATTGAAAATGACCTGGAAATAATCCCCGTTATCAATAAAATTGATATGGATGGTGCCATGATCCCGGAAGTAAAAGACCAGATCGTGGATCTGATCGGTTGTAAAGAAGAAGAGATATTATTAGCAAGCGGCAAAAGCGGTATCGGGATAGAAGAGATTTTAGAAGCCATTGTAAAAAGAATACCGGCACCGAAAGGCAACCCGGATGCACCGTTACAGGCATTGATATTTGATAGTGTTTTTAATAGCTTTCGCGGAATTATTGTGTATTACCGAATATTGAACGGCTCTTTGAAAAAAGGAGATAAGATCAAATTCTTTGCAACCGACAATGAATACGAAGCAGACGAAGTGGGCATTCTTAAATTAGGATTGGAAGCTAAAAAACAAGTGAACTGCGGCGATGTTGGCTACATTATAACCGGCATTAAAAACGCCAAGGAAGTAAAAGTAGGTGATACGATTACCACAGTTGTCAATCCTGCATCAGACAGAATACAAGGTTTTGAAGAAGTGAAGCCAATGGTATTTGCAGGAATATTTCCTGTAAGTACAGATGAGTTTGAAGAGCTGCGTGATTGCATGGAAAAGTTACAATTAAACGATGCCTCTCTAACATTTGAATTAGAAACTTCGCAGGCATTGGGCTTTGGTTTCCGTTGTGGATTCCTGGGCTTATTGCACATGGAAATCATCCAGGAGCGCTTAGAACGTGAGTTTAATCAAACGGTAATTACAACCGTACCGAACGTTAGCTTTTTAGCAACAACGGTAAAGGGAGAAAAAATTGTAGTAAACAATCCTACACAGATGCCCGATCCAACCAAAATGGAAAAGATCGAAGAGCCTTTTATCAAAGCACAAATAATTACAAAGCCTGAATATATTGGTAACATTATGACGCTTTGCATTGGCAAACGCGGCATTTTAATGAACCAGGGTTATTTAACTACAACCCGTGTTGAACTGATATTTGAAATGCCTTTAACGGAAATAGTTTTCGACTTCTACGATAAATTAAAAGGGCAAACCCGTGGCTATGCATCTTTCGATTATCACCCTTTAGATATGCGTGAAAGCGATATTGTTAGAATGGATATTTTATTGAATGGAGATAAAGTAGATGCCTTAAGCGCATTGATACATCGCAGCAGGGCACAGGACTTTGGAAGAAAGCTTTGCGAAAAGCTGAAAGAATTATTGCCAAAGCAACAATTCCAGATCGCTATACAAGCAGCTATAGGAGCAAAAGTTATAGCCCGTGAAAATATCAGCGCTATGCGTAAAGATGTTACGGCTAAATGTTACGGTGGTGATATCAGTCGTAAACGTAAGCTGCTGGAAAAGCAGAAAGAAGGTAAAAAGCGCATGCGCCAAATTGGTAATGTTGAGGTTCCTCAAGAGGCTTTCTTAGCAGTATTGAAGTTGGATAGTTAAGGTCTTTCACGCAAAGACGTTAAGAACCAACGATATAAAGTTTTCTTAGCGCTTTATTTCTCTTTCATCTTTGCGAGAAATAAAATATCAATTCTTTTTTGTCTTCTTTGTTTCCGACGATGGCATTTGTTCTGTACTATCTTCCGGCGGCAGGTTATGGTTTAATTTAGATTGATCAATATTGCCGGATGGATCATAAATGTTATTTTCAGACGGGGCTTGCCCTTCGGGAGTTACCTGGGTAAAGATCTTGTCAATATAATTCCATTTACCGTTAGCCCATTTAAAGCCTTCATAATCGCCATCAGGAACTAAGGTATATTTTTTTTCAGGCTCACCGGTTTCAGAAATCAGGTGTTCAAAAACGATCATTCCAAGGTCATCATCATAATTCAGTTTTGGAGCACCTTCTCTTTTATATTCCATTATATAACGTGCGGTAGAGTTTTTAACCAATGTTTTTCCCTTTGTAAAATAATCGCCGCCAAAAACAGGTTCACCTTTTTCATTGAAGGTAAGCACTTCAATTATTTTTCTACTGGTGTGAAGATTGCCTTCATCAAAACCTAGCAGCGTATAATAGTTCTTGTTTAAATAAGTGCTTTGAAGAATATGATAATAGATAGCCCCGATCCAGTTTTTATTATCAGTGATCGTATCTGATGCACTTTTAATTGTTGCAGACCTGTCAATTAATGGAAATAATTTTAGTGATCCATCCGGAGTGCGTATTTGAATAGCGCCATGCTGTATCACCAGGTTGGCATTTATATCCAATTGCCAGGTGATAATGCGGAAGCTGCTATCAGGAGCGTATAAACGGGAAATGCTTTGTAAAGAATCAAAGGGGTAGTAGAAGGAGTTATTGGTTTTTAATGCACGTACAAACACTTTGGTGAAAAGACTATCTGCAGAAACACGAGCCGTAACGATCGTATCATTTAATATTCTGTTCGCCAATGATCTTAAAGAATCTTCTTTTTGACGAAGCAACTTTGCATCTGTTTTTGACACGTATTGCGCTAGGCAACTAAGGCAAAGCAGATAACCTAAAAATGTTAATGATAGTTTCTTCATGCAATAAATTTAGCCAATAGCCGGCTGATAGCAACTAACTGCCTATAGTTTTAACGATTGATTGTAACTTATCAAATTACAGATTTAAGTATGTCAATATTAGTTTAGTGTTGCAACGTCAGAAAAACTTATGTCACTATAATCTTTTACAATATTGTAAAGCGTATCTCTTTCCACAGGTCTGCGTTTTACCTGTTTGATTAGGGTAACCAGTTGTTCTGTGCTCATAGCCGGTTTCTGTTCTTCACTGCCTGCCATGGAATATATTTTGGTAGAATCATCAATTGTACCGTCAATATCATTTACACCGAAAGCTAAGCTTAATTGAGCATTATCCCTGCCAAGCATTGGCCAATACGCTTTCAGGTGAGGGAAATTATCTAAATAAATTCTTGCAATTGCATATAAGCGCATGTCTTCTGTAATAGTAGATTCAGGTACATGACTCATTTCATTATCATGATTTCTGAATTTTAGAGGAATGAATGTATTAAAGCCTTTGGTCTTATCCTGCAAATCTCTCAGTCTTCTCATATGATCAATACGGTGTTCGTATTTTTCGACATGTCCATACAACATAGTGGCATTAGTGTGCATTCCTAAATTATGCGCTGTTTCATGGATCTTTAACCAACCCGCTGCATCTACCTTATCGCCTGCTATTTGTTCTCTAATTTCAGGATGAAAGATCTCCGCACCACCGCCGGGTAAACTATCCAATCCAACGCTGTGTAAATATTTCATTCCTTCTTCAGTAGTCATTTTTGCTTTTCGGAACATATAATCCAGTTCAACAGCAGTAAAGGCTTTTATATGCAGATCAGGGCGATGATTTTTTATTTTAGTTATCAGCTCAACAAAATACTCCAGGTTCATTTTTGGATGAACACCGCCAACAATATGCACTTCTGTAATTGGCTTGCCATCATAGCTTTTTACAATGTCCAGCATTTGATCAATGCTTAATTCCCAGCCTTCTTCTTTATGTGCATATAATTTGGAGTACGAACAAAACTTACAACTGAATACGCAAACATTTGTTGGCTCTATATGAAAATTACGATTGAAATAAGTGGTATCTCCGTGTAAACGTTCTCTTATAAAATTAGCCAAAGCACCTACAAAAGATAGATCGCCTTTTTCAAATAGGAGAACACCTTCAGCATCCGTAATACGTTCCTGGTTCTTTACTTTTTCTGCAATTGCTTTCAGGTCTTTGTCCTGCGCAGAGGAAATTAAAATATCAATAGATGAATTCATACTGTAAAGTTACTTAAGCTGTTTTTTTAAAACAAAAGAGGTTGACTTTTATAGCCAACCTCTTTTATAGGTTAAATAAATCTTCAATATTTATATTTTTACTTTCACCACCAACTTCTTTATTGGTCCTTCTCCTAAGTTTGGAATATGTACGTCGTTAGGGTAGAAGATGGCGAATTGTCCTGCTGTTAATTCAAAGAAAGTGTCAGGGGCATCGCTGTAAAAGGTTACATCTTTCTCCGCATTGTATTCACCTTTTGGTGAGACGCATTTCTCTTTTGGCTTCCAGCCGATGGTTTCTTTTCCGGTAGGACAAACCTGTATGTCGATATAATTCTCGTGCGCTTCAAATTTCCCTTCTTCCGGTTTCATGCCGTCTTTTAAAGAAACACCGGCGTGCAGATCCTTGCCGTCAATTTCATATTTGCCAACTTCTAAGGCTTCAAGGTTTAAGCCTTTTATAAATTCAAATGCTTTTGCAAAGCGGGGATGCAGAGAAATGTACTTATCTGCGTTTTGTAATGAATCGATTATCATTTTAGTATAGTTTGTTTTATTGTTTGTTTCATACAAAGGAAAACAACGTAACAACGGCTATTACTTGGAGCACTTTGTATTCTTTGTTTCGTTGTGTGAAATAAATAAAAAAATCCGCCTTGCATTGCAGACGGATTTCATTATTAATTCTTAATTGCTAATTATTAATTATCTCTGTACACGTCCGCTGCCATCACCTTTTACCAGCTCTTTTACGTCGCTTAATGTAGCGTGGTTCAAGTCTCCTGGGATAGTGTGCTTCAATGCAGAAGCAGCAACGCCGAACTCAGCAGCATCCGCCATTTTCATGCCTGTAACCAATCCGTAGATCAAACCGCTGGCAAAGCTATCGCCGCTACCAACACGGTCAACAATACGAACATTGTATTTTTTAGTATGATAGAATTCTGTTCCATCGTACACCAAAGCACTCCAGCCATTGTCGCTTGCGCTATGGCTTTCACGTAATGAAGAAGCGATGAATTTGAATCCTAATTTTTCTTTCATTTGTTTGAACACATCTTTGAAACCATCCAGGTTTAATTCACCTTTGGTAACATCGGTATGTGCCGCTTTAAAGCCTAAGCATAGATCAGCATCTTCTTCGTTACCGATACAAACATCAACAAACTCGCACAAGCCTGTCATTACTACACGGGCTTTTTCTTTTGTCCATAATTTTTTACGGAAGTTCAAATCGATCGAAGTAGTGATGCCTTTTGCTTTAGCAGCTTTTAAAGCAGCCAAGGTTAAAGCCGCCGCTTTATCGCTTAAAGCAGGAGTGATACCTGTTGTATGGAACCAATCAGCGCCATCAAAAATTTCATCCCAGTTAAATTCGCTTGCATCTACTTCTGCAATAGAAGCACCTGCACGGTCGTAAATAACTTGTGATGCTCTCATAGAAGCACCTGTTTCTAAAAAGTAAATACCCAAACGGTCACCGCCACGAGCGATATGTTTTGTATCTACACCATATCTGCGTAAATGATTAATAGCAGACTGACCAATAGCGTTGTTAGGCACTTTTGTTACAAAAGTTCCGTTTTCACCATAGTTACAAATGGCTGCAGCTACGTTAGCTTCACCACCACCATACGTTACATCAAAACTATCCGCTTGTACAAAACGTTCAAAACCGGGAGTAGATAAACGCAACATAATCTCTCCGAGTGTTACTACTTTTTTAGGCATAATCGAAATTATTTGATTTAATATTAAGAGGCGCAAATCTCTACTATATTTGGATAAATTGCAAAGGAAACGCTTGTTATTTCAGTAAAAATCTACGGTAACGTTTGCATAAAAAAAGGCGTATTATTGTATAAGATGCAATAACATTGCTACCCATTTTAATCAAAAATTTGTCATGGAAAAAAAAGACCAATTACTTCAGCTAATTAAAGACCAGGGCGTGTTGCCTTTATACTTCAACAAAGACAAAGAAGTTTCTTTAGATATTTTAAGAGCCTTGTACAATGCAGGCGTTCGTACGGTGGAATACACCAATCGTGGAGAAGCTGCCTTGAATAATTTTAGTGCAATGATAAAACTATGTGCTACTGAATTAAAAGGTATGTACTTAGGTGTTGGTACTATTAAAACTGCACAACAGGCAAAAGCATTTATGGCTGAAGGTGCTGATTATATCATTTCTCCCGGGTTTATTCCAGAAGTAGCGGAAGTTTCCAATCAACATAACATGTTATGGGTACCGGGCTGTATGACTCCGAGCGAAATAATTGCTGCTGAAAATGCAGGTGCAAAGTTTGTAAAATTATTTCCGGGTAATATTTTAGGCCCCGATTTTATGAGCGCTATAAAAGAATTGTTTCCTAACTTAATCTTTATGCCTACCGGCGGTGTAGATACTACAAAAGAAAATATCGGCGCCTGGTTTAAAGCAGGTGTTAGTGCAGTAGGCATGGGCAGTAAATTGATCAGCAAAGGTTTGATGGATGCTAAAGATTATGCTAAGATCGAAAGCCTTACCAAAGAGGTTTTGGAAACGGTTAAATCTGTTAAAGGGTAATTTTATTTCACGCAAAGACGCAAAGTAAATAAGACACTAAGATACTTTGCCTCTTTGCTCCTTAGCGACTTTGCGTGAAACTTTTCTTGAATTATAATAACCACCTAAACTAATAACCAATTAACGATTAAACAACTAAACCAACAACGATTGCAACATGGAAAAAACGATTGGTAAATACAGGTGGACAATAGTTGGCCTGTTATTCTTTTCTACTACTATCAATTACATGGATAGAAATGTAATTGGATTTTTGAAGCAATACTTCTGTTCTAAAGATGGTTTTGGATGGACGCCGTTAGAATTCTCCTACGTTACCACCTTGTTTACTGTTTTCTATGCAACGTTTACATTATTTGCAGGAGCCATCATTGATAGAGTAGGAACCAAGCTGGGCCTAGCTTTTTCATTGATCGGCTGGTCGGTATTTGGTATATTAAACGCATTTGTTGGTAATACAGTTGCATTGCATGTAGCCATAAGAAGTTTATTCGGTGCAGGTGAGGCAGGTAACTTTCCTGCTTCTATTAAAACGGTAGCAGAGTGGTTCCCTAAAAAAGAACGTGCATTGGCAACAGGTATTTTCAATAGTGGTTCTAATGTCGGTGCAATGATCTCTGCTATTTTTGTTCCCTGGTGTTTAACTTTCTTTGGTGGAGATTTAGGATGGAAACTTTCTTTTATTATTACGGGTGCCGTTGGTTTTATTTGGCTGATATTTTGGTTTAAGTTTTATGAAGCACCTTCCAAATGCAAAAAACTATCAAAAGAAGAATACGATTATATTCACAGCGATGATGCAGAAACACATTCTATAGTTGCAGAAGAAGATACGGCAAAAGTTCCCTGGCTTAAATTGCTAGGTTACAAGCAAACCTGGGCTTTCTTTTGGGGTAAGTTTTTAACGGATGGAATCTGGTGGTTCTTTTTATTCTGGACACCGGATTACTTAAAGCAACAATTTAACTTAGACCCTAAAGTACAAGGCTATCTTTACTTTATTATATTGGGTGTTGCCATATTGGGTAGTATTTATGGTGGTAGCATTCCACTGACGTTTATGAACAAGGGTTGGTCTGCCTACAAAGCACGTATGACCGCCATGTTATTAATAGCCTTTGCTCCTTTACTGATTCTATCCACTCAATTCTTTGCCAACGAAGCATTGTTTGGAAGAACTTCTGCTATTATTTTAGCTGTGGTTATTCTTTGCATTTGCGCATCGGCACACCAGGCGTGGAGCGCTAATTTATTTACCACCGTATCGGATATGTTCCCTAAAAAAGCAGTTGGCTCTGTAACCGGTATTGGTGCAGCAGCTGGTGGATTAGGTGGTGCATTGGTGCAACTTTTAGCAGGTTCATTAAATACATATTTCCCTAAAACGGCATATTTAATATTATTCTTTGTCTGTGGATTGGTTTACCTGTTAGCCTGGGCAATTATGAAGTCCTTAGTTCCAAAACACAAGCCTATAACAGATTTGTAAGTCTGATTGAATAAATTTTAAAAGCCCCACTGATATGCAATAGGGCTTTTTTTATAATATTTTAACGATGGCATATATGTTAATTCTTTTATTTTCGGGCAAAATAATTAAACATGAAAAAATTCCTTATCCCCTTAACAGCATTGCTGGTATTTGTTTCCTGTAAAAAAGATAGCAACACTAATCCCCCCGCTTCGGGTGGTAATAACACTATTACAGAAACTGTAAACGGTGTAACTACTGTTCATCATTACGCAAGCGCTATAAATGGACAATCATCCTTTACAGGCAATTATGTTATGAATATCGGATCAGCTGAAAACTTCCCTAATACTATCGAACTAATCATTAGTGATCCGGATAATCCTATTCAGGCTAAAACCTATACTAATACTTCAGGACCTATTCCGTTAAATATTGTTTATCACGAATATTCTTCTGCTTATAACGATAATACCGGTACAGTAACAATAACTTCATTAACTGCTACGCATGTTAAAGGAACTTTTAGTGGAACAGTAACATCCTCTGCAGATACAAAAACACTTACGAATGGTTCTTTTGATGTGGACATCACCCCGTAATTAAAAAGCTAATAAAAAAGCCCCGTTTTTAACGGGGCTTTTTTATTATGATATTGTTCTGTCTAAAACAATCCTTTATCTGCCAACGATTTAAATAATTTTTCTAAAGGAGTAGATGAATTATATAATAGCTGGTATACTGTATTATTGGAAGTAACTGTTACATTCCAATCTGCATCTGCATCACCTTCGGGATGTGTAGCTACAGCGATCTTATCATCGTTCTTATTGTAAATGCTTACTGTATTAATATTGTCTTTTACTGATTGCTTGAATGAACCGATCAGTTCGTCATTATTATAAATGCTATTTGTCTTTATACTTATTTCAGTTGCTTTTGAAGTAGCAGGAGTATTGGTATTTACATTTACCTGGATTGTCTGAGGTTCGTTCAAGAGCGTGCCTTCGTGTGATACAACAAACGCTTTCTCTGCTTTTGGATCTATCTTTTCATCTTTAATAAGATTACCGGCTACGATCTCTTTAGCTACAGCTTTTACTACAGCAAATGAATTGGGGAATATTCTTGCACTATTGGCTGTTTCCGAAAAGGTAACTTGAAAATAGGCGCCTGTATGTGTGCCTCTTTCATAGTAAGGCAGATCTTCTGCCTTTTTCATAGCAAAATAAGCCAATTCCTGTTTTGCCAGGTTTTGCAGGCTAAGGTCGTATCCTAATAAAACTTTGTGTGTTTTAATAAGATAAAAAGCATCTTTTCCATCAACTTTTACCAAGCCGGTATTTTTATCCAGGTCAATATCTTGTGAAAAAGTTTGTTGTATGAATAGAAAGGCAAAAGCAGTTAAAATTGTTTTTAGCATATCGTTTTGGTTTTATACAAATAAAACGTTTTTCACGATATATGGCAATTTTTTTTGCTATAAATATTGTTTAATTGTAGAAGCTATTAAAATAGATTATTTTTTTAGTACTTCCAATGCTTTGAGAACAGCTTCATCTGTAACATTCATTGTTTCAAAAAAACCTTCATTGCGCCATATTTCATGTGCGATATACGATTTTAATTCTTGCTGTAACAATGTTTTTGATTTAGGAGTTATCCAGTTTAAACTAATGGAATCTTTAGCCGCAATGGTTGTGAAGTACGACCAGTCATTGTCAGAGAGCGAGAAGCCTGAAACAAAATCTTGAGACGTTTTGTATTTTTTAAGCGCTTGTTCATTACTCAGATAATAATGATAACCAAAGTTTTCTAGGGTGCCTTTAGTATATAATTTTTTGTCCCATCCATTATAACCTGCTGTATCCATTGAAACAAAAATATCAGGTGTAATGCCGCCGCCGCCATATACTTTTCTTCCACCAACTGTTTTAAATAGTTTAGTAGTGTCATTTTTTATCGAGTCAGCAGTTAAGGTTTCTCCATCAGTAAAACGATGATTGATCTCATCAAAATAAGCTTTGCGTCCATTCGTATAAGGGCGTTGAATGCTTCTGCCGACCGGCGTAAAATATCTTGCCACTGTTAAACGTAAAGCGCTGCCATCACTTAGATCATATTGTTCCTGCACCAATCCTTTGCCGAATGTTCTTCTGCCGATAATAGTAGCTCTGTCCCAATCCTGCAATGCGCCAATCAATACTTCGCTGGCGCTGGCAGTACCTTCGTCTGCCAATACAACCAAAGAACCTGTTTCAAACAAACCGGGTCGTTTACAACGATATTCTTTTTTTGGAAAATGGGAGCCTTCCGTGTAAGTAATTAATTTATCTCCATCTAAAAACTCATCAGCAATTTCAACAGCCTGGTCTAATACGCCACCGCCATTATCACGTAAATCGAGGATGAGTTTTTTCAACCCTTTCTTTTGAAGTCCTTCCATTGTTTGCATAAACTCGCGGTAACATACTTCCGTAAACTTACCCAGTTTAATATACCCGATGCTGTCTTGTATCATATACGCAGCATCAATACTGTTCATTGCTATCATTCCACGGGTAATGGTAATGACTTGTTTTTGCGAATCTCTGAATACAGTTACTTTGATATCCGAATCTTTTTGTCCATGTAATAATTTTCGTATGGCATCTTCAGAAATTTTCACGCCAGCGATCCCCGTGTTGTTTACAGCCAGAAATTTATCGCCAATTTTAATACCTGCTTTTGCTGCGGGACCATCCGGCAAAACTGTTAATACATTCAGCGTATCATCTATGATGGAAAACTCAATACCAACGCCAAAAAAAGAGCCGGCTATATCATTGTTTATATCTTCCACTTCAGAAGCCGGAATATAAGCAGAGTGGGGGTCAAGGCTTTTTAAAATAATATCAATAGCAGTATCAGAAAGCTTATTAACGTTTATCGTATCAACATATTTGTTTTCTATAAGATTTAAAACTTCCTGCAAAGGATCTCGCTTATCTATCGAAAAAAAACTTTTGCCCGGCATTGCCTCCTTTAATCGAAAACCTATAAAAATTCCTGCTACCATGGCAAGGCTGAAAAGCAGTGGTGTCCAAACCTGTAACTTTTTATTCATACGTTCACTTAATGGTGCAAAATAAATGAATTATGATAGAAGCCTTTCATAATTTTCCACCAATGGTTCTATAGCAGTAGAATATCTACTAATAAAGGATATATGAACTGCATTTTTATTAACTTCAATGCATAATTACAATAATTCAATATTTATGGCAATACGATTAATAGCAGACAGTGGCTCTACTAAAACAGACTGGTGTTTGATAGATGGTAAAAAGAAAAAGCGTTTTGTTACGCAAGGTTTGAGTCCTTACTTTCTTTCTTCGGAACAAATAGAAGAGATTCTGCAAAAAGAATTAAAGGGAAAGATGAAACAAGTTGCGCCGGCCGAAGTATTTTTTTATGGTACAGGTTGCAGCAATCCGGCAAATGTAAAGCTGATAAAAAAAGCGATACAGGCAGTTTTTCCTAAAGCCAAAATAATCGTTGATCATGACCTGATCGCAGCTGCAAAAGCTTTGTGTGGCGATAAAAAAGGTATTGTTTGCATTTTAGGAACCGGTTCTAACTCCTGTTATTATAATGGAAAGAAGATCGTAAAAAACAGTCCGGGCCTGGGTTTTATTTTGGGTGATGAAGGAAGCGGATCTTATCTCGGTAAAAAAGTTATTCAACATTATTTATACAATACGTTCGATCCTGATCTGATGGATCGTTTTAATGCAAAATTTAATACAGATGCCATTCAGATATTAGATGCGGTTTATAAGCAGCCGTTGCCCAATCGTTATCTCGCAGCATTTACTATTTTTTTAGCAGAGAATCGTGGGCATTATATGATTGAAAATATCATTGAAGATGGCTTTAATGATTTCTTCTTTAACCATTTATATAAATTCAGGGAAACATGGTCGTTGCCCATTCATTTTGTTGGAAGTGTTGCGTACGGATTTAAAGATGTTTTGAAAGAAATGTGCAGCACGTATGAATTGCAGTTAGGGAAAGTAATGCAAAATCCAATGGAAGGACTAATTCAATATCACAGTTAAATTGCCAGCAAATTTAAAATTCCTGCTTATTGTAGATTACCGAATTGTTAAAAAGCAACAGTGATGGGTCAAATAATTTAAACTGCTTGTTTGTTTTACAAGGTTTGCCTAATTTTAATTACAATAAAATTACTACTATGAATTGCAGATTTTTACTTTCTACATTACTGGTTTCTTCTTCGCTTTTTTCCTTTGCACAATATGGCGCTAAAACATTTGCAATTACAGGAAATACGAATGGAGATTTTAACTGGAAAAATATTCGCCAGGTTGATATTGCTACCGGAAAAGTGATCAAAGATGTTTTTTCCACAGCTGCTATCGGCGGTGTGCCGGATTACGTAGCAGCTTCTGCTTATGATGCAGGTTCTAACAAAATATTTTACTCTACTTTGCACAGCGGGCAATTAGGGTGGTTCGATCTTGATAAGGGTAATTCAAGCGTAACTTTAAATCGTTTTCTAACAGTTGCCAATCCAACAGACGAGTCACTGAACATTACAAGAATGTGTATCAATGCTGATGGAAACGGATATGCATTAACCAACGATGGCTCTCATTTGTACCAATTCAATACAAGTGGAATCGTCCTGGTAAAAGACCTGGGAACATTGATAGATGCAGATGCTAATAAATCATTGTCTGTACATAATAAATGTACCAGTTGGGGGGGAGATATGATTGCAGATGCTTTCGGAAAATTATACATCATTACTGCTACCCACAATGTATTTAAAGTAGATGTTGAAACACGAGTAGCAACCTTCATCGGTGCTATTACAGGTTTGCCCGGAACATATTCAACCAATGGCGCAGCAGTAGATGATAACGGAGATATCGTCGTAAACAGTTCGTTAAGTAAAGAAGGTTCGTACAAAGTAGTATTATCAACTTTGGCAGCAACCAAGATACAGAATTCTGAAAGCGGTGTGAGCGTTTCTGACCTGGCAAACAGCAATTTGCTTTTGCAAAAAGAAGCAGATGCAGCAAGAGGTTTGGGGAAAATCTCTTCCTCAGTAGCATCTGTAAAAACGGGTAACGGTCATGTGTATCCCAATCCTGTAACCAATAAAAAGATCACTGTTTCTTTTGATGGTGTAAAAGCAGGTACTTATGTTATTAAAATAACAGACTTAACCGGCAAGCCTATCTTGAGCCGATCAGTAGTAGTAAATACGGCAGGTCAAACAGGTGATATTGCGCTGCCTTTGCAAATTGCATCGGGTATGTATTTGATCAAAGCAGAAGGAGCAGACAAGCAATCAGTATTTACAGATAAGATACTTGTTAAATAAACGTATTCGCTTATTACAACAAAAGGCTACTTTATTAAGTAGCCTTTTTGTTTTTATATATAAATAAACAATTGATCAATTATATCCCGACCAGATAATTCCTGAAGGCATCCAACGAAGGTCGTTAACAGTTTTTACAACGCCGTCGCTTACGATGGTATATTCAATGGCTAACGTAACAATGGTTATATCACCTTTTTTTGCTGCAAAAGGTATTTGTATTTGGCGGGCAGTAGTTAGATCATCTTTAGTTGAAAATTCAGCAATAGCTAAAGCTCTTTCATTTTTTCTTCCTTCCTCTATGTTATAGCTGGTGGTTAGTATCTTAAATGTTATTGATTGTGCATTGATCGGCGCCAATATATCCTTTGCCGGATTAAAGGCTTCCAACGAAACCTGCAGCTTGTTATCATGATTTCTGTTTACAGCAATAAGCGCTTTTCCCATTTCATTTAACGTAAATGCTTCATTGAATTGAAAGCCTGTTAAAAAGGGTATGTTATCTACCGGTAATGTATTTTGTAAAGGATTGGTAAGCAGCCATTGATATAATGCAATATCCAGCGCTTGCCTTGTTTCTTTATTATTAGGATCAGGTAGAACCTCGCTTGACAGCTCCCATAAATTTTTGCCTGTTTTTTTAGAGGTGCCAAATGCTGTAGAATAAGGCTTTGCTGTATTAAGAGCAACTCCCTGTAAAGTCGGACCGCCATCCCTGTTCCATGTCTTAACCGCTTGGTTTATCATAGTGGTAGATTTATCATTTAAAACGGGAAAGTACTCGATTTTATTGCCCAATTTCTTGTTATTTGTCAAATAAAATCCTGTTTTGCGCCTATGTTCAGGCTTTTTAGGCTGATTTGTAGATATTGCCTTCGGAAATTACGGTGCAGTTTGTGCATGAAATATTTTGGAATAATTTTACGTCTAAACTTTAAATACAAGGATTTTGCAGGACATAGAACCCTTTTACAATTGGCGACATTTATACATATCAGAAGAAGACGAGCGATCGCCTTTTTATGGGCAAGAGTATAGTGAATTTGAGTTTTCTCAAACTATTTACAATTATTATATACATCCTCAATGGGATGATTTCGGCAGCCGCACTTTGTATATGAAAATATTGTTTGCTGATTATGAACAGGGCTATACCATCATAGAATTGATCGGAGAATGGAATGATGCAATTGAGAACGATATTATGACCATTCGTCGTAATATAACAGATCAATTGTATGGATATGGCATCAGTAAGTTTATATTAATAGCAGAAAACGTACTGAATTTTCATAGCAGCGATGATAGTTATTATGAAGATTGGCAACAGGAAGTTGCTGAAAAGGGCGGTTGGATTGTGATCGTTAATATGCCCGAGCAAAGCAAGTACGATTTTGTAAAGGCCCGTCTCACCAATTATATTTCATTAATGGATGTTCCTCAATGGCGTACTATGAAGCCTGACCTGCTTTTTCAACAGATCGATAATTGGATGTTGAAATATCTTGAATAAGGTAGAACACTCATTAGATATGATATTTATGATCTACGCTGATTATTTTTAATTTCAATCATAAAAATCAGTGTTCTGTCAATCGCAAACGATTGCACAATAATTTGACAATTAACTGACAAAAACCCTCATTAAACTTTTTTTTTCGCTGTTGCAACGTAACTTTGCGCATCAAAATCATACACCAACTCTTGCTTTTATGACCTGGAAACATTTCTTTTCTTCTTCCATCGGCAAAAAAATCATAATGGGATTTACGGGGCTTTGCCTTATCGGCTTTTTGATTGTGCATTGCGCCATTAATTCCATGATTTTTTTCAATGATAACGGTGAAACCTTTAATCACTGGGCGCATTTTATGGGTACCAACCTCATTGTGCGTACAATGGAAATTGGTTTGTTTGCAGGCTTGTTGCTGCATATTGTACAAGGCTTGATCTTGTGGGGGCAAAACAGCAAAGCTCGTCCTGTTAAATATGCTATGAATGATGCAAATAGTAACAGTAAATGGTACAGTCGTAGCATGGGTTTGTTGGGAACTTTATTACTATTATTCCTTATTATTCACTTATATCATTTCTGGACTCCTTCGCGTTTTGGCGGTATGATGGGAGTTCATTCATTAGAAGAAACTTCTTTAACGGATTATGAAGGGCAATCGGTACATAATTTATATCGTGAAATGCAATTAGTGTTTTCTCAATTGTGGGTGGTGATCGTGTATATATTAGGTGTGATCGCATTGGCATGGCATTTACTGCACGGCTTTCAAAGTGCTTTTCAAACTTTTGGGATTAATCATAAAAGATGGACTCCGATCATTAAAGGTGTTGGAGCTGCTTTTTCTTTTATCGTTCCATTGTTATTTGCATTAATGCCTTTGGCGATGTACCTGGGTTGGGTAAATTAAGATGAATAAGGGTATGCTGTAAAAGAGAGTGACACAACGGTGATGAGTAAACGCAGTATGCCGGTACAAAAAATAATTATATTAAAAATCGAATTGAACAGATAACAAATAAACCTGTATGTTAGATTCAAAAATTCCTGCCGGACAATTAAGCGAAAAATGGACAGACTATAAAGGTCATTGCAAATTGGTGAACCCTGCCAATAAACGCAAAATGGAAGTGATTGTAATTGGTACAGGATTAGCCGGAGCCAGTGCTGCTGCGTCTTTAGGAGAATTAGGTTACCAGGTAAAAGCTTTTTGCTTCCAGGATTCACCTCGTCGTGCGCATTCTATTGCGGCGCAAGGAGGTATCAATGCAGCCAAGAATTATCAGAACGATGGCGACAGTGTTTTCCGTTTGTTTTACGATACGATTAAAGGTGGTGATTACAGAGCCCGTGAAGCTAATGTACATCGCTTAGCAGAAGTAAGTGTAAATATCATCGACCAATGTGTAGCACAAGGTGTTCCCTTTGCTCGTGAATATGGAGGCTTATTAAATAACCGTTCATTTGGTGGAACACAGGTTAAACGTACATTTTATGCTGCCGGACAAACCGGTCAGCAATTATTGATAGGAGCATACCAGGCATTGGAAAGACAAGTAGCATTAGGTAATGTAAAGATGTATAGCCGTCATGAAATGCTGGAAATAGTAAAGATCGACGGTAAAGCTCGTGGTATTATAGCCAGAGATTTGATTACGGGAAAATTAGAACGTCATTTCGGGTATGCGGTACTGCTATGTACCGGTGGTTATGGGAATGTGTTCTATCTTTCTACCAATGCAATGGGAAGCAATGTAACGGCTGCATGGAAAGCGCACAAGCAAGGTGCTTATTTTGGTAACCCTTGTTTTACTCAAATTCATCCTACCTGTATTCCTGTGAGCGGCGATCATCAAAGTAAATTAACCTTGATGAGTGAATCGTTGCGTAATGACGGACGTATATGGGTTCCTAAGCAAAAGAACGATCCTCGCAAAGCAAATGATATCCCTGAAGAAGAAAGAGATTATTATTTAGAGAGAAGATACCCTGCGTTTGGTAACCTTGTTCCTCGTGACGTGGCGTCCCGTGCGGCTAAAGAAAGATGTGATGCAGGTTATGGAGTAGGTACAACAAAGCAAGCGGTTTATCTGGATTTCAAATACAATCTGATTAACAAATACGGTAAAACAGAAGCCAATAAACAAGGTATCGAAAATCCGGATATGGAAACGTTGATACGCTTAGGTAAAGAAGTGGTGAAAGAAGAATATGGCAACCTGTTTGATATGTACGAAAAGATCACCGGTGAAAATCCATACGAAGTGCCGATGAGGATCTATCCTGCGGTGCATTATACGATGGGGGGCTTATGGGTTAATTACGAATTGCAAACAAGTGTAACAGGTTTGTATGCACTGGGAGAAGCTAACTTTAGCGACCACGGTGCCAACCGTTTAGGTGCATCTGCCTTAATGCAAGGTTTGGCAGATGGTTACTTTGTTATTCCTTATACATTGGGTAATTATTTGGCTGATGAAATTTATAATAAACCAATTTCAACTGACAACGAAGCATTTGCTGTTGCCGAAAGATCAGTAAGCGAACGTATCGAAAAGTTAATGGGCATTAAAGGAAATACCAGCGTTGAAAGTTTTCATAAGAAATTAGGAAAGATCATGTGGGAAAAATGCGGTATGGCTCGTAATGCACAAGGTTTAACAGAAGCGATCGCTGAAATTCAACAATTGAAAAAAGAATTTTGGAGCAATGTGAAAATTCCGGGTGATATAAATGAATTTAATCCTGAATTGGATAAAGCAGGTCGTGTGGCTGATTTTATTGAATTAGGAGAATTGATGTGTAAAGATGCATTGCAAAGAAATGAAAGCTGTGGCGGTCATTTCAGAGAAGAATCACAAACGGAAGAAGGCGAGGCAATGCGTCATGACGATCAGTTCATGTATGTATCGGCATGGGAATATAAAGCAGACAGCGAATGGGAATTGCATAAAGAAGAATTAAAGTACGATGTGATCAAACCATCGCAACGTAACTATAAATAAAATGAAAGTAAGCGGATTCAGCTTTGTAAAAAATGCGGTGAAATATAGTTATCCCGTTGTTGAATCCATACAATCGATATTGCCGCTGGTAGATGAGTTTGTGATCTGTTTGGGCAATTCGGATGATAACACCAATGAATTGATAGCATCTATCCATTCAGACAAAATAAAGATCATTCATTCCGTTTGGGACGATAGTTTACGAGAAGGTGGAAAGGTGCTGGCGGTGGAAACAAATAAAGCATTAGATGCAACAGCCGCAGATTCAGATTGGCTCTTTTACATACAGGCAGATGAAGTAGTGCATGAAAAATATCACCCGGTTATTTTGGAAGCAATGAAAAAATACAAGGATGATAAAAGGATAGAAGGGTTGTTATTTCATTATACTCATTTTTTTGGCAGCTACAGGTATATTGGCGATGGAAGAAAATGGTACACCAAAGAAATTCGTGTTATAAGAAATGATAAACATATCCGTTCTTATAAAGATGCACAGGGTTTTCGGTTCAATGATGATCGGAAATTAAATGTAAAGCTGATCAATGCTTATATATATCATTACGGCTGGGTAAAAGATCCGGCAACGATGATGAAAAAAGTAATTAATTCAGGTAATCTATATCATTCGGAAGAATTCCAGGAAAAGTGGCAAAAGGAAATAGCAACGCCTGATAATAAATTTGACTATTCGAAAGTAGATAGTGTGATGGAGTTTACGGAAACACATCCTGCAGTAATGCAGAAAAGAGTGAGTGCAGAGAATTGGGATTTTGTGACCGATAGTAAAAAGAAAAATTTTAAAAGCCTAAAACATAAAGTGCTGTATTTTTTATGGCAAACATTTGGTTGGCGACCTTTTGAATACAGAAATTATAAAAAGATTTAGAAATAAAGAAGATCGATTATGGAACATTACAACATGAATCTCACATTAAAAGTTTGGCGTCAAAAAAACGGCAAAGACAATGGTGGTTTTGAAACATACCAGGTAAAGGATATTTCTTCTGAAATGTCGTTCCTGGAAATGTTTGACGTTTTGAACGAAACCTTGATTCATGAAGGCAAAGACCCGATCGCTTTCGATCATGATTGTCGCGAAGGTATTTGCGGTATGTGCAGCATGTACATTAACGGTAAAGCACACGGACCATGGGCTCAAAATACGACCTGTCAATTGCACATGCGTGCATTTAAAGATGGCGATACCATTGTAGTAGAACCTTGGCGCAGTGTAGCTTTCCCTGTGATCAAAGATCTGGTAGTTGACAGAACATCCTTCGATAGAATTATACAAGCCGGCGGATATATATCGGTAAATACGGGTAATGCACAGGACGCAAACTGCTTGCCTGTAGAAAAGGAAAAGGCAGATGCAGCATTTGCAGCAGCAGCATGTATTGGTTGCGGTGCTTGTGTGGCAGCTTGTCCAAACAGCAGTGCCATGTTATTTGTAAGTGCTAAAATTTCTCACCTGGCATTATTGCCACAAGGTGCTCCGGAAAGAAAAGAAAGAGCATTAAATATGGTTGCTCAAATGGATAAAGAAAGTTTTGGTAACTGCTCTAACACCTATGCCTGCGAAGCAGAATGCCCTAAAGGAATTTCTGTGACCAATATTGCAAGAATGAATCGTGAGTATTTGGCAGCTGAATTGAAAAGCAACGATTAAAGATTTTTTAAAATAATAGTTGAAACCCTTCGCAGTGCGGAGGGTTTTGTTTTTGTGGTCAGGATTGCCATTTCAACTAAGCGTTTTGTTATTTTAATCCTCATACACCGGGACTCACTTCTACCGCATATCTTTGTGCAGCAATAACTGCCTATCGAACCTCTTATTTATACATTAACTTTATCCATAATTAAGAAATCAAGAATCTCTTTTGAGACTGAAAGAAAAATATCTTCTGGTATTGCTGTTATTGAGTGTGCAATTAATAAAGGCACAAACAAAGCCGTCTCCACTTTCCAACCTTCGTTTAAAATATATCAGCACAAAAAATCCTGTAGTTAAAGTAGATTCTCTAAGTATTGTGCCATCAACGCTAATTGTTCGTGGAGTAAGCTTAGGATTATATAAGGTAGATGAGGTAAACGCAACAATAACCTGGCTAAAGCGTCCTCAGGCGGATAGTGTACAAGTTGTTTACCGGGTTTTTCCTTATAAATTAAACGCAGTAGTGCAGCATTTTAATTTTGATAGCGTGCGAGATAATTTTATTGCAGAAAAACCCTTTTCATTCAACTATAATAACAAAGAAAATGGGTCTTTATTAGACTTCGGCAATATCAATTACAATGGTAGTTTCGGCAGAGGAATTTCTTTTGGAAATAACCAGGATGCAGTGCTTACCTCAAGCTTAAACCTGCAGTTAAACGGGTATATCGGCGATAGCCTGCAATTGTCTGCTGCTATTACCGATAATAACATTCCTATACAACCTGATGGCAATACACAAAACCTGCAAGACTTTGACAAAATATATATACAGGTCCGTAAGCATGGCTGGCAATTGAATTTAGGAGATATCGACATCCGTCAAAGCAAAAGTTACTTCTTAAATTTTTATAAACGTCTACAAGGAGCTTCTTTTATAACTGATAATAAGCTGTCAAAAAATATAAGCAACTCATTATTGGTAAGTGGTTCTATCGCAAAAGGAAAATTTACTCGAAATGTAATTACGCCTGTAGAAGGAAATCAAGGACCATATAGACTGCAAGGCGCCAACAATGAACTATACTTTACGGTATTGGCAGGTACCGAAAAGGTTTTTATGGACGGCGAACTGTTGCAGCGTGGCGAAGACCAGGATTATGTAATTAATTATAATACAGCAGAGGTAACGTTTACGCCTAAGCGAATGGTAACGAAAGATAAACGTATCCAGGTAGAATTTGAATATTCTGACAGAAATTACCTGAACTCCAATCTTTATTTAAATGATGAATTGACGATCAATAAAAAGCTGGCAATAAGCATCGGTTTGTTTTCAAACCAGGATGCTAAAAATTCACCTATTAACCAGGTGCTGAGTGCGGACGAAAAACAATTTTTATCAAACATTGGTGATAATATCGGCAATGCATATTATCCATATGAAGCGGTGGATACTTTTTCGGCTGGTAAAATATTGTATAAAAAAGTTGATACGATCTATAATGGAACACAACATGCACTTATTTATGAGAACAGCTCCGATAATGCCAATATCTTGTATAGTATTTCTTTTTCTTATTTAGGTCCCGGCAAAGGAAATTATACACAGTTAAATACGGCTACTAACGGTAAAGTATATACGTGGGTAGCACCTGATGCCAATAATAATAAGCAAGGCGATTACGAGGCTTTTGAATTATTGGTGACACCGAAGAAAAGCCAGATCGTTTCTTTAGGGGTAGACTATAGTATAAATAAGAACACGGCGCTTAAAACTGAATTTGCATTGAGTGATTATGATATCAACCTGTATTCTGAAAAAGATAAAGGCAATGATAAGGGGGTAGCAGCCAAATTGCAATTGACCAACGATGGTAAAAAGCTAAACTTATTTAAAAAAGAATTTCAACTACAAACCCAGTTGGGATATGAATTTGTACAAAGTAAATTCCAGCCCGTTCAACGGCTTCGTTCGGTTGAGTTTAACAGGGACTGGGGTTTGCCCTTTGATGCAAATCCTGCCGATGAGCAATTGATCAATGTGGGCTTGCAGATCAGCGATAAAGCCAATAATAGACTTAGCTATCAAATTACAAACTATAACAGAAGCGATACATTCAATGGATTTCAACAAATACTGCAACATTCAATGGCAGTTAAAAGCTGGACAATAAGTGACCAGGTTAGTCTTACTACAACCACTACTTCTTTACAAAAAGATTTTTATTTGCGACCGACTGTTTCTATTTCAAAACAGTTAAGGTCTTTTAAAAATCTTTCATTGGGTGCAGGTTATTCAGGAGAATATAACAGGCTTACAGATAAAGCACCGGACTCATTAAATGCCGGAAGCTTTGCTTTTAATATTTGGCAGGCATACGTTAAAAGCGACCAGGCTAAACCAAACAAATGGTCAATTACTTTTTTTACGAGAGATGATCAATTATTATATCAATCTAAATTGCAGACAGCCAATCGAAGCAGCAATATTAATTTCACAGCTGAATTATTGAAGAATGAACGAAATCAGTTAAAGTTCAATATTACCTATAGGAACTTGCATGTTGTGAATGCTGCTATAAGCGGCCAACAAGAGGATAAAAGCTTACTGCAACGTACAGAATATATATTCAATAATTGGAAAGGCTTTTTAACCGGAAGTTGTTTATATGAGATCGGCTCGGGACAGGAACAAAAATTGGAATACTCCTACATTGAAGTACCGGCAGGGCAGGGGCAATATGCCTGGACAGATTATAACAATGACGGTATTCCTGAATTGAATGAATTTGAAATTGCATTATTTCCGGACCAGGCAAAGTATGTTCGCATTAATACGCCAACCAACCAATATGTTACGGCTAATTATGTGCAATTCAATTATAGCTTTAATCTTACCCCCCAATTGTTAATTAATCCACGTAATGCAAAAGGATTAAAGAAAATATTATCCCGTATAAGTACTGCATCTGCATTGCAGGTAAATAAAAAGAATGTTTCTAATGGAAATTTTGATTTCAATCCCTTTGACAATAAGCTGGTTGACACAAGTTTGCTGACTTTAAGTTCATTTCTCTCTAATACTTTGTTTTTTAATCGTACCAGCACTATATGGGGAATGGATATTACTCATAGCATCAACAATAATAAATCTTTGCTTACCTATGGCTTTGAGAGCCGCAAGCTGCGTACCCTCAATTTTAAAACAAGATGGAACATTGGCAAAAATTTCACATCAAGTGTTGCGCTAACTTCTATATTGAACCAGTTAAATACGCCGCAATTTGAAAATCGCAATTATAACATAGATGAAAAAGAAATTGAGCCGTCCATCAGTTACGTGTATAGATCCAATTTCAGGCTTACTTTTTCTTATAGTTATGATGATAAGCTGAATAGCATTGGCTATAATGAACGTGTAAGCAATAGTGCATTAACAACAGAAGTGAAATATAATGTGCTTTCCAACAGTACCATTAACGGAAAATTTTCTTTAAATAATATCAGTTTTGCTTCTGATTCAACAGGTTCTGAAAATTCTACTACAGGATATGTAATGTTAAATGGTTTATTACCCGGTAAAAATTATTTATGGAACTTTTCATACACCAAACGATTAGCCGGAAATATTGAAATAACAGTGCAATACGAAGGAAGAAAACCTGGAACAGATAGGGTGATCCATACCGGAAGAGCTACATTAAGAGCATTGTTGTGATCAACTTGTAATTTATTAATGCAAACCTGTAATGATAGCATTGGTAGTAAATAAAAATGTTCCAACATTGTTGGAACATTTTTATTTATATTATCAATTTGGAATAAGATGCTTATCCAAACAAGCCGCCTTTCTTTAAGTGTGTTACACCTTCGCCGATCTTAAATCCGTTATTGTAAACTTGTATTTTGTAATCACCGATGGTGAACTTATCAGTTTGCTTCCAATCAAAACTTACCGTTTGGCGTTTTGCCTGAATATAGTTTACATCAATCTTTTGTGTGTAATTAACATCCTGTCCTTCTCTGCTTGTAAAAGAGCCAGAACCTAAACTTTCTACTGAAATAGTTTTACCGTCTGGTCCTGTTATAGCAACATACAATGTTTTGTTGCCGGATGGTGTAATAAGATTTTCATCCAGGTCAAACGCAATGCGAAGCTTGTTTACTTTCTTTGCATTGGTAGTTTGTTTTTCTTTACCATTACCCTTATCGTCAATGCCGGAAATGCTGAAATTAGAGGCGTGTAAAGTAGAACCAATGTCAATAACATCCTCTCTTTGTTTTACTACCTGTTTTGTGGAATCCAGGTCTTTTAATGCAACGTCACGTTGAGAAGTAACTTGTTGTTTTTCTACAGTCAACTGTGCATTAGCACCTTGTAATGAATCAACCTGCATTTTGTAAGAAGTGATATTGGCATTAAGAGAAGCGATCAACGTCTTAGCTTCTGCTAACTCTTCTTTTGTTGCATTAGATTTGCCCAATATGGTTTGAATTCTTGCTTTTTGCTGGGCAATTTCCTGATCTTTTATAGTAATGGTGCTGTCTTTTTTAGCATCCACCATTTTAAGATTTTCAAATTTATCAGAAGCCTCATCATACATTTTTTTCAGCGAATCTTTTTCAGCAGACAAGGTCATATTTTTATTGTCTTTTTGCTGTATGATCTGGTTTTTTTCACTTTTATCATAAATGATATAACCCCATGTTGCTAGTAAAGCAACGATTAAAACACCAACTACTACAGAACGGGTGTTTGACTTTGGGGGTTGAACGGTTTCATTTACTGGAGAATTTTCTGCCATGTTAAGTAAGGTTTTAGGTGGTTACAATATTATAAAATCGGCTTCCAACTATTTTTCATGCATAATTTGTAGCCTTTTGGGATGACGGCTACGCAATTTCCAAAATCATGCCAAAAATTGTATCTTTTTAATATATTTATTTAATAAAACAGCCTGATTATTGCAAATCATTAATTCTAAACAGGCTATATCTTTCTAATTTTTTCAATTATGCGCACTATTTTCTTGCTTATTGCCTCCAATATTTTTATGACGATTGCATGGTATGGGCATCTCCGGCACACTTCCGCTCCATTGTTCAAGGTAATTGTTATTAGCTGGTTAATCGCTTTTTTTGAATATTGCCTTATGGTGCCTGCTAACAGGTGGGGCTACACTAACGGGTTTAATGGCTTTCAATTAAAGATCATTCAGGAAGCAATTACGTTGATTGTTTTTTCTGTATTTGCAATGCTGTATTTAAAAGAAGCATTTCATTGGAGGTATTTGGTAAGCTATGCTTTCTTAATGGGAGCCGTATATTTTATGTTTAAAAAATAATAATCATGAGTTATAATTATCTGCCGCTCGATAAAAGCCCATTGAACTTTCAACAAATAAAAAATTTATTGGAATACGATCAATTGGTTTCTATTACGTTTGATGCACATGAAAAGATTACGCGTTGCCGTGAGTACCTGGATGAAAAGCTGGAAAAAACAGGAGAGCTGTTTTATGGGATCAATACAGGATTTGGTTTTTTGCAGAATGTGAAAATAGATAAAGCTCAATTGCAGGAATTACAGGAGAATTTGTTAAGATCTCACGCATGTGGAGTAGGGGAAGAAGTACCTAAAGATATTGTGAAGCTGATGATAGCATTTAAAATAAAATCATTAACGTATGGAAACTCCGGCGTTCAAATAGATACGGTGAAGCGGTTGATGGAAATGTATAATAATGATGTGTTACCGGTAATTTATACACAAGGCTCTTTAGGCGCTAGTGGAGACCTAGCGCCCTTAGCACATTTGTGCTTGCCATTAATTGGATCTGGAGAAGTAAATCATGAAGGAAAGAGATACGATCCGAAAGACATTTATAAAAAATTTAAGTGGCAAAATATTGAATTGAAAAGTAAGGAAGGATTGGCTTTGATAAACGGCACACAGTTCATGAGTGCTTATGGGTTACATAATTTAATAGAGGCTGATAGATTATTGGAATGGGCAGATATGATTGCTGCTATTTCCTTTGATGCATTTGATTGTTCCACCGAACCTTTACATGAAAAAATACATTCTTTACGTTCGCATAAAGGACAGGTGAATACTGCTGCCAGTTTGCGGGCTATTTTAAAAAGAAGTGAAATAGCTGCACAAAAAAAAGAACAAGTACAGGATCCTTATTCTTTTCGTTGTATCCCGCAAGTGCATGGAGCTTCAAAAGATACCTTTGAATATGTGTTGCGTATTTTTATGAAAGAAGTTAATTCGGTAACCGATAACCCTACTATCTTTCCTGAAGATGACCTGATATTGAATGGAGGAAATTTTCATGGACAGCCGTTGGCACTGGCGTTGGATTTTTTATCGATTGCTATGAGCGAAATAGGCAGTATATCTGAAAGAAGAATTTATCAATTGATCAGCGGACAACATAACCTGCCTATGTTTTTAGTTAAAAATTCCGGACTGCATTCCGGGTTTATGATACCTCAATATACTGCAGCTGCTTTGGTAAGTGAAAATAAACAATTGTGCACGCCGGCAAGTGTTGATTCCATTTCATCCTCCAACAACCAGGAAGATCATGTAAGCATGGGTGCTACAGCAGCAACCAAGTGTAAACGCATAATCAATAATGTGGAAAAGATTTTAGCAATAGAATTACTTACGGCATTGCAGGCATTGGAATTTCGTAAGCCATTAAAAAGTTCACCTGTTATAGAAAAGCTCGCAACTGAATTTAGAAAAGAGGTTAGCTTTAATGATGCTGACAGAGTATTGCACAATGATATTATGAAAGCGATAGAATTTCTTCGTTCCAATTCTTTTGATTAGCTTTTCGTTTATTCATTCCCGTTACTAAATGTGTGTAGAAAATATTCCACGATACAAAACAGGTGGTTGGCATATGATTTGCAAACTGTTATCAATTCTTTCACATATTAAACACCTGGTTATGAGAAACAAAATTTTGTTCCTTGCTGTCCTATTGTTTGTGTCTTACTCTTTTTTAATGAAAGCAGGAGCACATACTATTATTAAAAGTGCAGGAGTGTATCGTACTTCACAAGATAGCATTCCGCATGCAACAGACAGCATGAAAATTACACCGATTCAACAAAAAAACCTTCTTAGTAGTAAAGGGATACAGGTTGATCAGAGGCTAGTGCTTGTTTACAGGTATTGGCCTTTTATTGTTTGGAAGTAATGATGTCAATAATATTTTCGTCACCGCCATTTGCTACTACTATTTTATTTAACCTGGAAACAGATATGCCTTTTTGTATAAGATAATTAATAACGTTATTCAATCTTGTTTCAACAAGCGATGAATTTACTTTGCTTTCCAGTGCATACGCTTTAATATCAACATTGACGTCGGGATTTTGGATCAGCAGTTGTGCTGTTCTGTCTAAAAATGCTTTTGATAAAGCATTTAAAGCCGTCATATTTGGTTTAAATAAAATGGTAGGAAAATCGAGAGGGGCTGTAGAAATAGCGTCTTTATTAATAATAGCGGCACTGTTGGTAGTTTCTACCTGTTGGGAATTGTTATTTTGAGGTACAGCAACAACAGTTGGTTTATTGGCAGGCTTAATTATATTTTCTTTCGGAGTGCTTATTTTAATACTGTCTTTTTTTATTGGTTGTGCAATAGATTTTATCGGTTGAGTAACAACGCTTACCCTTTTTAAAGTATCTTTTACAACAGGTAAGGCTAAATTGTTATTAGTAACCGGCTTAATAACGGCTTGCGTTGTTTTCCCAAATTGTCCACGTAAGACAATATTATAAGTAGTGGAACCTGCAGCAGGATAATAAGAACGAACAACTGTAACATATCCCTCACTTTGAAAATAAATTCTATGAGCAGCGGGTGTAACCTCTGCTAATTCAAAACTATAATTACCGGCGGCATCTGTAACGGTCATTACAGTAGTATCAAACAAAATGGTAACATTTTGCAATGCCTGCCCTGCCTCATCTTTTACATTACCCGATAATATTATAGATTGATGAGAAGAAACTTTCTTTAATAGAAGATAATGTGCATGAATAACAGGTGATGCCGTCGTTCGGCATATTGTAAATAAAATGGCTAATGTAAAAAATATCTTGCTCTTCATTTAATTTATAGTTTAAACAAAGCGCAAGATAAGATTGATTATTCTAAATCATTAAAGAGATACAAACTCTATAGCGTTAAAGAATTTATATTCTTTGTGATCTGTTGCAATTATAAAATAACAAATTATTTTGCCGACAATTTGAACGTGTACCAACTGGCATCTTCTTTTGCATCATCGGTTTTGCCAGAACCAGGTTGTACACTTGTTTCTCTGTGAAAGCTACCGCCGCCGCCACGCATACCGCCCATACCTCTTCCCCCGCCGCCCATACGTCCTCCGCCACGAGATGGAGTAAAACCGGTATTCCTGTTTTGTATCTCTGTTTTCATTGAATTAACGATAATGCCTACGCTTAGTTTTGAGATTTCATTTTCACCAAAAATATATTTTAAAGGAATGGCAGCTTCGTAACCAAGCCCTTTCGGATCCGGTTTGATAGCAACTTGTATCTTGCTTTGATCAGAAATGTTATATCGCCCATCACTTAGATTATAGAAGCCGTTTGTACTGTAAATACTATCTTTTGAAAAAAGAACTTGCCTGTAATCTTTTCGATAAGAACTGTCTCCATTATTCATTTGTTTTCTCATTGGAGAAAATTCACTGTTAGTCAGGGGGAAAGTGAAATATGTTTTTTTGTTCTTTGCTCCGGTAACATCGAAGTAAATGCTTACACCGGAACGAAGGATCTTGGTAGCAGTAATATCATCATTTGTTTCAAAACTTATATAGATGTTCTTGTCATCATTGGTAACATCATATTGTATTTGTCCTTCTGTGCTGGTAAAGCGCAATGGTTTACTCCATTCGCTTAGATCACCATCTATGGTAACTTTGGTTTGCTGATAAGAGTCTGTTGGGAATGTTTTATGTGAGCAGCTGATAGTATAGAAAAACAAGATAACTATTGCTATTCTTCCAAGATATTTCATTGCCTTTTAATTTTAGATGGGTAAAATTAGACACCGCCTTTTTTTATATAGGAACAGTGTAGTTAATTAACGATTGAATAACGGCACTCGCTAATTACATTCTTTTAACCAGCCATCGTATGATTTAAAATGAGTAAGTGTAATTTCATTCTTGTTGGTGTTGCATGTTTGCAATAAAGGAGACATGTTAGTTTTTAAAATAGGAGCATCTATAGAAACCTGTTGGCAATTGATTAATTTGATCAAGGGTGTTTTGTTTTGAGGAAGATCGGATATGATCTTGTTTATTTTAATTCCCTGTACATCATCAAAAGCTACAGCAGGACGAGAGTCGGGATTAGTTAATTTTAAAGAAACATTGTTAAGGATGATATTTTTTACATGGCGAATAAAAAATCCGCTTACAGGGTACGTATCTCCAAACATGCTGTTTTCAGGATAGGCTGCAATGTTTTCCGTAAGTTGAATAGAAGTATCTTCTTCATTTCCTGCTCCTAAACATTTTATTGAAATATTTTCAAGCTTTATATTTTCTATATAATGATTGGGGAAGGCTGTTATAGAACTAGCCATTTTACTATGGCTTGACGCATTGATATTGCTGATAGCAATATTTTTAATACTACCTACCGGAGCTATAGCAGTATCACCTACTTCTTTTCTGCCTCTATTGGCCAGCCTTATAAAAATAGGGGTTTGAACATCTTTCATAGTGATATTGGAAACAGCAATATTATCGATAGCAGCACCGTCAGTAGCTTCAATGGCTAAGCCGGATATAACGGAAACGGGTATGTCAATTCCATGCCATTTTTTTTGCCAGTTGAAAATGGGGCTTTCGGCTGCCTTTTTAATACTACAGTTATAAATAAAAATATTTTTAAAGCCGCCGATAGAAGTAGTGCCAAACTTTATGGCATTGCAATTGGACGCAATGGTACAATTTCTTACAATGATATTGCCGCAGATATTATATCGACTGTGGCTTTTAAAACAGATTCCGTCATCATCGCTGTCTATGGTACAATTTTCGATCAATACATTTCTGCTGTCAATATCCATTCCATCGTTATTATGATTGGCATGATTGTAAACGTTCAATCCGCGTAAGGTTACTTCTTCACAATTCAAATAATTCTGCATCCAATAAGCAGAAGAAGTTAAATGAATATTTTCTACCAATATTTTTTTGCAACTGACCAAAAGCAAACCGCAGGGACGTTCCCAGCTTTTTGCAGAATTGGTTTCATCACCTAAATTAAATTCAGGGCTTTTGCCATTACCGTCAATCGTTCCTTTGCCTGTAAATGTTATGTTGTGTACATCTTCTGCAAAGAACAATGCTTTATTGCTTCTCGATCTTCCATCAGGAAAATGCGTAAAGTAATTTGGGAAACTTACCTTATTATCAGGATAGTCGGCAAAAGACGAACCTCCTCTAATAACAGCATCTTTATCCAGATTGATCGTTACATTGTTTTTAAGATATATTGTGCCTGTAAGAAAAATACCTTTTGGAATAATAACCTGTCCGCCTTTTTGTGAGCATTCATCAATAGCAGCTTGTATAGCTTTGGTATTGTAAACTTTGCCATCGCCAATTGCTCCATAATTAAGGATATTATAAGTTTGCGATAAAACAGTGGCGGAGCTTAAACAAAACAAAGTAATTTGAAACAGTCTTTTCATAGTGATCGTTTTTTACTTTCAATGATACCCATTTCCAGCCCGCGTAATTCTGCCAAACCTTTTAATCTGCCAATAGCGGAATAACCCGGATTGGTTTTCTTTTTAAGATCGTCGAGCATTTGATGCCCATGATCCGGGCGCATAGGAATATTGCATTTTTGTTGTTGCATTACTTCAGTTAAATTATTTATAACAGCAAACATATCTGTATCCCCATCCAAATGATTGTCTTCAAAAAAATCGCCATCATCATTACGTCGTGTATTACGTAAATGAATAAAATGGATCCTGTTTCCGAATTGTTTTATCATATCAGGCAGATCATTATTTTTATTTACGCCCAATGAACCGGTGCAAAAACAAAGCCCGTTGTTAGTAGCAGGAACAGCGTTGAATAAAAGATCAATGTCATTTGTATTACTTACTATTCTTGGTAAGCCTAATATGGAAAACGGAGGGTCATCAGGATGGATGGCCATTTTTACACCGCCTTCTGTTGCTGCCGGAATAATTTGCTGAAGAAAGTAGATCAGGTGTTCACGCAATTTGCCGGAACTAATATTGCCGTATTTTTCTATAGCAGCAATAAAATTGGTCAGATCAAAACTTTCTTCACTACCCGGTAAACCTGCTATTATATTTTTTTGAAGTAATGATTTTTCTTCTTCAGTATATCTTTCAAAAAGCATTCTGGCTTTTGTTAGTTCAGCAGGTAAATAATCAAGTTCGGAATTTTTTCTTTTTAGAATATAGATGTCGAAGGCAGCAAGAGCGGCTTTTTGAAATCGTAAGGCTTTGGCGCCATTGGGTAGGGTATAAGCCAGGTCCGTTCTTGTCCAGTCCAACGCCGGCATAAAATTATAAGTAATGATCTTTATGCTGCAGGCTGCCAGGTTTTGGATAGATTGTTTATAGTTGTCAATGTATAGCTTAAAATTGCCGGTTTGTGTTTTGATATCTTCATGCACCGGCAAGCTTTCCACTACTGCCCATTCCATCCCGTTGGCAGCTATTTCCTGTTTGCGTTTGTTTATTTCTTCCATCGTCCATACCTCTCCGTTAGGTATATGATGTAATGCCGTTACAACACCGGTACAGCCCGCCTGTCGTATATCCGATAGACTAACTACATCATTTGGACCAAACCAGCGCATGGTTTGTTGCATGGAATAATAAATGGAGCTCATATCTGTTAAGAGGAGGATCGTTATGACCCTGTTACATAATTTATTTTTAAATAATCGTTGATCGTTGGATCCGTATAATATTTTTCTCCCGTCTTTTTATTCTCGATAACATCAAAGTCGTGGTCTTTATAAAAAGAAGAGTGTATAAAAGGATGAATATTGATTCCACAAAAATAAATTTGACCCACCAGCGGTATAGAATGCCAATCTTCATTAAAATTAAATTTTTGCAGAAGATAATTGCAGATAGCTGAAAAAAAGGCGGCATACCCAACGCAATGTGCATTGTTGCTTGTGATAAGTTTATTAGGGTCGTTTTCATTTTTAGCTTCTTTGAATTGTAGCTTTTCTGCAGTGAGCTTCAATGAAAAGTCAATTATGTCTTTAATACTTTCGGGTTTGAATGTGATAGAAGCACTGTCGATATAACTGATCAGTTTTTTATCAGAGACTGAATAGGTGCTTCTTTGGCTTATGGTTTTGTAGAAAAAGAAATGCCGGTATAAAAACCCACGAAAAATCAATCCACATACAAGGAGAAAAAGAATTGACAAGCTAAACCATTTCAAAAATTTAAACCAGCGCTTCATTAACTATAAAGTTAGCTATACATTTTAATGTTGCGCCATATTGTTACCATTTTAAGATTTAGTTGACGGGCTGCCTGATTGAGCGAAAAGCCCGCTGAGGGTTTGTGTGTAAGGAGCGTGGCGGACTTGCAGCGAAAGCAGGAACTGTTGTTGAATTAAGATGAAAAGCTAACAGCCCCTAAAAAAACAATGCGCCATGTATTTATCACAGCGCATTTCTTCTATGTAAGGGAATATGTTTATTAGTTGCCTACAACCATATATACAAACTCCTGCATTTTCTTTACCTGTTGTGCTCTGTCTAACGATTTTAATGCAGTGCCGGAAGGAATCTTGATAGTTTGATTGCTGGATGTATCTGATCTTTTCAGTTCATCTATAATACGTACAATGTTTTTTGATTTAGCTGCATATACAACACCGTCAGCTTTAGAATCTTTTGCAGTAATGATACCGATCAATTCGCCATTTTTATTGATAACGGGAGCGCCGCTATTACCCGGATTTGCAGAAACATTTAGCTGGTAAGCTGTTGAATCATCGTCATTGCCCGATTGAGCGCTTACATAACCTTCGCCATACACTACTTCGTTACGAGGAAAACCTAATGTAAAAAATTGCTCACTCAGATCAGCATTACTTTTCTTTATGCTGTAAGGAATACTGTTGATAGTTTTAAAAGAAGTATCTGCGATCTTTAATATTGCCAGGTCGCTTGTGTTATCTGTATAAACAGCTGTTGCAGTGAAATATTCCCCTTTGTTGTTTTCAACATAAATATTTTTCATTCTGCTGAGAACATGAAAGTTTGTTACCAGGTATCCTCTGCCATCTATTAAAAAGCCGGTACCACGATAATTAATATTATCAGGCTGAACTTTTACAGGAACATTTACCTTGCTTTTTTGCTGGTCGATCTTTATTTCATTAACCTGTTGCTGCGTTTTATTGATCAAACCAACCAATTGTTCGTAAGTGCTGTCTGTTTGCCTTTTGGAATAATTAAAAATAATTCCAGAACTGAATAAAGAGATCAGTAATGCAATAGAAGCTGCTACGGCAATATTGCGTTTGTATTTTTTCCATAAGTAAACAACTTTAGCTTTGCCATTTAGTTGCGACTTATTGATTATGCCTTCCTGCGTCAATTTAGCCTCAACCTCGTTGATGGCATGTTTAAAATTCTTAACGGCTTCAAATCTTTCTACTTCGTTTAGAAAATAGGTGTGTTCTACCGTTAATTGGTCTATTTCGGGATTGGTTCTGCGCAATTCTTCAAACTGTGCTGCTTCCTGTGGAGACATTTCTCCCCGAAGGTAGCGTTCCAAAGCGTCTAAAATCTGCATTTCATTCATCGTTATTCGCTTTTATATTGAGCAAAAAATAATTTCTTTAATCTCACCAGGCACTTGTATTTCTGAGTTTTTGCATTGTCTGCATTGGTATAACCAAACTCTTCTGCAATTTCCTGCATGCTTTTTTTCTGCAGGTAATAGGCATCCAATAAACTCTTACAAGGCTCCCCAATTTTACTCATGGCAGTGTCCATCATGGTAAAATCGGTGTTTTTCTTTTCATGTTCTTCCACTACATCATCTACAGGTATCGTTTCTTCCAGGTTATCTACGCTTAAACTATACCGTTGCTGTTGTTGCAGCTTTTTAAGCCAAAGACGCCTGCAAACCGAATATATATATGTTTTAAGCTGACAGTTTAGTTCAAAAGTAGCAGAAGAGGCTTTTTCATAAAGAACGATCATGGCTTCCTGAAAAATATCTCTCGCATCATCTACCGAGCCGCTGTTATTCAATATAAGTGCTTGAATCATAGCGTAGTTTTGCCGGTAAATTGTTTCTATAGCTGTTCTGTCGTTTTGCGCCAGTCCTTTTAGTAATGTAATTTCTTGTTCTATTGTGCTCACCGGGCTAATAATTAATACGTTTACTGTGTAATAGTAACCCAAAAAAACGAAAAAAAATTTTAAAAAGAACGGGTTACCTTTTTTTAAAACCAGTATTAACCGTCATAATTATATATAATTAAACACATTTAAATTTCAAACAAAATGAAAAAAGTATTATTTGCTTTCGTTTTAGCTGCTGGTTTCGCAGCTTGCGGTGGTGGTGCTTCAACTGCTCCAGCTACAACTGATTCTACAAAAACTGCTGATTCAACTGCTAAAGCTGCTGATTCTACAGCTGCTAAAGCTGATTCTACAGCTGCTAAAGCTGACTCTACAGCTGCTAAAGCTGACTCTACTAAGAAAGCAGCAGATTCAACTAAGAAATAATTTAAGCCGGCAACAGATAGCTTGTTTGAGTAGCCGGCTCGTATAAGAGTTTTTCATATGGCAAGCAATCGTTAAAGTCGCTCCTATTCTTAGGAGCGACATTTTTTTATGTAGTATGTTGATTTTGTTACCTGCAGTAGTAGTTCTATTAGACAGCGGTTGTGTCACTCCCTTGTGCGGGATATCGCTATTCTGCAATTCCAGCAATAGCTTATAAATCTTAACTGCATATCTAAATTTATCTAAAAATAAATTGGCAAATTCAATTCTCTGATTTATTTTCGCAACTCATTATGAAATTAACAACAGCAAATACTTTCTTTTACTACGGTTACTACTTTATCTAAGTAGCCGGGTAGCTTTTGTTAAGTAATAAAAAATAAAGACACTAACATAAACGAATCCCGGCTCAAAAAGCCGGGGTTTTTTATTTTACCCCAAACCCCTAAAGGGGCTTAACGGAGAAATAAAATGAGTAAAGAGAAAAACGATAAAGATTTGTCAGTAAGAGTTTCGATACAGGGCTACGAAGGGAGCTTTCACGAAATGGCAGCCCGCCAATACTTTGGCAATACAGTTGAAGTAATTCCTTGCGCTACGTTTAGAGATGTAATAAAGATCGCTTCTAATAAAAAGGAAAGTGAAGGCGGCGTAATGGCGATTGAAAATTCTATTGCAGGCAGCATCTTACCTAACTATACATTATTGCAAAAAAGTACTTTGAAAATTGTTGGCGAAGTTTATCTTCCGATCAAACAACATTTATTGGTAAACCCGGGAGTTAAGTTAAGTGATATAAGAGAAGTGCATTCGCACCCGATGGCAATTTTGCAATGCATGGATTATTTATCAAAGCACAATTGGAAACTGATCGAAACTGAAGATACCGCCTTAAGTGCAAAACATATTCATCAGCATAGAAGTAAACATATTGCAGGCGTAGCCGGAAAGTTGGCAGCGGATCTATTCAGTTTAGAAATTGCAGCAAAAGATATTCATACACAGAAAAATAATTACACCCGCTTTTTGATATTGCAACGCAATGACAATACTTCAGTGGTGAACAATGCCAATAAAGCATCGGTAAGCTTTCATACCGATCACTCAAAGGGAAGCCTGGCAAGGGTTTTAACGATCATTGCTGAAGGAGATATTAATTTAAGCAAGCTGCAAAGCATGCCGATTGCGGGTACCAATTTTAAATATAGCTTTCATGCGGATATGGAATTTAAAAATACCAGCCAGTTTGATGCAGTGATGAAGGAAGTAGAAAGATCAACAGAAGAATTAAAGATATACGGGGTATATAAAAACGGAAAACAATCGAATTAAACCTTATTGAATAAACGATGACAACAGCGAAACGATTAGAAGGCATAGGCGAATATTATTTCTCTCAAAAATTAAGAGAGATAGAGGAGTTAAATAAGCAAGGAAAGAACATCATCAATTTAGGAATTGGTAGTCCTGATCTGCCACCGCATGAAGACGTTATAAAAGTATTGAATGAAGAAAGTGCGAAACCGAATGTTCATGCGTACCAATCGTACAAAGGCTCTCCGGTATTGCGCAAAGCTTTTGCTGATTGGTATAAAAAATGGTACAATGTTGAGTTGAATATTGATACAGAAATATTGCCGTTGATCGGAAGCAAAGAAGGTATCATGCACATCTGCATGACTTACTTAAATGAAGGAGATGAAGTATTGGTGCCGAATCCCGGCTATCCAACTTACAGGAGTGCAGTAAAATTATCCGGCGGAGTTTGCGTTGATTATGATCTGAAAGAAGAAAATAAATACGAACCCGATTTTGCTTCAATAGAAAAAAGAGATTTGAGCAAAGTAAAGTTGCTGTTTGTGAATTACCCGCAAATGCCAACCGGTCAAAATGGTAGCAAAGCCTTATTTGAGAAGATCGTTGCCTTTGGTAAAAAGCATAACATATTAATTGTTCACGATAATCCATACAGCTTTATCTTAAATAAAGAGCCATTGAGTTTATTAAGTGTAGATGGCGCAAAAGATATCGTGATAGAACTAAACTCGTTAAGCAAAAGTCATAATATGGCGGGATGGCGCGTAGGGGTTTTGGTTGGAGCAAAAGAAAGAATTGATGAAGTGTTGCGTTTTAAAAGCAATATGGACAGTGGCATGTTTCTTCCGCTGCAACTGGCTGCAGCAAAGGCTTTAAGCTTAGGAAAAGATTGGCACGACAGTGTGAATAAAGTATATAATTCAAGAAGAGAAAAAGTATATGAGTTATTGGATCTATTAAATTGTGAATATTCCAAATCGCAAGTAGGAATGTTTATGTGGGCAAAGATTCCTGCAAAATATAAAACAGGATACGAATTAGCAGATGAGGTTCTATACAATTCAAATGTTTTCATAACTCCCGGTGGAATATTTGGCAATGCCGGTGATAATTATATAAGAGTGAGCTTGTGCGGAAGTATTGAACGTTTTGAAGAAGCAATCAAAAGAATTAAAAATAGCAATTAATAATTGATGTTTGAGAATATCACGATAGTTGGTGTAGGCTTGATCGGCGGTTCATTTGCATTAGCAATGAAAGATAAAGGCATTGCTAAAAAGGCAATTGGTGTAACGCGTTCCGAAAGTTCTGCTAAAAGAGCATTGGATTTAGGATTGATTGATGAAGCCTTACCTCTAAAAGAAGCTGTTGCAAAAAGTGATCTGATCTACATTTCTATTCCTGTTGATACAACCATTGATACAACATTGCAAGTGTTGGATATAATTAACGATAAGCAAATTGTTTTAGATGCAGGCTCTACCAAAGACGCTTTGTGTAAAGCCATTGCCGATCATCCAAAAAGAAAACGTTTTGTAGCAACGCATCCTATGTGGGGAACAGAATATAGTGGTCCGGAAGCTGCCGTACACGGCGCTTTTGAGGGACGTGCGTGTGTTATCTGCGAAAAAGAAAAAAGCGATAGTGATGCGGTAACAACCGTAGAGGATATTTACAAAAAAATAGGCATGAACCTCGTGTATATGGATGCTAAAGCACACGATGTGCACGCAGCCTATGTAAGTCATATATCACACATCACTTCGTTTGCATTGGCAAATACGGTATTGGAGAAAGAAAGAGAAGAGGATGCGATTTTTGAATTGGCGGGTGGTGGTTTTGCAAGCACGGTGCGTTTGGCAAAAAGCAATCCTGCTATGTGGGTGCCGATATTTATGCAGAACAGGGAAAATGTATTGGATGTATTGAATGAGCACATCAGCCAGTTAAGGAAATTCAAAGCAAGCCTTGAGAAAGAGAATGCGGAATACCTTACTGAATTGATGGAGAATGCGAATAAGATTAAAAGAATAATAAAATAATAGTTTCACGCAACGAAACAAAGAAAGCAAAGTGCACAAAATTTATAGCGTAGTTCCTTTGTATTTGTTGTCCACTTTGTGTGAAATAAAAGAGTAAACAAATCAAATATTTATAAACCAAACTTCAGACAATAAAAACTATTTTTGCGTATGAAAACAGAAACATCAACGATGAAAGAGTTAGTTCAGGAAAAGTGGGCAAAACGCCCGTTAATTATCAGTGGTCCATGCAGCGCCGAAACAGAAGAGCAGGTGCTGGAAACCGCTACACGTCTTGCCAACACAGGTAAAGTAGATATGCTGCGTGCAGGCATTTGGAAACCAAGAACCAAGCCGGGTATGTTCGAAGGTATCGGTGTAAAAGGTTTGCCTTGGTTATTAAAAGCAAAACAAGTTACCGGCTTGCCAACTACAGTTGAAGTTGCAACAGCGAAACACGTGGAAGATGCATTACAATTTGATGTAGATGTATTGTGGATCGGTGCCCGTACAACAGTAAACCCGTTCAGCGTGCAGGAAGTTGCTGATGCGTTACGTGGCGTTGATATTCCGGTGTTGATTAAAAACCCCATTAATGCTGACCTGGAATTATGGAGCGGCGGCATCGAGCGTTTACAAAAAGTTGGAGTAAAACAAATTGGTATGATCCATCGTGGATTTGCCAATTACGGAAATACAGAATACCGCAATGCACCTATGTGGCATTTGCCGATCGAAATGAAACGTCGCTTCCCCGGCATGTTGCTCATTTGCGATCCATCGCATATCGGCGGTCGCAGAGATATTTTGCAGGCAATTGCACAACAAAGTATCAACCTTGATTTTGATGGTTTGATGATCGAAAGTCATATTGATCCTGATCACGCCTGGAGCGATGCGAAACAACAAATTACTCCTGAGCGTTTGGCTGAAATGTTAGGTGATTTGGTATGGCGTTCTGAAAATACGGATAAAGAAGAGTTCATAACGGCATTGTCTACACTAAGAGAGCAGATCAATCATATTGACGATGAATTGTTGGCATTGATTGGTCAGCGTATGAAAGTAGCAGATAAGATCGGTCAGTATAAGAAAGACAATAATATCACCATTTTACAAACCAATCGCTGGAACGATATATTGGAAAAGGCTTTTGCTAAAGGTGATAAATTGGGATTAAGCAAAGACTTTATCTCTAAATATTTTGATGCGATCCATTTGGAATCGATCAACCATCAGAATAAAGTAATGAATTCATAAAATGTTAGTATAGGTTTTGGGACGGACATTTGTTGAGCATTCAACATCGTTGTGTCACTCACTTATACGGCATATCAATATTCAACTTTAATTTGAACGAATATTATTCACGCAAAGGCGTAAAGTCGTCCAACTTTGCGCCTTTGCTTCTTGGTTTCTTTGCGTGAAACTAAAACAACAATGAGCAAGCAGACTTACAAATTTTCCAATTCTTCAACTGATTTTTATTTTGCCGATAGCATCAATAGCTTGAAAAATATTGTTGATGTTAAGAATGCGATTTTCATTACTGATGAAAACATTTTTAAAGCGCATGAAAAAAAGTTTAAGAATTACCAGCGCATTATTTTACCTCCCGGCGAAGCACATAAAAATCAGGACACTGTTAATTCCATCATTCAGCAATTAATTGCATTTGAAGCAGATCGTAAAACTGTTTTAATTGGAGTAGGAGGTGGAGTGGTTACAGACATTACAGGTTTTGTAGCGTCTACTTATATGCGTGGAATAAAGTTTGGGTTTATTCCGACTACCTTATTAGCATTAGTAGATGCAAGCATCGGCGGAAAGAACGGAATTGATATTGGAGTTTACAAAAATATTGTTGGCGTTACCCGTCAACCTTCTTTTATCTTACACGATTATAGTTTTTTAAATAGCTTGCCTGAAAGCGAATGGCAGAACGGTTTTGCAGAGATCATTAAACATGCCTGTATTAAAGATGCCGCCATGTTTAAAGAATTGCAACAGCATTCATTGAAATATTATTTCAGCAAGAAAAAAGAAGCTGCAATATTAATTCAGCGCAATGCAAAGATCAAATTGAAAGTTGTGCAGGCTGATGAGTTTGAACAAAACGAAAGAAGATTATTAAACTTTGGGCATACACTTGGTCATGCATTAGAGAATCAATATGAGTTATCGCATGGACAGGCAATCTCAATCGGAATGACGTATGCATCGCATATCTCGCAACAGTTGTTTGGTTTTAAACAAACAGAAGCGATTGTAAAAACATTCGAGCAATACGGTTTGCCTACTTATTTTCAATTTGACAAATCAAAAGTATTTGATGTGTTGAAAATGGATAAGAAGCGTGAAAGAAAAGAGATGAATTATATATTATTGGAGAAGATCGGCAAAGGAGTAGTAAAGCAAATTCCATTAATTCAATTAGAAAAAATTATACAATCCTTATAAAGTGATAGTAAGAGTACAACCATCTGCAATCAAAGGTGAAATCGTTGCACCGGCATCCAAAAGTTCCATGCAACGTGCATGTGCAGCGGCTTTGGTGCGTAAAGGAACGTCCATCATTTCAAATCCCGGCATATCTAATGACGATAAGGCGGCATTAAGCATTATTGAAAACTTAGGTGCAAAATGGGAAATGGCAAATGATAAATTGATCGTGAAAAGTGAAGGAGTAAAACCGATTTCCAATGAAGTGAATTGTGGCGAAAGTGGTTTAAGTATTCGTATGTTCTCACCAATTGTCGCATTAAGTGAAAAAGAAATTACGGTTAATGGCAAAGGAAGTCTTGCCACAAGACCAATGGATTTTTTTGATGAGGTATTGCCGCAAGTAGGCGTTAAAATAAATTCGAATGGCGGTAAGCTGCCGTTAAAAATACAAGGACCATTGCAAGCAAAGGATATTTCGATAGACGGTTCTTTAAGTTCTCAATTCTTAACCGGTTTGTTAATGGCATATGCTGCTTCAAATGCAAATGATGTAAGTATTACAGTAGATAATCTGAAAAGCAAACCGTATATCGATCTTACCTTAAAAGTAATGAGCGACTTTGGTTTAAATGTTCCTGAAAATAGAAATCATGAATCGTTTTATTTTTCAGGAAAACCAACTGATGCAAACGAAACTATAAATTATACAGTAGAAGGTGATTGGAGTGGCGGTGCTTTTTTATTAGTAGCGGGCGCAATCGCTGGTGACATTGTGGTAAAAGGATTGGATGTATTTTCAACACAAGCAGATAAAGCAATCTTGGAGGCATTAATGTCTTGCGGAGCAAAAATTTCTATTGAAAAAAAACAAATAACGATCGGGCCGGCACAATTGAAAGCTTTTCATTTTAATGCAACTGATTGCCCTGATCTGTTTCCTCCATTAGTGGCACTAGCTTCTTATTGCGAAGGCAAGACTGTTATTGAAGGAGTAAGTCGTTTAGCTCATAAAGAAAGCAACCGTGGATTAACTTTGCAACAAGAGTTTGGTAAGATGGGCGTGGAGATTGAATTGCAAGATGACTTAATGATTGTAAATGGCAGCGGTATAATAAAAGGAGCAACTACTCATTCACATCACGATCATCGTATTGCAATGGCTTGTGCAGTGGCAGGATTAAAAGCTGAAAGCGAAATGATAATTGAAGAAGCAGAAGCCATCAGCAAATCGTATCCTAACTTTTATGAGCATTTGAAACAATTAGGAGCTTCTGTATCTTCACTCGATAAACAATTAAATTAATGAACAGTTTCGGCAGAATTTTCAGAGTAAGCATTTTTGGTGAATCGCATGGTGAGTGTGTAGGCATTAATATTGATGGTTGTCCTGCTGGATTGCCTTTAAGTGTAGACGATTTTACAACTGACATTGAAAGAAGAAAAGCCGGAGCCAAAGGTACAACGCCTCGTAAAGAAGCTGATCTGCCAAGAATAATGAATGGGGTATTCAACGGAAAAACTACGGGAGCACCCATCACTATTTTGTTTGACAATACAAATACTCGCAGCGGAGATTATGAAAAGCAACGTGCAGTTCCACGTCCTGGACATGCGGATTTTGTAGCCACACAAAAATTTGGCGGCTTTGAAGATTTCAGAGGTGGTGGTCATTTCAGCGGAAGATTGACAGTGTGTTTGGTAGCTGCCGGAGTTATTGCAAAGAAATTATTGAACAATATAAAAGTAGAAGCATCTATTTTAGAAATTGGTGGTGAGAAAGATGTAGAAGCAGGGTTACAAAAAGCCATTGATGTAAAAGATAGTATCGGCGGCATTGTTGAGTGCAGGGTAAATAATTTTCCTGCAGGATTAGGCGAGCCGTTTTTTGATTCGGCAGAATCGTTATTAAGTCATGCCGTGTTTGCGATACCTGCTGTTAAAGGAATTGAGTTTGGTAGCGGCTTTGCTGCAGCAAAAATGTTCGGTATCGATCATAACGATGCGATCATTGATAAAACCGGTAAAACAAAAACCAATAATGCCGGCGGTATTGTTGGTGGTATAACAAACGGTAACGAAATAGTTTTTCGCATTGCTATCAAACCAACATCATCTACCCCAAAAGAACAGCATACATTAAATATTGAAACAGGTGAAGTAGAATCGTTTTCAGTGAAAGGCAGACATGATCTTTGTATTGCCTTGCGGGTGCCTGTTGTATTAGAAGCAGTAACTGCTTTTGTATTGGCTGATTTAATGTTGCTGGAGCAAAAGATTAAGAGAGTAATTAACTAAGTGAATAGGCAATGGTCAATAGTGAAATCTTGGTTAGAATATAAGTTTCATATTTTCACTATTCACTTTTCACCGTTCACAAAATAGCTATCATGCATAATTATATCGTAAACGCATCTATCCAAATTCTTCCTGTAGTACAGGATAAACATCCTTACGAATGGGTTGATGAAGCAATTGCGATCATTCAGCAATCATCGGTAAAACATGAGGTTGGAGCTTTTTCTACAACACTGGAAGGTACTTACGATGAAGTAACCAAGGTAATTCATGCTGTAAATGAGTACTTGCTGCAAAAAGGTTGCGCTGAATGGATATCCAATGTACAACTGCAAATACGCAGCGCCGGCGATATAACAGGCGATGAAAAGACCTCAAAATTCAAATAGTAGTAGTAACCTACAACTTCTTAAAAAATCTAACTGTAGATTAAACAATCCTGTATTTGCAGTATCATAGGTTTCCAAAAATAATTGCTAAAATGATTTTTATATTCCTGCTATTTATTATCTTGTAATAGAATAGCACCTCACATCCTCCTAAGAAAAAAGTCCGTTAGCAGTTATTAAATTATATTCTTAATATGGTTTATCATAAGCAGATTTTATCCCGTCTCACAGTTGTACTCATTTGTTTGTTTGCCGTTTCGTGTCATAATACTTCGAAGCCGGCAGAGAAAGTTATTGTTGAGAATCCTAATGAGATGAACCAACAAACTAGTGATAATATTAAGCAGTCGTTACAATATGCATTGGAAAATGGTGGAAAGATCGGCGATAATATTGTATTGAATATGGATTCCGCTACGAATGATTTTTACACCAGTGTTGATTATAAAAATGTTTGGAGTGATAAGGAGAAATGGAATCCGTTAGCAGATTCTGTTTATACATATATTCAAAATGCAGAGTTGTCAGGGCTTTTCCCGAATGATTATCACTTTGATGTTTTTAAATCAATCAAAACAAAATTAGATACAGATTCTACACATCGCATGGATGCTGCATTATGGACAAAAGCTGACTTGTTGTTAACCGATGGATTTGTCCATATTATAAATGATCTCAAATTTGGCCGCATACCTGCGGATAGTATTTCTATCAATAAAAAAGATTCTTCTTTTAATAATGATTTTTATACAAATGCATTAAAGAAGCTTTTGGAGGAAAAACAATTGACAACCTTATTGTCAACCTACGAGCCATCACAGAAAGGTTATTGGGAACTAAAGAACGGAATTAAAAACTTTTTAGATAGTATGGATAGAAGAACATATACCCATCTAAAATATCCATACAAAAAGAACGAGAAGGATTCATTGGCATTTATAGATTCATTGGAAACACGCTTAACAGAAAGTAAATGTTTAACTATTGGCGACCTGGCACCGGACTCGACACAATTAAAAAGTGCTATTAAAAAATACCAGGGGTTAAAAGGAATTAAGCCGGATGGTATAATTTCTACATCTTTAGTTAAGTTGTTAAACACAAATGATATCGAACGTTTTAAAAGGATTGCGATTACGCTTGATCGCTATAAACAATTGCCTTCACAAATGCCTGAAAGATATATCTGGGTGAATCTTCCTGGGTATTATTTAAAGGTTTGGGATAATGACACGGTGGCGTTGGAGTCAAAAGTTATTTGTGGTAAGCCGCTTACAAGATCACCGTTGCTTACAAGCTCTATTACAAACATGATAACCTACCCGACATGGACAGTGCCTAATAGTATCATAGTAAAACAATATTTACCTAAGCTAAAAACCAATCCGCATTATTTGCAAAAGATCGGGCTCAATATTTTGGATAAAGATGGGAATATTGTAGACCCTACAAAAGTCAATTGGCAAAAATATTCAAAAGGTATTCCGTATAAAATAATGCAGGGAAGTGGCGATGACAATGCGTTGGGTGTTTTGAAATTTAACTTCAATAACAAGTTTGCAGTTTACCTGCATGATACTAATGAGCGTGGGCTTTTCAAGCGCTCTGTTCGTTCATTAAGTCATGGTTGTGTGCGTGTGCAGGAATGGGAGCAATTGGCATTCTATATTTTGAAGTATGACAGCACTAATGCAAAACCCAATGAGAAAATAGCTTACAATACCGATTCACTTCTGAATATTCTTGCCAGGAAGGAAAAGAAAACGATCTTCATTAAGCATCGTCTTCCGTTATTTATACGCTACATGGGGTGTGAAGGCAAAGATGGAAAGATCATTTTCTATGATGATATGTATGGAGAAGACGAAACCATCCGCAATAAATATTTTGCGAATAAGTAATATCTTTTATACTAAGCGTTTTCATTATTATTAAGCATCGTTGTGTTATTTTGATCCCGATTTCATGGGGGGCTTGCTTATATACTATACCCTTAATCATCTTTCGCTTAAGAAGCTGCTTTCAGCCTTATCTCTTAATTTTGCAGCCATGTCAAAAATATCTATCAATATAGCAACGGGCAGTTTGCAAAAAGAAGAGATAATTGTAGGAATAGATCTTGGAACAACTAATAGCCTTGTAGCATTTATTCATCCTGAAACTAAAAAACCGGTTGCATTAAAAGAACATAACAGTAGTTCTTTAGTGCCTTCTGTTGTTCATTTTGATGAACAAAAAAATATAGAAGTAGGAGAGGAGGCAAAAAAATATTTATTGAGCGACCCGGCAAACACGATTTTTTCTGCGAAACGTTTAATGGGTAAATCGTATAATGACATCAAAAAAAATGCATCGTTCTTTTCTTATAAAATAATCGACGACAATACAGAAAGTCTTGTGAAAGTACAGGTGGGCGATAAATTTTATTCCCCCGTAGAATTATCATCTTTTATTTTAAAAGAATTAAAACACAGAGCGGAACATATTGTAAAAACACCCATTAACAAGGCTGTAATCACAGTGCCTGCTTATTTTAACGATGCGCAACGCCAGGCTACACGGGATGCAGGTAAATTGGCAGGGTTAGATGTATTACGAATTGTAAACGAACCAACTGCTGCAAGTTTAGCATATGGCATTGGCTTAAATAAAGAAGAAGAAAAAACAATAGCTGTTTATGATCTGGGTGGAGGCACATTTGATATTTCTATCTTGAAAATAAATAACGGAATATTTGAAGTGCTATCAACCAATGGAGATACTTATTTGGGAGGCGATGACATAGACAATATGATCGTACGATATTGGATACAGCAGTCAGGCATAAACGAAAAACAACTCACGGATAAAGAGTTTGTACAAGCCATTCGTTTAAAGGCTGAGGAAGCAAAAATCACCTTATCATCTAGTGATGAATTTAATGGAAGATTGAACGAGTTGACTCTCTCAATTATCCGTTCTGAATTTGAAAATTTAATAAAGCCATTAATTGATAAAACGCTGGCTTGTTGTAGTAATGCTATACGGGATGCCGAATTAAAAACAAAGGATATAGATGCAATAGTAATGGTAGGCGGCTCTACAAGAGTGCCATTTATAAAACAAAGTGTAAGCCGGTTTTTTGGCAGGCCTGTGAATGATGCTGTAGATCCTCATGAAGTGGTGGCTTTAGGTGCAGCTATACAAGCTGACGTATTAGCCGGTAATAATAAAGAGTTATTGCTTTTGGATATCACACCACTTTCCTTAGGGATAGAAACAATGGGTGGTTTAATGGATGTACTGATTGCACGTAATTCAAAAATCCCGAACAAAGCAAGTCGACAATATACTACTCAAAAAGACGGGCAGAGCGGAATGAGAATTACAGTTTACCAGGGCGAAAGAGATTTGGTGAAAGACAATCGCAAATTGGGGGAATTTAATTTAAGCGGTATCCCGGCAATGCCTGCTGGATTACCAAAAGTAGATGTTTTATTTTTGATCAATGCTGATGGTATTTTGCTGGTAAAAGCAAAAGAGTTAAGAAGCGGTATAGAACAAACAATTGAAATAAAGCCTCAATATGGATTATCGGATACTGATGTAGAAAAAATGTTGCTGGATTCTGTTACGCATGCACAAGATGATATTGCAATAAGAGCATTAATAGAAGCCAAAACAGAAGGCGAGCAACTATTGGAAGCAACAGAAAAATTTATTCAAAAAAACGCTAATCATCTTACCCAAAAAGAAACAATGGAAACTGCAGCTACCATGCAATCGTTGCAATTAGCACTTACGATGAATGATAAAGATCTTATTCATAAAAAAATTGAAGAGCTAAATGAGATTTCCCGCCCATATGCAGAGCGCATAATGGATGAAGCAATAGCTGTTGCTGTGAAAGGAAAAATGGTTTAGGTAAGTCAACTCTTTTTTCTCTCCAAAACGTGTTCAATTGTTTTTGCAGTGATCGTAAGAAAGAAAGGAAATAATGCCAAAATAAAACGATTATGAAAGTCATCGCACTGCAACATTACAGCTACTGCAAAAATAAAGATGGAGCTTAATTGGAAAATATAAATGGGGCGGTATGTTCTGCCCTTTAATATAAACCAGCTTATAATAGTAAAAAAGTATAAGGGAATCATAAATGCCAGCAAGAAGAGGTTGTGCAGGTTACTGTAATAGCTTCTCGTCATCAGAAAAAAATACTTTAATCGTATTGTTCCTAATTGTAGAAAGTGTTCAAAATTATTGATTATGTAATAGTAGAGTTGATAAACCTGCGAGCCATCAGAAGTTATTTTTATAGCGTGTGGACTGGGAGAACGTATTCCACAAATAATGCAATCTGTTTGAGCCGCTAATGTGCTGTTCGCATCGTTTGTTGTAGAAAAAACAATATTGCTGATATAAACAAAAAGAACACACCCCGCAATGGCTATTGGTATCAATATAAATTTTGTTTTTCTTTTGACATCAACGAATAAAAATAACCAAACCGGTGCAAGAAATAATATACCCAATGGGCGGGCTAAAATTACCAGCAACATGCTGATCAGGAGAAAAAAAAATGTTTTTGCATTCTTGCTGAAAATATAATTTATAAGAGCAGCGAGAAGTAGCAAACAGCTACTATAAAAAACAGATTCCGTATACAGATAAACTGTCCATGAACTATATGGAGAAAAAACGATGAGCAGAAGAGTTATTGCAAATGGGTATACTTCGCTATTAAAAATTTGTCGCAGGCTTTTAAAGAAAAAAAACAAGGCAAACAGGTTGTATAAAGCCTGGATTACTACAGCTCCGCTCAATCCGATCTTTATTGTCAATGATAACCATATTATAAATATGGTAAGCGAATAAAAGACATAACGTACTTCGGTAAACCCTTGACGATTGATCAACCTGTTTGCTTCTCCTATATATTTTTCAGCTTCCAGTGTTGTGCCGATGCCGTATAGATACAAATGCAAAACTGTAATAAGCAACCAACATCCAAAAAGAAAACTAATCCCATATTTTCGAATAGCGTTATTTAATACGGTTGCGTTCAAAGTAGTAATTATTGCTTTAAAGATATTAAGAAATGTCCGGTTCGGTTAATTGCTTTTCGGCTTTCGTACCAGTTTTTTTCTAAAGAAAACAGCTAAAGGCTCTTCCACTAGCTTATGAAATACAAATGCAACTGCTATCATACAAATAAATGCAATGAATATGTTAGTGCTTATATATTTAAAGATAGCAGACAAAACGAAGGTTGTATGTAGCAAATAAAACGAATAAGTAGAACTGCCAAGCTGCACAGCTATTTTATGTGACAAGATCCTTTGTAACAAACTTTCATGATGAATAAGACTATAGTATAGCAGCATGATTCCAATCGGCATCATTATATTGTTTACAATAATTCCGGGCCATGCTTCAATGCCATGAGGCGTTTTATAACGATCTGCAATTAAAAAAAGCAATACAACTGAGAGTGCTATGATTCCGAGACCTATATACAAACTTTTTTTACCAAGCTTTTCAATAAAATTGGATTTGGTCTTTCCATTTATCAGCATGCCTAAAAATATGCCACATGCAAATTCAAATATGCGCCCAAAAAAAGTAGAATAAGCTGTAAATAAATAACTGCTGAAAAAACCATCAAATGGGCAATGAAGAAAAATGAATGTTATGATCAGCCCTGATCCATAAAACAATAAAACAATTTTCATTAATGACCGCCAGTTTTTTGCATATAAAAAAAGTAAAGGAGAAAGTACATAAAACAATTCTTCTACCGACATGCTCCAACTAGGACCAATGCCCGTTAAAAGATAATTAGACGAAAACCCTTTAAACAATGTAATGTTCAATAAATAAAGTTTTATCGTTTCTTTTAAAGGATAAATGTTGTGTAAGTAATCTAAAATAAAAGTGATAGTTATTAGCAATATCAAAATGGGAAACACCCTTGATATTCTGCTTACAAAATAGTTGTGCAATTTTGTTTTATTAAAACCGCTTATCTCGCTGTATTTATAGTAAATAACAAACCCGCTCAATACAAAAAAGAAATCTAAAAAAGTATAGAACTGGTTTACAAATAGAAAAAGGGTAGGGTGGCTTATTTCGTAAGATTCATTCAGATGATAAAAAAAAATAAAATACACAGCGGCAGCACGAATGCCCGTTAATGCAGGAATAAAATTTTTGTTGTTCATTTTTTAATTCTTCAGATTCCGGGTTGACAAACTGCCGTATTTTAAAACCAGGAAACGTTTTTCTATCAAATGCCATGATGCAAATGCCAATGCTATTGTAGCCAATCCGCTATATAAAAGTGATAACATCACAGAATTATTATAACCTGATAAACGATACATTATTTGCTGAACAGGGAATGCATAAATATATACTCCATAAGAGATATCAGTATTGAAAGGCACCACAATTTTTTTTGAAGATCCAATTAAATAAACACAACAACAAATGCATAGCAATAATAAAGGAGCAGTCATAAAAGAGTTTATTCTGTCAGCCGAGAATATAAAATATAATATCGCTGTAAGAAATGCAATTAGTAACAAGTGTTTTGCTTTAATGGAAGCAGCATAAACAAAGCTTCCTGAATAAAATATGGCAATAAGATTAAGCTGGCGGGCAATATTAACAGAAATATCCTGTTTAAATGAAACAGTTAAAAAGCTTATCAATACTATACAGCCTGCTAATAATCCAAAAGCTTTTTTTCTTAATAATCCTGTCCAAAGCAATACTGCAATAGATGCATACAATTCCAATTCCAGTGTAATGCTCCATAACGAGGTATTGAACGCATGAACATAATAAGCAGGCGTAGAAAAAACACCCGGTAAGCCGGTCCTTATCCAAAACCCGGTACTAACACCAAGATACAACCAGGTTTCTTTGCTTGTAAAATATTCACCCAATGATAAGGAGGTTAAAAGCGGCCCTGCTAAAAAAATGCTTAACACTACCAATACGATTAATGCAGGATAAATACGCAAAGCCCTTTTCTTTAAGAATAAAAGAACAGAATGGGTTTCAGTGGCACTTTTGGTAATAAAATATCCACTGATGAAAAAGAAAATAGTGAGCCCGACACCCGATGCTTCCAGTGCTCCGTTCAATAACAGGTTTAAAGGCTCTTTTTCGCTTTGTCCTACTACGTAGTACGTATGCGAAAATAAAACACATGCAGCTCCTAAAAGGCGAAGAAGATTAAAGTTGTTGTAATGATGTAAAGGTGTTGACTGCAAGTTTATTGTTTTTGTTGCGCTATCCTGTTCACATATTTTCCGATCATGTCAAATTCAATATTCACTTTATTGCCCACTTGCAGATGCTTAATATTCGTATGTTCCAATGTATAAGGGATGATGGCAACGGTAAAATTATTTTTTCCTACATTAAATATAGTTAGACTAACCCCATCAACGGCAATCGAGCCTTTTTCAATAACTAAGGAAGCAAATTTTTCATCAAAAGAAAATGAAAACTCTTTGCTGCCATTTTTAGCTGCAATGGAAATGCAGGTAGCTACTGTATCCACATGACCTTGCACAATATGCCCGTCCAATCTTACCCCCAGGCTAAGCGACCTTTCCAGGTTTACTTCCCAACCTGCTTGCCAGTTGTCCATATTCGTTTTTAAAAGCGTTTCTTCAATAGCGGTTACACGGTATGCAGTCTCTTTAATTTCTTCCACCGTAAGGCAGGCGCCGTTATGGCTCACACTTTGGTCAACTTTCAGCTCATTTGTAATTGGCGATTCTATCCAAAAAGTTTTGTTGGTGCCTTTGGCAGCAATAGTTTTAATAACTCCCTTAGCTTCAATTATACCTGTAAACATTGACGCAATTTAATTAAATAGGGGCTTTCGGCAGCAATACTTATTTCTATAGTTGTCCGGGCTATACGCTGCAAGTCCGCCACAGCCCCGCCCACCAGGCTTCAGCGGGCTTTCCGCTTCTATCCCGCAGCCTGTCAGCAACCATACTTTATTCAACATTTATAGAATATACTCCAATGCTAAAATTTATCGTTCAGCCATTTCAAAATCATTTTCTTATTATCAATTAATCCCTTATCTTTGCGGCTCTAAAAAATTACCAAAGGAGGTATATACAATGTTAATTATTGATTCAAAAGATTGCGAAAACATCGACAAAGCGCTTAAAAAGTACAAAAAGAAATTCGAAAAAAGCCGCGTATTGTTAGAGTTAAGAGAAAGACAATCTTTCACTAAACCATCAGTTCGTCGTCGTACGCAAGTATTGAAAGCTGTGTACAAGCAAAACATAGCAAGCGGAAAAATAGATATTTAACGTTTACCGATAATCATATTTTAAACTGATAGCAGTAACTTCGGCTATCAGTTTTTTTTATGCCCCAATATCACCAGGCAACTATACAACATTTTTTAGATTACCTCAAATTTCAAAAGCGGTATTCCCAACATACCATTATCTCATACCAGAACGATCTATATTCTTTTTTTGATTACCTGGAAACAGAAATGGGCAACCCTGCATTGGCAGAGATCAACGCATCTTTTATCCGTTCGTGGCTGGCAGATCTAAAAGAGAAAAAAGATATTACTGCAAAATCAGCCAATCGCAAGATATCTACCTTGAAATCTTTCTTTAAATATCAATTAAAACAAGGTGCTGTAACAACAAGCCCTATGACAACGGTGGTTTCGCCAAAAATAAGCAAACGGCTACCGCAATTTGTGCAGGAGAAAGATATCAGTACTCTATTGACACATGTAGAGTTCCCTGATAATTGGGAAGGCAAAACGCATAGATTGTTGTTGCAATTATTTTACAACACCGGTATGCGCCGGGCTGAGCTGGTTGGCTTAAAAGAATCACAGATCGATAAAGCCAATGGCTCTATCAAAGTATTAGGAAAAGGCAATAAAGAACGGATATTGCCGGTAAGCAATGAGTTAATGCAGGCAATACAAGCGTATCAGCAAAATAAAAGAACGGAGTTTGAGGTGTTTGACGGTGAAGTGCTATTGGTAAACGCAAAAGGAAGCAAGGTTTCCGTTGAACAAGTGTACAAGATCGTAAAGCAATATTTATCGTTAATTACCACTATTGATAAGAAAAGCCCACATGTATTACGCCACAGCTTTGCTACGCATTTAATGAATAATGGCGCAGATCTCAACGCTGTTAAAGAGCTGTTGGGGCACAGTAGTTTGGCAGCCACACAGATATATACGCATAATACCATTGAGAAACTGAAAGATGTTTATAAGAAGGCGCACCCTAAGGCATAAATTGTAGTTTCCGCACAATAAAAAAACTTATTGACAGTTTACTATAAAAACGCTTTTTAATTTGGAAAACTCGGTAACAAGGATTAACTTGATGTCAGTAAATCATAAGTTATTTTTCACTCCTAAATCTCTCACTTATGACCTGATGTTTACCAGCCCAAATTATTACTCACAAATTATTTGTTCACCTAAAAATTTAGATTGCTATGAACGTAAACATTCAAACAGTGCACTTTGATGCAGACACCAAATTGGTATTGTATGTAGAAAAAAAAGTTTCCAAGCTAACCCAATTTCACGATCGCATCACCAAAGTGAATGTATTTCTTAAATTAGACAATGTTGTTCACAACATTAAAGACAAGATCGCAGAGATACAGGTGCACGTTCCCCGTCACAACTTTTTTGTGAAATGTTCATCTAAATCGTTCGAGGAAAGTTTTGATGAAGCTTTAAACTCAGTAATAACGCAGATAAAGCGAAAAAAAGAAAAGCTTGCAGCATAAAATAAAAGCCCCGAAAAACGGGGCTTTTTTAATACTCAAATTTTTCAATCCACATTTTTTCTTTTTTAGTGTAAAAAATTCTTTCTCAATATTTCTCTATTATATAAATATACTTACCTTTGCCTTCCTTAAAAAAAGGGTGAGCGGTTTTGTGGGGTGGATTTACCCAAAAGTTCTTTTCAATTGTTGTTCAAAATTTGGTTGCCAATCTATCAGGAATTTCAGATAGGAATTGTGATAAACGAAATGGACGAATGATGAATGTAGCAGATTAAAAAATGCCGAAGTAGCTCAGTTGGTAGAGCAACTGATTTGTAATCAGTAGGTCGGGGGTTCGACTCCCTTCTTCGGCTCATTTTTTTGGGCAGTTACCAGAGTGGCCAAATGGGGCGGACTGTAAATCCGCTGTCTTTCGACTTCGGTGGTTCGAATCCACCACTGCCCACAAAATCAAATTGCATATTTTAGATCGAAAGATTGCAAATTGTTTAGTTCTTTTAACGCCTCCAATTTGGAATTTCTAATTTGGAATTTTATTATATGCGGAAGTAGCTCATTTGGTAGAGCGGTAGCCTTCCAAGCTTCAGGTGGCCGGTTCGAGCCCGGTCTTCCGCTCCAGTAGATCCGAAAGGATCTCTTAGTTCTTTATATAGGATATAAGTTGAGTGTAATTTTTTCACGAAAACTCTATAACAAGCTGTTGTAGCTCAGGGGTAGAGCACTTCCTTGGTAAGGAAGAGGTCGTGAGTTCAATTCTCATCAACAGCTCACTTGATTGTTGAATGATGCTGAAACGCTACAAGTGAGTAACACAAGGATGCTGATTAGCGATACCATCGCTGGTTACATAAAATCAAATTTTAAAACAATTATTAAAACAAATAAAAATGGCAAAAGAGACCTTCAAAAGGGAGAAACCCCACGTTAACGTTGGTACTATTGGTCACGTAGATCATGGTAAAACAACCCTAACTGCCGCTATTACCGATATTTTGTCTAAAAAAGGTTTAGCGGAAGCAAAGAAATATGATGAAATTGATGGTGCACCTGAAGAAAGAGAAAGAGGTATCACTATCAATACTGCTCACGTAGAATATCAAACAGCTAACAGACACTACGCTCACGTAGATTGTCCTGGTCACGCTGACTATGTTAAAAATATGATCACTGGTGCTGCTCAGATGGATGGTGCAATCCTGGTTGTTGCTGCTACTGACGGACCAATGCCTCAAACAAAAGAACATATCCTTTTGGCTCGCCAGGTGGGTGTTCCTCGTATTGTGGTTTTCATGAACAAAGTTGACTTGGTTGATGATCCTGAATTATTGGAATTAGTTGAAATGGAGATTCGTGAGTTGTTAACTTCTTACGGTTTTGATGGCGACAATACTCCAATCATCCAAGGTTCTGCAACAGGCGCTTTAGCTGGTGAAGCTAAATGGGTAGCTAAAGTTGACGAATTAATGGATGCTGTTGATACTTATATTCCATTACCTCCTCGTCCGGTTGATCAAGCTTTCTTGATGAGCGTGGAAGACGTATTCTCTATCACCGGTCGTGGTACAGTTGCTACTGGTCGTATCGAAAGAGGTCGTATTAAAGTAGGTGAAGGTGTGGAAATCGTAGGGTTGATCGCTGCTCCTTTAACTTCTACTGTAACAGGTGTGGAAATGTTCAAGAAATTATTGGATGAAGGTGAAGCTGGTGATAACGCAGGTTTATTATTACGCGGTATTGAAAAAACTCAGATCCGTCGTGGTATGGTAATCTGTAAACCAGGTTCAATCACTCCTCACACTGAATTTAAAGGTGAAGTGTACGTATTGAGCAAAGAAGAAGGTGGACGTCATACTCCATTCTTCAACAAATATCGTCCTCAATTCTATTTTCGTACTACAGACGTAACCGGAGAAGTTACTTTGAATGCAGGTACTGAAATGGTTATGCCTGGTGATAATACCAACTTGACTGTTACATTGATCCAACCAATCGCGATGGAAAAAGGTTTGAAATTTGCGATTCGTGAAGGTGGACGTACAGTAGGTGCCGGTCAGGTAACTGAAATTTTAAAATAAGCTAAAGGCGCAAGCTTTTAGCCCAAAGCAAATAGTTCTTATATTTGCAACATATTCTAAAAGCTGTTTCGGTAAAACGGAATAGCTTTTAGCTTTCTACGGGCATGGTGCAACGGTAGCATACGGGTCTCCAAAACCTTTGATCTGGGTTCGAATCCTAGTGCCCGTGCAAATTAATTTGCATACTTGGTAAATTAAATCTAATGAATAAAGTAAGAACATATTTAGGCGATTCTTATAAAGAATTGGTTGAAAAAGTATCCTGGCCAACCTGGGAGCAATTGCAGCAGTCAACTGTAATTGTTTTAGGAGCTACGCTGGTAATTACAGCTATTGTAGCTTTGATGGACTTTGTGGCAAACGGAGCTTTGAAATTTATTTACTCTATATTTAAATCGTAATGGAAGCAACAGCAACAGCAACGCAGGAAAAAGAAAGCAAATGGTACGTACTGCGTGTAGTGAGCGGTAAAGAGCGCAAGATAAAAGAGTATCTTGATAAAGATATTGTACGCAACGGATGGTCTGAAGTTATCAAGCAGGTTTTTTTACCCGTAGAAAAAGTATATAAAGTGCAGAATGGTAAAAAAGTAATGCGTGAAAGAAACTTCTATCCCGGTTATGTAATGTTGGAAGTAGCAGGAGATAAGTTGAATGATGACATGGTACAACATATCAGTAACATCACCAACGTAATGCACTTTTTAACCGATGGCAAAGGAAGTAAAGGAAATATTATTTCTTTGCGTAAGGCTGAAGTAAATAAGATGTTAGGTAAGATGGATGAAATGGGCGAAGCAGGCGGTATGACAATGAGCGAGCCATTCATCGTGGGTGAAACCATTAAGATCATTGACGGACCGTTCAACGACTTTAACGGTGTGATAGAGGAAGTAAATGATGAAAAGAAGAAACTCAAAGTACAGGTGAAGATATTTGGTCGAGCCACACCTGTAGAATTAAATTATATGCAAGTAGAAAAACTATCGTAATGATAGTTTTTCTTATTTTTGGGCATTGCTATTTAATTAAAGATTGCTATTTGCTATGAATAAGAGAAAACTTTTATTCAGTGCCACTTTAATGCTTTCGCTATTTGCCAAAGCCCAAACACCACTCGGCACTGATAATGTACAAGCCATTTCTATTGCAGTAAATACTGCCTTAACTACACCTTACATTGTTCCTCCAAATGTCAGCGGAGTCATTAACGACCCAACAGACCCGGCACAGAATTATGGTATCGTTGTAAACGTTTTAAACGGCAGCACGCCTATTACAGCGGCTAACTATACACTAACAGCCGCCAGTAGTAAAACAAGTGTAGTGGCTAATGCTGATATAACCATTACTCAGAGTGATGGTTACGCAACAGTTAAAATAAAGCCTAAAGCAGTTGGCTATTCTACCATCACGTTAACACTTACCAGCGGAGGTAGCAGTAAAACATATAAGGTCAGCTATGCTGCTTCTGCGTCAGCTGTGGATCCTATACATACTTTCTGGCATACTGGTTATTCCGATGCATCAGGTTGCGTTGCATTGGATAGTAATTATATGGTAATGTGTGATGATGAAATGAATTACCTGTTTGTTACAGCCCGCAACCAATCGGGCATGTACGTAAAAAAATATTATTATGGTGATTCTGTAGGATTGACAGATGGCAGCAAAGGAAACTACAAAGAAACAGATGCGGAAGCTTGTGTAAGAAGCACTGCTTATCCTAACCGCGTATATTGGACAGGCTCTATGGGGAGTGATGCCGGAGATAATGCCAGCTGTTTATTTGCGACAAACATGAGCGGGACCGGTGCTAATACTAATTTTTCTTTAGTAGGACATTATAATTCGCTTCGAAAAAATTTAGTTACCTGGGGAGATGCACACAGCTACAATTTCACCTCCAGCGCAGCCAGCAGTCACGATTCAAAAACCATTGACGGATTTAATGTAGAAGGAATAACGATCGGTCCTGATAACACTACTTTGTACATCGGCTTCAGGGCGCCATTAGTACCCACTTCTAATCGTAAAAAAGCTCTGATAGCACCGTTACTAAATTTCGAAAGCTGGTTTAACAATGGTAATCCTTCCGGAACTCCAACCTTTGGTGCTCCTATTGAATTAGATCTGGGTGGCAGAGGTTTTAGAGACATCGTACGCATGTCGGATGGTACGTACATAATTGTTGCCGGTAACTATGCAGGCAACCCGCTTACCGGTGCTGTTTTTCAATGGAGTGGTAATGCAGCAGACGCACCAATACAAATCCCTCAATTTGATATCAGTGCATTAAATGCTGAATCTGTTTTGGAGATTGATAAGAATGGCCAGATGCAAAAAGACCGTTTGGAAATTCTAAGTGATAATGGTTCGTACGAATTTTATAATGATGGCAATGAAGCAAAAGATCTGGGTGACGATGAGTTTAAAAAATATCGTGGAGATATATTGATAGCACCTTCTAATGTAGTGCCGGTGCACATTCAATCCTTTACTGCAACACAGCAAAACAATGCAGCTGTTTTAAATTGGGTAATTGGTAATACAGATGATGCAAAAACATTTGAAATAATGCGTTCAACCAACGGTAAAGATTTTTCATCAATAGCTACTGAAAATTTTGTTGCAGGTAAAACAGCGTATTCTTATACCGATGCTAACATTGATGGAACTGTTTATTACAAGGTTAAGATAATGGATGAAAGCAATGCAGTATTTTATACTACCGTTGCAGATCTAAATTTTAATAGTGCGAATGTTATTAAATTATATCCCAACCCGATCAATAATAATTCATTTACTATCTCCAACAATGCCATAAGCGCTAAGCAAATAAAGATTTACGATCTGAAAGGCGCTTTAGTAAAATCAATTACCTCTTATAACCCTTCGGTTGATATTGATGCCGCTAACTGGAGTAGGGGAACCTATATTGTTGAAGTGACAGATGCTACTAATAAGTTGTTGTTGAAGCAGGCCGTGGTAAAGTAAGTTTTAGCCATGCATCTCTTTTAATAATTCAATTTTAAATAAGTTGGTTACATTAATTGAATTCATTTTTACTTAATCGTACTCCTTTGCCTTCTTTAAATTGTCTATTAAGTAAAGTTTTCCTGTTTTTAAAACCTGTCATAATGAAATATCTTTTCCCGGCACTCTTAATTTTTTGTCAGATGTCTGTTTATTCCCAATCTAACCAATCAGAGGATTGGCCCAACTTAAGAAAGTATGCAGATTCAAATAAGCTGTTACCTGCAAAAACAATTGGTGAAAAACGAATTGTTTTCATGGGTAATTCTATTACAGAATTTTGGAAACAAATTGATTCTTCTTTTTTTGCTAATAAAAGTTTTGTAAATAGAGGCATATCAGGACAAACATCTTCACAGATGCTACTTCGTTTTAGGCAGGATGTAATTGATATAAAGCCCGATGTTGTTGTTATTTTAGCCGGTATAAATGATATTGCCGAAAATACCGGGCCAATAAGCCTGGAAGATATTTTAGGTAACATTATTTCAATGTGTGAATTGGCAAAGACAAATAAGATCAAAGTAGTTCTTTCTTCCGTTCTTCCGGCAAATAAATTTCTTTGGCGAATGAATATAAAACCTGCTGAAAAAGTTATCCGTTTAAATGACATGATCAGATCCTATGCAGCAAAAAATAATATTGTTTTTTTAGACTATTATTCTGCAATGGTAGACGACCAGAAAGGCTTAGGCAAGGAATTTTCCGAAGATGGTGTTCATCCTAATTTAAAAGGGTATAAAATAATGGAACCTTTGGTAGTAAAAGCTATATCCAAGGCATTAAAACATAAGAATTAGTAAAAAATATAACATTAATAAAAACTTCTGCTAACAGCTTAGAACAGCAGGCTATGATGAAAAAATTGCGCTACAGATAGAAACGGTAATTGCCATTAATAAATTTATAATGAAGCAAGGCAGAATAAAGTAGAATAAGATTCGGCAAAATAACTTTTTTATTTTTTATAATCCTTATCTTTCAAGTTACCTTATTAAATGCTAAATAAGTAGTGCCATGAAAATAAAGATATTCTTTCTGTTTGTTAGTTTCCTTACAGTAACTACATTTTCTTATGCACAATTAAAGCGGGCTGCGCACTGGTATTTTGGTTACCAGGCTGGTCTCGATTTTTCCTTAGGAACACCACATGCCGATACAACCGGAAAGTTAATTTCCATCGAAGGTTGTTCAACAATGTCTGATACAACGGGGAAATTGCTTTTTTATTCAAATGGCGAAATGATATGGAACAGCCATCACTTGATTATGCCAAATGGTAATCAATTAATAGGAGACCAATCATCATCCCAATCTTCACTTATTGTTCCAAAGCCGGGCAATGATTTTATTTATTATCTTTTTTCTTCTGTGGGAGATATTCCTGAATTAACGGGCTTAAGATATACTATTATTGATATGAGTTTGGATGGAGGCTTGGGAGATGTGATCTCTAAGGATAATTTATTATTTACTCCCGGAACCGAGAGCCTTGCTGGTACGATGCATTGCAATGCAAAAGATTATTGGATAGTAAGTGTACAATTTGCAGGTACTGTTGCAAAATTTTATGCATATTTATTAAATAGCACTGGATTAAACAGCCCGGTGATCTCTACGCTTTCTATTCCTTCCTTAAACAATGTAGCGTTTTTAAATTTTTCCCAGGATGGAAAGCTTTTAGCATTAAATAGTTTGGGTTCAGCTATTTATTTATTTGACTTTAATACACAAACCGGGCAGTTGACTCTTAAACAAACTATTTTAGACAGGATTAACGAGAATGTTTATTCAAACGCAATATCTCCTGACAATTCAAAATTATATATTACTTCCTGGGTAGCGGGTGGCTACAGTTATCTTTCACAATTTAATTTAACGGCATCAAACATTACTGCTTCAAGAGTAGATATTGATAGTGTAGATTACAGGGACGGCAGCCCTAATGGGTATGGTTTTATTGGACAAGTGAAACTGGCACCGGATCAACGTATGTATGTCAGCAGATGGAACCAGGATCATCCATTTCAAACGAACCCGGATACCTATTATTCCTTAGATAGCATTGATGTGGTAAACTTCCCAAACCTAAGCGGGAATTCCTGCGGTTTTCAACGTAATTTTCTTTGCCTGGATCATAAACCCACAATGGAAGGATTGCCTAATTTCATCAGCAATTTTACCAGCTTAACGCCACCTGATACCAATGCCTGTGCTAATTTAGGTTTTACTATTATTAACACTGCTATTTGTGCGGGCGAAAGTTATCAATTGCCAAGTGGAGGTTTAATAAATAAGCGGGGAACCTATAAAGATACCGTAAGAAATGTTACAGGCAATGATAGTCTTTTAACCATTGTTAACTTGACAATAAACCCAATTGAAACGATCAGTATAACCGATTCTTTTTATAACGGACAATCTTATACATTACCATCGGGAAATAGGGTAAATGCTGCCGGCGTTTATCAAAGTATTTTAAAAGACAGAAATGGCTGCGACAGTATTATTAATACGACTTTAAAGGTCCGGCTATTAGCGGATTGCATTTTAAATCCTCCCAAAGCATTTACTCCTAATGAAGATGGTAATAATGATGTATGGGTGGTAACAAATTCTGAGTGTATTAGATATAGTATCGTCAATATTTACAATCGTTGGGGCGGGCTTGTATATCATTCTGATAATTACAATAATGATTGGGATGGCAAATATCAAAATAAGCCTGTTGCCGATGGCACGTATTATTATGTGATTAAAGCTATATACAACGATTCAAGCGTTAGAACATTGACAGGAAATGTTACTATAATTCGATGATAAAATGTTTTCTATAGCCTACCGGCTGGGGGATGGAAGCGGTAGCTGCCGTTGTGCACAGGGCAGAAGCAGGGCAGGCACTACAAGCGAACAGCCCGAACCAATGCTGATAAACGGTTTGCTGCCGACAGCCTCAAAATATATTTCAAAAAAAAGTTATTAAATCAGCAATATTTTACTACTTTTGCCGTCCCAAAAAGTTCTTTATAAGAAATTTTGACTTGGGAGTCATGGTAAAATGCCACGACGTTAACACCAAAAACCAATTACATGGCAAAAGAAATTACCGGCTATGTCAAGCTCCAATGCAAAGGAGGACAAGCCAACCCGGCACCGCCAATCGGTCCGGCATTAGGTTCCAAAGGGATCAACATCATGGAGTTCTGTAAGCAATTCAATGCAAGAACCCAGGATAAACAAGGAAAAGTACTTCCTGTATTAATCACCGTTTTCGCTGACAAATCTTTCGAGTTTATCATCAAAACTCCACCGGCTGCCGTTCAGTTATTGGATGCTGCTAAAATTAAAAGTGGTAGTAAAGAGCCGAATCGTGCAAAAGTTGGTAAAGTAAGCTGGGCACAGGTTGAAGAGATCGCTAAAGATAAAATGGCAGACTTGAACGCTTTTACGCTAAACAGCGCTATGAGCATGGTTGCCGGTACTGCACGCAGCATGGGTTTAACAGTAGAAGGTAAAGCACCTTGGGAAAACAATTAATTTATCACCTTAATAATTAAAGACAATGATCACTAAAAAAAGAAAAGTTGCCGATACTAAGGTTGATAAAAACAAAGCTTATTCCTTAAAGGAAGCTTCTGCCTTGGTAAAAGAAGTTAACACAACAAAATTCGACAGTTCAGTTGATTTACATATCCGCTTAGGCGTTGATCCTAAAAAAGCTGACCAGGCTATCCGTGGTACGGTATCTTTACCACACGGTACCGGTAAAACAAAGAAAGTATTGGTGCTTTGCACGCCTGATAAGGAAGCTGCTGCAACGGCTGCCGGTGCTGATTTTGTTGGCTTGGATGAATTTATTACAAAGATCGAAGGCGGTTGGACAGATATCGATGTTATCATCGCTACTCCATCTGTAATGCCTAAGATCGGTAAATTAGGTAAAGTGTTAGGTCCTCGTAACTTAATGCCAAACCCTAAAACCGGTACGGTTACTAATGATGTAGCTGCTGCAGTTAATGAAGTAAAAGGCGGTAAGATCGCTTTTAAAGTAGATAAAGTAGGTATTATTCATGCTTCTATTGGTCGTGTAAGTTTTGCACCTGATAAGATTGCTGAAAACAGCCAGGAACTGATCAATGCTATCATCAAATTAAAACCATCTTCTTCTAAAGGTACTTACCTGAAAGGGGTTAGCATGGCAAGCAGCATGAGTCCTGGTATTGCAATTGACACAAAATCTGTTCAAAACTAATCCCCACCAAGGATTACTAAAAAATATTTGTTATGACAAAACAAGAAAAGAACGAAGTAATAGAAGTGTTGAAGGGTAAGTTCTCTCAATACAACAATTTCTATATTACCGATACAGAAAGTTTAACGGTAGCACAGGTAAGCCAGTTACGCCGTCATTGTTTCGACAAAAATGTTGAAATGAAAGTGGCTAAAAACACGCTTATCAGAAAAGCATTGGAAAGCATTGATTCGGCTAAATACGAAGGTGTTTACGATTCATTACATAAAGTAACAGCTTTATTGTTCAGCGAAAATCCTAAAGAACCGGCGATGATCATCAGCGGTTTCCGTAAGGAAAAGAACAGTGAAAAGCCTGTTTTAAAAGCAGCTTTCATTAATGGTGATGTATTTGTAGGCGATAACCAATTGGTTGCTTTAACTAAGATCAAAACTAAGAATGAATTGATCGGTGAAGTAATTGGATTGTTACAATCACCAATACAACGTGTATTGGGCGCTTTACAAAACAAAGATGCAGCAAGCGGTAAAGCAGAAGAAGCTACTGTAGAAGCAGCGGCTCCGGTTGCGGAAGCTCCAGCAACACCAGTTGCAGAAGCACCAGCGGCTCCTGAAGCTCCGGCGGCTGATGCAGCACCGGAAGCACCTGCGGCTCCTGAAGCTTAATTTTATTAATTTAAAATATTACCTGGCCGGATGGTAAAAGGCATAAACAAATTTTTTTAAACATCTCCGCCGGAGATAATTCAATGAAGGCGGAAAAAATTTAAACAACATGGCAGACGTAAAAGTATTAGCTGAAAGTTTAGTAAGCTTAACAGTAAAAGAAGTTCAGGAATTAGCTGAATTCTTAAAATCAGAATACGGTATTGAACCTGCTGCAGCTGCAGTAGTAGTAAGTGCTGACGGTGGTGGCGGTGCAGCTGCTGCTGAAGAAAAAACTTCTTTCAACGTTATTTTAAAAGCGGCTGGTGGTAACAAATTAGCTGTTGTTAAGATCGTTAAAGAATTAACCGGATTAGGATTGAAAGAAGCGAAAGATTTAGTAGATGGCGCTCCTAAACCTTTGAAAGAAGGTGTAGATAAAGCTACTGCTGACGATCTTAAAGCTAAATTAACTGAAGCTGGCGCTGAAGTTGAAATTGCTTAATTTCTTTTCAAGATAAAATTTTGAAACCCCGGCTTGCCGGGGTTTTTTATTGAAGCTTTTTTTAGTTGTTTGTACTCCTTAGTCACTTTTCAATTGTCTTTATTGTAGTCATGTGTAATAGCGTTTGCAACTTGCCTGATGACGTATTGTTTGTGTAGTTAAAAAAGATAATTTGAAAAAAGCGATTGTTATAACAGGCATTTTATGCATTGTCTTGATTGCATTTTTTGTAATAACAGGAAAAAAAGATAAAACTTCTGATATTATTAGCTACAACTTTGATGTTCGCCCGATACTTTCCGATAAATGTTTTTCATGTCATGGTCCTGATAAAAACCACCAGGAAGCCGGATTAAGATTAGATATTGAAGCTTCTGCAAAAGCCCCTTTAAGAGATAGCAAAGGGGCTTTTGCTATTGTTGACGGAAAACCTGAAGCATCAGAATTGATCAAAAGAATAACGTCAATCGATCCTTCTTATCAAATGCCAACACCAGCATCTCATTTAGGGTTACTCGATGAAAAGCAAATTACCATTTTAACCAAGTGGATAAAACAAGGCGCCAAATATGAAAAACACTGGGCTTTCATTCCTCCACAGAAAATAGCATTACCCAAAATTGAAGATGAAAAATGGGCTAAAAATGAAATAGATTATTTCGTTGCAAAAAGACAGGAAGCATATGGACTAAAACACAATGAAGAGGCTGATAAAGCAACATTATTAAAACGATTATCCTTAGATCTCACCGGCTTGCTTCCTGATCTGCAAATGCAAGAAGAATTTAATAAAAACAATAGCGAAGCAGCATATGAAAAAACAGTCGATAAATTATTAGCCAGCCCTCAATATGGAGAAAAAATGGCCATTCATTGGTTGGATGTTTCCAGATATGCCGATAGCTATGGATACCAGGATGATGATATCAGGACACAATGGCCGTATAGAGATTGGGTAATTCACGCTTTTAATGAAAATATGCCTTATGATAAATTCCTGACCTGGCAGCTTGCAGGTGATATGCTTCCCAATGCCTCAAAAGAACAGGTGCTTGCAACTGCTTTTCTTCGCAATCATAAAATATCAGAAGAAGGGGGTATAATACCGGAAGAATACCGGGTGCAATACAACATGGATAAAGTGAAAACGTATACTAGAGGCATACTTGCACTAACGGTAGAATGTGCACAATGTCATGATCATAAGTACGACCCTTTCTCACAAAAAGATTACTATAGCTTATTTGCTTTTTTTAATAACAGCAGTGAAAAAGGACTGGAAGGTCTTGTTGGTTCAGGCCCTGCTAAAACTCCTATATTAAATATTACCGACAGCGATACAAAAAGCCTGCTGATGTTTATTAACCGGAAAGATACAGGGCTGATCAAGGTATCCGTAATGGGTGATACCATACGACCCAGTTATATTTTAAAACGCGGTGTGTACGATCAACATGGGGATATGGTGACTGCCTCGGCAATACCCGCAGTAATGAAGTTTGATACTACAACATTTGAAAGAAACAGGTTGGGGCTTGCTAAATGGACAGTTGATAAACAAAATCCTCTAACAGCACGTGTTTTCGTTAACCAGCTATGGGAACAGTTTTTTGGCAAAGGCATTGTAAAATCCGTTGGCGATTTTGGCATGCAGGGAAATCTTCCAACACATCCTGAATTGTTGGATTGGCTGGCAGTAGATTTTATGGAGCATGGCTGGGATATAAAAAGGCTTGTCAAAAAAATGGTGATGTCTGCAACTTATCGTCAATCGTCAACTATTTCAAAAGAACAATTGGAAAAAGATCCGGATAATCTCTATTATACGCGTGCTTCACGTATAAGAATGCCGGCAGAAACGATAAGGGATATTGTTTTGGAAAGCAGTGCGCTTCTTAATAAAACAATTGGAGGACCAAGTGTAAAACCCTACCAGCCCAAAGGACTTTGGGAAGGCGCTACTGCCGGAAGAGGAGCGCTGGTATCCTACCGGCAAAGTACAGGAGAAGATCTGTACAGGAGAGGGGTTTATACTTTTATTAAGTTAACAGTTCCTCCGCCATCTATGATAATTTTTGATGCCAGCAACCGGGATCAATGTGAAGTAAAACGGTTAACAACCAATACGCCTTTACAGGCATTGATGATGATGAACGATCCAACCGTGTTAGAAGCTTCACGGGTGTTTGCAGAAAACCTTTCGACAAAAGATAAAGATACAGATCACACAATTGTTACGGCTTTTAAAAGCATTCTATGCAGAGAACCTGATGCAAAAGAATTGAACGTATTGACTCAATATTATAAAGAGCAATATTCTTTACTAAGCAATAATAAAACGGAAGCAAACAAGATATTAAATGTGGGTGAATATCCTCATAATAATAGCGTTGGCAATATAGTAAAAGCCGCTTCGCTCATGCGTGTGATCAATGTGATCTACAATATGGAGGAAACGATCGAGAGAATATAGTTTTTAGGTACACTTTAAAAATTATGACATGGAAAAGGAAGAATATGAATACGGTCTCAATATGAATCGCCGCAGGTTCCTGACCACATTAGGAATGGGTATTGGCGGTGCTGCATTGGGAAGCTTATTGATACCCGATCTGTTTAGTGGTAAAGATGTACAGGAAGCCGTTATTAACGGGCTTCCGCATTTTGCACCTAAAGCAAAACGTATCATTTACATGTTTCAAAATGGCGCTCCTTCACAACTGGACCTGTTTGAGTATAAACCAAAATTGCAGGAAATGCAGGGGCAGGATCTTCCCGAATCTGTACGCCAGGGTCAACGCTTAACCGGCATGACCGCCAACCAGGCTAAATTCCCGCTTGCAGGAAGCATTTTCAAGTTTGCTCAATACGGTGAGCATCGTGCGTGGCTAAGCGAATTATTACCATATACCTCCCGCATTGTAGATGATTTGTGTATTGTAAAAAGCCTTTACACAGAAGCCATCAATCACGACCCGGCATTAACTTTTTTTCAGACAGGAGCACAGGTGGGCAACCGCCCAAGTTTTGGTTCATGGCTTAGTTACGGGCTTGGCAGCGAAAATAAAAATCTCCCTGCGTTTTGCGTATTGCTTTCAAGAGGTAAAGGAAATGGGCAAGGGGTGTATTCAAAATTATGGTCGAATGGTTTTTTGGATTCGATCCATCAAGGTGTTCAGTTCAGCAATGGAGAAAATCCTGTTCAATACTTAAACAACCCGGATGGAATGGATAAGCAGGAACGAAGAAAAATGTTGGATAAGCTGGATGCATTAAATAATGAAAGTTATGATGCAGTAGGTGATCCTGAAATAAAAACAAAAGTGCAGCAATACGAGATGGCGTATCGCATGCAGACTGCCGTGCCGGAGGTGACCGATCTTAGTAAAGAGCCTGAATCTATCATTAAATTATATGGCGCTGATTGTTTGGTGCCGGGCACCTATGCCGCCAATTGCTTATTGGCAAGAAAACTTTCTGAAAATGGTGTTCGTTTTGTTCAGTTATATCACCAGGGTTGGGATGGACATAACAATCTTCCCAAAGAATTAGCAGGACAATGCAAGGACACCGACCAGGCATCAGCAGCATTGGTAACCGATCTTAAGCAAAGAGGATTGTTGGATGAAACATTGGTTATCTGGGGCGGTGAATTTGGAAGAACCAATTATTGCCAGGGCACACTTACAAAAGATAATTACGGAAGAGATCATCACCCACGTTGCTTTACCATGTGGATGGCCGGCGGTGGCGTAAAGCCCGGCGTGTATGGCGAAACAGATGAGTTTGGATATAATATTATTTCAAATCCGGTACATGTACACGATTTTCATGCTACTGCATTGAGCCTGATGGGACTTGATCATGAGCGGCTCGTATTTAAACATATGGGGCGTCGCTATCGCCTTACAGATGTGGCAGGTAAAGTAGTAAAAGATATCATCGCATAATTAAACGATAAAATATTCATCTAAATAATCAGTGTTATGGATAGGAAAACTTTTCTTCAAAATTCTTTGATAAGCGCTATCGGTATGTTAGCTATCCCGGAATGGATGATAAAGAATGATGTGATCTTGGGGCATAATAATAAACGATATAAGATCAACACACGCTGGAGCAGGGCAGATGTATCAAGATACCCCGTTAACAACTGTCACGAAATGATACAGGACAGTAAAGGCAGGATCTTGCTATTGACAGACGAGATCAAGAATAATGTGATCATCTATGATAAAAATGGGAACTACCTCGACTCATGGGGCACCGATTATCCGGGCGCACATGGACTAACCTTATTCCATGAAAACGGAACCGATGTTTTATTTATCTGCGATAATAAAAGACACCAGGCAATTAAAACTACTATCGATGGTAAAGTATTGCTTATACTTGATTATCCTAAAGAAACAGGTAAGTACACTAACCCGGAAGAATACATACCTACAGAAACTATTATTGCGCCGAACGGCGATATCTATGTAGTGGATGGCTACGGAAAAGATTATATCATTCAATACGATTACAAAGGGAATTATATCAGGCACTTCGGCGGCAGGGGCGATCAGCCTCAACACTTGTTGAATGCACATGGCATTTGTATTGATAAAAGAAATGGCAAACCTGTTCTTATTGTAACATCGCGGCAGCAAAATGCTTTTAAAAGATACACTATGAACGGAAATTATATTGACACCATTGATATGCCGGGTGCCTGGGTATGTCGCCCGGTAATACACGGCGATTATTTATACTCAGCAGTTTTGCAAAGCAATAGTTCACAATGGCAGAAGTCCGGCTTTGTAACCATTCTTGATAAAGACAATAAGGTAGTATCCAACTTAGCCGGAACTGAACCTGTATATGAAAACGATCAACTGCAGGAGATGTGCCAGTCGCTACAGGTTTTCGATTATCCGCACGATGTATGTATCGACGATGAAGAAAACATGTATGTAGCACAATGGAATTCCAATAAGGTGTATCCGTATAAGCTAGAACCTGTAGCGTAGTTACCAAAAGCATATCCATAAAGCTTTTGACCAGGTTAAAACCAAAACAGTAATCCAGCAAATTTTAATGCTCACTAAATATTGGCATAATTTAAAACGTGAAGATCTTCAGAAATTATTATACCTCGCCTCAACAAAAATGGCAAGCTGTTCTTTTTAACTGGTGCATAGCTTTTAACTGCCTGCTGATTTTTTTATTGCTGTTTGAAGATCGGTTACACGTGCCTGTTTTCCTACAGGTTTTCGGCAGAGCTCATCCTTTGGTATTGCATTTTCCTATTGTATTGTTGTTGGTAGCTTTTATTGCTGAAACAGTGATAGCTTCCCATAAAGAAAATATTTTTAGGAACGCTGCCAACTTGATATTGCTTTCAGCTTCGTTTACGGCAGTGATAGCAGCCTTGATGGGACTTTTTTTATCAAGAGAGCAAGGATATACCGGCAGTGGAATAGCCGTACATAAATGGCTGGGCATTGCCTGTTCTTTAGTAAGTGCCGGCTGGTATGGCTGTAGAAACTATATACGAAGAAGTAAGATACTTGCCATCTCTTTAGGATCCTGTATTTCTGTCTTACTATTGATCACCGGCCATAAAGGAGGGGATATTACACATGGCGAGGGGTTTTTGCTGGCGCCTTACCATACCGGTGATGCACAACCGAAAGTAGCTTTACAGGATGCTCTTATCTTTCAGCATTTGGTAAAACCCATCTTCGAAAGCAAATGTTTAAGTTGCCATAATAGCAATAAAGCCAAAGGCGACCTGGTGATGGAAACACAGGAACTGTTGCTTAAAGGTGGCAAAAGCGGAAAGCTATGGGATACTACTGCAGCAGGATTAGGATTGATGTTACACCGCATTCATTTGCCATTGGAAGATAAAGAGCACATGCCGCCCGGTGGCAAAACACAATTAACAGACGAGGAACTACGGATCCTGTATTTATGGATAAAAGGCGGAGCTTCTTTTACAAAAAAAGTAACCGATCTTTCTCCCGGCGATTCATTGCGCATGATCGCTGCATCGGTGTTTAAAAATGATGATGAAGACAAATACGATTTTGCAGCAGCAGATGAAAAACTTATTTCAACATTAAATACCGCATATAGGGTAGTAGAGCCCATCGCAACAGGATCACCGGCATTGACTGTAAGTTTTTTTGGAATAGCCCAGTTTAAAAATGATCAGGTAAAAGAGCTGGATAAAATAAAAAACAATATCGTATCACTACAATTGAATAAGATGCCTGTTACAGATGAAGATCTGAAAGTAATAGGAGGGTTCACAAATTTAAGAGACCTTAATTTATCTTTTACAGCTGTTAAAGGCGATGGATTAAAATACCTGTCAACACTACAACAACTGCAACACTTATCGCTTTCCGGAACGGCTGTTTCCATAAGTTCATTAAAAGCTTTATCTCAACTTAAAAAACTTCGATCTTTAGAAATTTGGAATACAACCATTACCACCAAAGACCTGGCAACAGTAAAAGCCAATTTTTCAAAAACGAATATTGACCTGGGGTACGACGGAGATACAGTAATTGCCAAACTCAGCAATCCTATAATTGATGATCATAAAAAGATCTTTGCAAGCTCTATATCCATTACGCTTAAGAGTCCTGTTAGAGCGGCTTTAATTCATTATACAATTGATGGCACTCAACCCGATAGTCTTTCTCCCGTTTATAAAGAGCCGATCGTATTTACTAAAACAAGTTCCATTGCTGCGAAAGCCTATTTAAAAGGATGGATAAATAGTGATGTAGTTACTGCCAATTTTTACAAGGATAGTATTAAGATAGACAGCATTCAACTGGTAACCCAACCAAATCCTCAATATATATCGAATGCTCAAGGCGGTAAAAGCTTTATTGACGGAATGACCGGCAACCCGGCATTTTTTAGCACACCTGAATGGGTTGGTTACAAAGACAATGTATTGGAAGCTTATTTGTTTTTTAATACGCCACAAAACGTTCACTCTATTGGCTTCAGTGTACTAATGGATATCGGCAATTATATATTGCCTCCACAAAAAATAGAAATTTGGGGCGGCGATAACGCTCATTCATTAAAACTATTGACAAGAACAACACCAGGGCAACCCGCTGTTGCTTCCCCGGCTTATTCCAAAGCATTTACCGTTGATTTCCCTATCCGAAAACTTAAGGTAATAAAAGTGGTGGCAATACCTGTAAGCCAATTGCCCGAAATACTTCATGATAAAAAAGAAAAGGGCTGGATATTTTTAGATGAGATAATGGTGAATTAAGAAGCCTACAAAATAAACTGAACCGCCCTTATTGATGGAGTAAATTAATAGCTGTATAAATTAGTATGTTCTATAGTGCTATATTTGGAAAGCATAACAGGCAACGCTTTGTTATTGTACTTAATTACAATAAAAGCTGTAACGTAGCTGATTTAACAATACTTTATTATACAAGAAGTATTATTTCATATTTATATTTGATTCAATAAATTTATTACTATGAAAGATAGTTCCTTTCTTAAGCCAGCCATCATCGGTCTGGCTATTGTTTTAACTGCACTTATCCTTGGTAAGTCTTTTAAAAACCGTAATGCCGCACAAGACTCTATTTCTGTAACCGGCTTAGGATCCGTAGATTTTACCTCCGACGAAATTTCCTGGTCGGGTAGCTTTAGTACAAAAGCCACGGAAGCCAAAGATGCTTACAACCTCATCAGTGCCGATAAAGAAAAAGTAAAGACATTTTTTATTTCAAAAGGATTTAAAGAGAATGAATTTTCGTTTGGTGGTGTAAACTTTGATAAAGCGTATCGAACCATCACGCTTGAATCGGAAAACAATGTTACCAAAACGGAACAAGTTTTTGATGGTTATACAGCTACACAAACTGTAAACTTTGTAGGTATAAAAAATCCGGCGTTGATGAAAAAGATAGAAGACGTGATAGACCATACAGCAGAGCTGATCAACTCCGGTATCGAATTCAACAGCAATGCTGTTCAATATACCTATTCAGATCTGCCAAGCCTTAAACATAACCTGATCGAAAAAGCATCGCAGGATGCAAAAGAAAGAGCGCAAAAAATTGTACGAACAGCCGACGGCAGACTGGGTAAACTGAAAGATGCCAGCATGGGTGTTTTTCAAATTACAGGAAAAGGATCTGTTGAAGAAGATAGTTATGGAGGTAATAATGACACGTACAGTAAAGCAAAAACAGCACGCATTACTGTTCGGTTAACGTATGAACTGGATTAAGATATTTTTCTTTTACAATTCGCAAGTTTTTTTACAAGATAGATTGCTTCAAATAAAAACCCCTAAGAGCAGGGGTTTTATTTTTTGGTAGAATGGTGGATGATTAATGATCCGTATTAATTTTAGTAACAAATAACAGGGCAGACTCCTCCGCTTATAACCTTAAAAAGTGTACAATTTCATGCATTACATATTGTAAAAATCTCCAATTCGTCGCCCCTAAACAAAAATCTTACCAATCTCAAAAAAACATAAAAATTTTTGGCGGTAATATAAAATGATTTTGTTAACTTTGCCGTCCTTTAATTTCGGCTTAGTGTTTGTGTTAGATGCTTTGTCCAAAATTAGAGAACCTTCTCAGTTATAAAACGTTTTAATTACAATATGTCTGCAACAAAATCACCTGCTGCTAAGCGTATCAATTTCGGAAAGATTGAGCACTTAGCGGAAACTCCCGATTTGCTCGGAATCCAGATTCAATCGTTTAAAGATTTTTTCCAGTTAGAGACCACGCCCGATAAACGTAACAACGAAGGGCTGTTCCGTGTGTTCAAGGAAAATTTTCCTATTACCGACACCCGCAACATTTTCGTATTGGAATTTTTGGATTACTTCGTAGATCCTCCGCGTTACACTATCGAAGAATGTATTGAAAGAGGGTTGACCTATGCGGTTCCTCTGAAAGCAAAGCTTCGCTTAAGCTGTAATGATGAAGAACACGTAGATTTCCAGACAATTGTTCAGGATGTGTTCTTAGGTAACATTCCTTACATGACTCCCCGTGGTACATTCGTTATCAACGGTGCTGAGCGTGTAGTGGTTTCTCAATTACACCGTTCACCGGGCGTATTCTTCGGTCAATCGATCCATCCAAACGGAACAAAGATCTACTCTGCAAGGGTAATTCCTTTCAAAGGAGCGTGGATGGAGTTTGCTACAGACATTAATAATGTAATGTATGCTTACATTGACCGTAAGAAAAAATTCCCTGTAACTACCTTATTGCGTTCTATCGGCTACGAAACAGATAAAGACATCCTTGAACTGTTTGGTATGGCGGATGAAGTACAGGTTTCTAAAAAATCATTGGAAAAATATATCGGCAAACGTTTAGCTGCTCGTGTATTACGTACATGGGTAGAAGATTTTGTGGATGAAGATACCGGTGAGGTGGTAAGTATTGAACGTAACGAGATCGTATTGGAGCGTGATACCGTGTTGGATGAAGAGAACATCGCAATGATCGTTGAGATGGAAGTGAAGAGCGTATTCGTTCAAAAAGAAGAAGTAAGCGGTGATTATGCGATCATCTACAATACATTAAATAAAGATACTTCTAACAGTGAATTGGAGGCGGTTCAGCACATTTATCGTCAATTGCGTGGTGCAGATGCTCCTGATAATGAAACTGCTAGAGGGATCATTGATAAATTATTCTTCAGTGATAAACGGTATGATCTGGGTGAAGTAGGCCGTTATAAGATCAACCGTCGCTTAGGCTTAAATTATCCTTTAGAGAAAAAAGTATTAACAAAAGAAGACATCATCTCTATCATTAAATACCTGGTATTATTAACCAACGGTAAGAGTGAAGTAGATGATATTGATCACTTAAGCAACCGTCGTGTACGTACCGTTGGCGAACAATTGTATGCACAGTTCGGTGTTGGTTTGGCTCGTATGGCTCGTACCATTCGTGAAAGAATGAACGTACGTGACAACGAGGTATTTACCCCGGTAGATCTGATCAATGCAAGAACATTGTCCTCAGTTATCAACTCTTTCTTCGGAACTTCTCAGCTATCACAGTTCTTAGATCAAACAAATCCTCTTTCTGAAATTACGCACAAACGTCGTATCTCAGCGTTAGGACCCGGTGGTTTAAGTCGTGAAAGAGCTGGTTTCGAGGTTCGTGACGTACACTATTCGCACTACGGTCGTTTGTGTACCATCGAAACACCGGAAGGTCCAAACATTGGTTTGATCTCTACACTTTGTGTACATGCTAAGATCAATGATATGGGCTTTATCGAAACACCTTATCGCAAGGTAACCGATGGTAAAGTGGACATGAAGAAGATCACTTTCTTAAGTGCAGAAGAAGAAGATACAGCGAAAATTGCACAGGCAAATATCGATCTTGATGATAAAGGAAACTTCGTTGAAGATAAGATCAAGAGTCGCCAAACAGGTGACTTCCCGATCCTGGAAAAAGATGAAGTAGAATTCATGGACGTTGCTCCTAACCAAATTGTTGGTTTGAGCGCTTCATTGATCCCGTTCTTAGAGCATGATGATGCTAACCGTGCGTTGATGGGATCGAACATGCAACGCCAGGCTGTACCATTGATCCTTCCTGAAGTTCCGGTAGTAGGAACAGGGTTGGAAGGTAAAGCTGCCCGTGATGCAAGGATCCAGGTGCATGCAGAAGGAAACGGTGTGGTAGAGTATGTAGATGCAAACGAAATTCATGTACGTTATAATAGGAACGAAACACAACAATTGGTAAGCTTTGAAGAAGACTTGAAAGTTTACAAACTGACAAAATTCGTTCGTACCAACCAGGAAACATGTATCAACTTACGTCCTGCGGTGGTAAAAGGACAGAAAGTAGTGGAAGGCGATTTCTTAACCGAAGGTTATGCAACCAAAGGTGGTGAAATGGCGTTGGGACGTAACCTGAAAGTAGCGTTCATGCCTTGGAAAGGGTACAACTTCGAGGATGCGATCGTTATCTCTGAAAAAGTGGTAAAAGACGATTGGTTCACTTCTATCCATATCAGTGAGTTTGAAACGGAAGTACGTGATACAAAACTGGGCGAAGAAGAATTGACGCCGGATATTCCGAACGTAAGTGAAGAAGCAACAAAAGACCTAGACCAAAACGGTATCATCCGTATTGGAGCACATATTAAAGAAGGCGATATCATCATCGGTAAGATCACTCCTAAAGGAGAAAGTGATCCTACACCGGAAGAAAAGCTATTACGTGCCATCTTCGGTGATAAAGCGGGTGATGCTAAAGATGCATCTTTAAAAGCACCAAGTGGTACAGAAGGTGTGGTGATCGGTAAAAAATTATTCCAACGTGCTAAGAAAGATAAGAACTCAAAAGTTCGTGAAAAAGCAAGCCTGGAAAAAATTGAAAAAGTTCACGAAAAGAACGAAGCAGATATTTTAGAATTATTGATCAACAAGCTACAGGTATTATTGACAAACCATGCTTCTGCAGGTATCAGCAATAATTTCGGTGAAGTATTGATCGGTAAAGGCGCTAAGTTCAATCAAAAGAATTTATCTAACATCGATTACCTGAACGTAAATCCATTAAACTGGACAGGTGATGCGAAAGTGGATGATCTGATCAACGTGTTGTTGCATAACTACAACATCCGTTACAACGAAGAGTTAGGTCGTTATAAGAGAGAAAAATTCAACATCAGCATCGGGGATGAATTACCTGCAGGTGTATTGAAATTAGCTAAAGTATATCTTGCCGTTAAACGTAAGTTGAAAGTGGGAGATAAGATGGCGGGTCGTCACGGTAACAAGGGTATTGTGGCTAAGATCGTTCGCCAGGAAGATATGCCTTTCCTGGAAGATGGAACTCCGGTTGATATCGTATTGAATCCATTGGGTGTACCTAGTCGTATGAACCTTGGACAGATCTACGAAACCGTATTAGGCTGGGCTGGTGAAAAATTAGGATGCAAATTCGCTACTCCGATCTTTGATGGTGCGAGTGTAGATGAAATTGCTGATCAAATTGAAAAAGCTCAATTACCTAAGTTTGGTCACACGTATTTATATGATGGCGAAACCGGCGAACGCTTTGACCAAAAAGCAACCGTTGGTATCATCTACGTGATTAAACTTCACCATATGGTGGATGATAAAATGCACGCTCGTTCTATCGGGCCATACAGCTTGATCACACAACAACCTTTGGGCGGTAAAGCTCAATTCGGTGGTCAGCGTTTTGGTGAAATGGAAGTGTGGGCATTGGAAGCTTATGGTGCATCTAATATTTTACAAGAGTTATTGACGTTGAAATCGGATGATATTATCGGAAGAGCAAAAGCGTACGAATCGATTGTAAAAGGAGAGAACATACCTAAGCCCGGTATTCCGGAATCGTTCAATGTATTGGTGCATGAGTTGAGAGGTTTGGGATTGGATCTGACGTTTGAATAACGTGAAGCGTGAGAGGTGAAACGTGAATGATTCATGTTTGCCATTTCACGATTGACGACTAACGTCTCACGATCTGACGAACAAAAGATGATTTCAAAGAGGATCAAAAACGATCTACAGAAATTATCAATTATTAATTACTAATTATTAATTACAAATATGGCTTTCAAAAAAGAAAATCGCCCCCGTTCTACGTTTTCACAGATTACAATAGGTTTGGCTTCGCCTGATAGCATTTTGGAAAAAAGCTTTGGTGAAGTGTTGAAGCCTGAAACCATTAACTATCGTACGTACAAGCCTGAAAGAGATGGTTTGTTCTGCGAAAGGATTTTTGGTCCGGTAAAGGATTACGAATGTGCTTGCGGAAAGTACAAGCGTATCCGTTACAAGGGTATTGTGTGCGACCGTTGCGGTGTGGAAGTAACAGAAAAGAAAGTTCGTCGTGAAAGAATGGGACACATCAAACTGGTGGTTCCTGTAGTTCACATTTGGTATTTTAAATCATTACCTAACAAGATCGGTTATTTGTTGGGGATGAGCTCTAAAAAATTAGAAACAATCATTTACTACGAACGCTTTGTAGTTATTCAAAGCGGTATTCGTGCAGATAAAGGACAAAACTTCGGAGATCTTTTAACTGAAGAAGAATATTTGGATATCTTGGACACGTTGCCAAAAGACAACCAGTATCTTCCTGATGAAGATCCGAACAAGTTCATTGCTAAAATGGGAGCAGAAGCGGTGCATGATCTATTGCAACGCATCGACCTTGACCAATTAAGCTTTGATCTGCGTAACGCTGCAGCTAACGAAACATCTCAACAACGTAAAGCAGATGCATTAAAGCGTTTGAGCGTTGTAGAAAGTTTCCGTGATGCTAATACAAGAATCAACAACCGTCCTGAATGGATGGTAATGCAATACATTCCTGTTATTCCACCGGAATTGCGTCCGTTAGTTCCTTTGGATGGCGGTCGTTTTGCATCATCTGATCTGAACGATCTATATCGTCGTGTGATCATCCGTAATAATCGTTTAAAAAGATTATTAGAAATTAAAGCTCCTGAAGTGATCTTACGTAATGAAAAACGTATGTTACAGGAAGCGATCGATTCATTGTTTGACAACAGCCGTAAATCAAATGCTGTTAAAGCAGAAGGTGGACGTGCGTTGAAATCATTGAGCGATGTATTGAAAGGTAAGCAAGGGCGTTTCCGTCAGAACTTATTAGGTAAACGTGTTGACTATTCCGGTCGTTCGGTTATCGTGGTTGGTCCTGAATTGAAAATGCACGAATGTGGTTTACCAAAAGATATGGCTGCAGAATTATTCAAGCCATTTATCATTCGTAAATTAATTGAAAGAGGTATTGTAAAAACAGTAAAATCAGCCAGAAAATTAGTTGATAAAAAAGAAGCTGTTATTTGGGATATCCTGGAAAATATATTGAAGGGTCACCCGGTAATGTTAAACCGTGCCCCAACACTTCACCGTTTGTCAATACAGGCTTTCCAGCCTAAGTTGATTGAAGGTAAAGCGATTCAATTACACCCGTTGGTAACAACGGCATTCAACGCGGATTTTGATGGTGACCAGATGGCGGTTCACGTGCCTTTGAGCAACGCTGCCGTTTTGGAAGCACAAATGTTGATGTTATCATCTCATAACATTTTGAATCCTCAGAACGGTACGCCTATCACACTTCCTTCTCAGGATATGGTGTTGGGATTGTACTACATCACTAAAGGAAAAAAATCAACTCCGGAAGAACCTGTAAAAGGAGAAAACAAAGCATTCTATTCAGCTGAAGAAGTTATCATTGCTTACAATGAAAAGCAAGTTGACTTACATGCAGGGATCAGGGTGAAAGTAAATGTTCGTAACCCCAACGGTGAGATTGAGAATAAATTGATCGAAACAACTGTTGGTCGTGTAATATTCAACCAGCATGTACCTAAAGGTGCAGGTTTCGTAAATGCGTTGTTGACCAAAAAATCGTTAAGAGAGATTATTGGTGATATTATTAAATGGACAAACATTCCAACTACTGCCAAGTTCCTGGATGATATTAAAACATTAGGATACCGTATGGCGTTCAAAGGCGGTTTGTCGTTCAATATTAATGATCTTATCATTCCTGCTGTTAAGCAAGAATTAATTGATAATGCCACTGTAGAGGTTGAAGAAGTTTGGGAAAACTACAATATGGGGCTTATCACCAATAACGAACGTTATAACCAAACAGTAGATATCTGGAGCCGTGTGGATACCAGGATCACTGAAACGTTGATACGTGAACTGGCAGCAGATAAGCAAGGGTTCAACTCTGTTTATATGATGTTGGATTCAGGTGCACGTGGTAGCAAGCAACAGATTAAACAGTTGGCTGGTATCAGGGGGTTGATGGCTAAACCACGTAAATCAGGTTCATCAGGAAGTGAGATCATTGAAAACCCGATCCTTTCCAACTTTAAAGATGGATTGAATGTATTGGAATACTTTATCTCTACGCATGGTGCCCGTAAAGGTTTGGCGGATACAGCGTTGAAAACAGCCGATGCCGGTTACTTGACCCGTCGTTTGGTGGACGTTTCTCAGGATGTTGTTATCAATGATGAAGATTGCGGCACATTGCGTGGTATTGCAACTTCAGCATTAAAAGATAATGAAGATATTATTGAACCATTGAGCGATAGAATAGCAGGTCGTATGTCATTGCATCATGTTTTTGATCCTGTGACGGAAGAATTATTAATTAGCGCCGGCGAAGAAATTGACGCTGATGTTGCTAAGAAAATTGAAGATGCAGGAATTGAAACCGTTGAAATACGCTCTGTATTGACTTGCGAAAGCAAACGTGGTGTGTGTGTGAAATGTTATGGTAAAAACCTGGCTACCGGTTATTTGGCGCAGAAAGGTGATGCAGTAGGTATCATTGCTGCACAAAGTATTGGTGAGCCCGGTACGCAGTTAACACTTCGTACCTTCCACGTGGGTGGTGTGGCTGGTTCGGCTTCGGTTGAATCTACATTGCCTGCTAAATTTGATGGTACTATCCAGTTTGATGGTTTACGTACAGTAACTGCCGAAGATAATGAAGGTAAAAAAATACAGATCGTAATTGGTCGTACGGGTGAGGTTCGTATCAGTGATGTTAAGAACGACCGTTTATTGATCACTAACAATATTCCTTACGGTGCTACCCTGAATGTAAAAGATGGACAGAAAGTTGCTAAAGGCGATGTTATCTGTACATGGGATCCGTTCAACAATGTGATCGTTTCTGAAATTGTTGGTAAGGTTAAATTAGACAGCGTTATCGAAGGTGTTACGTATCGTGAAGAAGCTGATGAACAAACAGGTCACAAAGAAAAAGTGATCATCGAAACAAAAGATAAAACAAAGATACCTTCTATCACTGTTGAAGGAAAAGAACATAAAAACTATAACCTTCCTGTAGGTAGCCATATCGTTATCGAAGATGGTGAAGATGTGAAGAATGGTCAGGTGTTGGTGAAAATTCCTCGTGTGTTAAGCAAATTGAAGGATATCACCGGAGGTCTTCCTCGTGTAACAGAATTGTTTGAGGCAAGAAACCCGGGTAACCCTGCTGTTGTTTGCGAAATTGATGGTGTGGTAACTTTTGGTAACATCAAACGTGGTAACCGTGAGATCATCGTGGAAGCAAAAGATGGTGTTATTAAAAAATACTTAGTTCCATTGACACGCCAGATCCTTGTACAGGATGGTGACTTTGTAAAAGCAGGTTCACCATTATCTGATGGACAAATTGCTCCGGCTGATATATTGGCTATTAAAGGTCCGTTTGCAGTACAAGAGTACGTAGTGAATGAGATCCAGGAAGTATATCGTTTACAAGGTGTGAAGATCAACGACAAGCACATTGAAGTGATCGTTCGCCAGATGATGCGTAAAGTAACCATTGAAGATGCAGGCGATACTAAATTCTTAGAAGGAGATACCGAAGACAGACACGACTTTAACGCAGAGAATGATTACATCTTTGATAAGAAAGTGGTAACTGAATCAGGTGATAGCTCTAAATTACGTTCAGGACAGATTGTTACTTTACGTGATGTACGTGAAGAAAACTCTATCTTACGCAGAACAGACAAAAAACTGGTTGAGTTCCGTGATGCAAGTCCTGCTACATCATCTCCATTATTGTTAGGTATTACCAAAGCATCGTTAGGCACACATAGCTGGATTTCTGCGGCATCGTTCCAGGAAACCACTAAAGTGTTAAGCAGTGCTGCTATCAACGGTAAAACGGATGAAATGTTAGGCTTGAAAGAAAACGTTATCACCGGTCACCCAATACCAGCAGGTACAGGCTTACGTGACTTTGATAACATGATAGTAGGAAGCAAGGAAGAGTATGAATTGCTGATGACTACCAAGGAAGTGATGAGCTTTGATGAAGAAGAGTAATTAATATGCTGATTAGCTAACTGCTAATTTGCTGATGATAGTTGAAGGAGTAAGATTTAATTCTTACTCCTTTTTTTATAATAAATAATTTAGAGAGAATTTGTCAGTGCTTAAGAAGAGAACAGATCATCTAAGTATAATAACATTACCGGTTAACGTTTTAAACGTGTTGTCGCTGTACAGTATTCTGATCACATAATAGTAAGTAGCATCTGGCAACGGTTTGTCATTATATTTTCCATTCCAGTCATTTTGATAGTTGTCAGAATGATACACAAGTCCTCCCCAACGATTATAAACATCTACTAGTATAAGCTTGATACAATAAGGTTTTGCTATAACCCACTCGTCATTGATTTCATCTCCATTAGGAGTAAATACTTTAGGAGGCTTTATAGAACAAATAGAGCCGGCTTTTAAAAGCAATGTTGTATTGATAATGCTGTCACAATCATTGACAGTTTTTAAAGTGCTTTTATAAACGCCGGGAGAGTGAACAAGTTCTCCTGAAGGAAGTTTATAATCTTCGTTATCGCCTATAGAATCAATTATATTAATGGAAAAAGCCGGGAATTTTTGCAGTGTAAGTGTGCGAATACTGTCGGCACCATTCTGTGCAACGAATGTATCTGTATAAGTTCCGGCTAAAGAGTGACCATCCAAGGTTTCACCATCACAAATACCGGCTGTTACATTGGAAAACACTGCAGTTGGTTTATCACAAGTTACAGGCAATGGCACTTGTACGGGTAATCGCAAAGTAGCGCCACCACTAATGCCATCCGGAACAATAGAAGGACAAATAAGTGTGTAAGATCCATCAATAGGACAAATTTTATAAACGTTCTGCCCTGAAAAGCCAAGGATAGCATTGTAGTTATTTTGAAAATATCCTGTTGCACTTCCTTCGCATGTTGGAATAGGATTGCTTAGGCTATTTACAGGAGCTGCACTTATTACCTGGGTTTGTGTATTATTCAATACGATCTTAATAAGTTGTCCTGATGCTGTAAGGTACAGATCGTTATCATACCAGGTTAAGTCTCCGGCAGCCTGGTAGCCTATATGCCCGATGTAATAGCTGGAAGCATCTCTAACATGTACTCCATAAAGATCCTGGTGGCTTTCCATCAATAAAGTGGAATCATTTAATTCAACAAGTGAAACAGCATCCAGCCCGGTGGTTCCTACTAAAGTTACATTCGCTGTTGTTGTATCAATTTGAAATAGCTGTAAGTTCTCTATGCCCCAAAGCCTGCCATCGGATGTAAAGGAGATATCACCAAAGCCATGATTGGTTGACCCGATAAATTTAGAAGAACAGTTTGGAACGTTTAATGAGTATAGGTCTCCATTAGATAGTTTTACTAAAATGCGTTGCTGGCAAAAGCTCTGTAAAGCCGCTAGTGTGAATAGAAAGCTGAGTACTTGTTTCATTTCGGGGTTCGATAATTGTGTTGTGTAAAGATATTCTTTTGCGGATAATAAAGCCGACTATTGTTGAATTGATGAGATGCAATGGATAGCACTGAAGCTTTTTTTAAGAGCGGAGATATGAAATGCTGAGTTGGACTTTCGATGAATAAAAGACCGAAGTGTAAAATAAAGTAAAAAAATAAAGAGGCACATACAAAAACTAAACTGCGTAGTTTGTATGTGCCTCTTTATAATTCTTTTTTAAACCCCATTAGTTTTTCAAACTAAAGAAACTTATCTGCCGGATATTATTCAGATTGCTGTAATCGTATTGATACAAGCCGTCATCTGCCACTACCAATGCATGACCATTTGCGGCAATTACATCATAAGAGTTCTTACAGTCTAACTGTTTTAAAAGTTTTATGTCAGATGGGGCTTCTGCATCATATACACGTACACCGGAATTATCATCACATATAAAAAGCAGGTTGCCATCCTTGCTTAATCCTGTTGGTTTTGTAAGCGGGTAAGTTTTTATCAACGTCGGATTCATTAGATCCTTTACATCAACAATATTCAGTTCGTTGGCATCGCCGCCACACATGCTGCCTGCATGTAGTGTTACATAAGCATAATTGCCATCTGTTACCACCGGATCACAAGCACGACCATGGCTGAATTGACCTAACGGAGAAGGATGTTCCGGATCGCTCATATCATACATAAACAAGCCTATCGATGAACCGAGGAATAATTTATCTTCAAAAGGATACATGGTTTCAAGATCGAAACCTGCATTAAAAGCAGATACAAAAACAGGAGAGGCTTCATTGCTTATGTTTACAATGCCCACGCTGTGCGGTTCTGTAATAGCATAGATATAATTGTTCATCAAGATCATTGCAGCCATAGAACCTGCAACACCACTTCTTGTTGAAGATGTTGGTGCAACTGTGCCTAATGCAATGCCCCCGCCTGCATCATAAAACGGTCCTGGATAAGGAGATTCGGGAATTGTTACAGTCGTATCTTTTTTTATCCAGTCAACAGCAACCATACTTGTATCTGCAAAATATCCTCTTGCGGTAAAAAAATTAGGCAGATCTTTTTCTATTACTACCTTTTTCGGATTGGAAATATCAATAGCCAGCAGGTCTGCATTCATATCAGCATAAAGAGTATGACCTTTTATGGCAATGTCCAGGTTGCCGGGAATATTAAGAAAGTTTACCTGCACAGGATGTGCCGGATCAATATTGTTAATGATATGGATACCTTTATTTACTTCATTTAGAAAAATGTAATTGTCTTTTGCATAGATCTTACCCGCTTGCTGCACCGGTTGCGAAGCTTTCCCGTTTATGCCTGCAAATACCAGGGATTTTGCCTTTAGTACGGGCGTGGTCATGGTGTAAGTGAATGTTCTGCCGTTATTTTTTTTGCAGCCAGAAAACAGCAAGGGTATGCTGATAATTGTTGTAAGACAAACAACTGGCGTTAAAATGAATTTTCTCATATAACTTATTTTTAAGACTGACACCTCAAAAATAGAAAGCGTTGCATGTTTCGGCAAGTAATAAAAAAGGAGCAAGAAAATTTCTCACTCCTTGTAGTTGTTAAGGGATGATTAGCATTATACTACAGTGCCTCTAAATACCAACACCTTATTCTCTTTTTCATTTTGAATTTGCACCGTGATGGTTTTATAAAAAGAACCTTTATTAGCCGCATTATAGATGGCTGATATTTTTCCTGATTTACCGGGTAATATAGGTTGTTGAGGAAATTGAGCATGCGTACATCCGCAGGAAGGAGTGACATTTACAATGATCATGGCATCTTTACCGGTATTGGTAAATTCAAATTCAATAGTGTCCGGTTTGTTGAAAGGAATTTCTCCCAGGTTAAGTGTGTCTGCTTTCCATTTTACAGCAGTTGGATAATTTGTTGAACCAATTTTTACAGGATCTTTTTTAATAACAGTAAACGACATGGCGTAGATGCCTGCTATTATTAATGGGATCGATTTTAGCGAATTCATAATGTTACATTTTAATGATGAATATATTGATTAGGTCAAAAGTAAAATGCAGCGGGAGGAGGCGCTGTTAACGATTATCAAATACCTGTTAATGATCATTCAATATTTGTTAATGAAAATCAAACGAAAATTAAATGCCGGGTTTTTTACCTTATACTTGTAATAATAATGCGGATCAATAAATTAAATATTGCACTGCTGTTAGGACTTGTTGTGATAACAGGAATTCTTGTGCTGCAGCTTTTTTTATTAAAGCAAGCTGTTCAGTACGAAGAAAAAAAGTTTATACAAAAGGCACATGTTGCTTTGTTAGAGGTAGTAAGTAAATTAAATGCCAATAATAAAACAGCATTGCCGCAGGTAAATCCTGTTGATGAAATAAAAAAAGATTACTATGTGGTAAACGTTAATAATAAATTTGATTCGGCATCACTTGACTTTTACCTGAAGAATGAATTTGATAAGTTTGACCTGGTAACCGATTACGAGTTTGGGATATATGATTGCCATACAGAGAAAATGCAGTATGGACGCTATGTTTCAACGAATAACGAAGTGTATCGTGATACAATGACTTTTATTCCTGCAGCCAGTAATCTCGTGTATTATTTTGTTGTACATTTTCCACATACAAGTAAATATGTATATCGTTCCTTACAGCTTTGGATCATTTTTTCATTGGTAATGGTGTTGGTGTTGATATTGTATGTGTATTCTGCATTCACTCTTTTACAACAAAAAAAATATTCAGAATTACAGAAAGATTTCATCAATAATATGACGCACGAGTTTAAAACACCTATATCATCCATCTTGATCTCATCCAACTTCATTTTAAAGCAAGAGGCTATAGCCAATGATGAAAAACTGCAAAAATATATGCAGATGATCATAGCGCAGGCGTCTAAACTTAATGTTCATGTAGAAAAGATCCTGAATCTTGCCAAAACAGAAAACAGTTCTTTAGGAATGGAGGCGACCGGGATGGACATGAGTAAGGCCATTCATGCTGTTGTTGAAAATATAAGGTTAAAACATCCTGCAGCTGTAATAGAAGTAAATATGCCGCAGGAGTGCTTTATACGTGCAGATGAATTTCATTTTTCCAATCTTGTATATAATTTATTGGATAATGCGGTGAAGTATTCAGAAGGCGTGCCGCATATTTTTCTTGGCGTCAATAAAGACAGGAAACATATTCGTTTGTCAGTTAAGGATAAAGGTATTGGAATGTCGTCAAAACATCTGGCAAAAATATTTGATAAATTTTATAGAGTAAACAGCTCTAAAACCAATGAGGTAGCAGGTTTTGGCTTGGGGCTATTTTATGTAAGTAAGATATGTAAAGAACATAAGTGGACAGTCTCTGTTAACAGTAAAGAAAATATTGGAACAGAAATTATAATTTTAATACCTGTCAATGAATAAAAAATACAGGATATTATATGTGGAGGATGATGAAACGCTTGCTTTTCTTACAAAAGATAATCTTGAGCTGAATCATTTTGATGTAACGCATTTCTATAATGGGGAAGGGGTGATAGAGAGCTTTTCTTATAATACATACGATGTTTGTGTGTTGGATATTATGTTACCGAAAAAAGATGGCTTTGAACTGGCTACCGCTATTCGTAAAATGGATAATGAGATCCCGATAATTTTTCTTTCCGCTAAAACATTAAAAGAAGACAGGATAAAAGGATTGAAGCTAGGCGCTGACGATTATTTGATAAAACCTTTCAGCATTGAAGAGCTTGTTTTAAAGATCGAGATCTTTTTAAAGAGACGTAAGAAATCATCTGTACAACAACAATATTACACAGCCGGTAAATTTATGTTTGATGTATTGAATTACGAGCTTGTTTATAATGGAGAAAAGATATCTTTAACGCAGCGTGAAACAGATCTTTTAAAGCTCTTTGTAGAAAACCCCGGTCGTGTTTTAAAAAGAGAAGAAATACTAAAACAGCTTTGGGGCGACGATGATTATTTTATGGGCAGAAGCCTGGATGTTTTTATATCACGCCTTAGAAAAATACTTTCAAAAGATCCATCTATTACAATAGAAAATCTTCACCGTATCGGGTTTAAATATTTCGAGAGAAAATAAAGCGCTGTGTTTCTTTAATATATAAGCTACTAACGTATTAAAATAGAAGTTCCTTTGGAAAAATGTTTTTGCCCGGTATCTGTATCGGTGTATTGTAAAAACCAAACGTAAGTGCCGGCATTGGCAGGTTGCCCATTGAATTTTCCATCCCACTTTACAGTCCAGTCGTTGGTTTCAAAAACGAGTTGTCCATATCGGTTAAATACTTTAAAAGTAAGGTTGATTGTTTTATAGGCGTTCAGCGGATATAAATAATCGTTCAATCCATCACTATTAGGAGTAAAAGCCGATGGTACGGCTATGTAGCAATTGTTTGCCAATACAATAGAAGCAGTGGTAGAATCTTTACAGCCAATGCTATCGATGATCAATAATTTAGCCCGAACGGTAGTAGTGATAGCAGGCGTAATATAGGATTGAGCATCGGGGTGTTGTAACGTGCTGGTATTGCCATTGCCAAAATTCCAGTTCCAGGAAATGATATTACCCAGGCTCTCGTCTTTAAATGTCGCCAATTCATTAGGGCATAAAATGGTATTCGTTTCAAAAGCAGCTTTCAATTCGTTATTTAAAATTATTAGCTGCGAAGATGTATCGCTGCAAACACCATTGCTTACTATTAGAGAAGTGGTTCTTGTTCCAAACAAAGTATAAGGAATAACAGGAGATTGTAGATTGCTTTTGATTTTATCATCAAAATTCCATACCCAGCTATTTACCTGCCCGTTACCGTCATGCGAATAAAAAACGGAATCTATTTTACAGCCATACTTAATACGGTAAGAAAAGTCAGCATTCACAGTATCATTTGCTGTAAAGCTTATTGATGATCCAACCGGCATTTGCATCCCACATTCATTTGTCATTGTATTGCCGTCGCTGCCAATTTTTGCACGAATGGTATAAGTTCCGCCGATTTTTATGGGAGAAGATAAATTGACTTGTATATGATCTGTCAATCCATTAACACAATTAGCAGCTGCGCCCGCAATTGTAACGGGAGTGGGGCCGCTAATCACCAGGTCGGTTCCGCCCGGCTCAACCGTACTGCAAAGCACAGGAGTAGAAAAAACAAGTTGTAAAGTAGAAGGCGCACAACCAACAGGTGCAATGCTGTCCAATTCTGCGGCATGCGGCGGTGTGATTATTATGGGTACGCTTTCATTCACATCAATGCCGTTATTACAATTATCAACTATGGTATTGCTGTCGTTCCCATTTTTTACAACTAATAAATAATTACCGGGTTGCAATGCTTTGTTCAATGTTATTTCTACCGAATCCATGTCAAAGGAGCTGCTGCACTGATAGCTGGATGCTGCAATAACTGAAAAGCCGGGAGTATTAATAGCAAATTCGCTGCCGTCTGCAGAAAGACTGCTGCACTTCATTTTTTTATTAAGCTTGATCCTTATTTGTTTATTATCGCAGGAAGCAGATGCGCTTGCCATATGTGGCTTGGTTGTATCTGTAATAACAGCTGTTCCTCCGCCAAACGTTAACGAGTACCCGCTTTGAGTTATAGTGAAATGACTTACCAATAAAAGATAATTATGTCCTTGGATCAATACCGGCATCGATGAATACAAGGGAATGCCGGGGCCATCACACATCATTACCGCAGAAGCATTTTGCGAAGTTCCTGTCGGTCCAAAATCTCCCGACCAGTTACAGGCAATGATCAAAGAGCTATTGGTGTAAACTTCAGAAGGATCATGGCCTGTAATGTCATAGAGTTGCCAATCATAATCTTCCTGTAAAACGTTGGGTAAAATAGTAAAACCTAAAGTTCCCGCCTGGAAACAGGTGAATTTATACCAATATGGATTGATATCTGTATAGGGTGCCATGGAGCCGGCACATTTTGTTACTACGGCAACACGTTTTCCCCCGCAAATGGGCACAGTCGTTTGTCCAAAGGTAGAAGTGCCGCAAACAGGAAAGGCTGTAGAAGGGTTTTGCCCTAATTCAGTACAGGTTTGTGCTATTGTAACAGAAGAAACAAACAGCAATAGCAATAAAAATAAAAAAGACCTTGGCATGATTCGTTGGCAAATAGCTTTATGACACCTTGTATTGTTCATTCGCTGCAAATACAGGAAGAAATTGCTGTAAGATATTAATAATTCGGCATAGCATATAAAGTTGTAACGAGCTCCTTGCCGGCTTGCTATTATGATGAGCGTGTTGTATTTTGTTGTTACAAAAGCCTGTAATAGAATGAGCCAGATAACTGCAGTTAAAACACGTGTTCAATCAATAGATATATTACGTGGTATTATAATGGTAATTATGGCCTTAGATCATGTACGTGATTATTTTCATAAAACAGGAATGACGAACGATCCATTAAATCTATCTACAACAACGCCTGCATTATTTTTTACAAGATGGATAACTCACTTCTGTGCACCAATATTTGTATTTCTTTCCGGCACATCTATTTACCTGGTCAGCACCCGCAAGACAAAGAAAGAAGTAAGTAGTTTCTTAATTAAACGTGGACTATGGCTTGTATTGATTGAAGTAACCTTGATCACTTTAGGATGGACATTTAACCCTTTTTATAATGCATTTGTATTGCAGGTTATTTGGGTAATCGGAATTAGTATGGCAATAATGGGATTATTGATCTGGTTGCCGTATAATTTCTTATTGATACTAGGATTGGCATTTGTATTCGGACATGATTTAATCGACTATGCGGAAGCAGCACATGCAGGTGCTTATAGTTTTTGGTGGGACCTGTTGCATCACGGAAGTTTTGCAGCAGCACATTCATTGGATAAAACTCATGTGATCGTAACAGCCTATGCACTCATTCCGTGGTTGGGTGCGATGATATTGGGTTATTGTTTTGGGAAATTGTATTCTCCGGGTGTAAATGGAAGCATACGGCAAAAGTTATTGTTTCGTTTAGGGTTTTGTGCTATTCTTTTATTTGTTATTGTAAGATGGATAAATATTTATGGAGATCCGCGTCCATGGACAACTCAGCAAAGCTTCTTTTATACTTTTCTCGATTTTATTAAAGTAAATAAATATCCGCCATCCTTAATGTATTTATGTATGACGATCGGTACGGGCATGCTTATGTTAGCGCTATTGGAAAATGTAAAAAATAAAACAACCGGTTTCTTTAATGTTTTTGGAAGGGTTCCTTTCTTTTACTACATACTTCATTTATACCTGATACATCTTATTTGCGTTATCCTGTTTTTTACTTCGGGATATACAACGCAGCAGATTTCAGCGCCGGGGCAATTTTTTAATTTCCGTCCCAATAATTTCGGCTACTCTTTACCGGTAGTTTATCTGATTTGGCTAATTGTTATATTCCTATTGTATTTCCCCTGTAGAAAATACAACCAATATAAGAGTACGCATAAACATTGGTGGCTGAGCTATTTGTAAAGAGAATTATTAGTTGAGATATTTTTTAATTTCAGATAATTTAAAAGATACTATCGTACCATCTACACTCATGCAAGCACTGCTAAGCCCAAATGTCACATTAAACCAGATTTGATCTCCATAAAATGAAATTCCCAGCTCATTCATTTTATAAAAAGGAATAGAATCAATTCCGATAAAGCAGTCTTTGGTTTGAGAGTCAGTAGAATATTGTTTATAATCAGCTTGGATTTGCTTATTAATTAATGTTAATAATTCTTCTTGATTGGCATTAAATATCTCAGAGTTAGTTGCAGGAACGAATTTTTTATTTTCCTTCTTATAAACTTCATATTCGTAGCTATATCGTCCTTTATAATCAGGCTCTCCAATAGATACAAGCTTAAAGTTTTTCAAAAAACATGTTTTAGTAATAATAGGATCAAGCCCATGTCCTTGTCGTTTTAATTTCTCAGAACAGGTAACTTTTACATTGCCCGAATCTTTAGAAGTAGAATCTATTGATACATACAAATTACTTGCTTTAGAAAAATGAAAGCAAAACAGAAGAGCTACAATTAATGAGAGTTGTTTAGCCATTTTAGAAAATTTACTTCACCATTCCTTTTATTTCCTGCAGTTTCAATAATGCTTCAACAGGCGTTAAGCGATTAATGTCTACAGTAGATAATAATTTTCTTATTTCATCAAATGTAGAAGAATGTTCATCAAAAATGCTTAGCTGCATTTTAGGAACGTTCAATTGTTTTACAGCCTCACCAATAGAAGTATCCACATGCTTTTCTTCGAGTTGATGTAATACTTCATTTGCACGTTCTATTAAGCCTGGAGGCATGCCCGCCATGCGTGCCACATGAATACCAAAACTGTGTGTACTGCCGCCCGGCGCCAGTTTACGAAGAAATATGATTTTATTACCTACTTCTTTGTTGGTAACGTGATAGTTTTTTACACGAGGTAATTTCTCCTCCAGCTCATTCAGCTCATGATAGTGCGTAGCAAATAAAGTCTTTGGTGCATTGCCCGATTTATGCAGGTATTCTACAATGCTCCACGCAATGGAAATACCGTCATAAGTAGATGTGCCTCTTCCTATTTCATCAAGTAATATCAAGCTACGTGATGAAATATTATTAATGATGCTGGCTGTTTCATTCATCTCCACCATGAACGTACTTTCACCACCGCTCAAATTATCCGAAGCGCCCACACGGGTAAATATTTTATCCGTTAACGGGATCTTTGCATCACTTGCAGGAACAAAGCTTCCGATATGCGCCATTAATGTAATCAAAGCCGTCTGACGAAGAATAGCGCTCTTACCACTCATATTCGGTCCCGTTAGTATGATTATTTGTTGCGATGATGAATCCAACGAAATATCATTCGAAATATATTGTTCACCAACGGGCAGATTTCTTTCAATTACCGGGTGGCGACTGTCTTTCAATTCCAGTGCCATTCCATCATGTAACAATGGCTTTTTATAATTAAAATGCAAGGCATTGTTGGCAAAACAACTAAGACAATCGAGTGTTGCCATTACCTTTCCGTTTATTTGAATAGGAGCGATGTAATCCTGTAATTCATTCAACAACTGATCGTATAACTGTAATTCTATTTGCAGGATTTTATCCTCAGCACCAACAATTTTTTCTTCGTATTCTTTTAATTCAGGAGTAATATAACGTTCTGCATTTGCCAGTGTTTGTTTACGGATCCATGTTTCAGGCACTTTGCTTTTATGCAGATTGGTTACTTCCAAATAATAACCAAACACATTATTAAACGCCACTTTCAAAGAAGATATGCCTGTTATCGTTGCTTCCTTTTGTTGCAGTTCAATTAAATATTCTTTTCCACTACCGGCTATTTTTCGCAACTGGTCTAATTCTTCATTAATGCCATTAGCTATCATTCCACCTTTTGCTGCAACAGCAGGAGGATTTTCACCGATCTCTTTTACGATCTTATCTAAAATATATTTACAAGGATTCAGTGAATCGCCTAAGCGTTTTAGATATTCATTCGTTGAATTTTCACAAAGTAATTTTATCGCTTCTGTTTGTTGCAAGCCTTTTGCAAGCTGTACTACTTCCCGGGGATTTATTTTCTTAGTAGGAATTTTACTCACCAATCGCTCCACATCACCTGCTTGCTTTATATGATGCGTTATTTTATTTCGTATATCTACTTCTTTAATAAAAAATTCTACGGTACTTAATCGCTCATTAATTTTTGCAATATCATTCAGCGGTAATACCATCCAGCGGCGAAGCATACGTGCACCCATTGGCGATGAAGTGTTATCTAACACTTTCAATAAGGTATTGCCACCATCATTGCCAAACAATTCCAGGTTGCGAATGGTAAAACGATCCATCCATAAATGCTCCTCACGATTAATTCTCTGTATAGAAGTAATGTGTTGTAAGTTCGGATGTTCTGTATCTTTTAAGTAATGCAGCACAGCGCCGGCAGCAATAACACCTTCATGCAGGTCCTCTACACCAAAGCCTTTCAGGCTATGCGTATTAAAATGCTTTAATAAACTTTCAACAGCGTATGTTTCAGAAAATATCCATTCATCCAACGTGTAAGTAAAAAACTTACTGCCGAAATATTCTTTAAAATGCTTTTGTTGATTGCGTTGATAAATTACTTCAGCAGGTTTTAAGCTTTGTAATAATTTGTCGGCATATTCTCTATCGCCTTCGGCAATAAAAAATTCACCGGTGCTTATATCTAAAAAAGCGATCCCGATCTTTGTTTCACTAAAATGTAATCCTGCTAAAAAATTATTGGTGTTATGTTCTAATAATTTATCGTTGGTGGCAACGCCCGGAGTTACCAATTCTGTTACACCACGTTTTACAATTCCTTTCGCTTGTTTAGGATCTTCCAATTGATCGCAGATGGCAACTCGATAGCCTGCTTTTACCAACTTATGTAAATACGTGTCCAGTGCATGATGCGGAAAGCCCGCCAATTCTGACGATGCAGCGTTTCCATTATTGCGTTTGGTTAATGTAATGCCCAAAACTGCCGATGCGTTGATGGCATCCTGTCCGAATGTTTCATAAAAATCACCTACTCTAAACAACAAGATGGCATCAGGGTATCTTGCCTTGATAGCGTTGTGTTGTTGCATTAAAGGTGTTTCTGTTGCCGCCTTCGCCATGAAATTTTATAAAAATTATTTTATGTACTTAACTAAGTACTACTATTAACATCGTTGTGTCACTCACTTGTACGACTATCACTATTCATCTTTTATCTAAGAAAATTTCGAATAAATCATTCGATTTTTTTTGCTGTCAGTCTGAGCTTGTCGAAGACGGACTTGTTTTTTATTATCTAAACGCCTGCTTTCGACAAGCTCAGGCTGACACCCTTTCAATTAAAGGTTCCAAATATCAATCATAAAAACTCAAATATCAAATTCCAAAATCCACAATTATAGATTTCAATTACTTTTGCAGCATGAGAAAGTTGAGCATGGACGAGCTAAACCGTAAATCAGTGGACGAATTTAAGCAATCAGACAAGCTGTCCATCATTGCCGTGCTCGAAAACATCCGCAGCGCTTATAATATTGGCAGTGTATTTCGTACAGCCGATGCATTCTTATTAGAAGCCATTTATATAACAGGCTATTCGGCAATTCCGCCACACAAGGAGATCAAAAAAACAGCCTTAGGCGCCGAAGAAACCGTAAGCTGGAAGCATTTTGAGAACGCGGGGTCGGCAATTACCGAATTAAGAGAGCAAGGTTATAAAGTGTATGCAGTGGAGCAGGTGCAGGACAGCATTTCCTTAGAAAAATTTGCAAGCAACTCCACCGATAAAATCGCCGTTATATTCGGCAATGAAGTAAGTGGGGTAGAGCAAACAACCATTGCAGAATGTGATGGCTGCATAGAAATTCCTCAATTGGGCATGAAACATTCTTTAAACATTGCCACAGCCGCAGGTGTTGTGTTGTGGGAGCTTGTCAGAGCCAGGATTTTGAATAATTAAAATGATTTGATTTAATATGTCAACAATAAAGAATTATTTATCGCTAATAAAATTTTCGCATACCATTTTTGCAATGCCTTTTGCATTGATTGGATTTTTTTTGGGATTATTTCATAAAGTTTTTGGAGGTGAAGCTTTTTTAGTAACGGGAGATTGTATTCCTTTTATGGTTAATACATATACGCTTTTTACCTGGACAGAAACAATAATTAAGTTTGTTTTAGTTATTCTTTGTATGGTTTTTGCCCGCAGTGCAGCCATGGCTTTCAATCGCTATTTAGATAGAAAATTTGATGCACAAAACCCACGTACAGCCATACGAGAAATTCCTAAAGGAATCATTACTCCAAAAAATGCATTGATATTTACTATTGCTAATTGTTTATTATTTGTAGTCACTTGCTTCTTTATTAATACAGCTTGCTTGATATTAGCGCCAATAGCATTGTTTGTTATTTTATTTTACAGTTATACCAAACGCTTCACTGCTTTATGCCATTTGGTATTAGGAGTAGGATTAAGCTTGGCGCCCATTGGTGCCTACTTAGCGGTAACAGGCAAGTTTGCATTATTGCCTGTTCTATTTTCATTCACTGTTTTGTTTTGGGTAAGCGGCTTCGATATTATTTATGCCTTACAGGACGAAGACTTTGATAAATCACAACATTTGCATTCCATACCCGCTGCACTAGGAAAAACAAAAGCATTAAGAGTTTCCGAACTATTACATCTTTTATCGGCAGCTTGTGTAATCACTATTGGAATTGACGGGCATTTTGGTTTATGGTACTGGATAGGAGTGGCAGTGTTTATCGGAATGCTCATCTATCAGCATTCAATAGTAAAGCCAAACGATCTACGTAGGGTTAACATTGCATTTATGACAGCAAACGGAATTGCATCTGTAGTGTTTGCTGTATTTGTACTCTTGGATATCTTTATACATCATTAAACTTTAATAAGCCCTTTTAGGCGTTTTGGGTATGGCAAGAATCCTTTCAATAGATTATGGCGGAAAGCGTACAGGTATTGCTGTTACAGATCCCTTACAGATCATTGCTACGGGCTTAACTACTATTGATTCAAAAGAATTGATTCCTTTCTTAAAAAAATACTTTCAGCAGGAACCTGTAGAATTAATTATAATCGGACTGCCCGTGAATTGGGATGATTCCGATACGAACGCAACACCATTGGTCAAGGAAGCCATTAAAAAGCTGCAAAAAGAATTTCCCTCTATTCCACTTAAAACGGTTGACGAACGCTTTACCTCTAAAATGGCGAAAGATGCCATGCTGGAAATGGGTATGAAGAAAAAAGACCGCCGGGTAAAAGGCAATGTGGATGTGATAGCGGCAACCATCATCTTACAGGAATATCTCCAGTCAATTGGTTAATTTATGTATTGAACATAACTTTGCGCCCATGATTCTTCCAATAGTAGCCTACGGCTCGCCCGTATTAAGAAAAGTAGCAAAGGATATAGATTCCGCTTACCCGGAGCTAAATAAATTAATAGAGGATATGTGGGAAACCATGTACAGCAGCAATGGCGTGGGTTTGGCTGCACCTCAAATAAATAAAGATATTCGCCTGTTTGTAATTGACAGCGAACAAATATTTAAAAACCTGGAAGAAGATGGGGAACAGATCGATTATCCCGATAAGCCGGGCTACAAAGGTGTTTTCATTAATGCGCATATTGTGGAATTGGGTGGTGAAGAATGGTCGTATAATGAAGGTTGCCTGAGTATTCCTAAAATAAGAGAGGATATCATGCGTAAAGAAAGTGTTACGCTTGAATATGAGGATGAAAACTTTGCAACGCACACAAAAACATTCAATGGCATCACTGCAAGAGTGATCTTACACGAATACGATCACATTGAAGGAAAGCTTTTTATAGATTATCTAAAGCCTCTAAAACGTACTTTATTAAAGCGTAAATTGGATGATATAACCAAAGGGAAAATTAAAGTGGATTATAGGATGAGTTTTGCTAAATGATGATTTATTAATATTCATATTTCCATTATCTTGCGCCCATTCAACCACCATTTATAACAATCTTTATGAGAACTCCTTTATTGATCTTGTCGGCAATTATTGTGCTGACAATAAGTTCCTGTAGCAAAAGTGATAATCCCGCTAATTTATCCGCTAGGATCAAAACTTATTCAGAAACCGTTACATCAAATGTTATAGGAAATAGTGCTGATAGTTTCCTTTTGTCTTATAACTCTGATGGGCAACTGGTAAGTATGTCTTCTATACCTCATCCACCTGCAAAAATAGCTTATGTGTATGGAGCGAATGACTTTAAGATGACGATTACAGGATATGATAATACGAATCTGTATGAAACGGTTTTCCTTAAAGGATCTTTAATTGATAGTACTTTTCAATACGATGACGATGGGGGAAGTGCTGATACTACAACTGAAAAATATTTTTATAACGGGAATAATCAACTTTTTCAGCTTAATACATACTACTACTATTTTGGGAATTCAGAACTTGATAAAAGCGAATATTACGTTTATGATGCAGCCGGGAATGTTATAAAAGATTCTACTGCAGGCGGCCAGGTTATTACATATGAGTACTATTTAGACAAAACGTTGGGAGTCGATGTCTCAAATCTATTTAACCCGTTCTTTGCATCCTTTAAATCTCTTAATTTGGTTAAAAGTAAAACCACTAAAGATTCTTATAGCGATGAAGTGGTAATATCGAATAGTACCTACACTTTTGATGCAAATAATAGAGTAGAAACCGAAACACAAACAATAACAGAAAACGGAAACCCTGCCGGTACTGCGATAAGGCGCTTTACTTATTATTAATAATAATTTTTTCTTTATGATATTTGCAGGTATGATTAAAAAGATCATACCTCTTTTTTTTATTTTGATCGTTGCCGATGTATTCGCTCAAAAACCGGCAGATACTGTTGTAATAGGACAAAAAGTAATTACACTTTCTACTGTATTGGTCAATAATAAATTCAATGTTCCTTCTTTTATCGAAAAAATTCAAAACGACACCTCTTTTTACAAAGCATTTAAAAACCTTCACGTGCTTGGCTATACTGCCTATAACGATATACGTATTTTAAATAAAGACGGAAGTTCAAAAGCCTCCTTAAACAGCAAAACAAAACAAAGTGTCAATAACGGTTGCCGCACCATGCAAACGCTGCAACAACAGGTAACAGGAGATATGTTTGATGCTGACAGCAATTTTAATTATTACACAGCGCAAATGTATGCTTCTCTTTTTTTTACAAAAGGAGCCGTATGCGGAGAAAACAATATTGTAGGTAATAAAGAATTTTCAACAGAAGGCAAAAGCGGTATTGACAAGCATAAAGAACAATTGAAGATGCTGTTCTTTGATCCAGGAAAGAAGATCACAGGTATACCATTCGTTAGTAATAAAACAGCTGTTTTTGATGATGATATGGCAGACCGGTATGATATGAACATCGACATGGATGATTATAACAAAACAAGCTGTTATATTTTTACTCTTACTGTTAAGCCTGAGTATAAAGGCAATGTTGTTATTGATGAAATGAAAACATGGTTCAACGACAGTACCTATGAAGTAGTAGCCCGCAATTATTCCTTAAGCTACAGCGCCGGCGTATACGATTTTGATGTGCAAATGGAAGTTCAGATGACGCACTATAAAGATCTATTAGTTCCGGCATTAATGCGTTACACCGGCAATTGGAAAGTGTTATTCAAAGGACGGGAGAGGGGTGCTTTTACTGCTACCTTATTCGATTTTAATTAATTCATTCAGCCGGAAAGTCGGTAAGCCGTATAACGACGATTAAGTAATAAATTTTCGCCTTCCCGTCTTACCGGCAACTAGTCAAAACTTTGGTATCAATATTGTTTTAATTAAATAAATAAGTTTTATGGAAAACAATAAAAAACTCGAAGACCTTCACAATCAATACCTCGAAAATGTAAACGATTATCTGAAAACAAAAGATAATCTTTCAAAAGAAAACAAAGAGAAAGTAGATAAAGCAAAAAGCGAATGGTTAGCAGCGTGGACTAAATTCCAGGAAACATTGTTATATCTTGAGCAACTTGAAATATAGATCCTAAGGCTCTTATAATATCATTTTTATACATTTGAATATGAAAATATTATTATTAGCCTTCGCTGTTTTTATAACAGCTTCGTTTAATGCAACTACTAATTCTAATGTTTTAATTGGAAAATGGGAATTGTTTTATATCGGTGCTGCAGGTGGCGGATGGGCTAGTGATGGAAACGATACTGTATCGTCTGAAAATTACACAGAGAAGTTGATCCCACATGGTAGATCTCAAATTATAGAATTTAAAAATGATAGTTTATATACGACCCAAGACTTTAGCGATAACTCTTCAAAGACTATTTATAACGGGAAGTACAAATTAATAGATAGTAATAAAATATGTTTGGGAAAAGTTTCTGATACTATGGTTTATAGTGTAATAAAAGATACGTTGATATTCCAAATACAAACACCTCCAGGGTATAATTATTCAGGCAAACCTCTTTTCATAACTAAATTTCTGCGTCAAAAATAATTCATGTAGAAATAGGGAATTATTTAATATACTTCCTCCATTTCTCGATCACCGCCTGCATATCACCGGGCAAATCACTTTCAAAGAGAACGGGCTTTCTCGTAACCGGATGAATAAATCCTAATTCCTTTGCATGCAAAGCCTGGCGTGGACAAAGTGCAAAACAATTATCTACAAACTGTTTGTATTTCGTAAACACAGTGCCTTTCACTATTTTATCGCCACCATAAAAATCATCGCTAAACACAGGATGACCAATCGACTGCATGTGTACACGAATCTGGTGTGTTCTCCCTGTTTCAAGTCTGCATTCAACCAAGGTTACATAATTAAAACGCTCCAGCACTTTGTAATGTGTGATCGCATCCTTCCCATACTCACCATCGGGATACACCGTAAACAATTTCCTGAAACGTTGATGTCTTCCCACATGTCCAACAATGGTTCCTTCTTCATTTTCCATATTGCCCCAAACCAATGTAATGTATCTTCTGTGGATCGTGTGATTAAAAAATTGCTTCGCCAGGTCGCTCATTGCCTTTTGTGTTTTTGCCAACACCAACAAGCCCGATGTATTTTTATCGATACGATGTACCAAACCAAAACGAGGCAATAAAGATTCATCCAATAAAGGATTTTGCTGTTTTAAATAATAGGCTACGCCATTTATTAATGTGCCGTTATAATTCCCGCTACCAGGGTGCACCACCATGCCCGCCGGTTTATTCACAATTAAAATATCATCATCTTCAAAAACAATATTTAGTGGAATATTTTCAGGAACAATATCACTTGATTCAGGATGTTTCGTATCAAACACTACTATTTTATCACCTGGTTTGATCTTGTAATTCGATTTGATCGCTTTATCATTCACCAGCACAAGTTCATTTTCAATTGCCTGCTGAATTTTATTACGGGTAGCGCCTTCCACACGGCTCATCACAAACTTATCAATGCGCAGCGGCTCCTGTCCTTTGTCCACCACAAACGACAATTTCTCATACAAATCTTCTCCGTCCTGCTCCTGTTCAATATTTATTTCGGGTTCACTCATTTTTTAAATAATTATGGGCTTTCAGCTATACTTTATGTTTCAACATTGGTTCCGGCTGTACGCTGCAAATCCGCCGCACCCCCAACCCCTAAAGGGGAGAGCCAGGTACAAACCTTCAGCGTGTTTTCCGCTTCCATCCGGCAGCCACTCAGCAATACAACATCATTCAACAAATAACACGTAAAGCTGTTATTATTGTCGTAAATCGTTAAACGCCAGTTGTGAGATAAGAGACCTTTTCATTTCTGACGATTCACCTTTCACGTTAACCCCTCACGTTTCGTTATTTTTGCAAAGTAAATTAATTGTAGTGGATAAACAGACTATCATCTTTCAAGACCTTGGCATTATTCCTTATAAACAGGCATGGGATTACCAGGAATCGTTATTACAGAAGAATGTGCAGATAAAAATGGAGAATCGACAGGCGGCAAACGAGAATCGTGAGATAGCAGACTCTTTTAGGTCTGACGCTTCACGTCTGACGCCTCACGTCTCACATCTCACCCCTCACGCAACCACCAGCTATCTTCTTTTTTGCGAGCATCCCGCTGTTTATACATTGGGCAAAAGCGGCAAACAGGAAAATGTTTTGATTGATGATGAAGCAATGAAACAAAAAGGAATTGAATTCTTTAATACCAATAGAGGCGGAGATATTACTTTTCATGGCTTGCAGCAAATAGTAGGGTATCCCATCATCGACCTGGAAAATTTTTATACTGATATTGGAAGATATTTAAGAGAACTGGAAGAAGTGATCATTCTAACTTTAGCAGAATACAATATTAAAGGTGAACGTAGCAAAGGCGAAACCGGTGTATGGATCGAACCGGGCATCTTCGGCAAAGAAAGAAAAATTTGTGCGATGGGCGTACGTTGCAGCCGCTGGATAACCATGCATGGCTTTGCTTTAAACGTAAATACTGATTTAAGTTATTTCAATAACATTGTTCCCTGCGGCATACAAAACAAGCAGGTTACTTCTATAGAAAGAGAATTAGGTTACACCGTGCCGTTAGATGCGGTAAAAGAAAAGCTCAAAAATAATTTTGAAAAAGTATTTAACGTAAGGATAATAAATAAAAAAGAGGAGATTATGAGCTAGTTCTTACTATCTTTTTGAATAATCACTCTATATTTCTCTAGCAGATCTCCATTATCATACAACTCATATCCAAATGTGCCAATATGCCTAAAATTCACTTTATCTAAAATAAGATAAGGCTCCGTTATTTTTTTTAACTCTAATATTTTATTGCCTTTATCATCAAAAAACAGGATAGAATATTTTCTTTTATCAGCATCTGCCAAACGGATAATAATATTATTGTCCTTACCGGTGAATATAAATCTTCCTAATTCAATAGTAGCAGGTTGGGGAGAAATTACCCGTACTTTCATTTTTGCTTTGGTTGTAAAAGAGTCGATCCGTAAAGGTTTAAGCGTATAAGTTTTTGTTTTTTCCGAAGAGTCAGCTGCTACAGAAGGAGGAGGCATTTCGTTATTTTCGTCTGATACTTTTGTTGCAACTGTATCAATGTTTACTACGGGGCGGACAGACTTACTAAAAAAATAACTACCCCCTTCAAATGCTACAAATACACGATAGAACATGTTAGTATTTGGCGCTTTGGTATCAACAATGCCATTTTGTTTGTTCATCGGGTTTAATACACTGGCAAAAGTTGTAAAGTTTTTAAGACTGTCGCCGGAGCGCTGTACATTCAAGGTTGATATCTTGGCGCCATAATTGTTTTTCCAGCTGATGATTATTTTTCCTGAAATGTTTTTTACTAAAATATTCGGAAGTGTGTCTTGTGCAAATCCTGTTCCCCTAAAAAGAGTAATTACGAAAAGAATGATAAGAGTAATTCTTAGCATGGGGGAAAAGGTTAGTACGCAAATATAAAGCCGCCATATAAATCAATCAAAAAAATAATGTGTCAGGTGGCAAAGATAAATTTCCCTGCAAGCCACCGGTGTGTAAGCAAGCAATCATACTTCCCTTAGGAAAAAGATCTTTTTTTATTGCATCAAAAATGGCATACAATAGTTTTGCTGTATAAACAAAATCAAGAGGTATTTGATACTGTTGATAAATATCATTCATGAAATTTATTAATTCGGGAGTATATTTTGCATATCCTCCAAAATGATAATCGTTTAAAATGATTAGCCGGTTTAATCTTTCCTTATCATTGGTAAGATGCAGAATTCTTTCTTGAATATCTGTCATTCCTTTTAAAACCGGCACGCCAATTACCTGCTGTTCTTTATTCTTTAATAAGCCTGCAACAGTAGTAGCAGTGCCGATAGCGCAACAAACATGTGAGTATTTTTCTTTTAAGACTCCATTTATTAAAGAGGCGCCGTCTGCTCCTAAAGACTCATAACCGCCTTCAGGCACCAAAATATGATCACCAAATTCACTCTTTAAATTTTCGATAAACGCATCGCTTTCTTTCTTATCATATTCTTCTCTTGAAATAAATTTTAATTGCATGCCTTCATCAATACATTGTTGTAAAGTGTGCGATAATTTTGCAGGCTTTTCTCCTCTTACAATACCAATCGCTTCTATTTTTAAAATACGACAAGCATATGCTGTTGCCGCCAAATGATTTGAATAAGCGCCACCAAAAGTGATAATTCTGTAAGAAGGAGCAGGTATCTTAGCTTTAATGGCAAGAATCAAAAAATAATACAGCTTGAACAATTTATTGCCAGATACAACAGGATGTATCTTATCCAATCGAATAACAGATAATTTGATGCCTTTGGCTTTGGTTAACTCATTCTCAATAATGGTAACATCAATTTTATCTAAATCGAAAAGCATTTTTATATTAAATCCGTTTATTCTATTTTCGCAGTCGCAATTTGCAACTTGTAATCAGCAAATAGAAATTTAATTATGCAACCAACACTTTTGATCTTAGCAGCAGGAATGGCCAGTCGTTATGGAAGTATGAAACAAACGCAATCTTTTGGCCCATCAGGAGAAACCATAATGGATTATTCAATTTATGATGCTATACAGGCAGGTTTTGGAAAAGTAGTATTTATTATCCGTAAGGATTTTGCAGACGGTTTTAAAGCCGTGTTTGAGCCTAAATTAAAAGGCAAGATCGCAACGGATTATGTTTACCAGGAAATGACCTCATTTTTACCGGAAGGTATGGAAGTGCCGGCAGAAAGAACAAAACCATGGGGTACCGGTCATGCGGTACTGTGTGCGGCAGGCGTGGTAAACGAACCTTTTGCTGTTATTAATGCAGATGACTTTTATGGAAGAGATGCTTTTGTAAAAGCAACCAATTTCTGCATTAGAGAATGCAATGAAAAAACATATTCTATCATCGGGTATCAATTATCTAAAACATTAAGCGAGAATGGAACCGTGAGCAGGGGCGTATGTGAAGTAGATGCCGATAATAACTTGGTAAGCATTAACGAACGTACTAAGATCTACCAGGATGGAGATAAGATCGTATACGAAGATGCGAATGATACAAAGCATGAAGTGCCTTTCAACTCAAGCGTGTCTATGAATTTCTGGTGCTTTCATCCATCCGTTTTTGAAAAAACAAAAACCTTATTTCAAACTTTTGTAAAAGAAAATTATACAAATCCCAAAGCTGAATTCTTTATTCCGTTAATGGCCCAGGTATTTACCGAAACCAAAGAAGGCGTAATTAAAGTAATCCCAACTTCAGCTCAATGGTTTGGCGTTACTTATAAAGAAGATGCACCGGGCGTAAAAGCCAGCATTGATGCATTAATTGCATCAGGTGAATATCCTGCTTCGCTTTGGGGATAATTATTTGATTTTTTTTGTATTGGCAATTGCCTTTTACGCTAATTTCATTGCTCCTTAAACAGCCTTGCAGCAGTTTATCCGCATTCCCGTTCCTCTGATAAGATCTGGTTTTACACAATCTTTAATTTATTCTTTTTATGAGGAATTTCTATCGCTGTTTTATTGCTATTACTTTAATAGTTTGTTCTTACTCCGTGCAGGCTCAATCTTTTTCTGCTAACGATACATCCAAAAGCTATTTGATCCGACCGTTACAAATATTTGACGGTAAAGAAATGTTGCGCAACACCTGGATATTGGTCAAAGGCAATATGATAAAAGCGGTAGGAGCGCCGGGTTCGTTTAATTTTCCTGCTAATTGTGTGATCATTGATATGCCGAATCAAACCTTAATGCCCGGTTTGATCGACGGCTTTACACATCTTTTTTTACATCCTTTCACCGAAGCATCCTGGGAAAACCAGGTATTAAAAGAACCTAAGGCAGAAAGGGTATTGCGTGCCGCTGCCAATGCAAGAACTACATTGATGGCGGGCTTCACCACCATCAGGGATATGGGTACGATGGGCGCAGATTTTGAGGATGTGGGCTTGCAAAGAAGTATTGAAAAAAATGTGATCGCAGGACCAAGGTTATTGATTGCAACCCGTGGTTTGGTTGCCAGCGGAAATTATAATTCGGCTGATTTTGCTGCGCAGGATGATGCGCCAAAATTAGCAGCAGAAGCAGATGGTAAAGATGGTATTTTGAAAGAAGTGCGTACACAAATAGGAGCGGGCGCTAATGTGATCTTTGCATATGGTGAAACCAATCCTGTTAAAGGCGCCTCTGTAAGCGCTACTTATACATCGGAAGAATTAAAATTAATGGTGGAAGTTGCCAAGGGCGCTCAACGCCAGGTAGCCGTGGATGCAAATAATCCTGAAGCTGTTACAAGAGCGGTGAATGCAGGCATCGGTTATATTATGCATGCCAACAACTGCGGTGATAATGAACTTAGATTGATGAAATTAAGAGGTACCTGCGTATATCCTGCCTTAGCTACCAATGAATTGGTGGCTCAAAGTATTTCTCCATGGAAAAGAGGTATTGACAGGGATCCCGCTATCATAAGCAAGAAAAAAGCTTTTATTGATAATGCCGTTAAACAAGGTGTTACGATTGGCTTTGGCAGCGATGCCGGCGGCATAGTAGTACATGGTAAAAATTACCTGGAGCTTGAGTTCATGGCTGATTATGGTATGAGTAACATAGATGTATTGAAAGCTGCTACCAGCGGCAATGCTGATCTGTTTGATATGAGTAGTAAGATCGGTCGTGTGCGCCAGGGATTGTTAGCTGATCTGATCGCCGTGGATGGTGATCCCTCTAAAGATGTTTCTAAAATTGAACAGATTCGTTTTGTGATGAAAGATGGTGTTATTTATAAGAACGATCTGAACAAATAAAATATTTATTCTTACTGATCCCCTTAAATGAGTGCGCTGCTGATACCGATCAGCAGCGCATATTTTTTAACAAGAGATGATCGTTTAAGGTGAGATATTTTCTTCATCCAAATGTATAAGATCATAATCTTTTTGAAGATCATTCCTTTTCATAAAATAAGCAATCTCTTTTAATCTTTTTTTGTTACCGTACCGGATATTCCAGAAAAGTTTTTTTTGACATTCGGAGCAAAGCCGGTTAGGCGATTGATCTGTTTCTGTTAGACTGTTGGCTCCGTTCATCACACATTTGGCAAACGTACAATGCTGCACAGAAAACATATGTCCGATCTCATGAGTGGCAATGTTCATTAATCTTCTTAAGCATGCAGAAAAATTTTCCTTTGTTAATACTTCATTTTGTAACCTGTAAATAGAGGTAACTCCCACTTTGTCTGCATAAGAAGCCTGACCAAAAACATAGTTCCAGTCGTTAGCAGGATATAGATCTTTTTCTGTAAATGCCATTTCCAAAAAACCGTTTTGCGGAATTCTATTTTTAAGTACACTATCTATAATATAGGTACTAAGCAGTTGCTCATGATTGAATCTATTTCTTCGGACAGTTTTAGGAATTATTGAATCGGAGATTGGAGTTAACAGGATTGTTTTTAATTGAAAGAATATTTCAACATATTCTTTGGTTAATTGCAATGCACTCAATTGCAGGTTGGTAAAATGACCAATCGGCTGTAAATAAATAATAGATTTTTCGGGAGATAATTTAGTTGGGGTTTCATCTTTGTATTGTTCAAAACTTTGTCCCTTTTCAGGATGCTCGTATAACCAATCTCCCGGTTTGGGAGAAGATAACGTAACATCATTTTGCTCTATGGCATTGAAGTAACTGGAATTACTCCTGATCAAAGAGTCTTGTTCAATATTTATATTCCCGCTTTGTTTTTTATGTTTAGTACAGGAAATAAAAAGAAAAAGCAACGGTAAATAGATACTATAAAGTTTTTTAATTGACAAACTGCAATGTTATTGTTCTTTAAAGGTAATATCATAGCTGATTCCGACAAGGCCTATTATCTCGTTATTCTCATTGAATAAAGGGATCTTGGAAGTTAGAATGGTTGTCTCTGTTCCATCATGTTTAGCAGCCTTGGTTTCCTTATTCAATAATGGTTTGCCGGTAGCAAACACATATTTATCTTCTGCAATAGATTGCAGCGCATATTTATTGGGATAAAATTCCTGGTCTGTTTTGCCTATTACTTCTGCTTCTGATGCTGCTCCACAAAAAAGCAATTCCGCTTTGTTCACCAATGTCTTCCGTGATTCCAGGTCTTTCATATAAATATTCACCGGCAGGTTATCTATGATGGTGCGTAGCAAATTTCTTTCTGTTAAGAATTTGTCTTCCGCATTTTTTTTATTAGTGATATCCTGCATTTGTGCAACAAAACTTTCAATATTCCCTTCCCGATCGGTAATTACAGAGCCCGATGCTTCAGCCCAGATAATATTTCCGTTTTTGTGCAGGTACCTTTTTTCATATCTCCATCTTTTGATGGCGCCGCTCATTATTTTTTCAAAAGTGGCTTTATCTTTCTCCCTGTCATCCGGATGTGTAAAAGCAGTAAAGCCAAGCTGTTTAAATTCATCCCTGCTATAGCCGCTTATATCACAAAATGATTGATTGATCTCACGTATCTGAGAATCTACGCCAACAAGCGTCATGCCATCCAATGAGTTATCAAAAGCTGATTTAAATTGCTGCTCGCTTTTCAAAAGCTGTTCGCTTAATTTCTTTTTTGCATCGATATCCTGTAGTGTACCAACGATGCGTACGCATACACCATCTTGAAATTCGGGTTTGCCTTTTGAATAAACCCATTTTTCTTTTCCGGCATCAGTAACGATCAGTAACTCCGCATCCCATTCTTTATCTTCTTCAATAGCATCATTTATAAATTGTGCAATCGTTTCTCTTGATTTGCCGGGTTTATAAAAATTAATAAGCTTTCTAAGATCGGGAACATGATCCGGCGCTGCTTCATAGATGCCTCTTGTGATGTCTGTCCAGCTTACTTTTCCTGAAGCGATATCCACATTCCATCCGCCAACAAGCGCTACGGTGTTTATGGTTTCCAACAATTGTTTAGCGGTATTTAATTCCGCTTCATATGTTTTTCTTTTAGTAGCATCTTTTATATGTACAGAAATACCTTGCGAAGTAGGGTAGATGGTAATGTCCTGCCATTGATCTAAAAAATCTTCAAAGGCTTCAAAGCTTTCGCTTTGTTGGGTTGCCATTACATCTTTCATTTTCTGACCGATGATATTTTGGTTATATTGAGGAAAGACCTCAAAAACGTTTTTTCGTGTAAGATTACCTTTCCCTTGTCCAATACTTTTTATTACGGAGTCATTGTAATAAACAAATTCAAATCGTTTATTCAATGCAAAAAATGGATCACTGATCCCTTTAATGATCTCATCTATTCGCTTGCTGAAAAAAAGTATGCCGCTATCCAGGTTCCTTAATGCTTTCCCTTCTTTTTTACGAAGTCCGGAAAGAAAACGAATGGCAAAAAACGCTGTGAGGAATAAAAACAAAAGGCTTCCGAATAAAATAAAAAATCCAAATTGTGACTTGCGCTCTACATCATCACTGTTCTTTTTTCTTATGGTTAAAAGTCTTTCTTCTTCCTGTTGAATACTTTTAAAGGTATCCCTGATCTCATCCATTACTTTTTTCCCTTGCAGCAATAATGGTTTAATAGAATCAAAAGAAGTATTGTTGTTCTTTAATAATTGCAGATTGCGACATAAGGCAAGTCTTTTTGTTGTAAGTGTATCGAGGGAAGAAACTTTCTTATGCTGAAAATTATTGTCTTTAGTGAGATCTTTGAGATCAGCAATATCATCATAAATGCTATCCCTGGATGAAAAATAAGGTTGTAAAAAAACACTATCTCCTGTAAGAATATATCCACGTGTACCTGTTTCAATATCCTTCAGCGCAGAAATAACTTTTTCTGATCGGTATAGTACCCTGTTTGTATGTGATACCCAAGAATTAGTGCTTTTAATTTCGTTGTTAAGAATAAAAGTATAGATGGAGAAAAAGAATACTGCTATCAAAACAATGACCATAGAGATCACAATTGTCCTCTCAAAAGAACCGCTTTTCATAAATGATATTTTTACAACAGAATAAAGTTACTGTAAATAGCAATGCTTAGGATATAAAACATAATTTATCCTGAATGTAAAGCAGGTGTTGTTTTATATGATTACATCAGCTCTGTAACAGTATGATCAATTTTAGGATTATCACTCACCAGCACTCTTGCATTATGCGTTACATGATCATCTGCTAATGGAATACAATTATCTTTTAATTCCTGGTTGTCAACAAAGATCTTGGTAGCAGTAGTGCCATTCCCCTGATGCGCCTGTTCCACTTTAATATCATACACCGTATCGCCGAAACGATATCGAATCTTTATGGATGGCCAGTCAGGCGGTATACAAGGATTGATGAGCAGTTTATTTCCTTCTTTTTTAATGCCTAAAAAATATTCAGTGATCAATTGATACATCCATCCGGCAGAGCCCGTATACCATGTCCATCCTCCACGGCCTTTATGTAACGGTTCCGCATACACGTCGGCAGCAATAACATAAGGTTCTACACAATAGGTAGCAATCTCTTCTTTAGTGCTACCGTGATTAACAGGGTTTACGAGTTGCAAGAGTTCCCACGCTTTTTGTTTTTCTTTTAAAGATGCAAAAGCCATTATCAGCCAGATAGCAGCATGTGTATATTGTCCGCCATTTTCTCTAACGCCGGGTACATAACCTTTTATATAACCCGGATTGATAGCAGATTTATCAAAAGGCGGATTAAAGAGTTGAATGATCTTTTCCTCTTTTTTTACAAGGTGTTTATAGGCAGAATCCATTGCCTTTATTGCTTTATCCGGTTCGCCTGCTTTTGATAGCACCGACCAGCTTTGTGCAATAGAATCGATCTTGCATTCATCATTTTCATTTGAGCCCAAGGGTGTGCCATCATCAAAATAAGCACGACGATACCATTCTCCATCCCACGCATGTTCGTGAATATTCTTTTTTAATTGCTCAGCCTGTTCACGACATTTATCTGCAAAAGCCGTATCATTCTTAGATTGCGCTACCTTAATAAACTTTAATAGAATATCATACAGGAAGAATGCCAGCCAAACACTTTCACCTTTACCATGTTCGCCAACCTTATCCATGCCGTCGTTCCAATCGCCTGAACCGATGAATGGCAAGCCATGAACGCCAAATTGCAATCCGTGTTCAATCGCTTTTACACAGTGCTCGTATAGTGTTGCGCTTTTATCAGAACGTATCGGAAGATCATAATATGATTCTTCACCTGCATTTAATAAACGTCCTTCCAGGAAAGAGATGTTCTCATTTAATATTTCTGCATCGTTGGTCGATTGAAGATAACGGGACGTTACGTATGGTAACCATAAAAAATCATCGGAGCAAGTAGTACGTACACCTCTGCCAACCGGCGGATGCCACCAGTGTTGTACATCGCCTTCTTTAAACTGGCGGGAAGCACAAAGGATTATTTGTTCCCTTGCAATATCAGGCTTGGTATGTATCAATGATAATACATCCTGCAACTGATCTCTGAAACCAAAGGCACCCCCGGATTGGTACAAACCGCTGCGAGCCCAAATACGACTTGCCAGGGTTTGATAATTTAGCCAGCCATTGGTAATAATATTTAACGCATCATCCGGTGTTTCAACCTGCACGGCACTTAATGTATGTTTCCAATATTCAGTAGCTGCATTAAATGAATTGCTGGCAGCAAAAGAACCTCTGTGTTTTTTTATTAATTCATCGGCTTCATTCATATCCTTACCGGCACCAAGGCGGAATATTATGGTATGCTCTTCATCATCAGAAAGATCAAAAATAGTTTGAAGGGCAGCACAAGGATCAAGAGCAGCACCGGTCTTGCCTGATAAACGTACCCGGCTTAATGCATCGGGATTACTTAATGTGCCGTTTCTTCCAATGAATTCTGTTCTGTCGGTAGTATAGGTTTTATTAGTATCGTCTATGTCGAAGAAAGCGATCTTGTTTTCAAATTCGCTGTTATAATTATTTTTAGCTATGACGGCACCTGTTGGGATATGCATTTCCGTTATAGTATGCATAGAAGATTTTTTTCGCAGATCTCCCAGCACCCATTCTACATAGCCTGTTACAGATAGCCTGCGTGGACGGTTGGATTTGTTATGTAGTTTTATTACAATGAATTTTATTGCATCATTGATATCCGCATGTATCGTCATATTCGAGTTAATGCCATCATGGCTATATTCAAAAACACTATACCCAAATCCGTGTCTTGTAATATAATTGCCGTTGCCACGAACAGGTAACGGTGACGGTGACCAAAATCTTCCGTTTTCTTCATCGCGTATATAAAATGCTTCGCCTTTTAGATCGCTCACGGGATCGTTGTTCCATGGTGTAAGCCGCAATTCATGCGCATTATCTAACCATGTATAAGACTGCCCACTTTCAGAAATAACACAACCAAAATTGGCGTTGGCTAAAACATTCACCCATGGAGCAGGAGTTACCTGCGAAGGAGAAGTAGCGATCACATATTCTTTGCCATCCGGAGTAAAGCCACCGATGCCATTATTAAATTTCAGATCGGCAGGTAATGTCACTTCAGAATTGATAGAAGGGAAGAACTTGCTGGGATTAAAATATGGAATGTTAGAACGTAATTTACTTTTTCTGTTCAACTGTTCTTCCAATGTACCGAACCGGTCAGATATAATGATCTGCGCTACTGTTTGAAATAATATCCTGTCTTCATTTGATATTTGATCGGAAGAACGAATGAAAATACCGCCTGCAGGGTCATTGGTGTTCGTAGTTAATCCCGGAGATATAAGGCTTAATATTTGATTATGCAATACCTGGCGATAACCGCCATGATCTTCGTTCCATATAACCAGGTCAACTGCCAAGCCTTTCATGCGCCAGTAGGCATGTGCCTGTATCAATTGTTTTACCAAATCGATGTTGGATGAGTCTTCAATCTGCAATAATACAATGGGGAGGTCTCCGGAAATGGAATACCCCCATAAGCCGGATTGTTTGCGGTTATTCTTCGTGATCACTGATGCATCTGCACGAAGCGATGCATTCGGAAATACAATAGATCCTGCCAGGCGGGCATATAATTGCGCATCCGATTCCGTTGCATTGATCTGGCGTAAAATAACCTGGCTATGCGTCCATGCCAATTCCAGCACACGATTGGTTAAATGAAAATCCTGGTATTTTTCGATCAGGCTATTGCAGACATCTTTTGTTTCCGTAACACCAAATATCATATCTATGGTTGCAGTTTCATGTGGCTCAATTACCAAGCGGTACTGGATAGACGCAATGGGATCTAACACAGAACCTTCTGTTCCTGACAAGCCATCTTCCTGTTTAATGAATTGAGGAGAATGAATAGTATTCCCTCTGCCGATGAATTTTGTTCTGTTGGTTTCATAGGAAATGCTTTTTGTTTCAGCATTGTATGCTTTCATTAAATGAAACATCCAGGGTGTTTTTTCTTCTGCTGTACGAGGACGACGGGATGCAATAATAGCGTTGTGCTTTTTATTGATCTGGGTTTGCACAAATAAGTTACTGAACGCAGGATGCGCCTCATCTGCATTGGGATGTGTCAATACAATTTCAGCATAGCTGGTTATTTCGATCGTTCTTTTTTTGCGGGAATGATTCGTGATGTGCACTCTCCTTAATTCAATATCATCTTCCGGCGAAACAACAATTTCGGTATGTGTTTCAATGGCTTCTTCCCGTCTTCTGAATTCTGCACGTCCTTGTGAAAACACGGCTTCATAATTATCACCTTGTTTTAAAACGGGCTGATACGCCGATGACCAATACACATTGCTATCCAAGTCTCGTATAAAGCAGAATGTACCCCAGTCGTCACAGGTAAAGTCCTCACGCCAACGGTTAACCGAAATATTTCTCCAGCGGCTGTAACCTCCGCCGGAATTGGTTACCATTACATGATACCTTCCATTAGATAATAATTGTACTTCTGGAATATTGGTATGTGGCGTATTGATAACACGCATGGATGTATCTGAACCTCCTGCAGCACTAACACTGATATCAGAAGTATGTACGCCGGGTGAATAGAAGGTACTGATCTTAGGTACTCTTTCCTGCAATAACAACAAAGCGGATTTTACCTGCACATCCGATTCAAATAAGCGCTGCATAGGTTTGTTCAACAAAACATATGCTATTGCCAGCAAGCTCATTCCCTGGTGATGCGCCATGAAAGATTTAATGATGCTATATTGCTGGCGACGTTGTAATCTTGATGGTGTATAATCGATTGCTTCATAAAAACCATACTTGTTTTCAAATGCCAGTTGCTTCATTACCTGCAAGTTTTCATAAGCAGCAGAAGTATCTACCATCAATGCCATTATAGTAGCATAGGGTGCAATCACCAGGTCATCTCCCAAGCCTCGTTTAAAACCTGTGCCTGGTACACCAAATGCTTTGTATTGATAATTTAACGCAGCATCAACCATATTATACCCTGACTCTGAAATACCCCAGGGCACAGCTCTTTTTTTGCCATATTCAATTTGCTTTTGCACAATGCCTTTGCCGGTTTTATCAAGCAAAGTATTTTCGTAGGTGGGCATTACCAGTAGCGGCATTAAGTATTCAAACATGGAACCGCTCCAGGATAAAAGAATAGGAGTGGCGCCGGCATTGGTGAGTTGTCTTCCTAAAGCAAACCAGCTTTCCTGGGGTAATTTGCCCTGTGCAATAGCAACAAAAGTGGTGAGCCTTGCTTCTGATGCCAGCAGGTCATAAAAGCTATTGTCTCTTCTATGTTCTTCCATACTATACCCGATGGTAAGCAAGTGTTGAGACCTGTCGTATAGAAAATCATAATCTACGATCGAAAATTCCTGGCATTTAGCAGCCAAGTATTCCAATGTTATAATAATTTCTTTAGCACGATGACCTGCATGTGTTATCAGTTCCCTGAAATTATTCAGCCATTCATTTTCCTGTTCGGTATTTTCAGGCGAATAGCTGTTCATAATCTCATTCAGCAGGCTTTGTTCAATACCGGCAATTTCTTTTATGGTTGGTATGGAAGTAAAAGAATGGCTTAAATGATCGAATCGTTCGGGCATATCATTCAATGATAACCACGGTGCCAATGTCAGCAACTGTTCTTTAGTGCTTTTTATCTGAGTGATTATTTTTTGCTCCCAAAATTCATATTCGCCTTCTTCCCGGTCACTGATCTGCCTTACAAGGTCGTCGCAAACAACTTCCATTCCTTTTAATAAAGTAAATGTACTTTTTAGGTTATGCATTGCCGTTGGGTATGCCCCTGCAATTTCTGTTTTGAATTTTTTTAACGTTGAATCTTCTGTTGTTTTTTCAATGGCGATCGAAATGGTATCAAGTATTCCTTCGAACGTATTTTCGTTGATCATCTTTCTTTCTGGAACAGCTAATAATCCTTGTCTTAATGTGATCAAATGGCCAACCAGGTTTCCGCTATCTACCGTAGATATATATTTTGGATGAAGCGGAACAAGGGATATCGTATCGTACCAATTGTAAAAATGTCCACGATATCTTTCCATGTGTTGCATGGTATTAATGCAGTTGGAAGTGCGATCTATTAATTGACTTACGGTGATGTAACCAAACTCTAGTGCAGTTAAGTTGTTTAGCAATGAAAGACCAATATTGGTAGGAGAGGTGCGATGCGCAATTCTTTCAACGGGCTGTTCCTGGTAATTATCAGGAGGCAGCCAATTGTCTTCTTGCGTAATAAACGTTTCAAAGAAAGCCCATATCTTTCTTGCCAGTTTTCTTAAATAGATGTTCTCTTCGTGGCTTACAGTAATTTCTTCCTCTTTACCTGTTCGGCTAACCCACCATGTTATTAACGGTGAGATAAACCAGGGAATTAAAACGGGCGTTGCAACAATTAATGAAAGAGGAGCGTGTACAGAAAGATATATAAAAGCAGCGACAGAAAAGACCGGTGCAAACCACATTATCAATCCTGTGCGTATAACAGATATTTTTGCAGAATTGCTAAATGGATTCCATTGCAATAATTTTCTGTGCGAAATGAATACACGCCAAAAAGTAATCAGAATGGCATTGATGCTGTAATATACTTCATACGGAAGATGAATGATGTCTAATAGATATTGAGCAAAATGATAACTTGCCGAGCGCAAAGAAAATCGTAGATGTTGTTTAAACATCGTGTCGTCTGGTTTGCGAAACATTTCCCATGCAAAAATGATAACGCTTGATAATAACGGTATAGCAAGAACTATTAAAGTCCAGAACCATGCTTTTGTGGTAAATATCCATCCAAACAATAATAATAAAAGCAAAGCGGTAGGAACAAGGCTCCTGCGTAGGTTATCAAATATTTTCCATTTAGATAATAACGAAAGCGGGTTCTTTTGGATCTTTTTATTGCCATCCGGTACAAATGGGAATATCCATCTTGCAATTTGCCAATCGCCTCTTATCCATCTATGCCTGCGTTGCATGTCGGCGATATAGCTTGAGGGATAATCTTCATATAATTGAACATCGCTTATTAAACCCGAACGTGAATAGCAGCCTTCCAACAGATCATGGCTTAAGATCCTGTTCAATGGAAACCTGTTCTTTAAAACTTTTTCAAAAGCATCAATATCATAAATGCCTTTACCAATGAACGATCCCTGCAAAAACAGGTCTTGGTAAACATCTGAAATAGCTTTTGTATAAGGATCTGTGCCAGGCTCATTACTGTGGATTTTTGTGTAAGCGGAGCTATTAAAGCCCGGTAAGCTATTTGAGACCCTTGGTTGAAGAATGGTATAACCTTCAGTAACTCTTTTTTTCTTTTCTGAATACAGAGCCCTGTTAAGCGGATGCGCCATGGTGCCGACCATTTTCCAGGCAGCTTCTCTTGGCAATTCGGTATCCGTATCTAAAGTAATAATGTATTTTATTTTAGAATAAATGGCTTCATCGCCAATGATCAAAGAAAAGTTTTCTTTGCTGTCATCTTTTATTAAAGCGTTTAGATCGCCTAGCTTTCCGCGTTTTCTTTCAAAGCCCATCCACCTGCTTTCTTTTTTATTCCACTTGCGTGGACGATGGAATAAAAAGAAAGTATCGTTTGTATTGCGTTGGTATTTTCGATTTAATTCAATGATCTTGTTTTTGGTGATAGATAACAGTTCATCATCATCCGGCATATGCTCTTGTTTTGCATCTTTAAAATCTGTAAGTAATGCAAAGTGAAGATTAACATCACGATTGGCAAGAAAGCGAACTTCCAGGCCTTCCATAAAGTCATCAATGCTTTTTGCATTGGTAAGCATAGTGGGTATCACTACCATGCTGCGTTGATCTTCAGGGATGCCTTTAGAAAAATCCAGTCTTGGCAATAGTGATGGTTTTATAATAAGCGTACTAAGCCAGTTAACAAATGAAATGGATAATTGACTTACAGCAATCAGCATTACAACTATTGCAGGTATCGTTATCCAATAATTAAAGTGCTCTGCCTTTAATACAAAAAAGAGCGGCCATAATACCAGGCCAGTCAAAAGTGTTATGGATCCTAAATAAAAAAATAAAGGGTAAGTGCTTATCCATTGACACAGCGTATCAGGACGACGCAATTTTATTTTGATCAGTTTTTGTGTTTGCAACAGCCCTTTACCTGTTAAGTAATAGCCAACATGCTTTAGTCTGAAATTATCATCATGTTCATGCTCTTTGGCTAAGGCTATTATTTTTTCAGCCACCTGCTGTTCTGATAAAGTGCTGTGTTTGGCAATTTTTTCAACCGCATGGCGATAATTATCTCTTGTATAAAAATCCATGCGAGGATAAATGCCACTGACATCCTCACTTAAAATAGTTTCTACAATGCTATTCTTCTCTACAAATTCACGCCAATCGGTAGTGCCTAAAAAACGTAAACTGGTAATGCTGTTGCTGATAGATACCTGGTCGGCAGCCTGTGTCTGATTTTCCTGGTGAATCAATTCGTTGCTGGTAACGCCGATCTCAGAAAGACGTTGTTCGATCCATGTAAGTGGGAGTGAAAGCGCATTGCCCTTTTCCTGCAGCTTTCTTGTAAATTCTGCAACAAAAGAACTTTCCATCGGAGGATCTGATTTTGCCATGTCTGCAATGATCACTACCAGGTTTTTTGGATCGTTTTCTACTGTATCCATCATTTTTTGCGCCCAATGATTTGCGAGGTTCTTATTATTGATATCGATGGCGATCTGTATAGACAGGCGGCGCAGGTTTTCAATTAATGCCAGGCGCAACATAATAGGAATTGCCCATAATTCGCCTAAATTAAGCGGCGTATTTTTTTGATAAGCCCGTATAAAGCCAGACAGGTTATCATTATCAACATGGCCATCACTGTGGGAAATAATTTCCACAGCTATGTCATAAACCCGTGGCAATCCTGCCGAATCTCCACGTAATAATCTTGGCAATCCCTTACTGTAACCTTTGGGTAAATGCTTTTTACCGGTATAGATCTGTTCTTCTATTAAATAAAAATTATCAAGCAGCCATTCACCTGCGGGGGTAATTCTTTCGTTTTGTTTTACGGTTTCGGTAAGCAGTCTATGTACTTCCAGTATGATCCTTTCATTCTCTGCCAATCGTTTCAGTAATTGTTCTTCGTGTTTTTCTTCAATCAATGTATGCCTTGCTGCAAGCGAGTTTGCGTGGTTCTCTAATTGTTGTTCGGTTAATAATTCGGAGCGGAAAGGCAAACTTTCATTGCTGAATTTTTCGTTGATGCTATTACCAAAAAAAGGGTCAAAAATATTTTTTTTAAGAGCAGTAACTGCCTGTGGCAACAGTTCAAAAAAATCCTTTGATTGTTTTTTTGTTTTCGACATTTTCATGTTTGGAGTTTGAATTCTTCAAACATTTAATATCTAATATCATGCCCTATGTTTTACACATGAAATTGTCGTGGTATATATTTTGATTTTATACAATGGGAAGGTATTTTAAAACTAAATCTTACTATGATGACAAAAGAAAATTCATATTTTAAAAATGCCCTTATAATAACGGGTATAAAATTATTGCAGGATTTTGAAAAGCATACCTATCATTCGTTGCATGATATGCTGTTAGAAATGAAGTTTGAATTGAAAAAACGAATACATGATAATTCTGTTCATTTGTATTCATCTTTTTTTCATAAAGATGACTCTACTACGTTAATATTTTTTAATATAGAGAATCTTGTGTTTAAAGTTAGATACCTGAATATGAATATCGAGGTGCTGTTTTAATGCAATAGTTTTTATAAAAAATAAAAGCTCCTGAGAAGGAGCTTTTTATGTGATCCGGATTGGATTCGAACCAATGACCCTCAGCTTAGAAGGCTGATGCTCTATCCAACTGAGCTACCGGACCTCTTGAATTTTGCGCAAATATAAACTAACTATTCTTCTCTTCCAATTCCATTACTTTTTCGAATACAATTTCATATTCCTTATTTGTTTTTCCTATATCTATGACAACAGCTTTATATTCATTTTCTGTTTGTTGAAATTTATCCTTGTTTGCATAGCTTTCAGGAGCAGCCATTGCAGCTTCCATGTCAACTTTCTTTTTATTAAGTGCAGCTAGTTTTTCTTCCAGTTGTTGAAATATTTTTTTTTGTTTTTGTAACTCTTTGTTTAATTCTTTATCGATCGGTTTGTTGTTCTGTTGTTTATTGGCTTCGTTGGTGTTGACTGTTTGTTTCTCGTTACTTGCCTGTTTATTATTTTCTGCTTTTGGTTGCTTGTTGTCCGTTGATGATTGTTTTTTTCTTTCGGCTTCCCGTCTTGTTTTCCAGTCTTCCCATTCTGCATAAGTGCCTTTAAATTCCACGATCTTATGATCTTCTATTTCCCATATTTTATTGGCGATCTTGCTAACAAAATAGCGGTCGTGACTTACTAACACAATGCTGCCTTCATATTTATTCAACGCTTCGATCAACAGTTCTACAGAATGAATATCCAGGTGGTTGGTAGGTTCATCCAGCATTAAAAAATTGGCTTTACTTATAATTGTTTTTGCCAATGCCACTCTTGCTTTTTCACCACCGCTTAATACTTTGATTTTTTTATCTACATCATCACCACTAAATAAAAAAGCGCCTAATAAGCTTCTTAGTTCAAGGTCATTTTTTCCGCTTCTTGCGCTTTGCAATTCTTCCACTAAATTATTGTTCATATCCAGCGCTTCTAACTGATGTTGCGCATAAAACGATTCATCTACATTGTGTCCCCATATCCGTTCACCGGTAAATTGTTCGCTACCAACAATAACTCTTAATAACGTAGATTTACCTTTACCGTTAGCTCCTAATAAAGCAATTTTATCACCGCGGTCAATTTCAGCGCCGGTATCTTCCATAATAGTAAGATCGCCGAATTTTTTAGTGATATGTTTTAGTGTGCACAATACTCTGCCCGGTTGTTTATCTATCGAAAAATTGATGCGCATGTTAGGGCGCTCCAGCTCTACATTTTCAATCCTATCTAATTTATCCAGTTTTTTAACAATGCTTTGCGCCATGGCGGCCTTGCTGGCTTTGGCTTTAAAGCGTTCCACTACTCGTTCCTGTTGACGAATATAGTCTTGCTGATTTTCGTAAGCCTTTTGCTGGATCTCTATTCGCAACGCTTTTTCTGTTTCATAAAAAGAATAATTGCCAGAATAAAAATGCAATTGTTGTTGATAGAGTTCTACTACTTTATTTACCATCCTGTCTAAGAAATATCTATCGTGACTTACAATTACTACAGCACCTTGATAATGCGATAAATATTTTTCCAGCCATTCAATACTTGGTAAGTCTAAGTGGTTCGTTGGTTCATCCAGTAATAAAACATCCGGATTCATCAATATCATTTTTGCTAACAATACACGCATTCTCCAACCTCCGCTGAATAATTTATAAGGCTTATTCAGGTCTGCATTTGCAAAACCAAGTCCTTGTAATATCTCTTCTGTTTTATGATGAATATTGTAACCGCCCAACACTTCCAGTTCGTGCAGTTTATCGGCATAATCATGCGCTAATTGTTCATCACCTGTTCTTGCCAGCTCTTCACCCAATTCCTCAATTTCTTTTTCTAATTGTTTTACTCTTTCAAAAGCACCCATAGCAACTTCTAAAATTGAGTCATCGGTATCAAATCCTAATAAGTCCTGGTGTAAAAAACCAACGGTCGTTTCTCTGCCTTGTTCTACGGTTCCTTTGCTTGGCATGTATTGCCGCGTTAATACTTTTAATAAAGTAGATTTCCCTGTTCCGTTATAGCCTATCAAAGCAATGCGTTCGCCCGGTTGAATATGCCAGGTAGCATCTTCTACTATAACTCTTGCGCCAAATTCAAACGTTACATTCTGTAATCCTAAAAGCATTTTTATTAATTAGTTTATTAGTTTAATTGTTTGCTGTTTTTTTGATACCGCTATTTGTTTTTCATGGCAGTATGAACTTGTTCTCTTATTCATCTCTTTCAACGAAAGAGTCTACTCTATAATTGTTTTAAAAAAGATTGTAAAAATAATATAATTGATACGGTTGAAATTAATATCCAGTCTCTGTTGTTAGGTTTGTACTTGGTGATAAAATACTTGCTTAACAACATGCATAAAATAACAATAGAATAAATCGAAAAAGCAATGGTAAATAAAACTCCTGTAATAGAGTGATATTTTATAATAAATAGAAAAATGTCATTTATCAGGATAGCTATTGTTGAGAGTATCCCAAATATCCACCCCATCTTTTTGCTTAGCAATAAAAATATGCCTGCTAACAGTACCGATAAAGACATAAGGAAGCCGTAACTCCATTGGCTTATAAGCGCCCATCCCGTAATATATTGGCCATACCATTCTCGATATTTATTTAAATCATAAATACACAGAGAAAAGGTTAAAATGCCAAAGACAATAAACAGCAAGCTGATTATTGGCTCACTTATTTTCCAGTTAATAGGCATATAAGAGCGGCTCTTGGTTAATTTTTTCGCAAAAGTAACTCAAAGAATTTTATGCCTTAGTTTTGCAAAAAATTATTCAAATGAAAAAGGTTTTTTTGTTGATCATATTATTGATAATAGGAATGGGTATTTATTTCTTAATCAAAAAAGATAAACCTGCAGCAGTTAATACAGTGCCGGACGATAAGCCAATAGCAACAGGCAGCCATTCCAATGCATTTAATGACAGCGTAAACAGCCTATTAAGCAATTACTTTTTGCTGGCAAACGCCTTTGTAAATGCTGATTCTGCCAATGCAATGCTGTTAACTCAAAAATTTTTATCAAGCATTACCACTATTCCTTTGGCGGAAATAAAAAAAGATTCTTCTATAAAAGATAAAGAAGCCGTTTACATGACTGATAGCTCTGCTTTAGCAGATATGAAAGCTGCAGCCGATGGTGTTTCATCCGAAAAAACACTGGAAGCCATGCGTCATGATTTTGCGACCATCAGCGATAACTTATATTCTTTTTTAAAGGCTGTCAATTATCATGGCAAAAATCTATATTGGTATAATTGTTCTATGCCTTTTGGTGAAAATACATCAGCCAACTGGATAGGTAATTCTAATGAGCCTTTTAATCCATACCTTGGTACAAAACATCCGGATTATAAAAGTGCCATGTTGCATTGCGGAGAGTTACAAGATTCTTTTATAGTGAAATAGGTATATTCAAGACATCAAATGAAACTTTTTATTTCCATTCTTTTATTGGCATTGTCGCTTAATTTATCTGCGCAAAAAAGATATACCATCAGCGGTTATGTAAAAGATTCTGTTAATGGTGAAACCCTGATCGGTGCCAGTATTTCAATTGATGGTAAAACAAAAGGAGTTACAACCAACCAGTATGGTTTCTATTCAATTACACTCGTTGAAGGCACTTATCAAGTAAGCTGTTCGTTTATTGGCTACCAGGTGCAGGTATTTACTATTGAGTTAACAAGTGATAAAAACATCAGTTTCGATTTGGTTCCTGCTGTTGCCTTATCACAGGAGGTAATAGTGTCTGCAAAAAAGAGAAATGAAAATGTACGCAACGCACAAATGGGAAAATTTACTTTGCCGATCGAACAAATAAAATCCATTCCTGCATTTTTAGGCGAGGTAGATCTGTTAAAGACCGTTCAATTGCTGCCGGGTGTGCGCAATGCAGGCGAGGGGAGTGCGGGGATTTATGTTCGTGGCGGCGGGCCTGATCAAAACCTGATCATGCTCGATGATGCACCTGTTTATAATACAGGGCACCTGTTTGGTTTCTTTTCGATCTTTAATTCAGATGCTATAAAAAATGTTTCTTTAATTAAAGGCGGAATGCCTGCTCAATATGGAGGGCGTTTATCAAGCGTATTGGATATTTCAATGAAAGAAGGCAATGATAAACAATTCCAGGTGGAAGGCGGCATTGGTTTGATCGCTTCACGTATTTCGATACAGGGTCCTATTAAGAAAAACAAATCATCGTTTATAATATCAGGACGACGAACTTATATTGATATGCTGGCAAAACCTTTTGTAAAAAAATCAAGCCAGTTCTATGGTTCGGGTTATTACTTCTATGATCTGAATGCAAAACTCAATTACCGTTTTTCCGATAAAGACCGGTTGTACTTAAGTGGTTATTTTGGTAGGGATGTTTTTGATTTTGTAAATGGTGAGCAAAGTTTGAATGTACATATCCCCTGGGGCAATGCAACCGGTACATTGCGTTGGAACCATGTGTACAATAATCGCCTGTTTGGCAACACTACTGCGGTTTACAACGATTATAATTTCACATTTGATGCTGCTCAAAATAATTTCGCCGTAAAATTATCTTCCGGTATTCGTGACTGGAGCTTAAAAGAAGATTTTGATTTTTATCCTTTTTCCAATCATAAAATAAAATTCGGAGGCATTTATACATATCACCGTTTTCAGCCTTCTGTAGTAAGCGGTAAACAGGATTCAGTAGTATTTAATCCGCAAACAGCGCAAATCAAATATGCGCATGAAGTAGGTTTATATATCCAGGACGATTGGACGGTTAGTGATAAATTAACTGTAAATGCAGGTATGCGTTACAGCTGGTTTGAACAGATCGGTCCGTATAAATTATATACAGACGATGCTAACGGTACACATATCGATAGTGTGGTTTATTCGGGTGGGCAGCCGGTAAAAGCTTATGGCGGATTAGAGCCGCGGCTTACTGTAAAATATTCTTTGGATGAAGAGACTTCTATTAAAGGTTCTGTTACCCGTAATATGCAATACATACATTTGGTAAGTAATGCAGGCACTACTTTACCTACAGATCTATGGGTGCCGAGTACCTATAAAACAAAGCCGCAAATAAGCTGGTTGTATGCCGCAGGGCTCTTCAAGAATTTCAAAGAGGATACCTACGAAACTTCGATAGAGTTTTATTATAAGGACATGCAAAATCAAATTGAATATGCAGAAGGATATGCTCCCAATTCATTAGCTGATAATGAAAACTCTTTTACGTTTGGTAAAGGATGGAGTTACGGATCAGAACTGTTCATCAATAAAACAAAAGGAAGATTGACCGGCTGGCTGGGTTATACATTGAGCTGGACATGGCGACAATTCCCCGGATTAAATTCAGGAGAAAAATATCCTGCGAAATATGACAGGAGAAATGATCTGAGTGTTGTTGCGATGTATAAGTTGAATAATAAATGGAAGCTTTCTGCTACGTTTATTTACGGGACCGGCAATGCGGCTACCTTACCTGAACGTTTTTATATTTTTAATGGGGTATTATCGCAGGAATACAGTTCTATCAATCAATATCGTTTGCCGGCTTATCACCGTATGGATGTTGCTGCAATTTATTCTTCTCCAAAGAATGAACATCGTAAGCTTAAAACAGAATGGGTGTTCAGTATTTATAATGTGTACAGTCGTCAAAATCCTTACTTTATTTATTTTGATCAATCAGGAAGCGCTTTGGATGGTTCGTTAAAAGTACAGGCAAAGCAAGTAAGCATATTCCCTATTATTCCTGCTGTTACATGGAATTTTAAATTCTAAAATGGTTAGTTATTTGTTAATGGGCCAGCGTTCTCTTTAACATCTAAATTGCATACCTACCTTTTATTTTTGTTCCTAAATTCAGTGGATGCAGGAACAGATACCTTTTAAAAAATTATTTCGCACAGCTTTAATAACGGCACCTCTATTTGGATTGTTTGGCGCCACCCCTGTGATGATATTCGATATAGAATTCAGGCACATTCCTTTTGCATTTGTTGCCACCACTTTGATCACACTTTTTTTATGGGGCTTGAATATTTTTTTATTATGGTTAAGCAAACGCTTTCCCTCATTTAAAACAGATTGGATACGGTATGCTGTAAGTTTTGTTTGTTGTGGCTTGCTGATCTTTTTTACGTTTGATATTTTAATGCCAAGACCTTTATTCCCGTTGGCTCCTAATCCTCACTGGCCGCCACCTCCCGGTGATGGCTTCAAAAGGCATCGTTTCGGGTTGCATTTCATTCAGCCGCAATCCATCAATATTATTATCATGATCATTATTGAAATGATATTATTGAAGGATAAAAAAGCACAGATAGAAAAAGAGAATTATCAGCTTAAAGTAAATAACCTGGAAGCAAAGCATGATTTTTTAAAACAACAGCTGCACCCTCATTTTTTATTTAATTCATTGAATACATTAAAGTCGTTGATCAGCCGTTCGCCGCAACAGGCTGAAGAATATCTTATCAAGTTGGCAAGATTGCTTCGCTTCTCAACGGATACGCACAATCAAACTTTAATATCGTTAAAAGAAGAATTGCAAATATGTTACGACTATCTCACTATGCAACAGGTGCGTTTTGGAGAGGCATTACATTTTAGCATAAGCGTTCCTGATAGTCAACAGGAAAAAGGAAAGGTGCCGGTATTTTCTGTTTTATTGTTAGTAGAAAATGCAGTTAAGCATAATATATTCACTATTGCACAGCCTTTGAATATTGCAATAACCGGTGATGAAGGTAATGCTAAAGTTTTTGTGATCAATAATCTGCAGGCAAAAAATATTGAAGAAGAAAAAGGAATTGGGCTTGCTAATTTGGCTGAACGATACCATTTACTGGGAGAAAATGATGGCGTACGAGTTGATAAAACACCTAATGAATTTATAGTAATGATAAAAACTTTTTATTATGAAGATAGCTATAATAGAGGATGAGCTTATAATGGCAGAAGACCTGATGCTGGTGTTGAAGGATGCCAATAAAGAAGTTGATGTTGTAAAAATATTGTCTTCTGTTACGGAGGCAGTACATTTTTTTAGAAATAATCCTTTGCCCGACCTGATATATAGTGATATACAGTTAGGTGATGGATATAGTTTTGACATATTTAAACAAGTACAGATAAATGTGCCGGTGGTATTTTGTACGGCATATAACGAGTATGCATTGCAAGGATTCAAGAATAATGGCATTGATTATATTCTCAAGCCTTTCGATAGTCAAGTGGTAAAAGATTCGCTTAATAAATATTTTCGGCTGCGCAATAATTTTGATGAACAAAAAAATAAACAGCAGGTCTATTTTGAAATGAATCAGCAGAGGCCGAAAAGCAATGCCGTTTTGATCAATTGGAAAGACAAGATCATTCCTGTTAAAATAAAAGAAATTGCATTGCTGGGTATAGAGCAGAAATCATCTTATGCTGTTACGTTCGATAATAAGCGATATGCCATTGCACATACGTTGGAAGAGATGGAGAATATATGCGGAGAAGATTTTTACAGGGCAAACCGGCAATATTTAATTAACAAGGAAGCCGTAGTAGAGGCGGAGCAATACTTTGCAAGAAAGCTGTCGATTAAACTAAAGATCAACGCACATGAAGATATTGTAGTAAGTAAAAATAAAGTGCCCGATTTTTTAGAGTGGTTAAAAGGAGGGTATTATTAAGGGCTTATTGCTCTCTGTACCAATAAGTGTCAACATTCTCAAACACTAAGCGCTTTAACCTAAGCTTCAATTTATTTCCTTCCTCGGTAATGATCACAGGGCGAGAATTGTTTCTGTCGACAGTATAAATTATCCCTTCGTATCTTTTTTTCTTTTTATTGTAGGTAACGTTGTCTAATATAACGCTGTGCTCATGATCGTCCTTTCTATTGCTTTTTTCAAGTAAAGCCTGGTAAGCCCCTTCTTTTTCTTCTATTTTATAAATACGGCTTTTGTCTTCGGAGCGCCATCTGCCATTGATGCTTTGAGCGCCGGCTATCTTTGTTAGAATGATACAAGCGAAAAGTATAAGCAATTGTTTCATATAGATACTCTTAATTAAAACGTCCTAGTTTTTTGGTTCCATACCAAAGGTCTTTTATCGAAATGCCGAATAAGATATTCGTATAATTTTCTTTTATCTGCATTTTAGTAAGGTCTCCTTTAACTCCGCTTTCAACACCGCCATATACTACCATATTCTTTGATAAATTAATGCCGCCACCCAATGATACTGCATAGTCTTTTATATAATTCCCACTTAACAATATATAACTGTTCTCTGCAGAAAAGCCTCCTGCAACAAAATATTTTTCGTATTCATAATAAGCAGTTTTTACTTTTTTTGAATATTCAATGCCGGCAGAAAGGCGTAGGGTAGAAGTGGTGGAGGAATTTACATAATCAACCTGTTGATGCGGCCATTTAGTATAGTTTGCATCAACAGAAAAGATCCATTTGTTATTACTTATGCCTGCATATCCAAATCCAATACTGGACGGCATTTGAAAAGGAGAGCTTTTAGTAATGCTCTGATTAATGAAGGTAGAAGCCGATACATTACTATCTACGTATTCAGAAGTGGTTTGTCCGCTTAATTTAGTGCTGACAGAACCTGTTAATCCAAATTGATGTTGCCACTTTTTATCTGCAGCTGTATAATATTGTAAGCCTACTAAAACATTTGCTCCGTATAAAAAATCGATATCTGTTCTGCTTAAATTTATAGGTAATGCTATGCTTGAATAGCTGGTGGTATTTTGCAATGACCCAAAAAGGTAAGAAGCTGTTATGCCTATAGAAAGATTTTTAAATAATTCTCTTCCGGCTGAAAAATAGACCTGGTTAATTCCGCCGCTTCCATCAACAGCTTTGGTATAAGTACTATAGCCGTCCAATATTGCTTGTGTAGCTTCGTATTTGTAATTAACGGAGCTGTATGGTTTTAAACCAAATGCAATACCTGTTTTTTTACCGGCTTTAAAAGAAAAGCTTATGCGCTTTACTGCAAAATCTTTTGAGGCGGCAGTAGAAGTATCAGCTGAAGGCATTTGAAAATCGCTTACTCTTCCCCGCATGCCTATATCAAAGTTTACCAGCTTGTAAGTTAATGCTGTTAATGAAGCCGGGTTTGAAAAATTATAAGAGCCAACTGCCCTGCGTGCATTGGCTGTGCTTCCATCAAAAAAATATCTTCCGTAATCTTTTGTATCTATATCACCAATGCCTAATATAGAATAAGGAGAAGTAACATTTTGTGCATTCAGTTTTGTTGCTGAAGTAATTACTATCAGCGTGCAAAACAACAGGCGGTATATATGTTTATATTGCCAGATCATAATCCTAATACATAGAGTTTTAGTTGAATGCCTTTAGAGGTAGAAGCATCGTTTATAACAAGCCTGCTAAAGCTTTGATCGCCAAGGTTTGTAGCTGATGTTGTTAATAGTAGGCCGCTGGGGGCTGCCTGTCCTGTTGTTAAAATGCTATTGACAAAATCGGTAACATCATACGTATAAGCAGTGTTTATTCCGTACAATTCATCAATAGATAAATTGCCTGTTTGTAATTCTCCGCCTAAAGTAACAGAGCTTACAATATTATTATTGATATCAGTGCCATATAGATTTAACGATTGCGGTAACTGGTAAGGATAACTGAATGTGCCCGGTGTAGGCTGTATCACCAGTTTTGCGCTAGCTGCTTTTACATATGGATGCAATTCTTTTAAGCTAAGCAGATCGGGCATGTTTATTTTTATATAGCACCCTGTTGAGCTATTCAAATAAGCTTTATTATCCGTAAGCGTACTGCTTATTAATTGTTTTTTATTAGGAATCAAGGATTCTAAAGCCGTATTGGTCCTGTTTGTTGCTATGTGATTGAACTGTTTAGCCGTTATAAAAGGGAAGTCAATAGATTCGGCCACTGTTGTTAATCCACGTTGCTCATAATGCAGGCGCATGATAACAGAATCATCGGCAGAGTTGAATCCAAAAAGATCATTGGTTGTTGTACTGTCAACATCAAAATACAATCCTTTAAAATATTGTCTGAAAAAATCCTGTGATGTTATTTCTACAGCACCTGTTTGCAATTTATTGAACAGTTCCTGTCCTAATGGATCGGATAAACGTATGCTAAGAAGATTGCCATTATGTGGCGTTACTTTAATACTCTTACTACCAAGTAGATCGCCATATGTAAAACTGCTTGTATTATAATAATTGTTATCGCTTACCGTAGCTTTTTGGATGGGGCTCGTTACCCGGTATATATTCAAATTAAAGTTGGATAATGTATCTCCATAATAAATACCATTTGGTTTTATTAATATTTCCAACGAGTCATATGTTATGCCGGTTACATCTTTTAGTGAGTTTATAGCAGGCGCCTCTACTTCAGCATAAGAACCGGCATGTATAGTGCCAAAAACAGGATCATTATTGAAGCCTACTAAAAAAGTATTGGTACCCGAAGTTAAAAATGAATCTACCTGGTAAGTAGATAGCGTAACAGTATAGTTTTCAAAATAAGACAGGTTTGGATCGTTTTGCTGATTTTGATTGCCAAAGGTTACATCTACTTTATCACACGATAATAAACTATTACCGACAGTAAATAAAAGCAGACCATAAAAAATATATCGAAAAGAAAATTTCATGTTCTTTTGCAGGCATTTAGTGAAAGGAAGCGGTTACATGAAATGTTATCCGCTCCCTTTACAATTACCACTTAACAAATAGTGGCAACATATTTTTAATTAGTTGTCGTCGCTATTTTGTGTTTCTGCAGGATAGAATTCCCATAGGTCATCAAAGTAATTGCTGCTGTTAGCGCCTGTGGCGATATAGCCATGATTATTTACAGTAAATCCAACAGCGCCTTGTCTTGCCGTTCCTTCAAAAGATGTTTTTGCAAACCAATAATCTGTTTTAATATCATAAGCCCAGGTAGTACCGATTATGCCGTTATAGTTTCCACCTACTAAATAAGCAGTATCGTTCATTACAAAAACAGAAGCATTGCTACGGGTAATGTTGGCGCCATAAGAATCATCAAAAGTGCTGTCTGCATCATCTACAGCAGTAGTGATCTTTCTTTTTTGTATCCAGCTATCGTTGGCTGCATCATAAGCCCACATATCGTTCAGGTATGTTCCGTTATTAATTCCGGAAACAACATAAGGAATATTATTATCAACAAAAGCCACTGCCTGGCTGCGTTTATCGCCTGCTAAGCTGGCGCTTTGTGTCCAGGTATCCGAATTGGGATCATATTTGTAAAAATCTTTTCTATAGGTGCCGGTGCTGTCAAAGCCGGTACCGATGTATCCATTATTGTTTACAGAAAAAGCCACTGCATCATATCTTGCCGTGCTAGGGAAATCCGCCTTTTTAGTCCATGTATCTGTAGCAGGATCATATTCGTAAAAATCTTTTAAGGGAACTGTGCCATTATATCCCGTTCCAAAATATCCTTTATCGCCAATTGAAAATCCAACAGCTGAATTTCTCGCATCTCCCGGTAAGTTGCCTAGCTGTTTCCAGGTACCGGATGGCTCATCCAGTTTCCAGAAATCAGTTAAACGGTTATTGCCATCGTATCCCCCTCCTATATATAATACATTGTTTATTACAAATGAAAAAGCTTCCGTTCGTACAGAACCCTCAAATTCGGATCTTCTTGCCCAATTGCCGGCATTGGTTGTTGTATCGGTAGAAGTTTTATCGCAGGAAGAAAAAATGAAAATACTGAATACTAAAAGAGATGCTAAAAGAAAACGTTTTAATGATAACGGGTTACTCATCATAGATGCTATTATTTGCAGTGTTTTAAAATGAGCTGCAAAATGCAATTAAAGCTTATGAAAAAATTGTTAATGCAGCTAAACGGGACATATCTATTGCCGAAGCGGACAATAACGGAGTTTAATATTGTGTCAAAATAAATAACCCGGAGATTATGGTGATTGTTTTCGTAGAGCGACGTTTATTGCCTTGAATAAGCTCTATACAAGAAAGCCTGATTTATTGGGTGCGAAATAAAAGAGGTCTTTACAAAATGTGCTTGATTTTTTATCAGATCTTTCCCTCCAACTTCTCCCTTCTCCTTATTCTCCCAATATAAAACAAGCTAAAAATAAAAACAGGTATCTTAAAGAATAATAAAAAGAAAGCAAGCTTCGGCAATATAAAAGAGAATATCAATGCTAATAATCCATTCAGCATATCAAGGTTGAACATTATCCTGAATTGTGTTCTTTCTTCCGGAGGTAATTTTTCTCTGTCAACAAAATCTTCTTTGGCATCGGCATAATCCCAAATGGAATTTTGAAAGATCGATATTAAAAAGATATTCATGCTGTATAAAAAGATGGCAGGAGCATCGCCGAAATGCGTGCTCAGCACACTTGTAGCAAAGGGGAGTGTAATAATAAAAAATACCCAGCCTATATTAAAATACATCGACTTGTCATCCATCTTTTTAATATAAGAATAGATATTATGATGTATTCTCCAAAAGCCCGCAATATTGAAAAAGGATAAAAAGAAAGCAAGGTATTTTTTCCACGGCAACAACAGGTCGGCAAAAGTGAGATGGTGATGTTCGGGAACTTCCAGCTTTAGATCCAATGCCAATAAAGTAATGGCAATGGCAACAATAGCATCGCTGAAAAATAATACACGTTCAAAAGGAGTTTCTTTTTTATGTGCTTCTTTCATAAATACAAAATTATTATTTATGCGGCATTCCTTTTGTGATCTTGCTTAACCACACAAATAAAAAAGAAATGCCTAAAAAGAACAGGAACATATAAAACGAATTCAACAGTACTTTTTGCAATCCTAAACTGGTAACCTCTAAAAACGGGTAAGGATAAAAGCCCGAGAAACTTCCCCTGATAAGAACATATATTAAATACACCAAAGGATAGATCAACCATTTGGGAATTTGATAATAATGAACTTTCCCTTTGTTTTCATACAATATCCAATAAACAATAACCAGCACAGGCATAACAGAATGCAATAGCTCATCCACTAATTTTTGTAAACCAACCGGGCTCCATATATGTCGTAACAAAACCTGGTAAACGGTACCAACAATTGTAATGTACATCGTAACAGCAGTGAGCAATCCCGGAATAGCAATTGGCTTATTAATACGTAACAGCTTAATACATTCTATAGTAAAATAAAAAGCCACAATAGTATTTGTCAAAATGGTAAAGAAGCTTACAAAACGTATGGTTGTTTCGGTAATGGAAGCAATTCTGTTTTGCACCATAAGATAGTATTGTGCAAAAACAGCAAACCATGCTATAATAGCAAAAGTGAAAGATAGTATTTTACGCATTTATCAACTTAAGGATTTGAACTAATTGGACTATCAATTCGTTTGTTTTTGCGAATACTTATTGTGGCTTCAATTAGAAAAGCATAAAAAATGACATTAATAAAAAGCCCTATAAAAAAAGCATTCTCATTCATACATTCAGTAAATAAAACATGCATAGGAAAACGAAATAAATAAAAAGCATCAGCAATAAAATTTAGGAAAAAACTATCGCCAATTGTTCCTTCTCCCTTGCCAAAAGTAGCTAAAAATGAAAAGATAGTAAGTCCGCCAATGAGAATAACCCAAATGAAAAATCTTAAAAGGCTAAAATTTTTTAATAGACGCATGATATAATTTGAGTTTAAACTAAAAATCCAATTAAGGTAAAAAATTATTGCTCAACATGTTCAAACCACCCATTAGGTAATTGTTTGAAATCTTCTTTTTTTAAATAAATATTTTTTATGCTATCATTCAATGGCATTACACATTCTTCAGGTAAGTCTTTAATATATGAAAAAGATATTTTGTTCGCCTTGTCAATTAAAATGTGCCCAAACTTATATTTTCTGCTTAAGTCTATAAAGAGTTGAGCATTTACCTTTGCGTTGCTTGTATCAATAGACCGGGTTTTGATAACACTATCTAGATCTATCTCTTTATTATTTTTAAGATCATCAATTTTAAAAACATTCCCAATATTATCGTTATTATCAAAATTAAACCAAATTCTATAGCCGGTATCACTCAAGCTTTCAAGAAGGATACTGCCACGATGATACGCATAAAAATTATCCGGTAATTTTTTTAGGTCATCTGTTTTTACATCGAATTTGTCAATATGATTATGACAACTACTCGTCATACAGATCAAGCAAGTTGCAAAAAGAAATAGTTTTACTTTATTCTTGGCTATCATAAAGCATCAATATCTTACCAAATATAACCAATAAAAAAGCCTGTTCAAACGAACAGGCTTTTTCTATTTCAATACATTTCTGTTAATTATGCATTCACCGTTTTGACTGCAGTTTTCTCAGGCTCTGCTTCTCCTAAAGGTCTGTCCTTTGCCAGGTCAACCAGCATTGGAGCCGCCACAAATATAGAAGAGTAAGTACCTGTAATTACACCGATCAACATTGCAAAAGCAAATCCACGTGTTACTTCGCCGCCAAAGATGAACAATATTAAAATGGTCAGGAACACCGTTAAAGATGTCATGATCGTTCTGCTTAATGTATCGTTGATAGCACGGTTAATGATGCTTGGCTTATCACTTGCTTTAGAGCCCTTGCTGTATTCACGGATACGGTCAAACACGATCACCGTATCATTCATACTGAAACCGATCACCGTTAATACCGCCGCAATAAAATGCTGGTCAATTTCCAACGGGAAAGGAACAATGTTTTTGCAGAAAGAGAATACCGCCAATGTTACCAATACGTCGTGCAATAAAGCCACTATAGTACCTGCTGAATATCTCCAGTCGCGGAAACGTAAGAAGATATAAACAAAGATGATAAGGATCGCAAACACGGTAGCTTTAATAGCACCTTTCTTCAGGTCAGAAGAAATGGTCGGCTGTACGGTTTGTGTACTTTGAATGCTTTTTACAAATTGTGGATAGCTAACACCATTCAATGCTTTAGACAATCCTTTGTATAAACCTGCCTGTACGGCGCTATCTGCATTTTCCTGTCCTATTAAATAAGAAGTTGTAATGTTCAAGTGCCTGTTATCTTTAACTGTTTTAATAACAGGATAATCGCCGCCCAATGCATCTTTCAGATCATCTCTAACAGCATCGTTCTTTACAGGCTGTGCAAACTCAATAGTATAGCTGCGTCCTCCTTTAAATTCAACACCTTCATGAAAGCCGTTGAAATAAGAACCGATACCCAACAACAATACCACTACAGAAATTCCGTAAGCAACTTTTCTGTATTCAATGAATTTAAAGCTGGCGTGTTTGAATATCTTTTTAGAAACACCGGTAAAGTAATTAAAGTGACGTTGTTTGTTCGTCCAGAAATCAGTGATCAATCTTGATACTAAGATTCCACAGAACAACGACAATACGATACCCAGCATTTGCGTGGTAGCAAAACCAAGTACAGGCCCTAACCCAAACGTAAACAGGATAGCGGCTGTTAAGAAGGTAGTAACGTGCGCATCAATTACAGGGGCTAAAGAGCGGCGGTAACCATCGTTCACGGCCTGCTGATAATTTTTTCCTTTCGTCAGCTCTTCTTTAATTCTTTCAAAAATGATTACGTTGGTATCTACTGCCATACCAATGGTCAATACCAAACCGGCAATACCTGCAGAAGTTAACGTAAAGCCTAATGCAGCCAATACACCTATCGTAAATAATAAGTTTAATATTAATGAAATGTTGGCAACCCATCCACCGGTGTTATAGTAAATAAGCATTAAGGCAAATATTACTATAAATGAAACGATGAACGACATGGCACCACCATGTACTGCCTCTTTACCCAACGTAGGACCAACAATTTGTTCTGCAACGATTTTTGCAGGGGCATCCAGTTTACCTGATTTTAAAACATCCGATAGATCCTGTGCTTCCTGTATCGCATCCTGCATTCCTTTTCCTTTGCTAATGGTAATACGGGATGTACCATCCATAATAGGTTCATTTACAAAAGGAGCAGAGTAAACAATGTCATCCAATACGATGGCAATTGGTTTGTGAGGGTTAAACTGGCAAGCTTCTGTTGTCATTTTGCCCCATTCTAATTTACCCTGGTTATTCATATCCATAGTAACAAAAACCTCATTGGTAGTAGGGTCTGTTTGTTGCAAAGCGTTTGTAATAGCGTCGCCTTCAATTCTTGGTTTATCAGTACCCGGTCTCTTTTTAATAGCATATAAGGTAACTACACCTGTGGAATTTCCTTGCTTATCTTTTTCTTCCGGTCCAAATAAGAATTTTACAGGAAGTGTCAGATTATTGATGAAAACGGGGTTGTTTAAATATTCAGTTACAACGCCTGTATCTTTTAATGCAACTTCAGCAAAAGGAGCTGCGTATTCACGTACTCCATTTTTATCCTGGTCTGTTGCCTGGATAGGACGTATGTGCGTTAAAATCGGGTGTTCCTGTTGTAATTGCGCCTGGCTTTTGGTAGAATCAGTTTTCTTTAACAAAGAATCGGGTATGCTATTAAGAGTAGCGCCTAATGCTTTATCTGCATTGGACAGGTCCTGGCCTACTTCATCTATATTATACAATTCCCAGAATTGCAGGTTAGCAGATGATTGTAAAAAAGCACGTACTCTTTTAGGATCTTTAATACCCGCTAGCTCAACGTTTATAACGCCTTTGCTTGCATCAAGATTGATGGTAGGCTGAGCAACACCAAACTTGTCAATTCTTTTTTGTAATACTTTATACGTTTGATTAATAGCGCCATTGGCGATAGTATGTAATTGGTCTATTACTTTTTTATTATCATCGCTCGCTTTAATATCGTTGCCCGATTTGGCAAATATAGAAGCAAGATTTACACCCGGGTTTTGCTGGGTATAAGCATCGGTAAACAGAGTAACAAAATCCACATCACTGTTTACTTTCTGTGCAGTAGCGGTTTGTATCGCTTTTATCAGTTTAGGATCGTTAGGGTTGATGCTTAAAGATTTTATCAAACCTTCCAGGCTAACGTTCATCGTTACGCTCATACCGCCTTGAAGGTCCAAGCCAAGGTTTAACTCATTTTCTTTACACTTTTGATAAGAGGTTCCGATAACAGGATATATCTTTTTGTCGCGTGTGCTATCTAAGATATGTTGTACCCTGCTGGCAACCAGTTGTTCTTGTTCATCAGCAGTAGCATTGGGGTATGCCGCTTTAACTTGTTTTACAGCTTTTTGCTGAACTTCACCTTCGTAGTTGCGTACTACCCAGGTATAAGAAAGCTCCCAAATCGAAATAAGAATCAGAGCAATCGCAAAGAACCAAACCAGGCCTTTCAGTTTCATAATAGAATTCGTTTAACTATGTTAGAATTTAAGAAGTTCGCAAAGATAGGGGAAAAACTGTTTGGCAGACAGGAAAGGAATATGCACACCATCTGAAAATCTTTGCATGAAATAAGAGTTGTTTTTGGGAGCAGAGAACGCTTTTGACAAGGGAAAAATTGCTGATAGATGCCTAAAAATCATTTTTAGCATGCTGAAAAGGGTTTTTAGACGTTTAAAACAGAGTTTAAAGGCTAATAATGCTTCACTGTACCATTAAAATAGTGTTACCTTGTAATAAATTAACTGGCATATCTAAAACATGTCAGTCTGAGCTTGTCGAAGACGGTCCTTTTAAAATATTCTATCGACTTTCGTATATCTTGATAAATTAAATCAAAAAAATCATGAGTTTCATATCTATCAAAACCAAGCAGGGACAAACCTCTATTATAAATACAAAAAATATAGCCTATATAGTTGCTGATGCTAAAAAGCCAAATAAAACACAAGTCTATTTTATAGGTATTACTGTTGCTAAAACGTTTGATCTTCCTGTTGCTGAGTTTGAATCAATGCTAAAAAGCAAATAAGCTTTTATGTTCAGACTTTATGGAATATTACTATTGCTGTTGGTTTCTACATCCATAACTGCACAATCCCGGTCAGGAATATACTTAGCTAAACCCTCTTTAAATGCAGGGGCATATCATTTAATTTACAAAGACACTGTTCGGTATTATGAATTAAGCGACACGCCGCTGATCGCTTATTTTTATGTAGATACGATTATAAAAAGTAAAGACAAAGAAACAGGAAAATGTAAGCTCCTCATAAAATTTTCCAAAGTAGGACAAAAAATGTTTGGAGATATAACTGCCGGGCATCTTCAGCAGTACCTTGGATTCGTAGTTAATAATAGTTTGTTGGCTGCCCCACAAATAGTTGAGCCTATACTGGGAGGCACCGTTGCAGTGAACAGTGATTTTTCAGAACAGCAGGTGTATGAGCTACTTCAAGAGATCAAAAAACTAAAACAATAGCACGCAACCGGAAAAAAGCAATACCTGCTCAAATATGCAGAAGCTTTATCTTAATCGATAGTGTTAGTCGCCTGACCAACAACCATTCATTCTTCAATTTTTCCCGATTTCACAAGATTTCAATTTGCAATGCACTAACTTTGCCACCCGAAAATAATTTATAAAAAAACAAACTACAGTGTCAAACAACTTATTAGCCGACAGAATTAATGCGCTGGAAGAAAGTGCAACGCTTGCCATGAGCAAAAAAAGCCGTGAATTGGCGGCTCAGGGTCACAAAGTAATTAACCTTAGCGTGGGAGAGCCTGATTTTAAAACGCCTCCTCACATTTGCGAAGCTGCCAAGAAGGCAATTGACGATGGGTTTCATGCATACACACCCGTAGCAGGTATTCCTGAATTGCGCACTGCAATTGCAGAAAAACTGCAACGCGAAAATAAATTAGACTGGAAGGCGGAGAATGTATTGGTATCAACCGGTGCTAAACATTCTTTGGCAAACATTATAGAAGTATTGGTTAAAAAAGGAGAGGAAGTGATCATCCTTGGTCCATACTGGGTTAGCTATGCCGAAATGGTAAAGCTGGCAGAAGGTAAAAGCGTAATAGTAGACGGCGCTTTTGAAAATGACTTTAAAGTAACGCCTGAACAATTGGAAGCAGCTATTACAGACAAAACTAAAATTGTAATGTATGCTTCGCCAAACAACCCGACAGGTTCTGTTTACAGCGAAAAAGAATTAAGAGCATTTGCAGCGATCATTGCAAAGCATCCAAACATATTTGTATTGGCTGATGAGATTTATGAATACATCAACTTTACTAAAGAAGGGCATTTCAGCATCGGAAGCGTTCCTGAAATTAAAGACAGAGTAATTACAGTGAATGGTTTTAGTAAAGGATTTGCTATGACGGGCTGGCGTGTTGGTTTTATCGCGGCTGCAAAATGGATCGTAGATGCCGTAGATAAATTACAAGGACAGGTTACCAGCGGTACCAACAGTATTGCCCAAAAAGCAGCAGCTGTTGCCTTCACCAACATGGATGCTCCAAAAATGATGTTGGAAGCTTACCATCGTAGAAGAGACCTGGTAATTGGTAAATTGAAAGAAGTGCCTGGCTTTAAAGTACGTATTCCGGATGGAGCATTCTATGCATTTCCTGATGTAAGCTATTACTTCGGAAAATCGGATGGTACTACTACTATTAAAAATGCAGATGAATTGAGCTTGTGGTTATTGGAAAAAGCACATGTGGCAACCGTTACAGGCAATGCATTCGGAGCTCCTAACTGTATCCGTTTAAGCACTGCTACCAGCGATGAAAAACTGGTGGAAGCAATTGACAGGATCAAAGCGGCAGTAATAACATTGAAATAAGTGTAAGCTTTAAATTATAGTAAAAAGTCGTAACGGTTTTGTTACGACTTTTTTTATGGGATTTAATTTTGCCCTGTCTTATTAATAACACTCTTTATCATTTCCCCATCCGCACTTTTTAAAAGTATCTTTCCTGTGTTGTCAATTAAATAGAAGTTGGGGTTTCCGGTTAGCTTTAGATCAATCATATATTCCGTGTCATTTTGATATGCTTTTACATTCAGCCAATGTTCTAATTTGGATTTTACAATAAAAGAATGCCATTGTGCAGAATCATACGGCGCATTTAAAAAAGCAATTTTTTGTATGCTATCTTTAAAATTAGCAGCAGCAAAAAACGCGGAGACTTTTGGCATTATTTCCTGGCAGTGCGGACAATCAGGATCAAAGAAAGCAATGAAAGAATACGGCGCATTTAATTTTAGAGAATCGATCGTGTAATAATTGTCGGCACTATCGCTCATTTTAAAAGACGGGATTATGCTGCCGATAGGAGTATTTACCACTCTGTTCAACTCATTCGTGATCCTTGCATACAAAGTAGAATCTGCTTTTTTACAATCCTCGCTGTTTAAATAACGGTTGTAAACATAGTTATAGGTCTTCTCTAATTTTTTTTGTTGATAGTAGATGATGTTCTTAAATATCCAGTCTAAATAGAACGTATAGTTGCGGGTATTGCAATCCATTCCTTTAAGCAATACATCTACGTTGCTTTGATAATTGCTGTCAACTACAGGAAGGATGGTCATGTAATCATTTAATGCAGAGTAGATGTTAGGAAGTATTTGTAAGCGCTTGTCTTGCAAATTAAAATTGGAGAAGTAGTTGTTGCGGTATTGAACTTTATTGGCATTGGCAGTTAATTCATCGCTTGCTATTTTCTTAAGCTCTAATGTAGCCCATAAAGCTATAATGGAGGTTGAATATTTTTTTTGAAGTGTTTGCAGCTTTTCTTTTTTAGAAGCAGGATCATTGGCTACACGCTGCAGGTATAAATAATCCGCATTAAGAGAAGATGCAATTTCCAATGCACCCAGTTTAGGTCCGATCAATGTAAAGTGTAAGATGGCGCCATTATCAACAGCAATATTTATTTTATCATTTTTATCAGGCTTTATATCACCTTGATAGCTTAATTGGTAAATGCCACCCAGTATTCTTTTAGGCTGATCGAATTTTATCGTTGCTTCACTGCCGCTTACAACAAAGCTATCTATAACGGCTGTTTTTGAATATGTTCCCTGGTAAAGCGATAGGTACATTTTGCCACTGTATGTTTTCTGCATGTCGATCGTTATGGAATAACCGTTTTGTGCAGGAGCTTTTTGTGCAAAAGATGCTGTAGAAAAAAGCAAAGCAAAAGCGATCGATACGATACTTGTTTTCATGTTTTATTCTTTGGTATAATAAAGCTACACATCTATATATAAACAAACAAGCCCCTGAGGTTAGAGGCTTGTTATTGATATTATTTAAGTAAAGCAATGATCTACATGTCCCAAACCAAAGCACTAGCACCTAAGATCGCTGCATCCGCTTCTTTCAGATCACTAAACAGCAATTTTACTTTATTTTGGAAGATAGGCAACAGGTTTGCTTCCATATGTTTACGTGTTGGATTTAATAAAAGATTGCCTGCTTTTGTCAATCCTCCAAATAATACAATTGCTTCAGGAGAAGAGAACATGATAAAGTTAGCTAATGATTCTCCGAGTATTTGCCCCGTAAATTCAAATATGCGATTGGCAATAGCATCTCCCTGCATAGCACATTCATACACCGTTTCGCTGGTCAATGCATTGATGGCATAGTTACGTAACAAGCTTTCTGTTTCAGGATGTTCAGTCAATAATTCAATGGCTGTTTCACGTACACCTGTAGCAGAAGCATACGATTCAAGGCATCCATGAGAACCGGTGCTTTTATGTAACCTGCCACCCGGGCGAATGATGGTATGCCCTAATTCACCCGCAAAACCATCATGTCCCAAAACTATTTTGCCATCAATTACAATACCGCTGCCAACACCGGTGCCTAAAGTGATGGTAATAAAATGCTTCATATTCTTGGCACAGCCATAGATCATTTCGCCCATTGCCGCTGCATTCGCATCATTAGTTAAACGGGTTGTTAAGCCAAATTTTTTGTGGATCAATTCCGCAATAGGAATAATGCCTTTCCATTTAAGGTTAGGTGCAAATTCAATATTGCCGGAATAAAAATTTCCATTTGGCGCACCCATGCCAATACCAATTATATTGTCGATGCCACCATTTCTTTCTACCATTGGTGCCAGCTTTGCATGCAGGTCATCAATAAAATCTTCCACTACATCGTGTGCATTGGTAGGTATTCTATCCTGTTCCAATATTTTTCCATCACGTGTTACAACTCCAAACTTGGTGGTAGTGCCACCTATATCAACTCCAATAGCGTGTTTGCTCAAAGTATAAAAAAGTTATGCTGTTAATAAATTGATTAGTGTCCGCCTCCGGCAATTTTTGCATCATAGTCTATGCCTTGTTTTCTTAAGATCTGTTTTACGATAAACGCAAAGAACGCTAAATAGGCAAAACAAATAATAGGGACTATATAAGATTGATGAATGCCGATTATATCTGCCAGCTTACCTTGTATAGGAGGTATGATGCCGCCACCAAGGATCATCATTACTAAAAATGCAGCACCTTGCGTAGTGTATTTGCCCAAACCTGCAATAGCCAAACTAAAAATAGAAGGCCACATAATAGAACAAAACAGTCCGCCACTTAAAAATGCGTAGATAGCAACCGTTCCGGTGCTAAGTACTCCAATTGTCATAGCTAATACACCTAATAAAGAAAATAATAATAATGTTTTTGCCGGAGCATCTTTTGTAAAATAAAATGCAGCGATCTGTATCAATACGCAAACAACATAACAATAAAGGGGTGCCATATTGTACTTCGCCATTGTATTAATTCCTATCACCACTGCAAAAGCGATCAAAGGAACAATGAATTCCAAAAGTGCTTTATTTCTTTTGCTTAAGTTGAATGCGCTTACTGCACCTGTCCAACGTCCTATCATCAAGCTACCCCAATATACAGAGATATAAGGTGCTGCCTGCGACGATTGATGTGAGCCGAAAGCAGCTTGTTTTAAAAGCTCACTTAAATTACTTCCAATAGCTACTTCAACACCAACATATACAAAAATGGCAAGCATTCCCAACACCAATTGGGGGTATTTCATAGCGCCCCAGCCTTCTGCATTTTTCTTTGCTCGGGCATTGGAAAATAATAATGAAAGAACTACAATTGCTAATGCGCCCAGCAACCATTTTAACCGGTAGTTTTGTAAGGGATGATTTAGTCCATCGCTTTCTGCATTATCAGCTTTTATATTGGCATGAATGTTTTTTACTTTTTCAAAATTGCCTAAAGCTTCTGTATTATAGCTGTATGATTTTGCAAGCTTATCAAAATTAGCAGCGATAGTAGCACTGTCTTTATCTTTTAAAAAGTCCTTGGCAAAAACAGAATCAGTGGTTGCCATGTTCACTGATCTTGCTATAATGGAATCAGCATCTTTATATTTATGATCTACTACTTTACCAATTGCTTCGATCTTTTTCTGTTCGGGAGTGTTGTAGCTGCTAAAAACAGGAGCAAATAACATAATTAACAAGCCTGTCATTATTAATAAAGCATACAGTGCTTTGTTAGCTTGTTCTGTTTTTTCTTCGGAGATACCGGCAGGTACCTTTTTAGCGAAATAAAATAAGGCAGCTGCTCCTATAAACAAAGCGCAAACGCCGCTGTACAGAACAATAACTTTGCTTAATCCCAGTGCATTTATTTTGTCATCCGTTACTGCGGCTGTTGTTCCAAATAAAGCAAAGGCAACAACAATAGGTCCAATGGTAGTACCAAATGAATTAACGCCTCCGCCTAAATTTACACGGCTGGTTCCTGTTGCAGGATCGCCTAATGATATGGCAAAGGGTTGAGCGGCGGTTTGTTGCAATGAAAATCCAAGCGCTACAATAAATAAGCCTACCAGCATGCCTGTAAAGGTGTTTGCATTTACTGCAATGATCATGGCAATAGCGCCTAACGCAGAAAATAAAAGTCCATAAACAATACTTTTTTTATAACCCCATTTTCCAACCAGATCTTTTCCGCCAAAAGCGCCATATACAAAGAGAACAAGCGCTCCAATGTAATAGGCAGTGTAAAATGCAAAGTCCACCAATTGACTTTGAAACTGATCCAGGTCGAAATAATGTTTACAAAAAGGGATGAAAATACTGTTGCCTGCGGCAATAAAGCCCCAGAAGAAAAATACCGTGACCAATGTGCTTAACGCTCCATAATTAGTCGGGGTAGTTGGAGAAGTTTGCTGATTCATAATACAATCGTTCGTTTGATTAAGTGCCAAAAGTAAAGTTTTTTCTTTTTGGTAGGCGAAGTTTATGGAATAAGAAATGCATAAACGATTGATTTAAAGCAATTGATGCCTTAATCAACAAATAAACATAGTATAAGTCAATAAATGGGGCAAGTTTTACTTTTTGTTACGATTGCTAAAGTAGTCTTCTACAGATTGATTTCTTCGTCCGCAAAAATCTTCCATTAATCGCATATTCCATACGGCTTTGTACATATCACTTGTCCCTGCATCAAATCCAATGTCTCTAACCTTGTCACTGTTTGTTGTAAAAATAACGTCGTAACACAATAGTTTTCGTGTTGATATTTCATATAGTTTGATTACGCTTATAAGAATTCCGGTTTCAAAGATGCCCCTGGATACGATCGCAGGTTTTTTTATAATTCGGTCGCTTAGCACTAATACATATTTTATACTATCCAGTTTTTGAATTTTTGATAAAGCCTCGTCTATTATGCCTGCTTTTCGATCTAAATAAATAGAGTCCTTCTGTTGTTTGAACCAATCCTTAAAATTATAATAATACCATACATCATCTTCAAGATATGGCTCATAGGATTCGTTGCTATCTACTGTAACCGTAGTAAGAAAATACGGTGTTTTTGCTTTTGGAAGCATACTGTCCCAGTCAGCATAATGAAGCGTAATTAAGTTGCTTTTATTATTAAGTGCTATTAATTTACCTTTAACTAAAGCCGCTATATTGCTATCAGCATGAACAAATTTGTCATCCGAAAATGTTTTTTCATCTATCTTATTGTTATTTGAATCTATTATTAGCAAAGGCTTTTTAAGTTCTTCTTCCTGAGACAATCATTCTATTTTCTTAAAAAAAGTATCAATTATTGCAGAATGGCTGGTATATACACTATCCAGAAGCATTCCTCGATTTATAGTTGGAGGATTATAATCTCTACATGCAGAAAGAACAAGTAGGAGGCAAACGAGCAGGATCATTGTGTACTTCATACAATAAAAATTTGTGCTCTAATGTAAATATTTTAATAAGAAGTATCAATTTTTAAGGGAATATTACTCTACTAATACGGTAAACTTTTCAATCGTCATTCAACTATTTATTAAGGTAGCTGAATAAAATAGTATGACAATTAGAAAAAAAATGCCCCTCTTAGTTTGCCCTTAACAAAATCCTTCTTTAATTTGATGAATTAACAGATAATTGTTTAATGGAAATATTACACGTAAGCGCAGAGTGTTATCCTGCTTCTAAAGCTGGCGGATTGGCGGATGTAGTAGGAGCCTTGCCTAAGTATCAAAATAAACTGGGACATACAGCCAAAGTTGTTACACCCATGCATCGTACAAAATTTTTGTACGATAACGATTTTGAAGTGGTGCACAAAGGTGATATCAAAATGGGAGACCTGTGGTTTCCTTACACTATTATCAAAGAAAAAACCAATAAGCTGGATTTTGACTTTTACATGGTAGATATTAATGGCTTATTGGATAGGGAGAAGATATATGGTTACAGCGATGATATAGAACGATTCTTTGCTTTCCAGATCGCAGTAGTGGATTGGATAAGTAAATGGAAACATGCACCGGGCGTAATTCATGTGCATGATCACCATACTGCTTTCATTCCTTTTATGATCCAATACTGTTATGCATACCAGCATTTAAAAAGTATTAGAACAGTCTTTACTATTCACAACGGGCAATACCAGGGCTGGATGCCGTGGACCAAGGTGTCCTATATGCCTGCCTGGAACTCTGCCTATTGGGGAAAATTAGATTGGAATAAAGATCTAAACCCAATGGCAAGCGCTATTAAATGCGCCTGGAAGGTGACTACCGTTAGTTATAGCTATTTGGAAGAACTACGTTACAATTCAAAAGGCTTGGAGGCATTGTTTGAGTATGAAAAAGGGAAATGCACCGGAATACTGAATGGAATTGATACGGCCGTATGGGATCCGGAGACTGATAGCTATCTTGATAAAAACTTCAGCCTCAAAAATTATCAGCAAGGTAAAGACGAAAACAAAAAAATATTGTGCGAAAAGTTTAATTTAGATTTTGATAAGCCGCTCTTCATTTTTATAGGAAGACTCGTTCATGAAAAAGCTGCAGACTTACTTCCACAGGTGATCAACGATTCTATTTACCACATGAAAGGCCAGATGAATTTTCTATTATTAGGTAGTGGAGACTATCATGTAGAACGTCACCTGGAAAACATGCGGAGTGAGTTTGTTGGATATTATAATTCGCAGATAGGATATAATGAAAAGCTAAGTCATGAAATGTATGCAGGCGGAGATTTTTTATTAATGCCAAGCAGGGTAGAGCCGTGCGGATTGAACCAGATGTATGCCATGCGTTACGGAACGGTTCCTATCGTTCGCAATACAGGCGGACTGCGGGATACAGTGATCGATTACGGAGATGTTGGTGGCTATGGTGTTAAGTTCAACCAGGCTTCTGTTTGGGATGTAACGTATTCAATACACAGGGCATTGGATCTGTACAAACAACCCAAACGCTTACACGAAGTTCGCACTACTATGATGAAGCTGGATAATAGTTGGGAAAACAGTGCATCTAAATACATAGAATTATATCAACAAATAATACATTAAATCCTTAGAAAATTTATGAATGGTTCATCGGTAATAGCAATTGTTTTAGGCGGAGGCGCAGGCTCAAGATTATACCCATTGACAGCTACCAGAAGTAAGCCGGCTGTACCTATTGCGGGTAAATATCGATTGGTGGATATTCCTATTTCCAATTGTTTGAACTCAGGTATTAATCGTATCCTCGTGCTAACGCAATTCAACTCGGCATCCTTAAACAAGCATATTAAAAACACGTACCAGTTCAGTATTTTCAGCAAAGGATTTGTGGACATATTGGCGGCAGAACAAACACCGGATAACCCTACCTGGTTCCAGGGAACGGCAGATGCAGTGCGCCAATCTTTACGCCATATTGGTAGTTTCGATTACGAGTATGTATTGATATTATCCGGCGATCAATTATACCAAATGGATTTTGGAGAGATGATCGATCGTCATAAAGAATTAAAAGCAGATCTTACCATTGCTACTATCCCGGTAACGGAAAAAGAGGCGCCGGAGTTTGGAATTTTAAAAGCAGATGACAACGATAATATCACTTCGTTTATAGAAAAGCCAAAAAAAGAACTGTTGCCTAAATGGGTAAGCGATACCGGTGATGCGATGAAAGGATTTGGAAGAAATTACCTGGCATCAATGGGTATATATGTGTTTAGCCGGAAATTATTGTTTGATCTGTTACAGGTTGAACACAAGGATGCAACTGATTTTGGAAAAGAGATCATTCCTTCATCTATCAGTAAATACAATGTGGTAAGTTTTCAATACAATGGCTATTGGACAGACATTGGGCACATACATTCTTTCTTTGATGCCAATATTGCATTGACATTGGATATACCTCATTTTAATCTCTTTGATAATAATAAAACTGTTTACAGTCGTGCACGAATGTTGCCGCCGGCAAAGATCAGTGGCACTACCATCAACAAATCGGTAATTGCAGAAGGTTGTATCATTCTTGCTGCAAAAATTGAAGAAAGTGTGATCGGTATCCGTAACCGTATCGGCTTTGGAACCGTGATAGAAAGAGGCTATGTAATGGGGAACGACTATTACGAAACATTAGCGGAAATTGAACATTCCAAACAACATGGCGAACCTGAAATTGGTATTGGTGAACGTTGCTATTTAAAAAATGTGATCATTGATAAAAACGTACGTATTGGTAATGACGTTCGCATTATTGGCGGTCCACATTTACCAAATTCTGATCATGCGCTTTATACGGTAAAAGATGGTATTGTGGTGATAAAGAAAGGCGCGGTGATTCATGATGGATTTGTGATTTAAACAATAGATTTGATTTATCAAAAGGTCGAGCATTGCTCGACCTTTTTTATTTATTCTTCATTGAATTTCTCTATGAATTTTAGAAGCCGCTTTTCATAAAGTGTGCAATCCTCAATTACTTTAAACTGAACCAATGCCATTATGATAGCGTTTCTTCCATTAACATTGGCTTTGTGAAATGTCTTTTCAATACCGGGGAAAAAATAAGTTGTCGAGAACTTACCTCCGCCAATAGGTTTAACCTGCCATTGGATCAGTTTTTTATCATCTAACGAATAGATGTACGAAGTATCATTTGATTGTTGGAAATGCATGCAAAGTTTCGAATTGATAATGATGCTGTCTTTTGAAAAAGATACAGTTTGCGAAAATGATTTCATTGAGAAAAATAAAAGAAATAGAAGGATGACTTTTTTCATTTATGTAAGTTGTTTGCGATACAATTATAATAAAAATGAAGTTATGTTTTAAACCGGATGTTAGATAAGGCTAAATAATCTAAAATCATCAACCAAAACTTTCAAATAATATGAATAAGCTAGCCTTCAATGCTTACATTTACATAACATAAATTTCTGTAGATGTCAGCACGATACGAGGATATTCATTTTGTAGATTCAAACAAATCAGTTTGGAATTTTTCTTTATTCAGCGATGAAGATGTTCAAAACTATCAATGGGGTACACATTACCGTTTGTATGAAAAATTCGGCAGTCACGAAGCAGAAGTATTAGGCGTTAAAGGTTATTATTTTGCGGTATGGGCGCCCAACGCCACGGAGGTTTCTGTAGTAGGTAATTTTAACGACTGGCAACCAGCAAAGCATCCTCTATACGTTCGCTTAGAAGGTTCGGGAATTTGGGAGGGCTTTATTCCACATTTTTCTAAAGGAGAGATATATAAATACCAGATAAAAGGGTATAAAGGAACTGTTACTATTAAAGGAGATCCATTTGCTAATTTTTGGGAGTTAAAGCCTGCAACTGCATCAATATCATGGAATATGGATTATCATTGGAAAGATGCAGAATGGATGCAAGTCCGAAAAAAACACAATTCATTAAATGCGCCATGGAGTGTTTATGAAGTGCATCTCGCAAGCTGGATGCGCCCGGATAAAAACAATGAGCATCGTTACAATACTTATCGCCAGCTGATAGACCTATTAGTTCCTTATATAAAAGAAATGGGCTTTACACATGTGGAGTTAATGCCTATAATGGAGCATCCTTTTGATGGCAGCTGGGGTTACCAGGGAACAGGCTTTTTTGCGCCTACTTCAAGGTTTGGAGCACCCGAAGATTTTATGGCGTTGGTGGATGCTTTCCACCTGGCAGGGATCGGGGTAATATTGGATTGGGTGCCTTCTCATTTCCCTTATGACGCACATGGCTTGTTTATGTTTGATGGGACGCATACTTATGAGTATGCAGATATGCGCAAAGGCTATCACCCTGATTGGAACAGTTATATTTTTAATTATAAAAGAGCTGAAATAAAATCATTCCTTATCAGCAGCGCTCATTTTTGGTTTAATAAGTTTCATATTGATGGTATCCGGGTTGATGCAGTAAGCTCTATGCTTAAGCTGAATTATTCCAGGGAAGAAGGGGAATGGGAACCGAATGAATTTGGGGGCAACGGTAATTTAGAGGCTATTGCATTTATCAAAGACCTGAATGAAACGATCTATCGTGATTTTCCTGATGTACAAACCATAGCAGAGGAAGCTACTGATTGGCCCGGTATTTCACGTCCGACCTTTTCGGGTGGTATGGGTTTTGGTATGAAATGGATGATGGGGTGGATGCACGATACCCTGGATTACTTCAAGTTAGATCCTTATTTCCGGCAGTTTCATCAAAATAAATTTACGTTCAGCATGATGTACTATTATGATGAAAATTTCATGTTGCCGTTAAGTCATGATGAAGTAGTGCATGGTAAAAGCCCGATGCTGTTTAAAATGCCCGGAGATGAATGGCAGAAACATGCCAACCTTCGCCTGCTTTATACATATATGTTCACACATCCTGGAGCTAAGTTGTTGTTTATGGGCAATGAATTTGCGCAGACATCCGAATGGAATTATCAAAGTGAACTGGACTGGCACTTATTACAATTTGATTCTCACAAGGGAATGAAAGAATGTGTGAAGGATCTGAATAAGCTATATGCAGAATACCCGGCTTTATACAAATTGCAATTTGAACAGGGTGGTTTTGAATGGATAGACTTAAATCACCGGCAAGAAGGTGTTATTGTGTACAAAAGAAAAGATAAAAACCCTGAAAATGATGTGCTGGTAATTCTTAATATGACACCTGTTGTACGCGAAAACTGGAGGGTTCAGGTACAGGGAAAATCAAGCTGGAAGGAGATCTTTAACAGTAACAGTAAAAAGTACTGGGGAACAGGGGATGTTTTTAACCCGGAAATTAAATGTGAAATAATTGATAAAAAGACAGCGCTCTATGAAATAAATCTGCATCTTCCGGCGTTAGGTAGTATAGTGCTCTGTTAATGGAGTACTTGTACCCAAACGTAATATTCATAAAATCTGTACCATGAAAATCGTTGCAACAACAATAGGTTGTATGATTGCATTGTCATCCGCCTATTCTCAATCCGACAGTTCCCATTTTTACTTTAATAAAGGAGTGGCAGAAATAACAGCCAAGCGTTACCTGGTAGCATCGGTATACCTAGATAAAGCCATTCAGCTTGATCCCAAATACACGGATGCATACCTGCAAAGTGCATTAGCCAATCTGGAAATGCATAAAATGGATAATGCTATCAACAATTTCCAAAAAGTATATTCACTTGAACCCAATAATGCGGAAGCAATAAAGCAATTGGCGCAGCTGTATTATAATTTTCACCAGTATGAAAAAGCAATTGAGTTTGCAAAAAAATGCGGTGATCAGAAAATTATTGCGATGTCAACATATGAAACAGAAGACTATGGGGCTGCAGTGACAGAGTTGCAAAAAGTATTGGACAAGAATCCTGATGATGCGGAAGCCAATTACACCATGGCAAGAAGTTACCTGGAAATGCAGGAAGAAAAGAAAGCCATCCCTTATTATCAAAAAGCAGTGGCAGCGGATGCAACCAAGAGCGGATGGATGTACGAACTGGGATTGATCTATTATAACGGAGCCGATTATACGCATGCTATTGAAATGATCACAAAAGCTATCGATGCCGGCTATACGAAAAGTAATGACGTAAATGAAAATTTAGGTTACGCCTATATCTATAACGGACAGTTTGATAAAGGAGAGCCTATTTTATTAGCGATATTGGCAAGAAAACCGGGGCAGAAAGATATCTTAAGAGATATGGCAGAAGCATTTTATCAGCGTAAGCAATATGATAAAGCATTGGAATATTGTCAGAAATTAATGGAGCTTGATGCTAAAGATGCAAAAGCTTTATACCAGGCAGGGCTTTGTTTTCAAAAGAAAGGACAAAAGGATAGAGGACAACAAATGTGTGATGCGGCGATAGGTATGGATCCTTCTTTATCAAGTCTGCGACAAAAACAAGCTGATTTTACCGGATTATAATATCAAATAAAATGAGAGTTTAGGCCATTTTAGAAATATGGATTGATGTTGAAAGAGCCGGGAGAGCGATCTTCCGGTTCTTATTTTGTATGTAAGAAAATTTCAGCCATCATACAACGGGCGCTGCCGCCGCCGGCTTTCTCAATGGTATTTAAGCGGGAATGAATAATGCGATTGTATCGGCGCAGCATCTCTTTTTGTATGGATGTTAGTGAATGAAACGCCTGCGATGACATCACCAGCAGCCGCTCATTGCCTTTGTTAATTACCTGCAGCATATTGCCCGCAAACGCTTTCATTTGCTCCATTGTAACCTCAATTATTTCTTTTCCGGTTTCCAAAATAATAGCCAATACTTTCTGCTGTTCTTTAGGATCAGGAATACATTCAAAACAGATTACCACATATGCATCTGCTACACACATCATAACGTTTGTATGATAAATGGGATCGCCATTGTCGTCATTCGCTGTAAAAGTTATGGGAATATAATCTTCTGCCTCGCAGAATTTACGCAGCACTTCTTTATTGGTTCTTGGAGAAATGCAGGCATAGGCTATTTTATTCTCTCTGTCTAATACCATGCTGCCCGTGCCTTCCAGGTATAGATTCTCTTGCTCGTATGCTGTCAGATCGATCTCATTATTTACAATAAATTCTTCCCGAATTGCTTCCAGCACATGCTTTTTTCTTTCTGCTCTTCTGTTCGGAGCAAACATAGGATATAAAACAATATTGCCTTCTTCATGAAACGATATCCAATTGTTAGGAAAGATGGAATCGGGTGTATGAGGGGTATAGGTGTCTTCAATAACCAATACATTGATGCCATTATTGTTTAGCATATTGGCAAAATTGGTAAACTCGATCAACGCTTCTTGTTGTAAAGAGGTAGCATTGGCGAATGGTGTTTGAAAACTATTATTAACGGCAGTTTCAGAATTAAAGCCAAAATTGACCGGCTGTATCATTAAAATGTGAGAAGTATATTGCATGGGTTAAATATAAAATCCAAATTACAAATAACAAATTCAAAGTTTACACTTCATCTCTCAACAATGGCATGCTCATGCAATGAAATCCTCCTCTTGCACGGGATAATTCTGCCGAAGGCATTAATATTAAAGTGTCATTCATGTTATCAGGCTCTGTTTCTCCTTTTTCAAATTGGTCTATCAGGTCTGTTGCGTTGATAATAGCAAACCCGTTATTTTTAAAGGCTTCTACGGTTTTATCATTTCGATCGTAACCTAATACTACACCTTCTTTTAAAGCCAATAAATTGCAGGAGTCCGTCCATTGTTCACGGGTATCAAACGGAAATTCGTTATTACCGGAATATATCAGCTTTACTTTGTCCTTACATTTCAGGTCGTTTGTGCTGATATCGATCAGTAAATCTTCCAGGTTGTCAAAATATTCAGGTTTATTCAGGTTGTTCTTTTTGAACTGAATGATCTTGATGTTTTCTTCTTTTTTATTTCCTTCCAAAGCACGCTGCACCGGGTCAGCATCTTCCATTTTAATAGCTTTTTTGGAAAAGCTGCCCAGCATTACCCATACATTTTTCTTCACCTGTGTAAAAATGGTATCGATGTGCATGTAATCACGCTTCTTTGGGATTTTTACAATGGTGATCTTCTGCATGATGTCTTTCTCAAAAAGAGTAGTAATTACTTTATGTGCAGCTTCCATAGTAGTGCGCTCACTAACGCCAATGAGTAAGTGATCTTTGCTAACTACCATAACATCGCCGCCTTCCAGGGTTACCTTTTTATCATCAGCATCTCTTGGCAATAAAAAATGATGAGATGTGTCTGCAATTTCAATTACATTTTTCCTGTATACAGAAAATAGAGGGTGGTTAAAGAATATATACTTCGCCAATAAGGCTTCCCTGGTCCTGGCTTTTTTAGCAGGCTTGTTTAATAAAATATGATCATTAATAACAATGCCGATGTCTCTTGTAAAAATAAAATTGGGTATTGGCGGAAAGATCATTTCATCGTCATCAGTCGTTCCGCTGATAAAAACCTGCGCTAATTTTTGTGGAGAAAGTTTAAATAAAAAATTCTGTGTTTCGTTGGAACAGGTTTCAATAGCGCATACTGATGCAACTAGTTTTAGTTTTATTTCACGATCAGTAAGTATATCTGCCAATAACCATTGTAACTCTACAACTTTATCTGATCTAAAAAAATCTTTGTGATTGGGTTTATAAAAATTTCTTTTGGAAGTGCTGCTATCGATTTTTGCCAACCTGCCTTTTATTTTTTCAGGATCTAAAAAATAGAGCAGGAGCTTGGTATAAAAATCATATTCTTTCCGGCGTATTGTATCCAGGTGTACAATGTCTTCAAACAGCCAGTCCTGTGCTTTGGATGGAACAACTTTTCCCAAGCCGCTGTCAGGACTGTGTACTAACAATCGTCTTAATCTGCCTATCTCTGAATTAACAAATATCCGGTTTGAATTTTTAGCCATGCAACATAGTTTGGATCATGAATGACAAGCTGAAGTACTAAGGGAGCTTATTGTGTTATACGTTTACAAATATACTAATGTTATTGCGGAGTTTTATTTCTTCATTACAAGGTAAATACCGGCGATCATTAAAAGCGCACCGATAAAACGTTTTACATCCATTACTCTTACGGCAGCATTTAAAAGTCCAAAATGATCAATGGTAATGGCAGCAATAACCTGACCTGTAATTACTAAGCCGATAGCAGCTCCTACACCTAAACGCGGTATTACAAAAGTGATGACAACAACATAAAATGCGATGATCAATCCTCCCATAAAGCCATACCACGGAGCATTTTTAAATGCTGCTATTGAAGGGAAGGTAGTTTTGGTAACTACCATATATAATACCAATGTGATCAGCCCTATAATAAACACGGATAAAGATGTTATAATTGGGTTTCCGATAGCTTTACTTAAAGCTGCATTGGAGGCAGCCTGTACAGGAATTAAAAAGCCCGAAATAAAGCTTAATGCAATTAGCAGATATTGATTATTCATAGCAGAAGTTTACGACATTTTGTTCTTAGCTTCAACACACCACATTAATTCGCTGATAAAAGTAGCAGCCCGCTTATCTGTTTTTTCTTTATCAAGAGCAACCCCGTTTTCGTCAAAACTTTTTTCAATATTCGGCACAGGAAACATGGCCGGTGCCATTAAAGCCCTGATCTTCCATAAAGAGAAATGCAAAGAAGTGATAACCTGCGTGCCTCCAAAAGGTCCATTCGATACCGTGGCAATCACCAAAGGTTTGCGATACCACTCTTCGTATAAAACATCTATTGCATTTTTTATGCTTGCAGGATAACCGCCGTTGTATTCAGGTGTAACAATGATAACGCCATTAGCTGCTTTTATTTTGCCGGCATACTCTAACAGTTTAGGAGAAGGGTTGGGGGTGTATTGCAAACGTTCATCGAAAATGGGGAATTGATACTCATTCAGATCAATTATTTCTGCAGTAGCTATTTTGTTTTCTTCCAAATAGTTTTTAAAATACAGTGCTACCCGGTGGCTTTTCCTTCCGGTTCGAACGCTTGATGAGATGATCGCAATATGTGCCATAAATATTAATTGATCTTTAGGGATGTCATAGAAATTGAGCCCATGATGGTTTTGTCGTTAAAGAAATTTACTTGCTCACTTTCTTTTTTCAATCCCAAGATATACAATAAAGGCATGTAGTGTTCCGGGGTAGGGATGGCTAGTGTCATTTCAGTTCCCAATGAATGATAACCCATTAATTGCTGATGTTCATTTTTTATTATCAGGTCTTTTAATTTTAAGTTTGCTTCATCCGCCCAATCGTATCCTTTATCCGGCGCATGCCAGTTTATGTTTCGCAAATTATGCACCATATTTCCGCTGCCGATAATTAAAACACCTTTATTGCGAAGAGACGATAGCTGTTTTGCCAATTCATAATGCCATTGAGGTGTTTTGGTATAATCCATACTCAATTGAATAACGGGAATATCCGCATCAGGATACATGTTTTTTACAACGCTCCAGCAGCCATGGTCCAAGCCCCAGTGTTCATCCAGCTTTGCTTCTGTGTGTGTAAGTAATTCTTTTGTTTCTTTTGCTAAAGCAGGATTTCCGGGAGCAGGATACTGTACATCAAATAGCTCCTGTGGAAAGCCACCAAAATCATGAATGGTTTTTGGTTTATCCATTGCCGTTATGAAAGTGCCTTTTGTTTCCCAATGAGCAGAGATACACAGTATGGCATTGGGCTTGGGTAAAGTTTTACCTGCTTCGCCCCAGCCTTTCGAAAATTCATTTTGCTCGATAGCATTCATTGGATTTCCATGACCGATGAATAATAATGGCATGGTTTCCGTTGCATCAAATGAACCGGTTATTTTAGCTAGATGATCTAATTGCATAATGAGATTCTAAAACAAAATTCTATAAACATTGTTCACGATTATAAGCCCGGCAACGCGTTGGCGTAAACTACCTTCTTGGAATCTTTTAAACGACTCAGCCTTGGCTCACCAAAAGATAATTCTTTTATTTGATAAGGAGGATATACATAGCATTGATACGGATCTTCATCATCGCATTCTACAAAAACAACCCATGCATCCGGATCGTCTAAAATAATGTCTCTTCTATATTTACCTGCCTGGAAGGTCCACGATAACGAATATTTTTTTGCATCACTTCGCCTCTGTGTTTTAACAGCTACTCCAATTTCATTTACATACAGATCATCTTCCCAGCTTTTTTCATCGGCAGAGTAAATAGTATAATCCGGTTCTTTAACCTTGGCAAATTTGCTCATTACCATTTTGCATGCTTCTTCGCCGATCTTACTTACAAAATGGTCTATCCTGATTTTCTGCAGGTTAGTTTGATTGGAATCAGAATAATCAATAGTGGCTACTACGTCCTTCGCAAAACTCCAGGCTTTAATGACTTTTTCTTTTTCAACATTCACCTGTATTATTTTATTATAAAACTTCATAGTGAATGAATGACGGACATATGCTTATAAACGTTGCGATAGTTTTTTACTGAAAACGAGGATCTCTTTAGAAGCTTTGTTATTCGACATGCCGTATACCCATTTGGGATTAATGATCTTATAAGAGCTATACAATTCTCTTATTTCATTATGATCATTATAGGAAAGGATCCAATAGGGGCAACCTTTTAAGATCTTTGCCAAAGTGGTATGATCAAAATCTTTATGTGCATCTCCTTTTTTTCCGTACAACGAACTTTCTATCAAATACGGAGGATCGAGATACAAAAAATCTTTTGTATGCAGTTTTATCGAATCTTCAAAGTGGAGTTTTTTTACGGTAAGATTGGGATTATAAAAATTTCTTAACCTGTCAATAGATGATTGTGTAAACCGTGGATGTTGCGGAGACATGCCCCCGGATAATGTAGCGCCCGAAAAAGATGAACGATTCAATACATAATAAACAGCAGCCCGTTCTAATTTAGTTTTAAACGAGGTTTGTGTTTGCTGCAATTCGTAAAATTTATCTTTGGATAAAGGAAAGAAGGATTGCACTTTGTCTGCCAGTTCATCCGGCTGTTTTAAAGCGCATTGCCAAAACTCTACCAGCGGGTTAAACAGGTCGTATCCATAAATATTTACACCATTGGCTGCAAGATGTAATTCAAGCGAACCGCCTCCCAAAAAAGGAGACACCAATTCTGTAAGATTTTTAGGAAAATAGTGGCTTATAACAGGAACTGCTCTTGTCTTTCCTCCCGGGTAACGGAGTAATGATCTACCTGATATGTTGTGTGTTACCGTAATTTTACTGTTATTCATCGCCTGACAATTGCCAAAATTAGCTGATTATGCTGCGTAGCGGCAATATATACTGATTTTTTTTCACCTTGGCCTAATTTTTGATATTAATTCGCCGTTACGAAATAAATTAACGACTTATTCGTTACATAAGATAAAATCTTATAACCCCCTTTCTGAATTGCCATGAAAATAACACTTACATTAGCAGCAGGACTTATTGCTTGGTTCACTGTATATGCACTTTATCAATCGGTAATAAATAACCCGGTATTAACGTTGGTTATCCCTGTATTATATTGCCTGCACAGGTTTATAGATCGCAGAGTTCTTTCTGCGAGATAAGTTACACATTATCATACATTCCGCCTACAATTACCAGGTGATAATTGGTATTGGGCCAATGCCATTTATTAAATCCGGGAGCATTGGAGAGCACTTCTTTGGCCTGTTTAAAAATGAACCGTTTATTATCGGGATCTATTTTCAGGTAGTCAAAAGGAACGGCAAAATACTTTTTCCCCAGTCCTAAAAATCCTCCCATTTCTACTACATAATAATGAATATCACCCGTATGCACATTTATCATAATGTCCTTGATATCGCCTACTTTTTGCTCATTTTCATCGTACACTTTATCGCCTATTATAGAAGTGGCGGTTAAATAGTTAAGCGGAATGTTCTGCTGCTCACCCACGTGCAGATCATGCGTAAAATTATCTTGAGGTAATGTTTCCATCGTTATTGATTTAAAGTGATGAAATAGTTTTTATTAAGTACTGCATATATTGTCAATCAAAGAGCGTACCTGATATTTTTTCTAGGCTTAAAACGATAGATATAAATAAAAAAGGACTTCATTGAAGTCCTCTTTTTTATCTGTTAAGCTGCGCTGTTATCTCTTTTTTTGCCTTGTTTGCATAATATCTCTGTCAAACAGGTAAAGTCCGCTTTTATCATCACCGATCAGCTCTAGCTTGTCATTTAATATACGAGCGCTTTTTTCTTCTTCTATTTGTTCATTCACATACCATTGTAGAAAGTTGTGTGTAGCATAATCTTTTTCTTTCAATGCCAGGTCAACAAGATCATTGATACTATCTGATACGATCATTTCATGTTTCAAAAATTCCTCAAACATGCTTTTGATGCCTTTATAAGTTACTATCGGTTGCTCTAATGTAGGAACGATGGCAAAGCCGCCTCTTTCATTTATAAAGCGCATTAATTTCAACATATGTATTCTTTCTTCTTCACTTTGTAAAAAGAAATATTCTGCCACACCTTCCAGTCCTGGCTGAATTTCGGCCCAGCTTGCCATTGCCAGGTATGCCTGTGACGACATCGCTTCCAGCTTAACTTGATTGTTCAGGGATTCCTGCATAGATTTCGATAACATGGTACTCAGGTTTTTAAAGATGATTTAAGTATATCTAAAGTAAACAAAAAAAATTATTTGGTAAAGGCGAAATGATAATTGTCAGCATAAAAAAATCACCAACCGGGGTTGATGATTCAGTATAAAGTTTATTCTTCAATTAGCAGATCAGCACATTAAACATTAAATCTAAAGTGCATCACATCTCCATCATGTACAATATATTCTTTTCCTTCGATCCTTAGTTTGCCATTATCCCGTGCAGCTGCTTCAGAGCCATATTTAATATAATCGTTGTAGGCAATTACTTCTGCTTTAATAAATCCTTTTTCAAAATCTGTATGAATAACGCTGGCGGCTTGTGGCGCTTTCCATCCTTGATGAATGGTCCATGCTCTTACTTCCTGAACACCTGCCGTGAAATACGTAGAGAGATTCAATAATTTATAAGCAGAATGAATTAACCTATCCAAAGCAGGCTCCGTCATTTTATATTCTTCCATAAACATTTGCTTATCGGCAGCATCTTCAAATTCAGCGATCTGCGCTTCAATAGCATTGGTCATTACGATCACTTCATTGCCTTCTTCTTTAACGGCAGCTTTTAATGCTTCTGAAAATTTATTACCCGTATGCATGGATGCTTCATCTACATTGGCAACATACAATATGGGTTTGTCTGTCAATAAAAACAGGTCAGCGACTGCTGATTTTTCTTCTTTGGTCAAACCTAATGAAAGAATACTTTTGCCTTTGTTCAAATGTTCTTTACAGCGCAACAATACATCGTATTCAGGTTTAAGCTTGGTGTCAGTTTTAACCAGCTTTTCTGTACGGGCTAATTTCTTTTCCACGCTTTCCATGTCTTTCAGCTGCAATTCCGTTTCAATGATCTCTTTATCGCCAATAGGATTAATAGGTCCTTCGTCTCTTAAAATATTTTCATCTTCAAAACAACGGATCACATGTATAATAGCATCTACTTCACGGATGTTTGCCAGGAATTTATTACCTAAGCCTTCACCCTTACTGGCGCCTTTTACAAGTCCTGCAATGTCTACAATTTCAATTTGTGTGGGAACAATGCGCTCGGGCTTTACCAATTCAGCCAGCTTATTCAAACGTTCATCGGGAACATTCACCAATCCTACGTTTGGTTCTATGGTACAAAAGCGATAATTGCTTGCCTGTGCCTTTGCACTATTGCTTACTGCATTAAATAAAGTTGATTTTCCTACGTTGGGTAACCCTACAATACCAGCCTGTAATGCCATGTTTTATTTTCGATTTATGATTTACGATTTCAGATTTAGGCTGCAAAAGTAAGTTTTCTGTTTTTAATGGATGACTGCTTAGTGGATAATTGATGTAAAGGCAAATGCAATTTGTAACCTGCAATGTGTAATTTGCAATGAACCCATTACTAAAAACCATTAAACGAACATGGCTTTAAGCAGAATCTGGAGCGCTTTTATTATTACAGCAATTTTAGTGGCGTGCATCAGTTGTTTATTTTCTCCTACCAATAAAGATGTGTTTAATAAAATGGTAGTAGGTAAAGCGGGCGATACAACGCATACCAAATATATTGACAGTGCTGCTTTGCCTGTTACTGCTGCTACCGCAATAGCAGCTAATAAAGATTATAAAGAGGGCGAAACGAAATATTCAAAAACTGCCGATCATAAATTTATTGTTTACAGGGAGCAAAGCGCAGATGGTATTATTGCAACCTGTACTGCTGCAGTAAATATCTGTATCGGGCTGATCGGCATCATGGCATTGTTCATGGGTTTTATGAGTATTGCTGAAAAAGCTGGCGGAATACGCTTTTTATCAAGACTGATACAACCTTTCTTTTCCAGGCTTTTCCCGGAAGTACCGGATGGGCATCCGGCATTTGGGCATATGATGTTGAACTTTTCTGCAAATTTATTAGGGTTGGATAATGCGGCTACGCCTTTTGGCATCAAAGCCATGCAAAGCCTGCAGGAGATCAATCCTGATAAAGAAAAAGCCTCCAATGCGCAGATAATGTTCTTGTGCTTACATGCTTCGGGGCTTACACTGATACCGGTAAGCATTATTGCCTTGCGGGCAAAACAAGGGGCTGTTAATCCTACTGATATTTTTATTCCTTGCATGATCGCCAGTTTTGTGGCAACCATTGTAGCTATGCTGATCGTATCGTTCAAGCAACGCATCAATGTATTTCAGCCGGTAATCTTAATGTGGTTATTAGGCATATCCGCTGTTATTGCATTATTGATAACATATGTTCATCATCTGCCATCAATAGATGTGGACGGCTTTTCCGGAATGTTGAGTAACGGAATTGTATTGTTGATATTCTTATTGATCGTATTGGGAGGATTGTATAAAAAAATAAATATCTACGATGCGTTTGTAGAAGGAGCGAAGGGTGGTTTTGAAACAGCCGTTCGCATTATTCCTTATTTGGTAGGAATGCTGGTTGCCATCAGCATGTTGCGTACAAGCGGTGTATTTGATTTTATATTGGATGGTTTGCAACATTTGTTTGCCGTTATTGGTTTTGATACCCGTTTTGTTAAAGCATTGCCTACTGCCTTGATTAAACCGTTAAGCGGTAGTGGCGGACGAGGAATGGTGGTAGATACTATGAAAGCATATGGCGCCGATTCTTTTGCAGGCAGGTTAAGTTGCATACTTGCCGGCTCTGCCGATACTACTTTTTATGTAGTAGCGGTTTACTTTGGCGCAGTATCGGTAAAGAATACCCGCTATTCTATAAGCACTATGTTGCTGGCAGACCTGGCTGGCATCATCACTTCTATATTATTAGCCTACTTGTTTTTTGGGAATGTCGCGTAGGGACTTTCTTTATGAAATTATAAAATATATATTTGCGCAACCTTAAATATTCCCAATATGAAAAAAATGCTTTTTACTACTGCTGTTTTAATTGCAATTTTATCTTCTTGCTCTAAAAGTGATACAGGAACCGGAGGCGTTGGTACACTTACGGCTGATATAGATGGAGTACCCACTTCCTTCAATAATTCTGTGGTGGCAATACATTCAAGTGTTGGCGGCAGCAATCCTACTGTTAATATAGAAGGATTCCAGGGGGCAGCCGGTACCTCTACCGGTCTTGCAATTGCTGCAGCGAGCACTACAACAATTGTTCCCGGTACTTACAGAACACCCGGTCCTGATAATCCTAATCAAAGTGTGTCGCTTACTTATTTGGTACAGCCAGCAAATGTACTTTATGGAGCAACCGGCGAAGCACCCGATACAGCTATTGTTACTATAACTTCAATTGATGCCAATTCTGTACAAGGCACATTTAGTGGAAACATGGTACTTGTAACAGGAACATCAGCGGTTACTACTCATGCAGTAACCAATGGAAAGTTCAATGCCAAATTCTACAATTAACCGGCGTTTTCAGTAGCGTTACATGACCTTTTCCAATTCTCATCAAGGCAGATCCAATTTATCTTCAGTCCGTTTTGATGCATTAACAGGCTTTCGTTGTTTGGCAGCCTGCATGGTATTTGTATACCATAACCGCAAGTATTGGCGCAACGAACTGCACCCTGAGTTCTTACGATTGATAAATGAATTCAATATCGGTGTATCATTATTTTTTGTTTTAAGTGGATTTTTAATAGCATACACTTATGGGGAGAAGCCTTTGCAATCAGGTAAAGAATACTGTCGCTACCTGTTATTGCGATTAGCCCGAATAATGCCGGTGTATTGGTTGATACTTACCTGTTATTATCTTGATAAGTCTTATGGGCACCGCCAATTTACCTGGTTAACCTATTCGCTGGTACACGCATTTTCTGATAAGCATAATTTAGATGCCATTGCCCAGGCATGGTCGTTGAATGTGGAAATGGTGTTTTACTTTTTTGCTCCATTGTTATGTTTGTTACAACGTAAGCATATAATGTACGTACTTGGTTTTTTAGCTGCACTATTTTTTATAGCATGGGGAACAGGTGTTTACTGGCATAGCATAAATGGAAATCCGCAGCATTATTTTTATCCGTTACAATTTTTATTAGATGCCAGCTTTCCGGGAAGAAGCATTGAGTTTTTAGCAGGCCTTTTAATGGCATCTGCATTTAAAAAGAAAAAGGCAATCCTGGAGAGTATTCGATATAAAACATGGATAGGTTTTGCCGGAATATTTATTACCGCTTATTGTATCGGTCTTTTTGAAGCAGATGTTTATCACCAGGGGACAGATAAAGTAGCAGGACGATTAATCGAACTGTTACTATTGCCAGTGTTTGTTGTAACCGCTTTAACAGGATTGATACAGGAGCGCACTTTATTGCAGCGTTTCTTTTCATCCCGGGTATTGGTATTGTTGGGTAATGCTTCTTTTGCGTTTTACCTGGTTCATATCAGCTATGTAAGTCTTAAGCTGCGTGACTATGTATTATTACCCGATAGAAATTTTGTATTACTATGGGTCATCTCTATTGTATTGTACTTTCTCTTTGAAAAACCGGTTTACAACTTCTTACGAAAGAAGATCAAGCCGGTTAATTAATAAGCCGACTGTTTTTTGATATTAATTTGCCGGGTTTATTTTGTTTGATCTTATCTTGAAATAACCACTTTTAATAAGGTAGAAGAGGTCTTTATATAATAAGTTCCTGTAGCTAATTTTCGTACATCAATTGATTGTCTTCCTTGTTTCAATGTAAACTGTTGCACGCTGCCGCCATTGCTGTTAATGATGTTTGCTAACGTATTATTTAAAGATGCTGCATTGTTTTTAATAAAGATAACATCGCCTGCAGGATTGTTTAACAATACAATATCGTTGCTTTGCCTTGTGATACTTACAACAGATGAATAGCTATACCTGCCATCGTTGTCTATTATTTTAAGACGATAATAGGTGGTAGGTGTAGATGGCGATGTTGTATAACTATAGCTTCCACCTTGACTTCCTTTGGCTGTTTCTGTTGCTAAATAATCAAAATGAACCCCATCTGTGCTTTCTTCAATAATATATTGTTTTGTGTTGATCTCATTGGCAGTATTCCAGTAAAGCAATGCATTGTTGCTGCCTGCTTCATTCAATGCTTTAAAAGAAATTAATTTAACAGGCACAGTGGTATTCTCTGCAATAGTAGTAACAGCGGTATTGGTAATTACTGGAGCATTATAATCAAAGTAGATAGCTGCTTTGTTCTGTATGCTTCCGCTGCTGGTGCCTGCCTTTGGTTTAATGCTGAAACTTACATAACCATTGCTTCCCTGTTTATTTACATTGCTGTCAGGTAACAATACATTTAAGAATTCAAAGAAAACAATGTTACTGTCAACGGTTACTTTACAAGGTGCAGAAGAGGCTATCATTTGTAAGCTGGATGCATCCAATGCGCTACTCAATGTATCGCTGACTACAATATTGAAGGCAGTATCCGTTCCTGTATTTTGAAAACGAATAACGTAATTAATGGCTTTACCTGCTGCTACCTGTTGAGGAGTAAGATTAGTGGTAGCTTCTTTTTCGTTAGGATCGTATGCCCCACGAACTATTGTGTATGTTTCATTGGAAGCTATGGCAGCATTAACAGAAGCTGTAGCGCTATTGTGAATAATACTTCCTAATGTGTCGGTAGTTTTTAAGTGTAAATAAACAGTAAAACTATTAGCTGCTCCAGGTACAAAGCTGCTTTCGTTTACTGTCACCTTATTGCCGGTAATAGTAGCAGAATGATTGGAAGAAGAATCATATACTAACAAGCTGCTGTCATACGTAAAGGCAATAACGGGGTTAATAGTAGTAGTACCTACATTGGAATAGTTAACAATACAAGGGAAAGCAAACCCCGGTCTTGCAGACCAGTTAGGTATGATATTAATGCTTAGGCTATCTACAGCCTTTGTTGGTTGTAGGGCAATGTCCTGTGTTATTAAAGTATCGTAGCTAATAAAATTATAGTTGAAAACAGATGCAGGCGCAGCTTTGTAATAGTTTGGTTCTTCTACAGAAAGCTGATAATTACCGTAGTTAGCACCTATCTCATAATAACCTTGTGTGTTGCTAAATGTGTACCTGTTATTGGATAAGTTTAGTTTTATATAAGGATGATATAACTCGCTAGTGTCTTTAACACCATTGCTGTTATTATCGTAAAATATCTTTCCGTTTAATACAGGGAAAGAGGTGCAGTGATTAATATTGTTGGTAGGATTACATAAGGGCAACTGAATAAGGTGAGAATCATCCATATACAATACCTCTAGAGAATCACAAACAAATATATAGGATAAAGAAAGAGGATGATTAGGTAAACAATGTATTTTGCCGTCATCACCAATTCCTAAAGAGTCTAATCCATCTGGTAATAGTGGAAGGCAGTATAAATCTTTGTTGTTTTGACATAAAAGAGATATAAGGGAAATTGGTAAAGCAGGCAAACTGGTTAGCTTATTGCTGGAACAATATAAAGAAGCAAGCTTCGACGGTAATGCAGGTAAAGTAGTTAAACTGTCTTTTATGCATTCTAATCTTATTAAGTTATCCGGCAGCTTAGGCAGTGTGGAAAAATTATTATAGCCACACCATAAATCTTGTAAACTCATTGGAAGAGGAGGAAGGCTAGTTAATTTATTATTGTCACAGATTAATCTTATCAATGCATTCGGCAAAGAAGGTAAACTTGTAAGCTTATTATTTTGGCAATTTAGAAAAGATAGCGAATTGGGTAATGCCGGCAAATCAAGTAATACATTATTAGAACAATTTAAGTATTGTAAACTATCAGGCAAAAGTGGCAAATGTTCTAATTGAGAATTGAGATCACAATCCAAATATTTTAAAGAATTCGGTAAAGCCGGTAAGCTTGTTAAATAATTAGAACTACATAGTAAGGTTACTAACGAATTCGGAAGTGTTGGCAGTTCTGTTAATGAACCAAAAGTGCAATTTAAATATCTCAAAGAATTCGGTAAAGTTGGTAATTTCAACAAAAATGTATTGCTCGAGCATTCTAAGGAATCTATAAAAGGGGGTAAAGCAGGAAAGCTTGTAAGATAAGCTTCATTGCTGCAATTCAAAAAAGTTAACGAATTGGGTAAGTGTTGAGGTAATTTGGTTAAAAGGATACAATTATTTATATCTAAGTGGGTTATTGAATTAGGGAGACTCTCTGTCAAATCAAGCATTTTATAATTATTACTGCAATCTAGATAGAGTAAGGAACCGGGTAGGTTATCGGGTAAATTAGTTAAACTACAGTTACTTACATTTAAAGTAATTAAGGAAGCAGGCATATTGTCGGGTAAACTGGTTATACTACTGCTGCTGGCATTCAAATAAGTTAAAGAACTAGGGAGAACCGCAGGTAAATTACTTATATGGGTATTACTACAATCCAGATAGGTTAATGAATTGGGTAAATGCTTAGGTAAGCTAGTCAAATAAAGAGAACTACAGTTTATATAAGTTATTGAGTTGGGCAAGTTTTCGGGTAAACCGCCATAGTATCGAACATTACAATATAAGTATTTTAATGCTTTAAAATATTGTACTCCTTCAAATAATGAATCTACATCAGTATATAATGTAGTTTCATTCAAAATAGCGCTGCAGGTTGTGTCCAATTTGCCCTCTTCATTAAAACAGGAAGGATAGGCAGTTTGTAAATGCAATCTAAAAGAGTTGTCAGGTATTGTTACATACTGAGCTTTCACAACACAGCATAATAGCATCAAAGAAAATAGTAAGGATAGATTTCTTTTCATGTAAGTAAGTTTGGCATTCAGATATACTAGAGACAAATTAGGATTTTGTTGTTGTCTGAGACATTAATTTTTATGACAGTTAATGGTCCGGGTAGTAATAGTGCCGGGGCTAGTGTTGCTAAAGAAAAAAAATTTGCTAAAAACAAAGCCCGGTTCTTTAGAAACCGGGCCTTTATTTTGTGTTATGTATTCTATGTAACCATAACAAGCAATCGTTGAGTGCAAAATAACAACTGTTACAATACCACCCAAATTTTTTGTTAAATTATCGTATTATTATTGGTTGATATTTGTCATGCTTATTTTCCTGCTTTAATAAAACCAGTACTTACTGTTTTTCCATCAGTCATTAATTTAATTATGTATTTGCCTGCCGGCCAATTCGTTGCGTTTATGGATTGCTGGTAGTTACCTTTTTGTAAATAGCTATCAGCTGTTTTATTTACGATTTGTCCTTGTGAATTATAAACAAACAAACGAATATGCGCTGCAAACGGTAATGAATAACCGATCGTTGTTGAACGGGTAACAGGATTTGGATATACAGACATGTTTAAATCATTATCAGTATTAAACCTTACGCTAATAATATTGCTGTAGCTGATCTTCCCATCTATATCTATTTGTTGTAAACGATATTGGTATGTTTGTCCTGAAATTATCCCAGCATCTGTAAAAGAATAATTGTTCGTAATGCTGCTATTACTTGAGCCTTTAATAAAACCAATATTCTGCCATTGATCACTACCAATTAGAGTGCGTTCAACGTCCCAGCCTTTATTATTTGTTTCGTTTGTTGCTGTCCATTTTAATGCAGCAGCTGAATTGTTAACTGCAACCCCGGTAAAGGAAACCAATTTTACGGGAACAGGCGTTTCAATTGCTATTTCATTTAAGTAAACTTCCAGCATGGTATAACCCGAACCATCAACAGTGTTTCTGTCTGTTTCATCATTTGGATTTAATGAATGAGCTGTTTCCCAATCATCCGGCATTCCATCATGATCAGTGTCTGTCGGAACATCATACGTATTATAAATAGGCCATCCACCAACAGCTAAAGGATCATCAATAATACCCTTAGCGGTTCCAAAATATCCACTTCCGGTAGCCGTACCCATTAATACTTCATTGGTAATACGTCTATCAATAGTATCTCTTTTAGGACGAATAGCGCCTGCATTCGCCAATACAGAATCAAATGCATCAGAAGCAGTTTGCAACGGCAATGGTATGGCGATAGGAAATTCTGTGGTTGATTTTAAATTTGCCTGGCTGTCTACGGGGTTTTTCGATATATCAACACCTGTCCAATTATCACTTGTTTTAGATGGACTGTTGATCATGGTATTACCGGTAATATACCAATGCCCGATCGGGTTAGGAGAGGTATAATAGCATTGAACAAACTTTAAGGTACTTGGCGTTGCAGGTCCCGGCTTGTAATAATTATTTACCATATTTACGTTAGAGACGCCGCCATTAATTTCTACTTCACCGCCATAACACGAACTCGATGTTCCCCAGTTGTAAATAACGTTATTTCTATAATCGACCAATGCAACGGTGTCATGCGCTCTCGAACCGTCAAAGCGTGCTGTACGACTTGCCTGGTCTGCAATTAAATTATGATGATACGAGGCATATTGTCCGCCCCAAACACCGCAATAAGCACGCAAGCCTTTTGGATGATTAGCATTGTATAATCCTTCGCTTATGATACTCCATTGCACTGTTGTGTTTTTATTATCATAGATCGCCAAGCATTCTTCGTTTGCCCAGCTTATCGAACAATGATCAACTATTACATTTTCATAATTCTCTACATCCAATCCATAGGTAACAAAAGAACTGGTAGGGGTACCATTCACATCACGGGGAATGCCGCTTCTGAAACGCATGTAACGAACAATTACATTTTTACGACGAGGCCCCCAATAAAATTGTTCTCCACCTGTGGCGCCATTAATCAGTACCGAATGATCGGCAGTGCAAATACCATCACCGGGTGCTGTTTGCCCCGCAATGGTTAGATTATCTCTTTTAATTTTCAGATCGCTTTTTAAATGAATAACACCGGACACTTTGAATACGATAGTTAGCGGTTCAAATCTTGTGATAGGATATTTAGGATTCAGCGCATCTTTATAGACAGAATCGATGGTTACATATTGATCCAATGCCCAGCGCAAACTACCTGCTACAGAATCTTCCAGCGTAGTTACTTCAACCAGTTTACCGCCACGTCCGCCGGTGGAATATTTACCAAAGCCTTCGGCTCCGGGAAATGCTATTTGTTGTGCTGATACTATAAAAGAGAAAAAGATTGCAAAGCTGCAAAGCAATAGTTCTTTCTTCATGGCAAGTAGTTGTGATTACAAATGTAATAATTAGCAACTGCCATATTGTAAGAAACAATGCAAACGTTTCCGTCGGAGATCGATCATCAATTAATTAGACTGGAGCTTAATTCTCTGCTGATGGTTCTATAATCTGTTTTATTAATACGAAAGAAGAAACTGTCAAATGTTATGCAATAGAAATTGCAAATCTATACCCATCTAATTGTCTGCTATAGTAACTGAGTATTGGTAAGCAAACGTATTACGAGTCATTCTTTTGAAAATAGGAATAAGGGTAAGAATTATTACAACTGTACAACAAACATAGGTGTCATTGAACCAGCCATCATTGCTTAGGTTGCAAAAAAAGTTGGCACCCTGTTGCACCATATTAGTGGCAGCAAAAAGTGTTGCAGATTCATTACAAATTAAAATGCCGACTTTCCCATACGGAGTATTTAAAGGCTTATCATGTTCTTTACTATTGCTACAATAAATCCTTTGCTTGAACTGAAAGGTATTAACAGGTCACTTACAGGCGTTTCGATAAAACTTAATAAATATTGCTTATCATACATATTACTGCAAAAAAAGTATTCCTGAAATAACAGGAACTAACCAAAAACTTTTTTCTAGCCTTAACATATTCAATTGTCTGAATTTAAAAGAGGCTATTTCAAAAGATGAAAAATTTCACGCAACTATACTAAAGACACAAAGTAAATACTAAAGAAAATCAATCATTGATTCTCTGTTTTCCTTTGCTTTTTGTGTGAAATAATAAGCTTTTGAGATAGCCTCAAAATTAAATTTTGGACTGTTATTCTACAATTACTTTAATAATGGTAGAAAATTCTTTCGATTTTATATTTAATAAATATACGCCAGGCTCTACTGCAGCCATATTCAATCTGTTGATTGCATTTGTTTGGATACTGCTGAATTTTTGTTGATGTACAATTTCCCCGCTTACTCTTGTCAAGAGCGTCTGTACATTAGTAATGCCTGCATTTGTTTTAAAACTTATAATACCTTTTGCAGGGTTTGGCGAAGCCATGGCAGTAATAGTAGTTTTAAAGTTCACCTGTTTTGTGACAGAAGTATAATATTGCCCGTCAATATCATTTTGTTTAATACGGTAGTAGTTAATGCCGTTCAATGGCTCCGCATCTATAAAGCTATAATTGTGTGCCACACTTGTAGTACCGTTTCCTTTTACTGTTCCAATTGCGCTCCAGGTATTAGCATCGCTGCTTCTTTCAACAGTAAAATCGGCACAGTTCTGCTCGGATGCTGTAGACCATTGTACAATATTCTTATTGCTATTGCCAGTTGCAGAGAAGCCGGTAAGGTTAACAGGAAGTGGAGTAAATGAGGTAGTTAAGGATGGGTTACCGTTTGTAGAAGAGCCAGTATTTGCCACCCTGAAATAGTATGTTTGATTATCCAGTGTACTTGCTGTGCCTAAGATAAACCATTCAAATTCAGTGGTGCGTTTAGAACTCAATACTAAGTAATATGATGTTGTGTTAATCATCGATACTCCGCCCGCATAGGTAGTAGCATTAGAACTGGGCAATTGCTTAGTAGTTGCTGCTTGATCGGTTACATAAGAATCTGATCCTGCAAGGTTAAAAGCTGCGGTTGGGTTATAGGCGCCAATACTGATCCAGGTAGCATTGTCTGTGGAGTATTGCAATTGTAAAGCTTGCTGAGAACCTGTAGCGGTAGAATAAATCTCAGTACGAATCCGCAATACATTTGTTGGTGAAGTATAATTAATAGCTGTAGTTTGGGCCCCACTCCAGGTTGCTGAAGTTTCCGATCCATCATCGTTGCGCCAACGCCAATAACCTTGGTTCATACCGGCAAAGGCACCTCCGCCTATTACTAATAAAATCAAAATAAAGTAAACTTTTTTCATGTTGTTAAGTTTTTTAATTGTTAGATAATGGTAAAATGAAAGTTTTTATTCTCTTAAACATATTACTACCTGTTTCTAATACATCTGCTTGTATTTTTTGCAACATCAAACGGAGTGTTGTTTATTTCAACTAAACTTGGTTAAAATAAATTGTTTGATACCAACCTTCAGATATGTACAAGCTCGCTTCATCGTGGATGGTTTGCAACTTTAGTAATCTGATAAAACAAGCATATTTTTAATCAGATTAAATGTTTATGTAAATGTACTAACATCAATTATTCGCAAGTATCAACAAAGCATATTTGAGTAAAAAAAGAGGTTGACAAATCTCAATTGATGGATTGTGAATTATAACAAGTCTATTAACTATCAATATGTTGATTGTGATTATCACCGGGATTAAGTAAGCCACTTTTGGGTTCGGAAAAAATCTTAATTACAATATTTGTCATTTATAGCATGGAAGAAGTGCAGGTAATAAACAACGCAAAAAAAATCTTTGGAGAAAAGAATATTAGGTCCACAAATTTTTATGACTTTTACTATGAAATGTAATGGAGATTATTATTAGGAATTTCTGTATTTATTACTACTGCTATTTCATTCGCTGCTTCTGCTATAGCAACCGAACACACTGCATTGTATTGGTCTATCTTGCGAATATGCGTATTGTCATTGATCCATTGCAGCTGATCTTCGAACATGGAGGAAACCAATTGCGCATACAAAGCATACTTCTGTATCTTATTGCCGGTATCCAGTTGTATCTTATAAGCAAAGCTGATTTCTTTAAAACGTGCAGTAGCTTGTTGCACTTTGCTAAAGCGATCGATGATTACTAAATCAGCAGTCGGAAATATTTTCTTTAAGCTTTTCAATTCTTCTTCAGTACAAACCGCTGTCATTTTTAGTCGTGTGGGCACCCATTCGTACAAAGTAATTTCGCCACGTTCAAATTGCAAACGCAATTCCTGCCGATCTAAAATTTTTGCTTGTTCAAAAGCATGATAAAAGTTTACCAACCCATTTGGGTATTGAACAATAGCCTGGTACTTATCCCATATTGTAGGATAACCTTTACGATTCATCTTTTGTGCGGCGATGACCTTGCCTTTCCCTAACCAACCTTCGAACATATCAAAAAAGTGTACACCATGTTCAATAAAAATTCCACCGCTTTTTGTTTCATCCCAAAACCAATGTGTTGGTGGCAGTACTTCATCGCAGGCATAATTTTCAAAAAAGCCATGCAAAAAATCGCCCAATATTTTTTGCTTTATCAATACATCAACAGCTGAATACAAAGGATTGTAACGCTGCATTAGATTTACTGTGTATAATAAATTCTTTTCTTCGGCAATTGTTTTTAATTCAAATGCATGAGCAGCAGTTAATGCAGCAGGCTTTTCGCAAATAACATGTTTACCGTTTAATAAAGCTGCTTTTGATTGTTCGTAATGTAAGTAGGGTGGCGTGCCAATATAAATAAGATCAATGTTTTTATCAAGAAGTAATTCTTTGGCAGAAGTATAGATTTTAGTAGTAGGTTGGATTTGTTTTAATAAAATGGCATTCTCCATATTTTCATCAAATACTCCATGAAGTTTTACATTCTTTGTTTTAATAAACTCACCCACAGCGAACCGGGCAAAATTTCCTGCGCCTAAAACGCCGATGTTGAATGGTTGTTTCATAGTAATAAGTTGAATGATAAATTACAAAGGCACAAAGACGAGGAGAGTAATTCGCTTGGTTTATTTCCTGTCGTGATAGTTTTGTAGTCTCATGTTAAACGATTGATGCCCTTGTGCCTTTGTAATTTTTTACTTTTTATAATGATAATCCACTACTATATTATTAACAAGCAATTTATTTCCTTGCATGGTTTGTTTTCCTGCAGCAGGAGCGAACACCAATACGGCCGAGGATTTTGCAGGGACAGTAATGCTGCATGTCTTAGTAATCTTACGTGCAACAAATTTTCCTTTAACTGTATTATAAATATCTTTTGCTGATGTTCCGTCAATACGAACAGTTATAGTTTTGGCAGCAGGATAGGGGTTGTAGTACAAATAAGTAGGATACGCTTCATCGTGAAAGAAATCGGTAGCTAATAAATTTAATTGTAAAATTCCTTCCACATTTGTTTTACGGATAATGCTTCCGAAGATGCCAACGTGCGCACTTCCATAAACACTAAACTGTGATTCAGTTGGATTTTTACCCGGTACCCACAACGGGCCGTCACCTTGTGCAACAGGCGCTGCCATATTCTCAAAACCTTTATAATCTGATTTTTTGATTATGCCTTCATACGCTATCACACCTTTTGTAACAGGTGATTCTTTAAAAGCAGTCTGATGATCGGCGGGCATATATTGCGGATAAAATAATTTGCAAACATTAGCAGCGTTCAGCATCCATTTGCCAATAGCAGTTGCATACGATTGGTCGTAACGAACCAACGGAACGATCGGCATTGCCATATCATATGTGTTCATTAAAAAGCCGTAGCCGCCTCTGTCTACGGTGCTTCCCACCATTCCATCAATATCAAAGCCATTCCAGTTGCCGGTTAACACGCCCCAGCCTTCACGACAAACAGCTGTTCCATTAAACGACCAATCCAGCATTTTGTGCGTATCAAAATTTTCATTCAACTCCGCATTGATACGTGCAGACAGGTAAGCGCCAAACGGCATGATGATCTCGTAAATAGGATTTATCTTTTGCGATTGCAATGCATGCAATGCATTGATAGCTCCTTTTAAATAGCGTTTATCTCCAAACTTTTTATACGCCATGTATAATACCCACGCATGCCCTGCAGCAACATCGGGCTGTGCACAGATCCAATTCTTCATGGGTTGCATCTTGCCATAATCAAAAAAAGAATAATTGTAGTCACCGTTTAAAATAGAATCAGCAGCATAGAATTTTTCTGCAATGCTTTTTGCTATTTCATCATAATGTGCAACGTTAGGATACTTATCATAAATAGAATAGAATAACATGTTCGGATAAACATCGTACCACCAATCCCTTCCATAACCACCGCCTAATAATGCTACTTCAGGACAAGTGTTGTTCATCATAATGTTCCAGCCGGTTTCTTTGTTGAAATAATTGATCAGCATTTGCGCATAGTTAATGCCTTTGGTTTTATCGATACCAACTAAAGTTGCTCCCAGCGTAGCGCCCATAGTTGCCAATCCTTCATGAAACATGCCTTTGTTATTCTGAGGGCCTTGTCTTGCATCCCCAATAGCAGTGTACATGCCAACTACGGGTTGAGGAAAGTTTTTATTGCTGCTGTCTATCCAAACCAATGGATAGAATTTTTCTTTTGCATTAAAATCAAAAACAGTTTTATCAAAATCCAGGGCCAGCTTTTTATAGTCTATTATTTTAAATGGTTTAGGCAGGTCCGGCATCTTGTTTACTGTAGCCAATTCTTGTTGTGCAACCTGTGCCAATAAAGTATTTGTAAATAAAATAGCTGCTATAAAAAGGAAATATGATTTCGTTATTCTCATTGTTCTTCTTTAATTATAATTTAAGAATGATACTTTAATGATTTAAATGCTGTCAGTCTGAGCTTGTCGAAGACGGGCGTATCTAAATCCCCCAAATATTTTCTTCTATCGGAACTCCAGATAGGTTATCCTACTGTTTCTCTTCAACTACAGTTAAAGCTACTTCAGCCTCTTTATTTTCTTCTTTAGTTATTTCAGAAGTGGATGAAATTTTATTACACGCTGCAATAATATTCTTACCAACAACAATTGATAGTAATTGAATAACTGCAATGATCAATATTGCATACCGCAAAGCAATATTATCTGAAATATTATATGCCAATAATAAGAAAGTAGTAGCGCCTAAAAACCTTCCTGCATATAACCCAAACTCATGATTCAATATGTATGCAAACTCTGTTCTGTTCTCAATTTTAGAAACCACATCAATTACTCTGAACTGTATAGGAAAATACGCTACATCCATTAAAGGACGGGCAACTAGTAATAACAGTACAAATATGACCACTCCTGTTTTATCAAACATGATGCAATTAAAAAAAGCACCTGCTGCAAACAATACCAATCCTAATGTAAATATTTTTATACGATGCTTTGGTGCAGAGAGCCGGCCTACCAAATAGATCATGAATGCTGCTATGATAGCACCAACGGATTGTGCGGTACCTAATGCGCCTTCTTTACCTAGTAGTTTCATAATAAGCATTGCCGGCGCCGTTACTATAAATCCCTGCGACAATCCTTTTAAAAGCGCCAGTATTAAAAGCTTATACCAAAGGGGGTTGAATTTTCTATATATAAATTTCTCTTTAGGAGGATTTGCAAATCTGCCTGTAAAGCAAATGATAGAAGCAATAATGGTTACTGCAATTACTGCAAATGAAATAGTCCGGTAAGCCCCATGCTTATCAATTTCTGCATTCGATTCAATAATCCAGCCGATAGAAATGGGAACTATTACCGCAATGATGGTATAGAAAAACGTTTCCAGCCCGTAGTAATAATTACGGTTATCATCGTTGGTAATTGCCAATGCCAGGTAATCACGATTCGCCCAATAAAAACCAAACGCAAATCCCATTATAATTCCTGCTGTACCTATACCTGTATTGGTAAGCTCATGTAACGACATCATTATAACCATTGATACACCACTTAGCAACATGCCTGCAGAAAACAAACCACGTATATTAAAAACTCTCAACAAAAAACCATTAAAAAAAAATGCAATTGGAATACCGGTATAAACAGTAAATTGATACAGTATAACCTTTGCCGGATCGTTCGATTGGCGCATTACAAATGCAGCAATAAAGATCTCGATCACCGGTAAAGTAAAAGCAAACACCAGGTTGGTTATAACCAACGTTTTGAAATCATGTGTTTGTTTTTTAAAATGATTTATTTCATTCATTAATTTAGTTAGCATGGCATGGTATTAATAATGAAAGAATTTCTTTTATAGAAAAATCGGCAGCACATACATATTCATCGGCAGCGCCGTAATAAACCGTTACAGTATCGCTATCTTCCTTAAGTATATGCCCGTTAGTGAAAACAACGTTTCCTAAAAATCCTTTGGTCTCATATTCTTCTGTAGGAATCATAATAGGAGCATCTGTTTGTGCTAACAATTTAGCAGGATCATTGGCGTCTAATAAAATGGCTCCCAAACAATATTGATGTTGTTTGTTAGCGCCGTGGTAAATAGCTAACAGTCCTTTGTCTGTTTTGATAGGAGCAGCCCCGGCACCCACTCTTGCACTGTCCCAATTATCTTGTCGTGTTCTTAATATGCATTGATGATTGCCCCAATGAATACCATCCGGCGATTCGGCTATCCATATATAATTTCCGCCAATTTCCGGACTGCTGGGGCGATGAAAAGCATAGAATTTATTGTTGATCTTTTCTTCAAAAATGGCGCAGTCTTTATTGTGCGGAGGAAATATCATTCCATGCGATGCAAAATTTTTCCAATCACTTGTGATCTTTAATCCTACGCCCACACCATTGCCTGAAACAGCAGTGAAGGTGAGATAATACTTGTTGTCAATTTGAGATACCCTGCAATCTTCAATACCAAATGCTTCCAGCTTACCCTTGCCCGTTAGTAATGGATAGCTTTCGGGATCGTAAAAGTGAATGCCGTCCTCGCTGCATAAAAGACGTAAGTGTGATAAGGTGGTGAGATAGTCGGCTCCTTTATAATTAATTACTCTTGGATCTGAATTTTTTAAAGCGGGATCATTCGTTGCGATCTCAATGATTTCATAATCTCCATTGGGTTTAATAATAGGAAAGGAGATGAGGTTTTCTTTTTGTACCGGGCGTTCTGCTACTCTAACCAATAACCATGTTTTTCCTTCATATCTAAAAGCACCGGGATTCAACAAGCAAGTAATTTCAAGTCCTTTGATACTTGGCTTTAGATCTTTGGGAGATAATAAAGGGTTTGCTGCAAATCGTTTGGCAATATCTTTTTTCATCTGATTCTAATATCGTCTGGTAATAAATGTGGAAGTAAAATGTAGTTGCAGCTTTAGAACCGTTTCCATGCTCTTTCCCTTTTATAGAGAAAGAGCTATGGATTCGGTAACTAAAAATGAAAACGCTGCTCTGCTATAAAAACAAACTTTAATTGCTATTAATAATCCGGGTTTTGTGCCATCGTTCCACCGGTTCCGTCAATTTCTGCCTGTGGAATAGGATATACCATGTTCTTGTCCTGGAAGTTTACACCAATACCTGTTAAGAATGTCTTGGCAATTCCCCAACGTTTTAAGTCGTTAAAGCGTTGGCTTTCGAAACCTAGTTCAGCTCTGCGTTCAGAGATCAGCCAGCCTCTAATAACAGCAGGGTCTGTGGTAGATACATCTCTGTCGGGCAATGTGCCAACAGGAGGTGTTCCGCCTGTTGCTGTTTGAGAAGTGCGTGCACGTTGTCTTATCTTATTAATGTAAGTAACAGCATTGCTGTAATCACTTGTTTGTAAATAGGCTTCTGCTTTCCAAAGCAATACATCAGCCCAACGGATATATATCTTATCGCTTGGCGCCTGGTCATTGCCCTTGTTGCTTGCATCTAATGTTCCTAATAATTTAAAGACATTCTTATTGGTAACATCAACTGTTAAACCAAAGCGTGGATCGTTTGCTTCAAAAGAATTAGTGAAATCAGTAGAAGGCGCAATAAAGCCCCATCCTAAAGGAGCACAGATGCCATTGCCTGCATCGGGTATTTTATTTGCCTGGTGATTGTATTGAAATATGTCTTCGTTCTCAGCAAACTTTTTTGTTTGGTCAAAGCAATCAAAATAATTGGTGTTCAGGCTGAAATATCCCAAGCCTTCCAACGTATTGATAGTAGTTATAACCGTTGACCATTGCTGATTGTACAAAGCAACTTTTGCCTGCATTGCCAACACAGCGCCTTTGGAAACACGCCATTGATCAGTAGCATCAGAATATTTGCCATCCGGCATTAGTGGTAAAGCGGCAGCAAGGTCGGCATTGATCTGTGTGGTTACATCTGCTTTTGGCGTACGTCCTGTAACAGAGTAGGCATCGCCTATTGTTTTAACAGGGATCAATATCATTGGTACATCACCAAAGTTATTGATCAGGTCGAAGTAATAAAAAGCTCTTAAATAATATACCTGGCCCAACATAAATCTCTTTTCATCATCACTAACGCCGATGCTTGTCATCAATGCATCGTCCGTTAGTTTGCCAATTGCTTTATTAGCTCTTGCAATACCGGTATAATCATATACCCATTGTCCGTAAAAGCCGGGATTATCTGCTGTAAAGCTAAAGTCAGCAAATTGATCCATCCATGCCTGATCGCCGTCGGGAGACCATTTCTTCAACATATCGCCGGAAGCAATATCCTGCAAAATAAAATCGTCGCGGAATACTGTGGCATGTGCCCAATCCCAGGTGCCCAATAGGTTCAATGTGTTGGACAATAGCTGATAGCTACCGGTTACCGAAGCTTCTACCGAGGTCTTTGTATCGGGTGCTTCTTCGGTTACGATACCGATAGGTGTTTTGTTTAGTTCTTTACTGCAGGATGCCAATGCGATCACTGCAACAACGAACAATATTTTACCAATTGATTTCATAATAATGTTATTTAAAATGATTTAAAATTTTACATTAACACCCAAAATAAATGCCTGTGATTGCGGATAGGTTCCTTTGTCTATCAACAAGGTTTGTTCAGGGTCTAAGCCTGTATAATCAGTGATCGTAAACAGGTTTTGCATGGATAAGTATATCCGTATATCCTGTATGCGATTGCGGTATTTACTTAACGACTTACCGAAAGAATATCCTATCTCAACATTCTTCAAACGCAGGTAAGATGCATCTTCCACAAAAATGCTGGAGTTCTTACTGCTTCCATTATCATTGAATGTAGAAATAGGTACTGTGTTGGAAGTGCCTTCTCCATCCCATGCATTTAATGTATTCACCGAATGGTTGAACGGACGTGTATCATAATCGATGATCCTCTTCAGATCGTTCCACCTTTCAACACCTTGCACTCCCTGGAAGAAGATAGAGAAGTCGAATGCTTTATAACTGCCTGAAAGATTTAAGCCATACGTATTACGTGGATTAGGATTGCCGATATAAGTTCTGTCTTTATCGTTGATGACACCATCATTATTTAGATCTGCAAATTTGATATAACCGGGTTTGATATTATCATGTGGTGCTCCGTGTAAATAGGTATCGATCTCTGACTGGTTTTGATAGATGCCTACCATTTTATATCCATAGTAAGAGAATACGGGTTGCCCGGCTTCTGTTCTAACAGGATCGTTGAAGATGTTAGGTACATACGTATACATTGCATTCACTTCGTTTTGAACATTGGCGTAGTTTGCACTGATAGCATATTTGAATGCATGGTCATTGTTCCGGTATCCTACCGTTATTTCATACCCGTTGTTAGATACTTCTCCTGCATTGATCGCTGTTGCATTATAGTTGCCTAAGTGTATAGGCACCTGCAAAGGCAATATCAGGTCTGTTGTTTTTTTCCGGAAATAATCAAATGATGCTGTAAGCTTGTTTTGAACAAAACCCATATCTAAGCCCACATCTGTTTGCGTAGTAGTTTCCCATTTTAAATTAGGATTAGAAAGACGTGTGATAGCATTCGTAACAGGATCAACAATAGGATAGGAGGTGTAATTGCTTAACCCATTTTGATTTCCTAATTGTCCCCAGCTTGCTCTCAGCTTAAGATCAGAAACTGCTTTTGAATTCTTCATGAAGCTTTCCTGCGAGATTCTCCATGCACCGGAGAACGAAGGGAAATAAGCTACCTGGTGTTCTGATGTGAATTTGCTGGAAGCATCCCTGCGAAGATTAGCACTTAAATAATACCTGCTATCATAGTTATAGTTAACGCCGCCGAAAACTGAGAACAGCGCTGACTCTTCTTCCGTGCCATCATTGTAAATTCCTGTTGAAGTGCTACCAAAACCAAGGTATTGATACGCTGCATCAGGATTAGAATAGCTAACTCTTGAACCACTGATGAAAGAATAATCATCCGAAATATACTCTGTTCCTAACAAGGCGCTAAGATAATTTTTGCCTATTTTTTTGTTGTAGTTAAGTGTATTTGTCCAGGTAATGTTTGTTTGTAAGCCTCTTGTTTCGCTTAAGCTGTTCGGCCTGTTTATTCTTCCTTGTCCATTATAAATTCCACCGCCGCCATCATCATCTCCAAAGTTTGGATAGAACGCTTTATTATGAATGAAATCGGCATCAAATCCCAGGCTGCTTCTAAATTTTAATTCTTTGTTCTTTAAGAAAGCATATTCGCCAAAAACATTTCCAAAGCTGCGCAGGTTACCGCGTTTGTCATTGGTATAATACGCTAATGCAACAGGGTTTGAACTAAATTCATAATGGTTGCTTCCTGCATCCCATTTTCCGTTATTGCTGTTTGCAAGGTTTTGTGCGTAAAACGGTAAGTCAGTAAATGGATCAGCAGCAGAATAAGTAGGATCTGTAGGATCTTTATAAACGCCGATCACCGGAGGACGAATAAATGCATGACGTATGATACCGGGTGCATCGCCACTTGACGAAAGCGCATCCTGTACTGCATTTACCACCTGCAGGTTGGTTCCTACTTTTAAGCGATCTGTTATATTGATAGTAAGATTAGTGCGGAAGCTAACACGATTGTATTGGTCATTATCATACACTACGATACCATTTTGATGATAATAGCCACCTGCTACAAAGAATTGAACTTTATCTGAACCACCGCTTACAGAAACATTTACATTATCTGTTTGCCCGATGGTAAATAATTCATCCAGCCAGTTGGTATTGGCTAATTTTAAATTAGGGTTGTTTTTATCTGCTGTGTATGGATTGGCTGACGCATTGCCGGGGTTGGCATTGTTCCAGCTTTCTTCCATCTTATCCATGTATTGCGTGCCATTCAACATTTGCGGAAGATTGGTTACCTGTTGCAAACCATGATAGTAATCTACATTCACAACAGCTTTCCCTTTTCTGCCACTTTTGGTAGTAACTACTACCACACCGCCCGACGCTCTTGCACCGTATAAAGCTGCAGAAGCCGCATCTTTCAATACAGACATAGAAGCGATATCGGTAGGATTGATAAAAGAAATATCCGTTGTTGGAACTCCATCTACTATATATAAAGGATCGTTACCGCTAAAAATAGTTCCGGAACCACGTATCACTACCTGTATAGGATCGCCGGGAGCACCCGTGCTTTGCGTAACCTGAACACCTGCTACCTGCCCTTGCAACATCTGTGCAACATCAGGCACTTTGCGTTTGTCAGCATCTTCCATGTTAACAGTACCAATAGCCCCGGTAATAGATGATTTCTTTTGAGCAGTATAACCTACCACCACCACATCGTTTAATGTATTGGGAGCAGCATCCAGTACTATGCTTAGGGCAGACCTGCCGCCTACAGCAATATCCTGGTCTTTATAACCTACATGCGAGATCGTTAGTATCGCATCTGCCGGAACAGAAATACTAAATGCCCCGTTATTGTCAGAAACGGTGCTGGCGTTTGATTTTTTATCTATGATAGAAGCTGCCGCCAGTCCTTCGCCGTTGGCAGATTGCACCACGCCTTTTACAATAACCTGACCCAGGTTTACATTGACATTGGTCTGTGTTTGGACATTTACATCGATTTGAGCTTGCAGCGTGCCGGCACTAAGAAAAAAGGAAAATATAGTTAGTGCCACAGGAATAAGAAAGGTTTGTTGTTTTATGGCAAAAACAAAAGTTTGATAATTTTTTTTCATGCTGTGTTAGTTTTTTTGATTTTTAACTTCAGCATACATTAAGATGTATGCTGCATAACAGATTAAATAAGCGGTACTGTTATGTGGTGTTAATTGGCAAGTTTTTGAGCTGTCGTTTCATTGTTTGAAATTTTAAGAGTTAACAATAGTTATTAGCATATCTACATTAAAGCATTCTTGGTTTGGCTATAAGGCATTTGCGATAACATAAAACAGCCTGCAAATGCCCCATAACCTGTAATTGATTTAAACCCCCTTTGATTTAATTCAATACTTATTTCAAAAAACTGGATGCGTTGTAACGGTCAACGATACACGATAGTGTATTGAAAACTGCTTTTTAATGCACTTGAACCGACTTGATAAAATGGAAAATGGCAGTCTGGAAGTGCAATCGTTGTTGGAAATAAAATTTCGCTGATATATTTCCCGGCTACACAAAGTGAAGAAAATCAATGTATTTCTTGCTGTACTATAGTATCATTTTACTGTACTATGATATCATTTCAGTGAAAAATTAAGCCCGATAGGTTTTTTAAAAGAGGAGTATTGTAAGATACTGCATTTTTAGGTAGAATAGGTTGCATGATCTATCGCCGCTGTCGGCAGCAAGGTTTCGGAAGCATCCGAAAGTTCCCTTCCGTTGGCGGGATGGTTTCGGAAGGACCCGAATGTTCCCTGCTGTTAGCGGGAGGGTTTCGAAAGCATCCGAAAGTTCCCTGCGGTTGGCAGCAAGCTTTCGGATGCTTCCGCAAGTTCACCGCCATAGGCAACAATATTTCGGAAGTATCCGAATGTTTCACTTAGCAGAGCGACATGGTTGTAATACTAATTATTCACCTGTTGATTTCTATACTCATTCGGTGCACAATTATAATACTTCTTAAACTCCCTGAAAAAGTAAGATTGATTATTAAAGCCTGTTTGATAGAATATCTCTGCAACAGTAAGATTGGTAGTTTGCAGCAATTGGGCAGCTCTTTTTAAACGGATATGTTTTATAAATTCCCCGGGTGTCATATCCGTAAGCGCTTTTACTTTACGGTATAATTGCATTTTACTATAACAGCATATCTTCTCCAGTTCTGTTGCGCCAAACTCTTCATCCGCTATATTGTCTTCAATAGCTTTTACCACCTGCTTTAAAAATTCCTTATCCGTATGTGTTAATTCAAGCTCAGACAGGTTATTCTCTTCTTCTTTATTGGTTTTAAAGAAAGCAACCAGCTTACGGCGATATTCCAATAATTTTTTTATCCGCTGGATCAAATAATCTGTATGGAAAGGCTTGCCGATATATGCATCAGCACCGGCTTCGTATCCATGTAAGTGATGATTGTCGCTATCCAATGCAGACAACATAATAACCGGAAGGTGGCAATAGCGGGGAGAATTTTTAATGGTATTGCAAAACTCTAATCCGCCCATGTGCGGCATTAATACATCGCATATAATAAGGTCGGGGTTAACAGTGTCCAGCATCTGCAATGCCTTTTGTCCGTCTTCTGCTTCAAATACCAGGTAATCGTTCTTTAAAATATCTTTTAATAAAAAGCGTATCTCATTTTCGTCTTCCGCAATTAATATGCGTGGCTTATCATTATCGAGCATCTGTTCTACAGCAGCCTGCTTGTTGCCTTCTTTAGAAATGATTTCCGGTAGCTGCGAAGCATAGTTGGTTACGGCAGCATATAAATAAGAAGGCTTTGTATTGGCTAATGTACCAGGTAGTTGCTGTTCTTTGCCCGGCGGCAGCATTATCTTAAAATGAATGCAATTATCATGGTTGTCTACTTCTATATGTCCTTCCATCATTTCTACCAGTTGCTTGGTAAAAGCTAAGCCAATGCCGGTGCCGAATGTTCCATTGGCAGAACCTGTTGTATAAAATTGATTGAATAAACGATTGAGCGTTTCTTCACTCAGCGAAACACCCGTATTGCTTACCGTGATCTCCAGTCCGCCGGTAAGGTTTTGCGCCGCCGAGAAATTTATTTCTTCATTGGTGGCTGAATGTTTAAATGCATTGGATAAAAGATTGAAGACAATTATTTCCAGCTTGTCCTTATCAACCCAACCCATCATATCTGCCTGTATATTGATGCTGTACCGTTTTTTATTTTGTCCGCTGAGTGTTATAAACGGTTCAGCCAATGTGGTTAATAAGATGGAAATATTCAGGTAGCTATATTGATTGCCGACAAAACCCGATTCCAGTTTTCTGAACTCCAATAATTGATGAACAAGGTAGGTTAGTCGTGATGCCTGCTGATGAATGGAAGACAAGAAATAAGGCTTGCTTTTTATTTCCATTTCCTTGCTGTTCTTCTGCAACAACCGTTCTGCAGAACCCATTATTAACGTAAGCGGCGTTTGCAGCTCATGTGCAATATTGGTAAACAAGCCCATGCGGTTTTGATGCATTTCCTGTTCGTTCACTCTTGAAATATGTTCCAGCTCTAGTTGGTGCTTTATTTCCAGCCTGTTCTTTCGGTAACGATAAAAGTAATACAAGCCAATGGCAAACGCTATAGCATATAACGTATATGCATACCAGCTAAGCCACCAGTATTGTTTTACTTCTAATGTAAAGAAGGCGGTTTCTTTTGTCCAGTTGCCTTCACCGTTTGTCCATTTTATTAATAAGGTATAATTGCCGGGAGAGATGTTGTCATAAATGATTTTACTGTTAGTGCCGATATAATGCCAGTTCTTATCATGTCCTTGCAGTTTATACGCATACTCACATTTTTCTGCATTTAGAAAGCTAATGGCTTTGATATTGCATTCAAAGTAATTGTTGGAACGCCCTATATTAAATTGCAACAGATTGTTGGCATCCGGACTAAGCGCATAAAAATTATTGGTCGGTTTTTTTTCTCCTACAGAGATGTCATAGATCAACAGGTTGGGCATGCCGGCGGTTTCTTTAATATCAAAAGGCTTAAAATGATTAAAGCCATTAACGCCGCCAAAGAATAGATACCCTGAATCTTTCCATGCAGCACCATCACAAAATTCATTGCTCTGCAAACCGTCGATCTGCTTATAATAAAGTACCTGTAGGTTTTGATGATTGAGCTTTGCCAATCCGCTGTTGGTGCTTATCCAGATATTGCCTTCATCATCTTGTTCAACACCGTGAATGGTGTTATTGGGCAAGCCATTGTCAACAGTTAATTTATTAAACACGGGTTTATCGGTCAAAGCTTTTGCATTGTCTATCCAGTTCAATCCATAGCTGGTGCCGATCCAGGTGCGGTTTTGTTTATCGGTAAAAAGAGAAAGCACATCATTGTTAGACAAGCTGCCATCATAAGAGAAGGCTTTAAAGGTTTTAAACTTCATGGTGGTTTTATCCAGCAGGTTCAAGCCTCCATAGCGGCATCCCACCCATAGCATCGTTTTATTATAAGGAGCTAAGGAATAGATGATGTCATTGGCAGGCCCCGAATCACTATTAGTAAATACATACTGTTTGCAATAAACAATAGAAGGTGTTTTATTATTGTTTCGTTTGATGGACAAATGGATCAGGCCATAACCGCTGGTACCGATCCACAAACTACCATCATCATCAGGAAGAATGCTGTATACAGAACCAAACTCAGGTACCTTATCAAAGCCTTCTACCTGGTTCCATTTATAAAAACGATTCAATGTTTTATCGTACAGACCAATGCCTTTTGCATCGGTACCAATGTATATATAACCGTCAGCTGCATTTTTTAATGCATACACTGCATTGTTATCGATGCTTGCAGGTGCAATAAAGTTTGTTTTGGTATAGGTAGATGAATTGTTATTCCGGAAGTTTTGTAATGCAATGATGCCGCTGCCTTTGGTGGCAACCCATAAATTATTATCCTGCTTGCAGAATGAACGAACGGCTTTGTTGTATACGAGCTTATCATCCGAAATGGTAACGGTGCCGAATAGCTTGGTGCTTGGATATATCTTTAATAAGCCGCTGCCATCGGTGCCTATCCAAAGAATATCTTCGCTGCTGCAAGCCCATGCAGTGATGTGTATGTTTTGTAATGCAGGCAATTCATTCTGTAAAAAATCGGATGATTGGAAATTAGCATCCAGTATCGTCAGTCCTTTTGTAGCAGATGATAATAAGTAATGATCGTGATAAAAGATGATAGATGCTATTGCATGCGCAGGAGAGTTGTTTAATAGCTGCGGCGTATTGTTTTTTACAACGTATAGTTCATTCGATGCTGTATTAAAAAAGGTAGTATTGTTGGCAATAAAGAAATTAGTGATGGAATAGGTGTTTGGAAAAGAACTTGTTTGCGTAAACTTTCCATCTTTTCCGGTATAAACACCAAGCACGCCATCGTTGTACAATATATATAATTCGTTACGGGCATTAAAAGCAAACTTTATGATCTTGTTATTGCGAAGATCAATAGTACACTTTGAGAATTTATCCTGTACATTATCATAATGGCAAAAGCCTATTTGTGCATTGAAACAATAAACCGATTGTGTTTTATCTGTAGCAATTAAATATTCCTGCTCACTTATTTTGGCATTTGCCTGCGGGTGATAAAAATAATTATAAAAATTCCCTGATTGGCTATTGTACCGGGAAACACCTTCAATGGTAGAAGCCCAGATATTATGCTGGTTATCTTCAATTACCTGTTTAATAACATTACTGCCAATGCTTTTTGAGTTGGCTTCGTGACTGTAATTGAATACATGAAAAGAGGAGCCGTCATACATATTCAATCCATCCCAGGTGGCTATCCATAATAAATTATGAGAATCACTGTAAATATTATTGATGGCACTGTTGGAAAGCCCGTTGCGGTTATCTAATTGCTGAATGGAAAAAACAGGGGGTAGCGCCGACCAGCCCAATAATTGGACGAATAATAAAGAAATAAGAAAAGTTATTTTCTTTTTTGGGCAATTCATTATGGCAAATTTTAAATGAAGCATGCAATAACAATGACATGCCGCAAGCAAGGCAGCGCAATAAAGGATACTACAAATTTAATGTATTGCAGCGGTTATAGGCACTAGAAAAAACGCTACAAATGATCAGTATAGTAATTAGATAGAATGGCTGTTATATCGATTGGAAATTACCGTCCGCCTTCGCCTTCTTCATTATCATCTTCGCCGTAATTGCCAAAGACGCTGGCTAATTCTTTAGCACGGTAAATATTGCGATCGTACCTGTTGCCGATAACAATAATAGTAGCGGAGTCTTGTATGATGCGGGTAAACACTGCATTGCTGCCGTGCCATCTTCCGTTGTGGTAGATTATTTTTTGTCCGTTAGGGAATAAGTACATGTGCCAGGCTAGCCCATAGTTTTTAATACCCGGATGTTCATTGCTGTACGGCTTGTAAGCCTCTTGCAATGTTTCGGGTTTAAATATCTTACCGCTATAAAGCGCCCTGTCCCATAATAACAGGTCGCGTGGTGTAGTGAAAACGTTTTTATCGCCGTATGTTTTATCCAGGAAATCGAATTTAAAAGGCTTTCCCCAGCCGTCATAGCTGGTAGTAGCTTTTGCAGAATCTGCATCCGTATAAATAAAGGTGTTTTTCATTTGCAACGGAACAAAGAATGTTTCCTTTAAATATTCCGGCAATGTTTTACCGGTGATCTTTTCAATTATCAATGCCAATAAAACAAAGTTGGTATTGCTGTATTCGTAATGCGTATTGCAGGCGCTGCAACCTTTTATCTCGCTTTTTCGGTTGATCATCTGCGTTAGTACATCGTTATTACGTACAAAAACCGATTTATCCCAACCAAGATCTTCCATAAAATAAAGATAGTTGGGCAGTCCGCTGCGATGATCCAATAAAGTACGTATGGTAACACCGGGATAATTAAAGCCGGGAAAGTATTTAGTGAGCGAATCGTCTAAATTCAGCTTGCCATCCTGCCAAAGCTTTAATATAGCCATGCCTGTAAATGTTTTGGAGATAGAAGCCACATGCATAGGGGTGTTCTCGGTTACAGTGTCTTTGCCGAACAGGTGTGCAATGCCATTGTATCTTTCGAAGATGATATTACCATTCTTGGCTACGATCATGCCGCCATTAAAACCGCTGTTACGCAGGAATTTATTATACCATTCCTGGCTTTGTGACAATATATAATTACGCTCTTTGGCAGAAATGGCAGTAGGCTCAGGTAACTGAATATATTGAGTGCTATCTGTTTTTACAACATTTTGGGTTGCTTTGTTGTTATGGCAGGATGTTGTTATACATAATGCTGTAACAAGTATAAAAAGAGTTGAAAAGCGGTTAGCAGTAGAAGTGAGTGACACAACGATGTTGAACATTGGTTTTAAAGATGAGAACATAAAGAAAATAAACTTATATCGAATATCTTTGCGCAAAATACGGAACTATAATCATGGCAGAAAAAAAAATAACAAGTTATCCAAAAGAAAAAATCAACATTCTTTTTCTAGAAAACATTAGTGATACAGCGGTTAAGTTCTTTAATGAGTCGGGTTATGCCAATGTAAAGAAACTGGCAGGGGCTTTAAAAGAAGAAGAGCTGATCAAAGAGATCAAGAACGTGCATTTGCTGGGTATTCGCAGTAAAACGCAGTTAACCAAAAAGGTAATTGAAGCTGCATCGAAATTACAAGCTGTTGGTTGCTTTTGTATTGGTACCAACCAGGTTGATCTGAATACAGCTACAGAGCATGGCATTGCGGTGTTCAATGCGCCTTACAGTAATACCCGCAGCGTAGCGGAACTGGTTATCGGAGCTTCGATCATTTTAATAAGAAGAATTTTAGATAAAGACAAGGCTGCACACCAGGGCATTTGGAAAAAAGATGCCAGCGGCAGTTTTGAATTGCGTGGTAAAACGCTGGGAATTATTGGGTATGGAAATATTGGTAGCCAGACCAGCGTGTTGGCGGAAGCGTTAGGCATGAAGGTGATCTTTTACGATGTGGAAACAAAGCTGCCAATGGGAAATGCTACACAGGTGAAGACATTGAAAGAAATGTTGAGCAAATCGGATGTGGTTACATTGCACGTGCCTGAATTACCCAGCACCAAGAATATGATCAATAAGAGCAATCTTAAATATTTTAAGAAAGGCTCTATATTAATTAACTATGCAAGGGGAGAAGTAGTTGAGCTGGACGAGCTGGCAAAATATTTAAAGGAAGGACATTTGAGTGGTGCAGCGGTGGATGTATATCCATGGGAACCTGAAAAGAACGGCGATAAATTCACTACTCCTTTGCAAGGATTAAGCAATGTGTTGTTAACGCCTCACATTGGTGGCAGCACGCAGGAAGCGCAAAGCAATATAGGTGATGACGTTAGCTCTAAATTATTCAATTACCTGGAAAAAGGTATTACGTTTGGTTCTCACACGGTGCCTGCCTTGAGTTTGCCGCCACAGGAAGGAACGCATCGTATTTTACATATTCATAAGAATGTTCCGGGCGTATTGAGCGAAATAAATACGCAATTAAGCGGACATAAAATAAACATCCTCGGGCAATACTTAAAAACGAATGATGAGATTGGCTATGTAGTGTTGGATATTGATAAACGTTTGAGTAAAGAAGCGGTGGAGTTGTTGAAAGAGGTGAAAGGAACGATCAAGGTTAGATTATTGTATTAATTGAATTGATGTAATAAAAGAAAGTCCTGTAAGTGTGAGCTTACAGGACTTTTTGTTTTAATACTAAGTTCTAAACTTATTTTGTTGCGGTTGAGTCCTTTAGAGTACACGGAATTTTTTCTATTTGCATTTTAACTTCTTTTCCGGATGAATCAGTATTAGAAACAGATTGAACATATGTGGTATCTATCTGCAATTTTAGTGTGGTGACTATTTCAGGTGCATCAATGTCAATTTTCAGATCGCCAAGCTTATTGTTTTTTATTGATTGCAATATGTTTTCCTTCGAGCTTTTGTGAACATCGATTGAGATAACCTGTGATGGACTAACTTTAAAATTAGCAATACCATAATAAAATGTATCCACTCCTGTTCCTGTAACCACTATAGTTGCATTGTCATTTAATATGAGGGGAATAGTATCACCAGAACTGTAAAAAAAGTATTTCTTAGATGTATTATCATAGTGCCCCCCTGTTAATAGTTTTCTTTCCGGTATGCATAGCTGAACATAATAATAGGCGCTGTCAGGAATATGGATAGACGCAGATAATGAAACATTTGTTATATTGTCAATATTGTTATTGATAAAGCAATCTATATTATACCAACCGCAGGCATCTATACTAAACTGGTAATACTTTTGTTTAAAAGTAACGCTATCTCCATCTATTGTTGCATTCTTTGGTAAAACCTGAATAGTACTTGTATCTTTTTGTGATATATAAGTAGTGTCATAAGTGAAGCATGTATCTTCAATAGCGGTTGTAGTGGCAGGTTGCGATGGTACTTGGGGCGCATAAAAATCACAATAATCTAAAAGCATTTTTATTTGCTCTTTTGGTAAATTGAATTGAGGCATTACACTGGCATACTTCGCATGCAAGGCTTTAGCATAAGGATCGGTGGAGAGCATCTTATTGGTATTATTTACAAAGCGATAAGCCCATTCAGGATCAGGTTCTCTATCTCTGCAATGAACTAATGCAGGTCCTGTAAAGTCCTCCTGAGCTTTATGACATGCTCCACATTGGGTTTTAAAAAGTTCATCCAGCAATAAGGTGTTTTCAAATGCGATGGAAGTATCTAAAGGCTTAGGATCAACCCAGTTAATAGTACTATCATCTTTTACTTCACCTTTAAAAACCTTCATGGAATCATTGTAATTATCCGTTGGAATTTCGGCAGTGATTGGCTTTACAATAGAAAGATCTTTATCGTTTGCTTTTGCATTGATGTATAACATGCCGCCACTCTGCAATAATTTACCATTGCTACGGGTCGTTAGCCCGGCTAATAAAATATCCTGCATGCTATAAGCTTCTTTTAATTCCAGTTTTATTTCGCTTCCTGCAGGCGCATCAAAAGCATTGGCAGGAATTTTTAAAATAGCACCTTTAGAAGTCTTTAATGTATACGAAGAATCTGCTTTTAACGTGATGAAGCTGCTGGTAAGATTGTTGGTGTTTAGGTTAGATCTGTTATGGGTTTTGTCTTTACAGGAGAACAATATTGCAACAAGTATGGTGCAATAGACGATATACTTTTTCATAAATGTAGATTGTTAGATTAAGGAATAAGATACATATAATGGATCAATCCATAAATTTAATTGTTTAGACTTTGATCTTTTGTTTGGCAAAGTAAATTCTGTAAATGCTCCAGCCAATAGCCGCTGCCAATATCAATCCCCAGAAGCGTACAAAAAATACAACGATCGCTTCAATAATTTCCCATCCGTCTTTTAAAGAAACAAGTAATTGTGTGCCCAATCCGGGTTGATAAGGTTCAATTGTTTTTTCAATTGCCAGCATCTGTGTTTTGATAGATGGGTTTTGATAGAGATACAACGTGACGGTACTGTATTTAATCTGATTCACTAAGGATAGAGTATTGATATACGCATTGTCGGATTGTTCCTGCTTATCAGATAATATTTCTTCTGCATTGGCAGTTTCACCCAGTTTCTTTCCTCGTGTATCGATAGCCGTTGTCAGGCGTTCCTGAGTTTTAGTGTATCGCTTTTGTGTCAGGTCGTTTGACAGTAATTGTAATGAAACATCATCTGCTTTAATAAGACGGTAATCAAGAAAGCCGACTAGGGATGCAATGGATTTTAAAGTAGTGTCCAGCCGGGTATTGGGTACACGAATGGTCATGGTGTTATTAACGGTAAAATGGGTTGTTTCCAAGGTGCTGTCGCTGTTTACCTGTACGGAATTCACATTGCTTACATCGCTTTTAAGATTAGTGTACGTTACAAAGCCGCCTTGTTGGTTCACTACATCTTCAATAGTATACGTAGCGGCAACGGCATCTTTTACTTTGAATTTAATATCGGCAGTGCGAATGAATTTTTGCTCGGCATCCGTTGTTTTTTCTACTGCTGCAGAAGAGGATAAAGTTGTAGCTGAATCGGCTGTAGCTTTTGCGGTAGAATATTCCGGTCCGGGACTTGTTTGATAGCCGCCGCAACTATACAATAGAATGGCCATGCCGATTATTGGCAAATATTTTGTTTGCATACAAAAGTTTTGAAGTAATGAAAAATGATTTGGTTACTGTTTACCGCTAATAATCCCAATCAGCACTAATAAAACATTAGTGTAAATAAGTGTTATTCGTAGCAAACTTCTTAATGACTTAGGTGTTAATTATATAGCAATTTTACGGAGCGCTCAAATATTATTAATACTGAAATTGCAATTTGGTAACCCTGATTTTAATAACTTACATCTTATCATTTTGTTAAAGAAAATTTTATGAAACTTATTATTATAGGAGGAGGATTTGGTGGATTAAAATTGGCAAGAGAATTAAGTAACAAAGAAGGTTTTGAAATTACATTAATAGATAGATTCAATCATCACCAGTTCCAGCCATTGTTCTACCAGGTGGCAACTTCAGGGTTGGATGCAAGTAATATTTCTTTCCCCTTGCGGAAAATATTTCATAAAAGTAAGAATGTACATATTCGTGTAGCAGAAGTACAACAAGTGCTAACCGCCGAAAACAAAATTATAACCAGCATTGGTGAATTTGATTATGATGCATTGGTGATCGCTACCGGTGCCGGCAGTAATTTCTTCGGCAATCAAAATCTAATAGATCATGCACTGCCGATGAAAAGCAGCACAGAAGCGTTGCAATTGCGCTATCGCTTATTGCAAAATTTTGAAAAAGCATTATCGATAAAAGATGAGAAAGAGCTACAGCAATACATGAATATTGTAATTGTAGGCGCCGGGCCAACAGGAGTAGAGCTAAGCGGCGCTATTGCAGATATGCGTCGATTTGTATTGCCGAAAGATTATCCTGAACTGGCTTTTTCTACTATGAAGATATACCTGTTGGAAGGTTCTGGTAAAACATTAGCTGCAATGAGTGAAAAATCTTCTGCTGATTCGGAAGCTTATCTTAAAAAGTTAGGCGTAACCGTTATGACGAATACAATTGTAAAAGATTATGACGGAGAAAAGGTAACGCTGCAAAATGGTGAAACGATAGAAACAGCTACAGTGATCTGGGCGGCGGGTGTTAAAGGAAATGTTCTTGCAGGTATTGAAAAAGACCTTATAGCAAGAGGAAACCGTATAAAAACCGATCGACATTCTTTGGTACAAGGCTTAAGCAATGTGTATGCAATTGGCGATGTTTCCTATATGGAAGAGCCTGCTTATCCTAACGGTCACCCGCAATTATCACCTGTGGCGATACAACAGGGTGGCTTGCTGGCAAAGAATTTACAGCTGCAACAAAATGGGAAACCGATGAAAGATTTTAGTTACGTAGATAAAGGCACGATGGCTACTGTTGGGCGTAATTTGGCAGTAGTCGATCTATCCAAACCTAAATTGCATTTTAAAGGATTTATAGCATGGATGATCTGGATGGGTATACATTTAATGCTGACATTGGGCGTAAAGAATAGATTCTTTATCTTTTTGAATTGGCTGTATAATTATCTTACTTATGATCAGAACTTACGGTTAATATTTATGGAACCGGAGAAGTAGCGTCTATCTTTAACGATTCTTTTGATATCTAGTTTATATTTTTAAAAGAAAACCTATGCAACGTTTTCTTTTATTTAAAAGTTTATTTCTTATTTTATTAATTCCTGTTTTGGGAGTTTTATCTTGTACAAATAAAAATAATAATGACCTGTTAGTATTTGAGGCGTTGAATAATACTTTTATAAATGCCAATAAAATTATTATCGAGGATAACGATGAGCTATACCAGGAATATCTAAATAAAACCTATGATGTAATAAGTCGTGAGAAAGCCTTGCTTTATCTTCCTACAGTAGATTCTGTAAAGAAATTTTCAAAAAGTATTACCGGTTATTTAGATGACTTAGCAAAAACGTTGCAATCGGAAGCTTACATCCAGGTTGATCATAAACAAATGCTTAATGCGAACTCGTTCACTGTGCTATTTGACAGGCAAAATGAGAGCGCAAAGTTGAGTGAAAAATTATTGAAGTACCGGAAACAATTACTTGGATTGGATAGTGCATTAACAAAGGAATTCTCCAATAATGAGATATTAAATTCATTGAATAAGGATGCAGGTTTGATCTCTAATGTTTCTCCTATTGTAGCACTTGCCATGATAAATAAATTGAAATATGATTGTGGAATTATTGAAAATTCTTTCTTTAAATTTTATGAATACAAAACTTCGGTAATTGTTGATTATTATTTAAAAACCAAAGCTATAGCGGTTGTAGATAACCAATATGTAAAACCCGGAGAGGAGGTTACCGTTACTGCAGGGATTGGAGAATTCAACGATGCCGCAAACCCTGATATTTATATTAACAAACAAAAGATACCACTAGATCAAGATGGAGTTGCAGTTTGTAATTTCAAAGCACCTGTAACTACAGGCAAGTACATTGTGCCTGTTAAAATTACATATGCACGTCCTGATGGAACAAAAGAGGTAATGGAACTAAAGGAAGAATACAATGTGATCAATCCTTGTAATTAATTATCTTCTTCGCCCTGCTTTTAAATGCAGCGGTTTGATGCGGTAATTGTTCTTCAATCAATAATTTTATTTCGGGTACTATTTCAGGATATTGTTTGGATAGATTGTGCAACACCGTTAATGAAAATGCTTTAATAGCAACGGCTTCGTTTGGCGATTGAAGGTAATCGAAACAAGTGCTCATAATATCGCCATGATATTTTTTAGGAATAGCAACATGTTGCAGAAGCCGGATAGAATTACGCTTAACAGCGTCGTGCAGGTTTGGCTTCTTAAGATTTTGAACCAGCTTGCCAAAATTGTCTTTTATAAATTCCGGATGTATACCAACAGCATAACTAACCGCCCATGCTGCTCGTTGAACAACACGGTATTCATCATTTAAAAAAAGATAAAACAGCTGATTGAAACGTTTTTGTGAATTACCAACCCAATTCACTATTTTGTCGCGTTGGGTTTTGGAGTGCTCTTTTAAGATTTCTTCTCTAAGATCAAAGCTCATTTATGTATCGTTAATTTCTTCAGCAGATCATCAGAAACAGCATCAGAATAAATTCCAAATGCACTTACTAAAGTTCCTTTCATATCGCCATTCTTAGATTCTACAGCATATACTACTTCTTCATCCGAAGGATTGGTCTCGCCTTCAAAACGATATACTTCTGTGATCTCAAATTCACCGGGAGTAAGACAAACGTTGGTGGAAGAACAGATAAGCTTATCGAATGCAATATTGAAATCTGTTGTATACCCTTTCGCTTTTAAACCGTTTAAAGCATCGGTGACTGTATCGTAGCTTTGCATAAATGATATTTAATTGAAGGTACAAAAAATTGTTTGCGTACATTGCAAAGGAGAATTGATAATTAAAGAATAATGGTATGCCGTACAAGTGAGTAACACAACGATGTTGAGGAAAGCGAAAATGTCGGTAACAAAAAAATAAAAGTAAAAAATAAAAAGTGAGTAAAAAGACCAAAAAGAAAGATAAGAAATCATCATCGCAGGTGCTGATAGTAAAAGGTGTGTTGGATATTTCACGCAGCGGAATGGGTTTTGTAGTGGTGGAAGGAATGGAAAAAGATATTTTAGTTCGTCCGCATGACTTTAACAGGGCGTTTGACGGAGATACCGTTAGGGTGCAGATAGCAACCGGCGGTAAGATCGGCAAGAGGGTGGAAGGTAAGATAACAGAAGTGGTAGAAAGAAGAAAGTCTGAATTTGTCGGCAATATACAGGGAAGTAAAAATTTTGCATTTTTTATTCCAGATGCTACTAAGCCGGTTCCTGATTTTTATATAAGTGCAGACCATCTGAATGGTGCTGTTGATAAAGACAGGGTGGTAGTGCGTTTATTAAAATGGGATAAAGACAATAAAAAACCGGAAGGCGTAGTAATGTCGGTGATCAAGGCGGAAGACAGGTCTGACCTGGCGATGAAAGAAATATTAATTGAAGCGGGATTTCCTTTAGCATTTAATGATGAGGTGTTGAATGAAGCCAATAAATTATCAGAAACGATCACCCCGGAAGAGCTTAAGCGTCGTAAAGATTTTAGAGAAGTGTTGACATTTACGATCGATCCGTTTGATGCAAAAGATTTTGATGATGCTATTTCTGTACGTAAAACAAATGATGAAGTATATGAAATAGGAGTGCACATTGCAGACGTTAGTCATTTTGTAACACCGGGAAGCATTTTAGATGAAACCGCTTATGAACGGGCTACGAGCGTGTATTTACCGGATAGAGTAAATCCCATGCTGCCGGAAAAGATTTCTAATGAGTTATGTTCCTTACGGCCTAACGAAGATAAATATACTTTCTCTGCAGTGTTCCAGATCAATCAAAAAGCAGAAATAAAGCATACATGGATCGGGAGAACCGTGATTCATAGCGATCGTCGGTTTACTTATGAAGAAGTACAGGATATCATTGAAAAGCGGGAAGGTGATCATAGTAAGATCATTTTAATGATGAACCAGTTGGCACAGAAATTCAGAAAAGATCGTTTTGCCAATGGCGCTATTAATTTTTCTTCGCAGGAAGTAAAATTTAAGCTGGATGAAAAAGGCAAACCAATTGGTATTGTTATTAAAGAAAGTAAAGAAGCTCATCAACTGATAGAAGAGTTCATGTTGTTAGCGAATCGTGCTGTCGCAGAATATGTTTCAAAAATTAAAGTGAACAAAAAAGAAATTCCTTTTCCATATCGAATTCACGATACACCTGATCAAGAAAAACTACTGCCTTTTGTTGCGTTTGCAAAAAAGTTCGGGTATAAGTTTGATATGAATGATGAAGAAGCAGTAGCTCGTTCTTTTAATAACATGTTGAAGGAAGTTAACGGAAAACCAGAACAGCATGTATTGGAGCAATTAGGTATTCGTACAATGGCTAAAGCAATTTATACATCGGAAAATATCGGTCACTATGGTTTAGGATTTGAACATTATTGTCATTTTACATCACCTATCCGTCGCTATCCCGATGTAATGGTACATCGCATTCTACAGGAATGTTTGGATAAGCAGGTGAAGATCGATAAAAAGATGGAAGAAAAATGTAAGCATTGCAGCGATATGGAGCGCAAGGCAATGGAGTGCGAACGTGCCGGTAATAAATACAAGCAGGTAGAGTTTATGCAGAATTTTGTAGGAGATGAATTTGACGGGATCATCAGTGGTGTAGCGGCTTTTGGTTTTTGGGTTGAAACTATCGAGCATAAATGTGAAGGTTTGGTGAGTACGAGAGACCTGATGGATTATGATGACTTCAGGCACGATACGGCAGATTATTCATTGGTAGGAATGCGCACCCGTCAAAAATTCAGGATGGGAGATAAGATAAAAATAAAAGTAGTAGCAGCCAACCTTGAAAAGCGACAACTCGATTATCATTGGGTACCACCAAATGAAGAAAAAGCAAAAGGCAAAAAAGCAAAGACTAATAAATAGTACTGCAATCATAGTCTTTGGCAAACAGATAAATTATTAATTGCTAATTATTAATTCTTAATTATAAATGCATTCTTTCGTCCAACTGTCACGCCTATTCGAAGAAAAATTTAATAAGCGGCATTTCCCTGAACATACGCCAACTCTATACGATCCTACACAATATATTTTAGGTATTGGCGGTAAGCGGGTACGTCCGGTTTGTGTGCTGATGGGTAATGAATTGTTTGCAGATATTGTTCCCGATGCATATTATGTAGCTACTTCGGTAGAGCTGTTTCATAATTTCAGTTTGATACATGATGATATTATGGATAAAGCACCGCTTCGTCGTGGCTTTGAAACAGTGCATACCAAATATGGCGAATCTACTGCATTACTCGCAGGAGACGTGATGCTGGTACAGGCTTATGATAGTTTGATAAGAATGAAAGGTGATTATCTTGCCAGGATATTAAATGTATTTAATAGAACAGCCCGTGAAGTTTGTGAAGGGCAGCAATTGGATATGGATTTTGAAAAAAAAGAAACAGTAAGTTTTGAGGAATACTTAAACATGATCACCTTAAAAACATCTGTTCTATTAGCAGCCAGCATGCAACTGGGAACTATATTAGGTGGTGCAAGAGAAGGTAATCAAAAGCTGGTATATGAGTTTGGTAAGAATCTCGGCATTGCGTTTCAAATACAGGATGATTATTTAGACGCGTTCGGTGATCCTGCATTGGTGGGTAAACAGCCGGGAGGTGACATCATCGCTAATAAAAAAACATTTTTGGTCATTCGTGCTTTGGAAACAGCTGCAGATGTTCAAAAGAAAGAATTGCAGCGATTAATGAATGAAAATCCTACTGATAAAGTTGAAAAAGTATTACAAATATTCCGCGATTGTAAAGCCGATATATGGGCAAACGAATTAAAAGAAACTTATCTTCAAAAAGCACTTACACATTTAGATGAGGTAGCAGTGCTTGGAATACGCAAACAACCTTTAATTGAACTGGCTGAGTTTTTGATCAAGAGAGATAAGTAAGGGTAGATTTCTTCAACAAACAAATCGACAAGCTCAGACTGACAGTATAATTAATGTTCAGGTATAGTGAGAATAAAACCTGAATTGTTAGAACCCTAGCTTCAATAAAATTCCTTAATTTACTTCTCAATCAAATTACTGTTTATGGCAGGTTCTTTATTCCGTAAAAAATCTATTGCAGTTATTTTAAAAGATGCAGAGGAAGGAGCAGGAGATGGTCATGGTGGTAATAGCAGCTTACGAAAAGTATTGGGAGTAAAAGATCTTACCTTTTTAGGTATTGCTGCAGTAATTGGTACGGGTGTATTTACTGCAATTGGTACTGCAAGCTATCATGGCGGGCCTGCAGTTATCCTGCTATTTCTCTTTACAGCTGTTGCCTGTGGCTTTGCAGCTTATTGTTATGCCGAGTTTGCAAGCACAGTTCCCGTTTCGGGCAGCGCTTATACTTATTCTTATGTCGCCTTTGGTGAAATATTTGCCTGGATAATCGGTTGGGACCTGTTAATGGAATATGCTATCGGTAATATTGCAGTAGCCATTTCATGGAGTCAATATTTTGTACAGGTGTTAAAAGGGTTTGGCGTTTATCTGCCACAATGGATAACGATGGATTATGTAACGGCACACAATGGTTACAAGGATGCAATAAGTTCTTTGGCGCAACATCAATCTATTGGATCTTTAAGCGACAGCGTTCAAAATGCATATTATGCCTGGATGAATGCGCCTACGCTTGGCGGATTAAGATTAATAATGAATATTCCTGCGTTGTTGATCGTTGTTATTATTACGTATGTAGTGTATGTGGGAATCAAGGAATCCAGAACAGCGAACAATATAATGGTATATACAAAGCTGGTGATCATCTTATTGGTGATTGTTGGCGGCGCATTTTATGTACACCCGGTAAATTGGCATCCGTTCATGCCAAATGGTTTTAAAGGAGTGATGAGTGGGGTGTCGGCAGTGTTCTTTGCCTATATCGGTTTTGATGCTATTTCTACTACTGCAGAAGAATGTAAGAATGCGCAAAATGATCTGCCAAAGGCCATGTTCAATACGCTGCTCATCTGTACAGGTTTGTACGTAGTGCTGGTGCTGGTACTAACGGGCATGACTAACTTCTCAAAGTTAAATGTAGCGGATCCTTTGGCTTTTGTATTCAAAGATCAAAATTCTGCCATATCCAATATTATTGCAGGTGTAATTTCGGTAAGCGCCATTATTGTTATCGCATCTGTATTGCTGGTATACCAATTAGGACAGCCAAGAATATGGATGAGCATGAGCAGAGATGGATTATTGCCGAAAGTATTTTCACGTATTCATCCTAAATATAAAACACCTTCTTTTTCTACTATTGTTACAGGTTTTGTGGTAGCAGTACCTGCTTTATTTTTAAACCTGGATGTAGTGATCGCATTGACCAGTATCGGAACCTTGTTTGCATTTGTATTGGTTTGCGGTGGTGTGTTGGTATTGCAAAATCAAAAAGATAAACCGGAAAGTAAGTTTAAAGTACCATACATAAATGGGAAGTACATTGTGCCTATATTTTTATTTGCAATTTTTGCATGGGTTTATATAAAAGTACCGGGGTATTATAGTAGTTTATTAACTAAGGAAGGAGTGCCAATGATAATATTTTTTATTGTTGCAATTATTGTAAGCATTTATACGTTTATCAAAAACTTTTCTCTTATACCCGTACTTGGTTTGCTAAGTTGCTTTTACTTAATGTCTCAGGAAAGTCACACTAATTGGTGGCGTTTTGTGATCTGGCTGGCGATAGGTTTAATAATTTATTTTAGTTATGGGATAAGAAAAAGTAAATTAGCCGCTAAATAATGCACCATAAATAACCTCCAATGTCGACAAAAGATGGCAAAGCCTTAGTGTTTGAGGAATCATATAACGAAAGACTATTCGCAAAAAAAGGGCTTACAAGTAAAATACATTATAAACGTTTTTTCTGGTTAAAAGAAAAAATAAATAAGTACGCTGCTGGCGCAGATGCTGTTGTTGAATTAGGCTGCTATGATGGAAAAGTACTAGAATTTTTACCTCATACACCTGCTACTTATTATGGCTATGATGCCAATTGGGAAAATGCTTTATCAATAGCTGAAAGTAAATGGAAGGGTAAGGGAAATTATCATTTCTTATTTTGCGATGAGCCTTCAAAATTTAATGTGGAAGGAAATTTATTTGACATCTCTATTTGCATGGAAACATTGGAACATGTGCCGGGCATGGAAGAGGCTTATATTGAAAAGTTAGCCGCTGCAACAAAACAATATTCTTTTATAACAGTTCCTAATGAAAAAGGAATTATCCTGGTTGTAAAACATCTGGCAAAAAAAATATTAGGCAAGCCTATATCTGATCATTATACGTTTAAAGAATTTGTAAACGCATTTTTAGGACGCCTGGATAAAATAGAAAGAAGTAAAATAGCTTCTCATAAAGGGTTTGATTATGAAGTGCTGCTTTCACAATTAAGAAAACATTTTACGGTGGTTGAAGTAAAAGGTATGCCGTTTAATTTCTTGCCCAGGGGATTGAATTTTACAATAGGCATTGTACTAAAAAAGAAGTGATCCTTTTCAATAACCAATATTCTCTAAAAGGTTTGGATTTGCCGCAATACGTTTAAGTGTTATAGGAAAATAGTATTCTGCTGAGGTAAAGTTGGGCTTATTGTTCGTTCCATCAATATCCGTTAATACCCTGATTTGGTATTTTCCTGTGGCGTAATCCAAAATATAGCGTAAGCCTGAATTCGATCCGGATAATACCTCTTCTGCAATTCGCCATCTTCTTACATCCCAATAGCGATGTCCTTCAAAAGCTAATTCCACTCTTCTTTCCTGCCGTACATTATTCATTGTAACTGCAGTAAGAGGAGTAATGCCGGCTCTGTTGCGTACCTGGTTGATCGCATCCAATGCATCACTGCTTTTTCCTAATTCCATCGCAGCCTCAGCAAAATTCAACAATACCTCAGCATATCGAAAAATAATATAATCGCTGCCGGAATTGGACCACGTAGTTCCAATAGCATTGCTCTCGTCCAGGTATTTTAATACGCCAAAGCCTGTTCCAAAATCGCCGCTGATATTTTGATTTCCCCAGGCAGCAACTCCATTGTATGCGTCTGCTTTGTTTTCAAATAGTGTATTCGTTGGTGTTAGCAAACCTTTATGAAAATCAATTTTACCGCCCTGCCATAAAGTTCCCTGTGTATACAGTGTTGCAAAAAAGCGAGGATCTTTATCTTTCCATAAATCATCCATTGCCCATAGGCCTTGCTGGATGGCATTCCTGTCTAATTTTCCTGGGCTGCCATTTATTAATTGAAATGCTTCAGCCATTTCCAGATAAGCACCTTCAGCCATACCCAGATCCCATGCATGAGGTTTAGGGCGTTGAACAAAATCGTAACTCCAGGCAGCGCCGCCGCCACTTAATGCACTGGTGAAATTATGTTCTTTTACAAAGATCATTTCCGGGTTGTGCTTCACTAAAAAAAGTTCTCTAAAATTCATCGCTTTGTTTGAATTGGCATTGTATAAACTGTTGGTGTGTGATTGAATGATAGAATCCGCTGTTGCATATGCTATTTCAAAATAACGGTTTGCTGCAGTTGAAGAAATGCCAATCAATCCATCTAATTGTATCGTTCCATATTTTGCAATAGAGCCGGCATACAATGCAGCTCTTGATTCCAACGCCAAGGCTGCTGTTTTAGAAGCACGACTGTAATTTGTTACGGGCAGATCGTTTTTTATTGTTTCTAATTCACTAATGATAAAATCATAAACTTCCTGCTCTGTATTTCGTTTTGGATAAAGTAAATCAGTCGGGTCGGTTAAGTTTTGTACAGCAATAATAAGTGGTACACCTCCATATCGTTTCACCATTTCAAAGTATTGAAAAGCTCTTAAAAACCTAGCTTCTGCAATACGTGTTTTGGCTATTGCAGCCTCCATTGGGCTGGCGGGTACACGCTGAATAAATTGATTGAGATTCCGAATAATGTAATATCCATTATCCCACCATTCCAATACGCCGCCTTCAGGTGTAATTCCATTCGCTTTAACTTTATCCGCTATGCCGCATATATTCCATACAGGTTTGCTTTCGTCCGACAGGTCATTTACTATGGTAAACCCTGCACCTTGTTCGGAATTGTATAAATAATCTATATGGGAGGGATTCCATGCTATGCTGCCTCTTATAGGAGAGCTTGTGGTGCCGCTTTGAATGTATTCGGAACATCCATTTACAAAAACCGAAGAAAGTGCATACTGCTCAGCTAAAAAAGCATTTATTAAAGTAGTATCGTTCCAAACTACCTCATCATTAATGGTATTAAGCGGCGTTTTGTCTAAAATTTTCGTACAACTTGTTAATATGATAATTGCTGCTGATAAATAAAATAGATATTTCATTTTCTTTGATTAGGTTAAAATGATAAATTCAGTCCCACACTTATTGTACGTTGCTGGGGATATACAGAAATACTACCTGATTGGATCTCTGGATCAACTCCATATTTATCCAGCGTGCTAAAGGTTAAAAGATTTATTCCTGCAACATATAATCTTGCCGCTTGCATCTTTATTTTCTGCAGTAACTTTTCAGGTAACTGATACCCGATGGAGATTGTTTTTAAACGGATGTATGAGGTGTTTTTATAATTATAATCCGATATATAGTCATTTGTTGCTGCGCCGCCTAAACGAGGTATAAGCGCATTGGCATTATTGGTTGTTTGATTCCATCTTAGCTCATATTCTTTTTCATTCGGAAATTGAGTGAGATTGATCAATGTTGAATATCCCCATGCGCCCTGCCACAAACAATAAATATCCAGTTGCTTATAATTGATCTTTGTAATAATACCGTACATCCAATGCGGCATAACTCCTTGGCCGATCTCACGCTGATCTTTCCAATTCAATATTGCATCACCATTTAGATCTTTATAAATAATATCACCGGGATTCAATTGAGTATTACTGCTTAATCCATAATATTTATAAGGGAGAGTATTTATTTGTTCTTTACTTGTAAATAACCCATCCGATACATAGCCCATAACTTTATCTGTCCATTGCCCTGTTTTTTGATACACATTTTTTTCATTGGCATCTGTATAAAGAGGTTCATCGTACTGTGTCCATTTTGCACGGCTCCACGAGATATTTGCTGAAATATCAAAGCTGATATCTTTATATGTTTTGGATGCGCCTATAAGCAATTCAAAGCCTCTGTCGGTTAAGCTGTTTAAATTTTCCTGGGGAAGTGTGGCTCCAAATGTAGATGGAAAAGAAATGACTCTTGTTGCAGGAATGCCATGCCGGTTACGTTTAAAAATATCTATAGAACCATACACAATACGATCATGCAATTCAAGATCAATACCTGCATTATATATTTCTATCTCTTCCCAGGTTAATAAAGGATTTGCCAGGTTCGTAAGGTAGATGCCCGATAAGGAAGCTCCATTCAAAACTATATTTCCTCCGGGAACATAGTTAGAAAGGTATTGGAAATTGCCTACATTGTCATTGCCCGATCTGCCATAGCTAAAACGTAGCTTTAAATTGTCGATCCATGAAATGGTGTTCATGAATCTTTCCTTGGAAAGTATCCAGCCGGCAGTTGCACCGGGGAAATAACCCCACCTGTTTTGTGAAGAAAACTTGGCAGAAGCATCTGCTCTAAAGATAACCTCTAATAAATATTTATTCTTGTATCTATAATTAATTCTTCCTACATAACTAAAGCGCCCATTTTCATTTGCAGAGCCATAAGTATTTTGTCCGTTAGCGCTTCCAACAAATAACTGGTCTATTAAGGGAGTAAGCAGGTTAATACGTGAAGCTTGAAAATTAGTACTATCAATGTCTATACTTTCAATTAACGCCAGGATGTTTAAGTAATGATCTTTAAATGTTCTTTCATAGGTAAAAGAGTATTGTTGGGTAATGTCAGCATTTTTATAATACCCTTCCGCCACACTGCTTTGACTAAAGCTACCTGTTTGCGTATAAACTTTAGAGTTTGGATTATAAGTATAGAAAACATACGGTTTATTAAATCGTTTTGTATAAACGGTATAACTGTTATAATTGATCATTGCTTTTGCCTTAAGTCCCTTAATAGGTTTGATGGCGTAATTCAATGTGACAGCTCCTTTCAAAAATTGATTTTCGGATTTATTATAACCGGCAATACTTGTATTACTTACAGCCGCTAAGCTTCCGGTAGTGATACCTCCATAAGAAATTTTAGATGCGTCCGGAAGTGAAACAGGATACCACGGCTGAGTTAAATAATAATCATTCCAGAATGAACCGCCATTCTGCAATCCTCTAACAGGAAAATAGCTGTCTTCAAAAATGGCAGCAAAGTCTAAAGAAAACAAAAGGTTATCCGCAATCTTTGTATCAACATTTGATTGTGCATTGTAACGCTGGTATTGTCCGCCATTGGTTTTGATCATTGTTTTTTGATCCGTATAAGCTAATAACCCAAAAAACTTTGTTCTATCATTGCCGCCATTAATTGAAATAGCATTATTGGTTTGAGGCGCATCGTTTCTGAAAAGGCTATTGTACCAATCTGTGTTGGGGTAGGCGGGATCGTTACCCGAAAAATATTTATCAATGTCTGCTTGCGTAAAAGGGGCGCTGCCAGATTGCCCGCTTTGTAAATACTGTTCCAGTCGCATCGTAGCTAACTCGCCCGAACTCGGAGGCTTTAAAATTTTGGTAACGCCTTGTAGTGTAACTGAAGAGTTTAAAGCGATAACAGGCTTTTGATTTTGTCCACGTTTGGTTGTAACTACAATAATTCCATTGCCACCTCTGGCGCCATATATGGAAGCTGAAGCATCTTTTAAAATGCTGATGGATTCAATTTGGTTAACATCAATATTGTTAAACGACATTTGTACGCCATCTACTATTATAAGAGGGTCTCCAAAGCCTCTTATGTTTATGGATGCTTTGTCTGAGCCGGGCATGCCACTTGTTTGTATGCTTGTAAGTCCAGGAGTAATACCTTGCAAAGTATTGACTGTGCTTGCTATGGGCGCCCTTGTTATATCCTTATTCTTTAAAGTAACTGTTGAGCCGGTTACTAAGTTTTTTAATTGCGTACTATAACCAAGTACCACTATATCATTTAATACAGTGTTTTTTTTTGCCATGACAATAGTTAAAAAAGCTTTTTTCTTTAGTAGTATCTTTTTTGTCTGATAGGATATATGCGAGAATATCAATGTATACTCTTTATTAACAGCAGTAATGGAAAATAGTCCGTTACTATCAGTAACGGTTGTTTTGTTTTTTCCGCTCACCTGAATGGTTACATCGCCAAGTGCCTTTCCACTTTGTTCATCTATTACTTTTCCTGAAATATTGAAAATAGAAATTTGCTGAGCGTAGCTATTAGAAGATAATAACAATAAAAAAAATAGCGGGATACAAAAAAATGATGTAAGTATAAATTTCATGTAACAAAAGTGGATATTAATCCAATTGAACTTGTCATACTACACAAAAAAGTAGTTGATAAAAGTCATTGTAAGTCGCAATCGGTTTTGGTTTATAGCAAATTAAACTACCTTACATATTGTAAAAAGATGGCTTTTTAAATAACAAATTCTGTAATTTATGAGACGCGTTGCTATAGTAGATGATGAACGTATTTATTTAGATACGATTGATTGGGTTTTAAAAGATTTGAATAATGTTGAAATAGTCGGGCAATTTCAATCCGCTGAAGAATTGATTGAACAATTTCCAAAATTGTCGGCTGATGTAGTTATCATGGATTTGGGCTTGCCGGGAATAAGCGGCGTACAGGCAATTGCAAAGCTAAAATATCAAAGCCCTAAAACTCAATTTTTAGTTTTATCTAATTGTACCGATGATGATGTTTTATTTGATGCCTTAAAGGCCGGAGCCGATGGATACCTTCTTAAAAGTGACAGCCACGAGAACTTAAAAAAAGCTTTATATAATATTTTCGATGGAGGATCTCCCGTATCGCCTGAAATTGCCCGAAAGCTTTTTTCCTACTTTAATAAAAGTGATGGGGCAGCTAAATTTAAAGCACTATCCGAAAAACAATATCAGGTATTGCGGCTTTTGGCAGATGGACTTTTATATAAAGAAATAGCAGCAAAGCTTGATATAACAATAGATACTGTAAAAAAGCATGCCCGGAATATCTATGAAAAGCTTCACGTAAGAACCCGCAGCGAAGCGATCACTCTATATTTAAAAAGCGCTTAGGGTAAGATTTTACTCAATTTTATTTGCACTTTGTTATGAAACAAAGTAATGTTTTGAAACGTAAGATTTTGCAATACATTGCTCTCACCGCTGTTATTGCTTTTTACATGTTTTCATGTACAACTTCTATAAATAATAAACCGGCATATACAACTACATTGTTAGCACTTGATACAAAGGCTACTCTTAAGCAGGAAGAAAAATATCGATATGAACTATTGGCAACTGCAAGTTCTATGACAGATAGAAACTATGCTATACACTCAGAATTATATAGAGTGATCTCCAATACGTACGTCTATTCATTTCATTTTGATTCAAGCATTTATTATGCAAAAATTGCATGTACGTTAGCCAATAAAGCCAATGACAAAAATTTGAAAGTATCACAATTACAAAATTTATTCAGATTGTATTTCTTAGGTAGTCGTTTGTACAGGAAAGAAATAGATAGCCTGTATAATATAATGAGTGTAGTTGATACCAATAACTTATCTCCACGAACACAGGCTTTGCTAATGTATTCAACGGGTATGTATTATATAAATTCAGAACGAAAGCAAATGGCTTTATTCTATTTACGCAGTGCCATAAAGCAATATAGTATGGGCACTTGTACTAATGAAGATTCCGCCAATATAGGTAACTGCTACATGCTGATGGGATATGTTTATTCAACTATGAATTATTTATATGGAACAAATACCAAAGCAACAGAAACCGAAGTAAAAGAAGGATTGACGTTGATTAAAGAGTCTCGCAACTGGATTAAGAATAATGTGTGTGCATTAGGGCTGTATTATTCAGGCATGGCATTGTATTCCTATTCATCTCCAAATAGAGAAGATATTAAAAGATGTTATAAAGATAGCCTGGAAAATCTTGCGAGTACAAGCGGTTACAATTTTAATTTGTATTTGATGTTTGCCTACAATAATTTGGCAAATGTTAACTTTTTTAGCCCTGGAAAAAACCCGTCACGTTATTGGGGGTATCAAAAAGAAGGAGCAAAATATGGCAAAGATCTTAGTGACCCCATTGCAGGGTATCAGGTAAAGTGGCTGGAAGGCTCTTTGTATTTGCGGGAAGGAAAGTTTACAAAAGCGTTACCTATATTGAAATCTGTATTGCCCGTAAGAAGTTTTTTAAACTTAAAAGAGCAACAGTTTTTATTACAGGGCATTAGAAAATGTTATGAAGGCATAAGGAATTTCGATTCGATCTTGGTTTACAATAAACAGGCGCTTGATATCTCGGATAGTCTGATTTATTTAAATATGCGTGATATCGCTTCTGATGCAGAAGATAAATACCAAAACAGGATAAAGCAGGACGAAATCAATACTCAGAATATTCTTCTTAAGTATAACCAACAACAAAGAACCTGGCTTTTTTCAGGAATTGTTATTTTGTTGAGCTTAGTTGGATTATTGATCTTCTTTTATCATAATATCCGGAAAACAGCTCGCCAGTTGGATAAGCAAAATGAAGAGTTGAATAAATTGAATCAACAATTAGAAGAAGCCAACCACACTAAATCTAAATTGTTTGCTATTGTTAGCCATGATCTGCGTTCGCCTATCTCACAATTATATCATGTACTAAAACTACAGGAAGCAAAAGGCGCCACATTAACCTTACAAAAACGATTGGAATACGATCGCCAAATTCAATTAGGTGCAGCTAATTTATTGGAAAGTATGGAAGCATTGCTGACCTGGAGTAAAACCCAAATGCAATCTTTTACTACAGTAAGGTCGTTGGTAGATGTAACTACTGTAATAACGCAATGTATAAACCTGATGAAGCCTTTGATCGTAGAAAAGAATTTGCAGATAGATAATCAAATTGCATCCGATCAATTGATCACTATAGAAACGGACGCAAATTTTTTACTGGCAATATTGAGAAACGTATTGCACAATGCCATTAAAGCTTCTCCGGAGAATGAGTTTATTTCAATTAGCTGTAATGTTTCTGCCAATAGTATTGTTAACTATATTCAAATTAAGAACAGGGGAAAGCTCTTTACTCAAAAGGACTATCAAAATATTTTGACAGTAACACAAACTTCTCAACAATTATGGCAAGGGTTAGGGTTGCAAGTAGTAGATGAGTTGAGTCGTAAAATAAATGCCACTGTTTTTTTTGAAACGATAGACAAAGACGTTACCTGTTGTACAATTATATTTAACGAGTAACTATAACCTGTATAATTTCCGGATCTGGATTTATAATTTTCAATTATTGTATTTCAATATCGCCTTCTCTCGAAACGATTATTTCAGCCTTTCCATGAAACTCTTTAATGGTACCAGTCACACATACAGTTTTGCCGTTTAAGAATTCTTCGGGTTTATAACTGAATCCTTTTCTGTCATCTGCAAAAATCACAATAGTGAATGGGCTGTTTGGATAGGGAGCTCCTACATTGATCAGGGTAACACCGCCGCCATTGTCTTTTTGAAAATATTTGCCCCCAAACACTTTGCCACAAACTGTTTTTTTGCTGCCGATATTACTTATGGCATCATCTGCACTTATAGTGCCTTTAGGTGTTTTGATTATTTCTTTAGGAAGAATAGCCGGTGCATTTGAAAAGTATTTTTTCAATATTGCCGCCAGTCGTATTCCTGCAATGAAGAGTTGTTTTTGAATAACTGCCTTGTTCTTTAAGCAGTAATCCATTGTAAGATCATTGTCTTTAAAATCGTATACACTGTCTAACAAGCTACGAGAGTCATTCAGCCAGTCAATAACATTCAAAGAGTCTGCAGTTGCCAGTTCTTTTATTTTGCCCAACTTGTAATCGTTTTCCATGAAGGCAATGCAGCTTTGCATGCTGATGTGCTGGTTGTCTATAATTCCCTCATCCCAAACCTTGTGAAGATTAGAAGGCATGGTTAAGAAAGTAAGTTTAATATCATTGCCGCCCCGGTCTTGTGCGTATCCGCAATGCAAAGGCTGGTGAAGGTCTCCTATTAAATGGAAAAGAATTAAAAGATCAAGCCGCACTTCCTCTTCCGGTAATGTATTCTTGTACGATAATTCTCTAAGAACATGCTGTAATTCCCATACAATATTGTTATCGCTACAGGTATTATAGGAAGTCCCTTTTTCAAAATCTACGTAATGCCAGGGTTTCATATAATCAAAACTTCCATCAGACCGTTTATTGTCCATCCAGTTGGCGGCATCCTCAATAGAAGTATTGGCAAGGTATTCAAGCACATTCTTCTTAACAGAGCTATCCAGGTAATAAAATGCGATTTCCGGAACGATCTCATGCCCGGTTTTCCCCCATGCAAAAGATCTTTTGGAATATAACGAGGCAAAGAGGAAGATCGCAATAAATACTACTTTTTTCATAAAATGATTGAAATGTGCTTCTGTATGGTTAGAAATGCAAAGAGTAAATGGGACAAGATGTTTTCTTTAGCGAACAGGCAGGCTAAGGTAAGATAACATCGGCTATGAAACATTAATTTATTATGAAATGAAGCAAAACAGATGTTAACGGGAAAAACGTTGTTCAAATATTTTTTTTCCGTGATATTTGCAACAACCATTTTACCCCCTATCTTTGTTGCAACTAACACCATTCTAACCTATTAGGTTCTTTTCCCGTGCTCTAAGAATCCCCTTATTAAACGCATCAAAACTTATTCATGAAACTACGTTTTCTCATTGCATCGCTATTGCTGATAGTGAGCAACCCCAAACTGATTGCACAGGCGGTAGCCCCATTTGGATGTACAGGCAGTTACTATGTTACATACGGAACAGCACCTGACCCAACCGTAGCAACATCCATTGATAAAGTTATTTATAATGGAAGCAGCATCATCACTTCTTTCCAGGGAAAAACCGGCAATGTAGGTTTTAATGGAGCCGATATCAATCCTATTGATGGATTTATGTATGGCATTACCTACAGTAACAATGCTTTTGTGTCCTTAATAAAAGTTGATACCAATGCAAAAGTTACTACTATCGGCAATTTGCCTTCGTTTGTAACCAGCGATCAAAATATTTATGCCGGATGCTTTGATGCAAACGGCGACTATTATATAAGTAATACAGCAGTAGCAGGTGCTTCTCCTGATATTTATAAAGTAAATATTGCAACCGGTAATGCGGTGTTAGTGGGCAATACGGGAATGGTGCCGGATAATGCAGGAGGACAATTGTTTTTTGTTGATATCTCTATTGATCCTTCTACAGGTATCATGTATGGCGCTACTAATTATTGCTGCGGAGAAACAGGCGCATCGTCTGAAGCTTTATATACAATTGATAAAACGACCGGTGCTGCTACAAAGATCGGGCAGTTCACAACGGTTGACGGTTTTAAAACCACAGGTTATGGTTTATTCTTTACTGCCAAAGGAGACCTGTTCTTATACGGAACCGATGCCAGCTTTTATTTAGTAAATAAAACCACCGCACAGATCACTAATTTGGGAACCGGCTCTGCATATAGCTTTGCAGATGGTTGCGGTTGTGCTTACAGGATAGATCATACATTGGCAGCCTCTATACCTGCTATTTGTTTACCTAGTACAAGTTCTACGGCGAATATAAATTTTACAGAAACATTTATTAATAACAGGGGAGAAGTAATTACCAATGCAGCGTATCACCTGGACCTGGAAAAACGTTTCAGCTTTACGCAATCTGCCGCAGATATTAAAAATACATTAACAGGATCAGGTATTGCAGATGCATCCACTGTGGTAACTATTTCAAGTGCCAATGGCGGTACTAATAATGTAATTGATATTTCACCAATTACTATTCCTTACGCCGGGCAAGGAACCAAAACAAGCTTTGTGTTGAATACATTGTTTACCAATTTAAGTGGCGCGCCTGTAGTCAATATAGCCTCTAATATTTCGGGGTTACCGACAGTATTAGGCGGTGTGGCTGTTTCCGATAACCCGTTAACTTTAATACCGGGTGATTCCACAAGAATAGGCATTTGCGATAACGGACCTCTACCTGTTACCTTTGTTTCAACTAATGTTTTACTAGATGCTTCTTCAAATGCAGTGGTACAATGGAATGTGGCACAGCAGTTAAATGTTGCCGCTTATGTAATTGAACGTAGTGTTGATGGTAAGAATTTTGCGGCTGTTGCTACTATCAGTGCAACAAACGATACTAAATATTCATACACAGACAATGCAACACCTCTTAATGGTAAAATATATTATCGTATCAGGGCAGTAGAGCTTTCCGGCAATGTTTCTTACACACCGGTAATGGCATTAAGCCATGATCAGCAGCAAAGTGGCATAACTATTTATCCAAATCCTTTTGTAGATAAGGTAGACTTGAGCATTTCATCCTTAAAGCAACAAATAGCAACAGTACGTATTTTTGGTGCAGATGGAAGACAATATCAATCTTATTCTATCAATATTCAAAAAGGAATATCGGTTGCTCCATTGAAAGATGTATCCGGTTTATCTAAAGGTGTTTATGCCGTGTTTGTGAATCTTACAGGTACAGGAGAGATCTATACCACCCGCATAGTGAAAAATTAAATATAAGTACAGTCCACTTTAAAAAGCACCCGGTTTATGCCGGGTGTTTTATTTTTGTAGTATAATGAAATATCAACCCGGCGATACCATTTTGATTTTGGCCACCAATGAAGAAGGTAAGGTAATAGAAGAACTTGATAATAATATGGTATTGGTAGAAGTAAAAGGCATACGTTTTCCTGTGTATAAAGACCAGGTAGATTTTCCTTACTTTAAAATGTTCTCTGAAAAAAAGTTAATGAACGATGCTCCTGTAAAAAAATACATCGATAACATTAAAAAAGAAAAAAGCAATGTAAAACAAAAAGTAAGCGATGGGGTGTTCCTTTCTTTTTTACCGGTATACGATAAAGATGTATTTGATGATAATGTGATCAACAAGTTCAAGCTGTACCTTATCAACCAAACAGACGAAGCCTATCATTTTGATTACAGCTTATTTTACAGCGGTGATAACCAGTTTCAATTAAGGAATCAAATAGAACCTTTAGCAGAATTTTATTTGAATGATATACAGTTTGAAGACCTGAATGATAACCCTCGTTTTGATTTTGAATTTTCTTTGGTGAATGAGGATAAAACAAAAGCGCCTTATTACGAATATTCTTTAAAGCCTAAGGCAAAGCAATTATTTAAGAAGATAGAAGAGATGCAAGTAAAGAATCAAGCTGCATTTACTTATGAGATATTTAAAGAGTATCCTTTTAAAACAGAAGAAATAATCCCTGATATGCCGCCGGGAAAGGGATATAAGCTGTATGATATATCAAGAATAAAGGAACACGTTACACCCGCAAGAAGGGTTGTTGATCTGCATATTGAAAAACTATCCGACAATTGGAAACACCTCAGCAATTTTGAAATACTAACCATCCAGCTTAAAGAATTTGAAAAGTATTACGACCTTGCTGTATTCCATTATCAACCTTCACTGATAGTGATACATGGTATCGGAATAGGAAAGTTGAAAGATGAGATACACAATATTCTCCGTAATAAAAAAGAGGTAAGGTCTTTTATTAACCAATATCATCCTAACTATGGATATGGCGCTACGGAAATTTATTTTTCTTATTAAAAAGAGGGTTTCTGATTTTCAAAACATTCATCTCCACAGCCGTTGGTGAAAATAGAAAGAAAGGATTTCTTTTATTACCGGCATTTCTATCTAAATAAATAACAAGAGTATTACACTGTTCCATTCTAAGAGTAGAGTTACTAAAGTACAGTTTACAGTAGTACAAAAGTTTCATCAGGGAACTAACCAAAAAATGGGCCGTCATCGTTTGTCGGCGGCTTTTTTGGTTACTTTTTTTGCGAAAAAAAAGTAACAGAGAAGAATTACGAAAAGTAGAAAAAACAAAAAGGAATAGACTATAAACTGCTAATTTTGTCATCTTTTAAAACAATAAAATGAACATTGAACAATTAAACAATAAATATGGCATTGCAGGCAAAGTAGTTTTTTCAAACGGAAAAGGCGGTCTGCAGACCGTAACTATTTCTAACGAGTTGGCAACAGCCGTGCTGTCTATTCACGGCGCACACGTAATGCACTATCAACCTGCCAACCAGCAGGAGGTTTTATGGATGAGTGATAAAAGTGTGTTTGAAGAAGGCAAGCCCATACGGGGTGGTATTCCTTTATGTTTTCCATGGTTTGGACCACATGCAAGCGAGTCTGCTTTTCCGCAACACGGTTTTGCACGATTAATTAATTGGGAAGTTACCAATGTGGAATCAATGGCGGACGGTGCTACTAAACTAGAGTTGGAAATAAATACTCCCGATGTTGCCAAAACATATTTCAATTACAGTTTTATAGCAAGACTAACGGTTACGGTAGGGGCAAAATTACAGGTAACCTTAAGCGTGCTCAATATTGACAATAAGCCGTTTACTTATTCGGATGCACTGCATACTTATTTTAATGTAAGCGATGTAAATGAGATAAGCATTGATGGGTTGCGTACTGCTACTTACTATGAAGCATTTGGTACAGAATTAAAACGCCAGGAAGAACCATTGTTGAATATCGTAAGAGAAGAGAACCGTCGTTATGTAAATACTACGGCTGACTGTATCATTTATGATAAAGGGCTGAATCGTAAAATACGTGTTGCAAAAACCGGCAGCAAGGTAACCGTGGTTTGGAATCCCGGCGAAGCCAATGCAAAAACCATAGCTGATATAGGAGAGAACGGACACAAGCATTTTATTTGTGTAGAAGCGGTAAATGCCTACGAAGGCATCGACATGATAACGTTGCAACCCGGCGAGCAACATAGTTTATTTACAACAATTAGCGTTGAATAGATCGGTATTGAGAAATAGTAGTCTGTCAGTCTGAGTTTGTCGAAGACTGAAGACTGTCATATAAAAATATACTCCTTCAAATCTAAGAGTAGAATTACTGAAGTACAGTTTACAGTAGTACAATAGTTCCATCAGGGAACCAACCGACAAACGGGCCGTCATCGTTTGTCGGCGGCTTTTTTGCGTTACTTTTTTTCCGCAAAAAAAGTAACATAAAAGAATTACAGATAAAGTATTGTTTAAAGCTTCTTATTAACTCAGGAAAGAATAATTTAATTTTACATTTCTATCAGCCAGGCTATCGTTCCGATGCAGATCGGAAAGGAAAGTCCGGACAGCACAGAGCAACACACCGGTTAACAGCCGGTTCCGATCTGATCGGAAAGAAAGTGCCACAGAAAATAACTGTCCTTCGGGATGAGGGTGAAAATGTGAGGTAAGAGCTCACAGGAATTATTGGTAACAATAGTTTCGGGTAAACCTTGTGTGCTGAAATGCCATGTATACCAACGCTTGAGGGCTGCTCGCCTGATGTTGGAGGGTAGGCAGCAAGACTGTACCAGTAATGTTACAGCCAGATAAATGATAGCCCACGACAGAATCCGGCTTACCGGCTGATAGAATTTTTACCTATTGAATTGGCTGTTCAATATTCATCTTACGTTTATAAAATAAATCGATCAAGGGCATGGTTAGTTTCGCATACTTTTTTCCTTTCTTTTTTATTGGTATGTGGGTGTTGGTTTGTTTTATTATTTCAAAGATGGGGTGGGCAGATCTGTTCACCAATTATCCTGCACCTGCTGATTTTATTGGTACAAGGATCGGCATTATTTCGGCGGTATTAATAACGCTAATTATAATAATTGTCTTGTTTTAAAATATAATGAAGAAGGTTTTTATTTAAGACCGATACTTATATTTCGTGCCTTTCATAAACCCATATTAATTCCGTGGGAAGAAGTAAAAGAAGTACGGGATAAAAAAATATTGTTCTTTTCTTTTAAGCGGTTGATCATAGGGCGGCCTTTTGTAGCATCGATACTGATAAAAACAAGTGTGTTCAATAAAATAGCATCCAACCTTAGGATACTGTAAGTAAAAATTGTTAGCCTGCATACCAACCTACTAACACATCTTTAAATTCTTCTTTAGGAAGTAAAAAAGTTTCTTTATCTGCATTCTGAAATACAAGGTTATTGGTTGTAAGGGATATTTTAAAAGGAGAATGCTTTCCATCAATATTAGTAATAGTCATTAAGCCTTCAATTGCAGTAAATGTTATTGGTTCTTTCTGATCTTTACTATAAACCGGAGTGTCTGTACAAATGTCATTGATCAATTTATTGTCTTTAGAATATTGGTTTAAAGTGATTTTTATATGATCTCGAAAATCTACAATACTAAACTGTTTATATTTTGGAATACTATCGAGTATTAACTCTATGATCAGCTCGTAACGATAGTCTTTTGAGATTTTTTGTAACGCAACCATCCCACAACCACTCACTATAGCGGTACTGTCAAATTGATAGGTGTTGTCAATCGCTAAATTATTTACAATGTTTGCTTTTGCCTTAGCGGTTTGTTGTAAAGTATCATTTTGCCATTGGGCAGGGAACACAATACCTGTTTTTTGTTTACAGCTTAATAAAATAACAATTACAACAAAAGCTAAAAATGTTTTTTTCATTTTTACAGGATTATTATTTTATGGTTGCGACATTAGACCATAGTATGGTTTGCCTGCCAGCCAGGTTATTAAAGATAGTTAAGTTCTTATTGGTTATAATGAACGATCTGTCCACCGCATAGAAGTTAAAATCCATTTTAGAGACAGACTCATTAGTACTGAGGAGTGGTAAAATAATGAAATTGATAAAAGCTCTTTTCATTATCGGTTTTATTGTAGGATGCTGACGGCAGGAATTTTCCATAAAAGATGCTTTAATGCTATTCGAATTAAAAGGAGTATAAAATGAAAAAATTGCCTGGCCACTGAGGAGGCGAATACTTTGAATTAAATACATTTTTCATTTTCGAAAGAGTGTTTTTATAAAAAACCCTTCTTTGCCGTGCTCAGACTGACATCTCATTAATTAAAACTAACTGCTAAATTGTTTTTCTTATTTACCATTCTTTCATATTAAGAGCAGTAAACATTCTTAAACTTTTATCCTAAATTCGACGAACATACTTTCATTCTCAACATCAACCTTAATTGAATGCATACTTTATTACCTTTTTTACTGGCAATGATCGCGACGGTGGTATTATTGGAAATGTGGGCATCCAAACTAAGGATCGCTTACCCGATATTATTGGTGGTAGCAGGGTTGTTGATAAGCTTTATTCCCGGCTTGCCGGTGGTTAAGATAAACCCGGACCTTATCTTTTTTATCTTCCTGCCGCCATTGTTGTTTGAGGCTGCCTGGTCGGTATCTTTTAAAGAAATGAAAAAGTGGTGGCGCATTATAAGCAGCTTTGCTTTTTTGGTAGTGTTCTTTACGGCGCTAACGGTGGCTATTGTGGTGAATCATTTTATCCCCGGCTTTACATTGGCGTTAGGGTTTTTGTTAGGTGGCATTGTTTCTCCGCCCGATGCAGTAAGTACCGGTGCTATTACAAGATTTGTGCGAATACCTAAATCCACCTCGGCAATATTGGAAGGAGAGAGCCTGTTGAACGATGCCTCTTCATTAATTATCTTTCGTTTTGCGTTGATAGCAGTAAGCACCGGGCATTTTATATGGCAGCAGGCGGCGCTTAGTTTTTTATGGATGATCATTGGCGGAGTAGCCATAGGCTTAGCATTGGCATGGATATTTGTAAAAGCACATAAATGGTTGCCGACAGATGCACCATCGGATATAGCCTTTACACTCATAGAACCCTATTGCATGTATTGGGTAGCGGAACAATTGCATAGCTCCGGAGTGTTGGCGGTAGTAGCAGGCGGGTTGTTCATGTCTTCCAAAAGATTATTCTTCTTAAACAGTACCAGTCGTATTAAGGGATATAGTGTGTGGGAGAGCTTTGTATTTATTTTAAACGGTATCGTGTTCTTGATTATCGGGTTGGAGCTTCCTGAAATTGTAGAAGGCTTGCGTGCGCATGGTACTCCTTTACATACAGCCATCGGGTATGGCGTATTGGTAACATTTATTTTGATACTGGCAAGAATGATCAGTGCCTATACAGCTCTTGTAGCAACGATCATTTTTCGCCCGAGCGTAATACCGCATGCCTCTTCCCGAAGGCGACGATTGTTAATGCCTTTGTTATTAGGGTGGACAGGAATGCGAGGAGTGGTATCCTTAGCAGCAGCTTTGGCAATTCCTGTTACATTGGATAATGGTACAGCTTTCCCTGAAAGGAATCTTATTCTCTTTATAACTTTTATAGCGATCTTATTGACATTGCTGGTACAAGGGCTTACGTTACCGACCTTTATAAAACGAAGTCGGTTATTTGATGGAATATTTGCTGAGGATGATAGCGAAGTAGTATCGCAACGCATTAAGAAAGAGTTACGACATCATAGCTATGAGTTTTTGAAGAACAAGCATGAGAATGAATGGAAGGGACATGATGGAATGCAACAGTTGTTACATCACTGGGAAGAAAAAACAAAAGCTTCTGATGATAGCTGGATGGATGAGAATATAAAAACCATCTTTTTGGAGATGCTGGAAAGCCAGCGGCAATATCTTTCCAAGCTTAATAAAGATGTTACTATCGATGAAGAGATCATCCGTACACAATTGTACCAAATAGACCTGGAGGAAGAACGTTTGAGAATGATATAGAAAAAGGGAAGAGACTGCTGCAACTAAACATTGTTTGCTCAGCTCTTCTTTACTTCCTTCGCCCACGCATCTTTCAATGTAACGGTTCGGTTAAAGATCAGCTTGTCGGCAGTTGCTTCTTTATCTAAACAGAAATATCCTTTGCGGATGAATTGATAGCGGGTAGCTGTATCTGCAATTTTAAGCGAAGGCTCTACATAAGCCTTGCTGATAACCTGTAATGAATCGGGATTAATATATTCTTTAAAATCGCCCTCTTCGCTGCCGGGATCTTCGGCTTTAAATAAGCGTTCGTATAAACGTACTTCCGCACTTAAAGCGTGCTGTACACTTGCCCAGTGAATGGTTCCTTTAACAGTGATACCACTGGTATCATTGCCACTTTTACTTTCAGGAATATAGGTTGCATGAATTTCGGTGATGTTACCGCTTTCATCTTTTGTAAAGCTTTCGCATTTTACAATGTATGCGCTCTTTAAACGCACCATGGCGCCCGGTGCTAAACGAAACCATTTTTTAGCAGGTACTTCCATAAAGTCTTCTCTTTCTATCCATAGCTCTTTGCTGAATGGAATAGAACGGGTGCCACCTGCATCTTCGGCTTGCGTATTATAATCAGCTGTAAATTCTTCTGTTTGATTATCGGGATAATTAGTGATGATCAACTTTACAGGATCCAACACTGCCATTACACGCTTAGCGATCTTATTCAGATCTTCTCTAACACAAAATTCCAATAAACTGACATCAATTAAATTATCTCTTTTAGCTACACCAATGCGGTCACAAAAGTCACGAATGCTTTCCGGTGTGTACCCACGGCGACGTAAGCCACTGATGGTTGGCATACGTGGATCGTCCCAGCTTTGTACAAAACCTTCATTCACCAATTGTAATAGTTTTCGTTTACTCATTACCGTATAGGTCATGTTCAAACGGGCAAATTCATACTGATGAGAAGGGAATATTTCCAGCTTTTCAATGAACCAATTGTATAATTCTCTGTGTGCAACAAACTCTAAGGTGCAAATGCTGTGTGTGATGTTTTCGATACTGTCGCTTTGTCCATGTGCAAAATCATACATCGGGTAAATGCACCATTTATCTCCCGTACGGTGATGATGCGCATGTTTGATACGATACAACAACGGATCCCGCATGTGCATGTTGGGAGAAGTGAGATCTGCTTTTGCACGTAATACTTTTTCCCCGTCTTTATACCTGCCATTCTTCATTTCTTCAAATAGCTGCAGGTTTTCGTCAATGCTTCTATTCCTGTATGGGCTTTCTTTGCCCGGTTCAGTGGGGGTACCTTTTAATGCGGCTATTTCTTCTGCAGATGAATCATCTACATATGCCAGTCCTTTTTTGATAAGTGTTACAGCAAGGGTATATAATGCGTCAAAGTAATCAGAAGCATAAAATTCATTTGCCCAGTTAAAGCCTAGCCAGCGAACATCTTCTTTAATGCTGTCAACATATTCGGTATCTTCTGTTACCGGATTGGTATCATCAAATCGAAGATTGGTTTTGCCGCCGTATTTTATTCCTAAACCAAAGTTCAAACAAATGCTTTTAGCATGGCCAATATGTAAATAGCCATTAGGTTCAGGTGGAAAGCGGGTAAGTATTGTTTTGTATTTGCCTGTGTTGATTCCTTCTTCTACAATTTCTTCTATAAAATTCAGGCTTTTTTCTTCAGACATCCGTTTTGATTTGAGTAGCTAATTTACAATAAGATGGTGAATGGTGAATGGTGAATAGTGAAAATATGTTGAAGAATAAGTCAATAATTGATAATTGTATTCATAGCGTTATAAAAAACTTTACAGAAGCTTCACTATTAAACATTCCTCATTGACCTGATTAATCTGCCCTTCCTAAATTACGTAAATGAGATGTGTGCGAAGCAATCGCATGAACCATTCTTGGAAATTCGATATACTGAATTCCAAAGTCAATACAAGTTTGGCGAATGATTTTACTGATAGCAGGATAATGAACGTGAGATATTTTAGGAAATAAATGATGTTCTATCTGGAAGTTTAACCCGCCAACGTACCACGAAATCCATTTATTCTTTGTAGCAAAGTTAGCAGTAGTTTCCAATTGATGAATTGCCCATTCGTTTTCTATTTTGTTAGTATCGGCAACGGGTAACGGAAAATGAGTATGTTCTACCGTATGTGCCAGTTGAAACACGATACTTAAAATTAACCCGGCGCTCATTGTAATAATTAAAAAACCTACCAGCCACTTAACAAATCCTACAACACAAATAGGAACTATTATCATACCAATGATGTATCCGATCTTTGCAGCCCAAAAGCCTAAATGCTCTTTGAGGGTTAATTTACGGATAGAAACTTCACCAACCTTTGATTTAAAATACTTGTCGTAATCAGTCTTAAATATCCATAAAATGTGGAGTAATGTATATAAAAACCAAAAGTAATAATGTTGAAAGCGGTGCATCTTATAACGCTTTTGTGATTTGCACAAACGTAACCACGGTTGAGCTTCAATATCATCATCTACACCATCCACATTTGTATAAGTATGGTGAATGATATTATGCTTGATGCTCCACATAATACTGCTGGCTCCTAAAAAGTTCATAGATATAGCCGCAATCTTATTAATGTGTTTGTTTTTACTAAAGCTACCATGAGACCCATCGTGCATTACATTGAAGCCAATTGCGGCAGTGAGAATACCTAAAAGCAAACACTCTACAATGGCAAATAAAACGGGAGGTGTAAAAAAGATTACATGAATACATAAAGTAAAATAAGTAGCACAAAGAAAAATAGCTTTAAAATATAGGCTGAAATTTCCTGTTTGAGGCTTATTACGTTCTTCAAAATATTGATTAACGCGTTTCTTGAGTTCCTGATGAAAAACGCTTTTATTATTTATAAATTTAGGTGTGGTCATGCGATGGTAATAGTAACTTAAATGTGACGCAAGGTACACCTTAAAAACGCATTTCTATAGTTTGTTTATACCCATTTTATGTAGTTTTCTTAATAAATGCGTTAAAGTTTTCAAAACCTATCATTTTAGCACTGATAAAACCTTCTGCATGAGCTACTCCGATCATTTTTCCCCACATTTGATTGCGGTGGATGATACCGTCTAAAAAATCGGGAGATGAAATATATGTTTGAGGGCCGCCGGTATTTTCAGGGTTATAAAACTGTGTGCCAAAGGCTTTAATAGATTCAATTTTTTTATCAATTACTGATGATACATTGATCAGGAAATCAGGTTTGATATAAGTATCCTGTATATAATGGAAAATATAAGCGGGTCGCCATTTTGCCTGTGGAATGTTATTGTCTGTTGTTTCAATTTTAGCAAGGCCCGATAAAAAAGCGGCTTCCACAATTAATTGAGATGCCCGTCCGTGATCAGGGTGCCGGTCAACAGGTGCATTGCATAGAATTATTTCGGGCTGATACCTGCGTAAAACTTTTATGATCTGGCGTTGATGTTCTTCGTCATTCCTGAAAAAGCCATCTGCCATACCCAGGTTTTCTCTTACATCCAGCTGTAATATGTTGGCAGAAGCTGCAGCTTCTTTAGTCCGCGTTTCTACAGAACCTCTTGTACCTAGTTCGCCTCTTGTCAGATCGATAATGCCGGTTTTTTTACCATTTGATTTTTCAACCAATAAGGTTCCTGAACAACCCAATTCAACATCATCCGGATGAGAGCCGAAAGCCAGTATATCTAATTTCATATGGCAAAGATAATTGATAGTTTGGGGTGATGAAAGTAATGGTAGTGTTAAGCGTAGTTTATTGCAATTCCAAAGTTAAGCTGTCGGCGTTAGTTAACTTTCTTCCAAATTCATTTAGCCAATAATCCAGCTTTGGAGGATGAGCAGAAATAAGAGAGCTGCTGTCTTTTTCAATGGCATTTATCTTTAAGTTTTTATCAAACACAAACGCACTGATAACCTTTACATTTTTTCCTTCATTATTTTTTATTTCATACTCATGATTGATTTTGAAATCGTTTAGTCCTTTATCATCAGAGCCTATAGAAAAATCAGGAAATGAAAGCGGTTTATAAGAGCCCGGGTATGTTGAATACTTTTTGATAAATGCGGAAACGGTATCTTGAATTTCGGTTTTTTTTGCAAAATTATCATCATCTTCTTTTACCGCTTGTATTGTTTTAGAGAGAAATTCTCCCAGCTTCATTTCTGGGCTATTAATGCTGCCGTCAGCCATAAAAAACTGAATGCTTGTTGTGTCTGTCAGCAGGTAAGAATAGTTTTTTAATAAACTGTCAGTGTATGAAATCTCTGCATAGATGAATCCTGTTGCTTTAATAGATACATTTTCATTATTTAATAAGCACCTCAAATCTTTAAACGATAGTTTTTGTAACCATTTGTCAAGCCTTAAACTTCTATTATTATCCGGCATTGTGGGTTTAGCATTTATAGCAGATTCACTTGATTGGATAAAAGCATTTGCAGAGTCAATTATTGTTTGACAGTCATCATTAGCGATATGTTGTGTAGAAACAAAAGAACTTGTGATAAAAAGAAGAGATGCAATTAAAAGAGTAAAAAGCTTCATGGCGTGATGATGTTAGTTGTGTTATAATGAATTACAGATGGCTTAGCTTCTAACACCATACATACGTTCAACTTCTTTTACAATTTGTTCCATGGCTGCATCATCGCCGTTGGCGTCGTAAGGTTGTTTTAAGTTGCTGTCAAAAAAGAAAGCAACAGTTTGGTATACACGGGCAGTAAATCCGCCTTTATATTCTTTTATGATCTCGTAACAATTATTACCTGTTTGGCGGTTGATCAATTTCATTAATACTTTTCCCTGGTAAACAGATAAGTTTTTTAAAGGAACGGTAAATTCCCTGCGTAGCTCAGCTTCTCTTGTTTTGATATATTCTTTTCGTTTTCCTCCGTCAGTTATTCCCGCCAGGTTCTTATTAATATCATTGATCACAATACCGGCTCTTCGGGCATAAGGATAAGTAACATAAACAGCATTTCGTAATCTCGTCCATGCAACACGGGCAGCCATGTGCGCTTCGTCATATCTTGAATAAAACGGAATGTTTTCAAGGCTTTTTGCTTCGATGGTATCACCGTTATAAATAACGGCTGCAACCAGCATGGTATCAGCTGCGCTTACATTACTTGCAACTGTTATTTTAAAGGTATCTTTTTTAACAGCGGTCTTTACAGAATCTTTCTTTGCTATGTTTTGGGAGAAACAAAAATTGCCCTGTAGTAAAAACAGGGAGATCAACAATAAGGGAGCCGCTTTATGTAAAAATGTAAAACGCATCTACAGGGTAAATCTACAAAATATAATACAAGTGAATATATAAAGGTAACCTGTAATAAAGATGCTTTAACAAGAATTTTTGTTGCTTAAGAGATCACAAAGCCTTTGCAAAATCGAACAAGGAATTATAAACAGCATCAATACGGGCATCGTTCAGCTTAACATCCGGTCGGGTGGTGGGGAGGAAAACTGTTTTAACGCCAAGGTTACGACCAAATTCCATATCGCCAATGGTATTGCCAACCATTATGGCTTTATTTATATCGATCTGTGGAAAGTCTTTGATGGCTTGCAGGCCCATGCCGGGGTTGGGCTTACGGTCGGGATGATGTTCATCTAGTGCTGTACAGAAATATACTTTGTCAATTTTGCCGCCGGCAGTTTCAATTTCCGATCGCATATTGGCATGAATGGTGTGCAGATCTTCCAACCTTGTTACTCCTTTGCCAACACCTTTTTGATTGGTTATAATAATGATGTATTTGAATTTTTGAGCAAATATTTTTATGGCATCTTTTACACCTTCATAAAAAACAAACTCATCCCAGGTATGAATATAATCGAGATGTTTTTCGTGATTGATAACTCCGTCACGGTCTAAGAATAAAGTCCAGGTTTTATCTATTTGGGTCAGGTCAAGCATTTATTACACCAATTGCTAATTATTAATTTTTAATTCTGTTTGTGCTCTTTCGTAATCTTCAGGAATTCCAATATCGATGAAATATTCATCCTCTACAGAGCCATACATTTTTCGTTGAGAATAATATTTTTCCAGGTAATCTTTTTCAAACGAAAATTTTTCAGGCAGTTCTTCTTTTAAAAAGCTTGCCGTATGTAAAGCATACACGCCACCATTAATCAAGCCTTCGTGGTAGAATTGTTTTTCTTTAAATGATGCAATAGAGAAATCGCTTTTTAATTGAACAACACCATAACGTTCAAAATTTTGCATCGGCTTTAAACAAAGCGTACAATCGGCATGCAATTGTTCATGTAAGATAGAGAGCTTATTGATATCTACACTAAACAGGGTATCTCCGTTTACTATTAATACATTTTTTTCTGTTGCTTTTGTTGCGGCTAATTTAATAGCACCACCTGTACCTAAAGGTTCTTCTTCTATTGAATATTGAATAGTGAGCATTGAATAATAAGCATTCATGTATTCAATAATGGCTTCACTTTTATAGCCAAGAGAAAAAATAAATTTATTTACTTCTTGTTTTTGCAGATGTTCTACAACATAATGCAGAAAAGGTTTTCCGGCTACAGGAGCCATGCATTTAGGCAATTCTGATACCACAGAACGTAATCTTGTTCCTAAACCGCCTGCCAATATTATTACTTCGGTAATCACAATTATGAAAAGTATTTTTCTTCTACCAACTGACAAATAATATGCCCCAGCATGATATGACTTTCCTGTATGCGTGGTGTATCTGTCGACGGAACATTAAATAAATAATCGGATAGGTCTTTCATTTTACCACCCGTTGCCCCGGTAAATGCGATCGTAGTAATACCTTTTTCTTTTGCTACTTCAAACGCATTGATAATATTTTTACTGTTGCCTGAAGTGCTTAAGCCAACCAATACATCACCTTTATTGCCTGTACCTTTTACTATTCGTGAATAAATTACATCATAGCTGTAATCGTTTGCTACGGCTGTGATATACGAAGTGTTACAATGCAAAGCTTCTGCAGGTAAGGCATCTCTGTCGGTATAAAAACGTCCGCTGAATTCTGCTGCCAAATGTTGCGCATCAGCAGCGCTGCCGCCATTTCCGCAGAACAACACTTTATTGCCATTCTTAAATGCAGTTACAATAATGTCGATCGATCTTATTAGTGTATTAATGATCATTTCATCATTAAGTAATTTAGTTTTAACCGAAATGGATTCGCTGATAATATTTTTTATTTTGTCGCTCATAGTTAAACTGTCCAGGTTGTTAAACCATATTTAGTGAATGTATACTCTTTTATTTCACCGCCAAATGTTTTTAAGGTTTCAATTACTTTATAACGGGAATTGTGCGGACAATAAAATATCATAAAGCCGCCGCCGCCTGCACCGCTTATTTTTCCACCTGTTGCACCTGCTTTTTTAGCAGCGTCGTAAATTTCTTCAATATTATTATTGCTGATGTTGGCCGCCATTTTTCTTTTTTGTTCAAAACCAAAATCCAGTATCTCGCCAATTTCATGTAACCTTCCTTTCAGCAACGCTTCTTTCATCATCCTCGATTGTTCTTTTAATTGATGCATGGCATCAATACTTTTTTCATTCTTGCTGTTTACATTTTTTACCTGCTCTTTAATAATTGCCGCACTTTCACGGGAAGTAGAAGTATAATAAAGAACGAGATTATTTTCTAATTCATGTAAGTATTGTGATTTAATCCTTAATGGATTTACAATTACTTTATCGCCATCATAAAACTCCATAAAGTTTACACCGCCAAATGTTGCCGCATATTGATCTTGCTTACCACCGGCTAATTGCAGATCTTCCCGTTCTATTTGATACGCTAAATGGGCAATGTCATATTCACCCAAAGGAAGCTTTAGCATTTCAGCAAATGCGCCAAGTATTGCCACTACTAATGTAGACGAAGTTCCTAAGCCGGAACCGGCCGGAGCATCTACAAAAGTTGATAATTTAAAGCCTGTTAAAGGCACGCCGAAATCTTTATGGATACGATTGTAAATTCCTTTGTGCAGATCCAGTGTTCCGTTTATTGGAAGATTAGAGGACCATTCAAAGCGTTGTTCTTCTTTTCTATCCAAAGCTTCTAATACAATTGCATTTTCATCTATTGATTGAATGCTTGCATGTGCAGATAATGAAACGGTAGCATTTAAAATGGCGCCACCATATTCATCGCTATACGGACTAACGTCTGTACCGCCACCGGCAAGACCGATTCGTAATGGGGCTTTACTTCTATAAATCATGGCTGCAAATTACTTGATTTAACAATGGAATCAACCATTACAGCCCAGCTGTATTTTTTCTTTTCTTCTTTTAAATAAGGGAGAAAATGTTGTTCGCCTTTATTAAAATATTCAATGATCTTTTCACTGATGGATCCGGGATCAGGCTCTGCAACCAGTCCAACTTTATTATCAGGAACCAAAGAAGGTAAACCGCCAACATTGGTAACGATCATCGGTATCTCAAAATGATAGGCGAGGGGAGTAACGCCGCTTTGCGTTGCATTACGATATGGTTGAATAACAACATCGGCAGCGCATAAATAATTTTTTACTTCACTGTCCGGAATGAAATCTGTACGAAGAATTAGTTTATCCTGTATGTTTAATTGCTGGATCAGATCATCGTATTGTTTCCTGTCTTCGTAAAATTCTCCTGCCACTAATATCTTCCAGTTTTGAATGTTGAATTTTTCTTTTAATAAAGGAGCCGTTTTTAATAAAATATCCAATCCTTTATAATGACGAATAAATCCAAAAAATAAAATAATAAATTCATCCTTATCGATCTTTAATTGTTCTCTGGCTTCTTCTTTACTGATCTTCTCTCCGAAATTATCATACAAGGGATGCGCAACAAATTTTGCAGGTTTATTGTGGGCAAAAAGTTTTAGATCTCCTAAAACTTTTTCACTCATTGTTATAAAAGCATCAATAGGTTTTAAAAAGTATTTGGTAAAGACCGTATCGCCAATGCGTTTTTCATGAGGAATAACATTATCAGCAATGCAAATAACTTTTGTATGTCTATTCTTTTTTACTTTTCGTAATATCGTTCCCAGGCAAGGACCCATAAATGGTAACCAGTATCTTACTACTATTATATCCGGTCTCAATTTTTTTAATTCATTGCCAACGCTCAACCAATTTAAAGGGTTGATTGAATTTATTCTTACATGAATATCTAAGTCTTTAGGAGCAGGTTCTGTTGAATATTGTGTAGTGCCGGGAAATAGAAATCCGGGATATTGTAAGGAGAACGTATAGATGCTTGTGGAATATCCTTGCGATTGAAATTCTCTTGCTAAACGTTCATCATAAGAAGCTAAGCCGCCACGTAACGGGTACGCAGGTCCAATAATGATTACTTTTTTATTTTGAGGATTGTCATTCATGTATAACCCAATTAAATATTCAATAAAGAATATTCAATATTCTATGTGCAGGTTTTATATGCCTAATTTTTTCTCTATTAAGTAATTATTTCTGTCAGCAGAATTGCGAGCAATTAATTCACCTAAAAATCCTGCTAAAAATAATTGTGTACCAATTACAATAGAGATAAGACCTACATAAAAAATAGGACGGTCAGTCATGTTGAATTTTTCAAACGCAAACTTTGTAATGGCAAGGTATATCCAAATGCAGGTACCAATAAAAAAGACCACCGTTCCCCACAGTCCAAATACATGCATTGGTTTTTTGCTGAATTTTCCAACAAATAAAATAGAGATCAGATCAAGGAAACCATTGATAAAACGATTCCATCCAAACTTAGTAACACCATATTTTCTTGGGCGATGCTCTACTACTTTTTCGGTAACTTTTTTAAAGCCAGCCCACTTTGCCAATACCGGAATATAACGATGCATTTCTCCATACACTTCAATGCTCTTAACCACTTTGTTTTTGTAGGCTTTTAAACCGCAGTTGAAATCATGCAACTTAATGCCGGATGTTTTGCTGGCAGCCGCATTGAATAATTTTGAAGGGATGTTTTTAGTAATTGTATTATCATAACGAACTTTTTTCCATCCGCTCACAATGTCATAACCGTCCTCAATGATCATTTTTCTTAGTTCCGGTATCTCATCCGGGCTATCCTGCATATCTGCATCCATGGTGATCACCACATCGCCTTTGGCAGCTTTAAAGCCTTCATTTAATGCAGCACTTTTGCCATAGTTGCGTTGAAATTTTATGCCGCGGATATTATTATTTTGTTCTCTTAGGGATTCTATCACATTCCATGAATTGTCGTTGCTTCCATCATCCACCATTATCACTTCATACGAATAATTATTTGCCTGCATTACACGCTCGATCCATGCCGCTAATTCCGGCAACGATTCATCTTCATTATATAACGGTATTACAATTGAAAGATCCATTTTATTTTTTTTTCAGTTGCATAATTATTACGGAAGATAATAAAGTTACTATTGAGCCGGACAATAATAGCGAAAATGTTTGACCACTTAATTCTAATGGTATAAAAACGCTTTTATATTGCTTCTCGTTTTCAGCAATTTCGGCTTCTGTATGTGTATGCAGTGGACGAAATAGTTCACTGTTTGCACGTGCATGTTGTTCTATTATCTCCGGGTGCAATTTGTAAAATATAAAACTATATACAACCAGCAATAAAGTAATTACTATAAAAGTTTTAAAGCCTTGTGAAAAATAATCTTTTAGCTTGCTTTCTGCGGTCGCTGTTTTTGAAAAACTTATTATGCTCCACAATATTGCTGCAACAAACAATATGTAAACAACAAATTGAAATGGATTGCTAGCCTGTTTTAAAGAATAAAAGAAAAAAATATTGCATGCTATTATCAAGCATCCGGCGATCAATCCTTTTTTGGTAGCATTTATATTCATTAATTTATGTGAGAAGATTTTCTGTTGATAATGCCAATTACTTTTCCCTTTAACTTCTTACCAATGAAAGCCGCATTTTTAGATTTTGATCTAAGCTGCGGTTCACTAAAAACAGCTTCAACAATCGGATCGAATAAAGTCAGTTTAGCAACAGCTCCAACTTTTATTTCAGGGATAGAAAGATCAAATATTCCTCTTGATCGAATGGTTATCATTTCCACAAACTTTTCTATTGAAATGCTGCCAGTTGAAATAACAGCGCCGAATAAAGATTCCAAACCAATCATCCCGTTCTTTGCATATTCAAATTCACAAATTTTATTATCCTGGTTTTGCGGGATATGATGCGAAGCAATGGTGTCGATCACTCCATTTACCAATGCTTGTTGTAATGCAGCAACGTCTGCTTTTGTACGTAACGGCGGATTTACTTTAAGATTCGTATCGTAGGTAACTAAATCTTCATCGCTAAAAAATAAATGATAAGGGGTTACAGAACAGGTTACATTCAAGCCTGCTGCTTTTGCGTTTGCGATCAATTCAATTCCTTTAGCTGTTGATACTCCCGTAAAATGTATTTTAGAGTTAGTATATTTTACCAGTTCAATATCTCTTGCGATCATCAATTCTTCGGCGATAGCAGGTTTGCCGGGTAAGCCTAGTTGCGTGCTGACAATACCTTCACTCACTAATCCGCCGGCATTTATACTTTTATCATCCGGAATTTGAATGATCACTCCGTCGAAAGCCAATGTGTATTGCAGCGCTTTTAATAAAATGCCGGGAGATTGAATACTGTTGATACCATCGGTAAAAGCAATGGCACCCGCTGCACGCATGTCATACATTTCAGCCAACTCTTTTCCTTCTGCATTTTTAGTAATAGCTCCTGCAGGATGAATGGTTACAGGCAACGTTTTCGATTTCTGTACAATGTATTCAACCTGCGATTTGTTATGGGTAACTGGGTTGGTATTTGGAATTACGATCACATCCGTAAAGCCTCCGGCTGCTGCTGCATTAGCACCGCTCTCCAGCGTTTCCCTGTATTCAAAACCAGGATCACAAAAATGAGCGAAGGAATCCATCCACCCAATGCTGGTATGCAATCCTTGTTGTTCAATAATAGTATCGGCTTTTTCAGAAATAGTATCCTCTATTGCACTGATAATTCCATCAACAATTAAAATATCTTTTGTTTTTCCGTTAAAAGGAGAGGAGGAAGAAACGATAGTAGCTTGCTTAATTAAAACCTTCATTAGGTTTAAAAAGAATTTTGGTTGCGCTAAGTTAAGTTTTTATTGCACGAATTTTACGAATTGAGTGAATTTATTCAAATCGCAAAGAAATATTTTCTTCATAACAGGTGCTTAATAGAAAACAAAAAGAGAAGCATTGCTGCTCCTCATTTTATTCGTCGGGACGACTAGATTCGAACTAGCGACCCCTTGCACCCCATACAAGTGCGCTACCGGGCTGCGCTACGTCCCGAACATATTTTCATTGCTGAAAAAATTGGGAGTGCAAAAATACTTATCTGTAAGTTTTAATCCAAATTGTTTGAAGAGAGAGCTGATCAGTTTGAAAATAAGACAATGGAACCTTAACAGGATGTCTTAAAACAAAAAAGAGCAATCATCTTAATTGCTCTTTTTTTGTACGGTTAGTTTGGGCTACCAAATGTTACGAGGACAAGTATCGCCGTAACGGTTATTAATTAAGAATCCGATAATAATTTCGTGAGTGCCACCGGTATAACCTTGCAAACGGGAAGTAGTTGCCAGGTCGTACGAATAACCAATATTAAATGTATTTGATACATTAATACCTGCCATTGCAGCAAAACCGCCCAATTCATCTGTTATACGATAGCTACCTCCAAACCATACCAGATCCATGTATTGTACTTTACAATTTAAATGAACCTGTACGGGTTGAGCGCTATTGTATTGAATTAAAGCAGAAGGAAGCACAGACATATCGCCTCCTAACAAGAACCTGTAACCACCGGTAAGAAACATTTGCGGAGAAAAGCTACTACCATAATTACCTGCATTTTTTACAAAAGCAGCTTTACCCGGAATTATGTTCAATACAGAAGCTCCTAAAAAATAATCTCTTGAATATAACCAAACACCTGCACCAACTTCAGGAGTAAATTTCTTTAATTCACCATTGTCATAACCCAAAGCAGGATCTTGCGGATCAAGCGGCAAAGTGATCTTTGAACGATCAATGCTTACATTGGTAAATCCAGCCTGGAAGCCTAACGCCAATGAAGTTCTTCCACTGATTCCTTTATGATACGCATAAGTTCCATAAACAGAAGTACGATTGATGTATCCTGTTTTATCGTTCACAATACTTAATCCAACGCCGCTATGTGGCTCAGCCGCAGTGTAGCTTTCCCAATAAGATTCTCCACGTGGATTTTCTCCGGGAATTTCGTAAGAAGTAGCATTGGTACGATAATCTTTTTTATTGATCGGACCTTGAATACTAACGTACATTGTTTTAGGAGCGCCATCAATTCCCGTCCATTGATTTCTATAACTCAGCTTAACATCCGTATAATTTTCAATACCGGATAAAGCCGGATTCAGAATATAATTATTCAGGATGTACTGTGTGTAATACGGTTTTTGCTGTGCGTTTACAGCTAACGAACCCAAAATAAATACAACAACTAATTTTAACTTATTCATATTGCAATTTAAATATCTTATTTATTTTTTTGTAGCCAACATTTGTACTACTATTCAACATCCTTGTGTCACTCCCTTGTACGGCATACCTTTTTTCATTATCTCAAAATAGTTACATAACCTGTTTTAGGTGTTCTTAATCCATTAAGTTCAATGATATAATAATAGGTGCCGGCGGGAAGCTGACTACCGTTCATTGTACCATCCCAAGGTTTAGTATATCCATGAGTTTCCATTAATATCTGTCCATACCTGTTAAATACCTGTACCCTGTGGATCGGGTATTTCGGTAATTCTTTTATCACCCAGGTATCATTCACACCATCTCCATTGGGTGTAAAGGTATTGGCAACAATAAAGTCTTTTAATACCTGCACCAGTAATGTGGTGGATCCATGACATCCTGCCGGAGAACTGGCAGTGATGGTATAAGTAATATCATCGATCGGTTTGGCTAATGGAGTAGGGATAGTGTCGTTATCCAGGTAAAGCGACGGATCCCAGTTAAAGCTTAAGCCGATGCCTTCAACCTTAACAGGATTCAATGTGGCAGAATCGCCTTCCAGTATGGATTGCACACCGCCATAATCCAGTGACGGGGTCGGGTAAACAAAAATAGCCTGTTGCGCCGTATCGGTACATCCTTTGTAATTGGCAGTGAACACGATCGGAGAATCCAGTCCCGGACCGGCCACCTGCGGATCAAAGGTATAGGTAACACTGTCTGTTTGTGCTACTCCTAATCCTGAGTAAGCGCCGGTACCTCCTAAGTTATTGGCATCATAGCCGCCGCTTAAAGCAAACGGAGTAGTTTCCTGGCAAACCGGAGCCAGTGCATCAAAGCGTGCATCTGGCGAAGCCAGCACGGTGATGTCCTGCGAATAAGGAGTGGTAGGGCATCCGTTACCGCTGTAAGCTTTTAAGGTAACGGTATAATTTCTGTCGGTAGCAAAAGAACCATAATCGTGTGTATATCTGCCATTGGCAACGGGTGCATTATCGGTAACATCCGGTGTGGTGCTGTTATTGGCAGCATCCCAGAACAGTTCGATCCTGCTTACGTTGCCGTTAGGTCCGCTTACAAAAGATTGATTCAATAAAACCACCGGAGCACTGCTGCACAGCATGCCTTTGTTTACAATGCTGTCCAAAGCAGTAGGCGTATCATAAGCTGTTACGCTGATAGTAGTATCGTGTACACAACCCAATGCTGAAGTAACGTTCAGCTTAACGGGGTAAGTACCGCCGATAGGATAAGGATGTGTGGGGTTTTGTTGTGTGGATTGAGTATTATCACCAAAATCCCAAGCCCATTCAATAACAGCCCCGCTTGCGATAGTGGTTTTATCGGTAAACTGTGCATCCGCCCCCGGTACACAAATAGGAGTAACGGTAAAGTTCGGATAAGGCAACGGGTTGATGGTAACCGAACCAATATAAGTGGTAGAGCTGCATCCATTGCTGTTCTTAACAGAAAGCGATACCGAATAGGTGCCCGAAGCCGCATAGGTGTGGGTTACAGAACCGCTGTTGGGGGCATTCACTGTTTGAGAAGCACCATCGCCAAAGTTCCAGAACCATTGTGTAATGGCAGAACCTGTTTGAGTGGTGGAAGCATCCGTAAAGCTGACAGGCGTTTGCGGACACAATCCTGTTGCCTGTGCCGTAAAGCCTGCTACCGGTAATTCATTAACGGTAACAGAATCCACAACCGGAACAGACTGGCAACCATCTGTTGATGTTGCTACAAATGTTACAGGATAAACGCCCGGATTCTTCCATGCGTATTTTACAGTAGGACCGGTAAGATCCGTACCATCTCCCATGTTCCAGCTGTATTGACTGATAGTAATACCGGTGAAGGTTCTTGTAAGCGATAAAGAATCTTTAAAGCACAGGGAAGGTTCAGGGTTGAACTTACCTGCCACCGGCGGCTGATGGATAATAGTTCCATCTACCACCACGCTGGCTGAATTGGTACAGCCTTTATTACTTACAGCAGTAAGCGTCACGGTGTATGGTCCCTGCGTGGTAAAAATATGAGCGGCAGCAGCCGGCGGTCCCTGGGCTACTACCGAATCTCCACCCGGAGCAGGCACATCGCCAAAGTTCCAGATGTAAGACATGTTATTGGTAGAGCCATCGCTGATGCTGGAAGTATTATTAAAGCTGACACTGGCATTGGGTAAACAATAAGTACCCGGTGCAATGCTGAACTGAGCTACCGGTGCAGCACCGATGCTGAATGATTGCGGAGTAGCGTCATCACTGCAGCCTGCCTGTGTTTTAATGGTAAGATTTACAGTGAACGTTTGCCCGTTACCGTTAGCATAGTAATGGTGGATAACCGAATCGTTATTGGTAGTTAATTTAGCGCCGTCGCCAAAATCCCAATCCCATTCGGTAATGGTACCGCCTTTGGCATTGGACGTATCAGTAAAGGTGATGATATTGGTTACACAGTTCACATCTATTTTAAAGCCTGCCTCAGGCAGATCAAATACAGAAAGCGTATTAGTAGCAGTATTAGAAGAACTACATCCTCCAGCAGATTTAACTGTTAAGGTAGCCGTGTGAATACCCGCAGCAAGCCATTTATGTTTAGGATTTTGCAAGGTGCTGGTACCACCATCATCGAAATTCCATAACCAACTACCGATAGCGCCTACACTAATAGTGCTTTTGTCTGTATAAGAAGTGCTGTCGCCTAAACAAGCTTGCGTTAAGCTATTATCAATAGCAGCAACAGGTGAAGCTTCTACAACAATAGTATCGCTATAAGTGCTGCTACAGCCTGCAGTGGTTGCAACAGTTAATTTTGCAAAGTATTTGCCGGGAGTAGTATATGAAAAATTATGAGAAACAGGCGCGTTATTATCCACGACAGGATTGCCATCCCCAAAATCCCATGTCCATTTATTGATAGCGCCCGAAGCTCCGGAAGGCAAAGAAGGTCCGTCGGTGAAAGTAAGCGTAGCAGGAGCGCACACAGTATCATTGGGAGATACATTGAACTTTGCAGTAAGTCCTGCACTAAAATCTATTAATTTACTGGTGTCAGAATAACATCCCAACGCATTAATGACTCTTAGCTTTGTTGTAAAGGCAGAAGATGTTGCGTAGGTATGAGCCGGAGGATTTTGTACAATAGAAGAATCTCCATCGCCAAACTGCCATATCCATTTTTGAATGGTGCTTGCAGCAGAAGCTTTTGTTTTATCTGAAAAAGTAATAGTAGGACTTCCGCAAGAAGCATTAGAAAAAGTGAAATCAGCTGTATCTCTTACAACCTGTACCGGAAGATCAATTGGAAGACTGCTTCCGCATTCGCTGGAAAAAGTTCCTGAAACAACAATGTGAATAGTATCCAATGTTCCTGTGCGGGTAAAAGCATATGCTTTCGGTGACGCATAGACGTTATAAGTCTGATCATTTAAAACATAGGTCCGAATCGGAGTAATGCTTCCTGCATAAATATTAGAAGGACTGATATTAGGATTGGTGCTTCCATCTCCAAAACGTGTATCCCAACTTATGCTTGAAATTTGAGAAGCGAGATAAGGCAATGCTACTTCGTAAGTGGAAGAATTATCTTTACATGTTTTTGCGCCATCTGTTGAGCCATATGGATTATTGGTAGTGGTAATAGCACTCAGATCTTTAACAGCAGTACCTGCATTATAACCATAGCTTTCACCTTTTGCCTGACCAAAAGCAATCGCATTAAATGCAGAATCGGATGTAAAGGTGTTAGATTTTCCTGTTGTTGAAGTAGAAGGAATAACATCAACAAACTGAGCATAAGAATAATTGGGCTCCTGCGGATGCGATTTAAAAATACTTGTTATAGCAGTTCCATTGAATGTAGAGGAGCCATTGATCTTAAAGCTGGCAACACCTTCTTTCTTTATCACCACATTCACATAATGATGAGGTTTATTGCCGCTGGATGTAAAATTATTTAAAACAGGAGAATATACAGAAACACTGTTGATTGCCTGTTGAACCGGACTTAAAATGATCATCTCTGCATCGCTATTGCCATTTACATCTCCTACAGGATAAGTAGTATTGCACGCAGCTATGCCGCTTGCCATAAACTCTGTAACCATTATTGGTTGGTCACTTTCTATTAAAGCAGGTTGATTGGTTCTTAACTCATAGTAATTGTTACCAATGATCCCCGATAATTGATTGGTATGAGTAGGGTCATTTACCCAAACTTTTGTAGCCGCATTTTGTACGTTTATTCTAAACAAATTATATCCTGTAGCTGTAGGTACTGTAAGATATTTGGTACCCCATGCGGATTTAGGAAACAATTGTTGTATAAGGTTGTCGGAAGAAGAATAAGAGGAGGGAGTACAACCCGGATCTATATTTAAAGAAACACGTCCGTTTCCTGCAAAGACCGTTATTTTCTTTCCACAGATCCTGGCTTTTACAGTAGTACCGGTCAGATCAACCCCATAAGCCTTATTAGAACCGGTACCAACAATAGCCCCCATTGCATTAAACACCTGTCCTTTATTAAGGGTAATGCTGAATGGTACTCCCTTTGGATATTTAACATAAGCAGAAGTACCATCTTTAAAAATCGTTTTATTGCTTGAGTCAACAATGTCCTGGCTCGGAACGATGTCAATGACCGTATTGTCTTCAGCAGCCATTACAAAAAAGAAAGAATTGGACAATCCTGCATTGGTATATCCTCCTACTGTAGAAACTGTATAGCTCGATCCCCAGGTATCTGTTGGCAATAGCAGGGTAGCGCCGCCCACATCGGTTCCATCTGAATATTCATAAGCTGAAATAGGAACACCCGTCAGACTTTCAACATGTATGCTTCTGTTAGAAATACCGGTATAATATAATCGCAGATCAGGAAGATTGGCTTCATTGAATTCATCGCTCAGATCTCCTAATGGAAAGTTCGTAACATCAATAGCCTGACCTGCTGGAACAGTGACTGTTTTACAGTTACACGGTGCAGGGAAACCTGCTGCGGGAGCAGGGAATTGCAAAGTTATCCTTACTGTTGCTGTTTGTTGTGCAGACAAAAACAAGTGCATGATCGGGCTTTCAGGATCTTTCATACGGGTATTAAAACCCATGCCCAACCAAAAGTCCGTTCCATAACTGGACAGTTGCGCAAATGAATTGGCAGATAACAACAATAATAGTATAACTAAAATTCTTTTCATTATCTTAAAATGGTTACATAACCTGTTTTAGGTGTTCTTAACCCATTAAGTTCAATGATATAATAATAGGTGCCGGCGGGAAGCTGACTACCGTTCATTGTACCATCCCAAGGTTTAGTATATCCATGAGTTTCCATTAATATCTGTCCATACCTGTTAAATACCTGTACCCTGTGGATCGGGTATTTCGGTAATTCTTTTATCACCCAGGTATCATTCACACCATCTCCATTGGGTGTAAAGGTATTGGCAACAATAAAGTCTTTTAATACCTGCACCAGTAATGTGGTGGATCCATGACATCCTGCCGGAGAACTGGCGGTGATGGTATAAGTAATATCATCGATCGGTTTGGCTAATGGAGTAGGGATGGTGTCGTTATCCAGGTAAAGCGACGGATCCCAGTTAAAGCTTAAGCCGATGCCTTCAACCTTAACAGGATTCAATGTGGCAGAATCGCCTTCCAGTATGGATTGCACACCGCCATAATCCAGTGACGGGGTCGGGTAAACAAAAATAGCCTGTTGCGCCGTATCGGTACATCCTTTGTAATTGGCAGTGAACACGATCGGAGAATCCAGTCCCGGACCGGCCACCTGCGGATCAAAGGTATAGGTAACACTGTCTGTTTGTGCTACTCCTAATCCTGAGTAAGCGCCGGTACCTCCTAAGTTATTGGCATCATAGCCGCCGCTTAAAGCAAACGGAGTAGTTTCCTGGCAAACCGGAGCCAGTGCATCAAAGCGTGCATCTGGCGAAGCCAGCACGGTGATGTCCTGCGAATAAGGAGTGGTAGGGCATCCGTTACCGCTGTAAGCTTTTAAGGTAACGGTATAATTTCTGTCGGTAGCAAAAGAACCATAATCGTGTGTATATCTGCCATTGGCAACGGGTGCATTATCGGTAACATCCGGTGTGGTGCTGTTATTGGCAGCATCCCAGAACAGTTCGATCCTGCTTACGTTGCCGTTAGGTCCGCTTACAAAAGATTGATTCAATAAAACCACCGGAGCACTGCTGCACAGCATGCCTTTGTTTACAATGCTGTCCAAAGCAGTAGGCGTATCATAAGCTGTTACGCTGATAGTAGTATCGTGTACACAACCCAATGCTGAAGTAACGTTCAGCTTAACGGGGTAAGTACCGCCGATAGGATAAGGATGTGTGGGGTTTTGTTGTGTGGATTGAGTATTATCACCAAAATCCCAAGCCCATTCAATAACAGCCCCGCTTGCGATAGTGGTTTTATCGGTAAACTGTGCATCCGCCCCCGGTACACAAATAGGAGTAACGGTAAAGTTCGGATAAGGCAACGGGTTGATGGTAACCGAACCAATATAAGTGGTAGAGCTGCATCCATTGCTGTTCTTAACAGAAAGCGATACCGAATAGGTGCCCGAAGCCGCATAGGTGTGGGTTACAGAACCGCTGTTGGGGGCATTCACTGTTTGAGAAGCACCATCGCCAAAGTTCCAGAACCATTGTGTAATGGCAGAACCTGTTTGAGTGGTGGAAGCATCCGTAAAGCTGACAGGCGTTTGCGGACACAATCCTGTTGCCTGTGCCGTAAAGCCTGCTACCGGTAATTCATTAACGGTAACAGAATCCACAACCGGAACAGACTGGCAACCATCTGTTGATGTTGCTACAAATGTTACAGGATAAACGCCCGGATTCTTCCATGCGTATTTTACAGTAGGACCGGTAAGATCCGTACCATCTCCCATGTTCCAGCTGTATTGACTGATAGTAATACCGGTGAAGGTTCTTGTAAGCGATAAAGAATCTTTAAAGCACAGGGAAGGTTCAGGGTTGAACTTACCTGCCACCGGCGGCTGATGGATAATAGTTCCATCTACCACCACGCTGGCTGAATTGGTACAGCCTTTATTACTTACAGCAGTAAGCGTCACGGTGTATGGTCCCTGCGTGGTAAAAATATGAGCGGCAGCAGCCGGCGGTCCCTGGGCTACTACCGAATCTCCACCCGGAGCAGGCACATCGCCAAAGTTCCAGATGTAAGACATGTTATTGGTAGAGCCATCGCTGATGCTGGAAGTATTATTAAAGCTGACACTGGCATTGGGTAAACAATAAGTACCCGGTGCAATGCTGAACTGAGCTACCGGTGCAGCACCGATGCTGAATGATTGCGGAGTAGCGTCATCACTGCAGCCTGCCTGTGTTTTAATGGTAAGATTTACAGTGAACGTTTGCCCGTTACCGTTAGCATAGTAATGGTGGATAACCGAATCGTTATTGGTAGTTAATTTAGCGCCGTCGCCAAAATCCCAATCCCATTCGGTAATGGTACCACCTTTGGCATTGGAAGTATCAGTAAAGGTGATGATATTGGTTACACAGTTCACATCTATTTTAAAGCCTGCAACGGGAAGGTCAAATACATTTACGTCGTGTGTTGCAGGTGTAGCAGAACTACATCCGCCATCCGATTTAACAGATAAGGTAACGGTATATTTACCTGGTTGCGCATAGCTATGTGTAAAGGTCGAAGTACTGGTAGTATTCAATTTGTTGCCATCACCAAAATCCCAGAACACGCTATCAATAATACCTAAGTTATTCGGAACAGAACTTAGATTGGTGAAAGTAGTTGTATTGCCTGCACATACATCCACTGCACTGAATGCTGCAATAGGAGTAGCTTGAATGAACACCGTATCAGCAGGAGAGGTTTGATCAACACAACCTGCGGTGGTTCTTACTGTTAAGGTAGTTGGATATTTACCTGCTGTAGCATAAGTATGGGTAACGGTAGTACCGCTGGTGCTGTCTTTTGTGTTGTCACCAAAATCCCATATCCATTTATTAGGAGAGCCCGAAACACCCGAAGCAACGCTGGCATCAGTAAATGTGATGCTTCCTCCTGCACATATAGCATTGGTAGAAGTAGTGTAAGCCGCCTGTAAGCCACCAGAGAAGTCAACTTCCACACTGTCTGTGCTTATACAACCAACTGTATTATAAGAAGTAAATTTAGCAGTATAGATCTGGCTGGCAGGATAAGTATGCGATACGTTTTTAACAGGACCGTTTATTTGCGGAGTACTGTTATCACCAAAATCAAAAATTGTTTTAATGATGTTGGCGCCAGCCATAGGAATGGTATCTGCATTTAATATAACTGTAGGGTTACCGCAATTTGCCTGAAGGCTTAAGTTTGCCTGGTCTTTACCTACAATGATCAACATATTTTCTATATCCTGACCCGGACAATCACTCGCAAAAGTTCCATAAGCCGTAACAGGTAGGCGATAGGTGCCTAATTGATCAAAAGTGTATTTGGTAGGAGAAGTATATACATAAAAATCACGTCCGTTTACCTTAAAGGTACTGTCGTATTTTGCTTTGCCTCCGCTGATAGTTCCTTTCTGTGGTGAAGTAATGCCGTTTAGTGGAGTTATTCTTGCATCTCCTTGTGTGTTCCAAACCAAACTGTCAACCAAAGAAGGGTTAAACGGTAATGCTATTTTAAGCGATACAGGGTTATCAACGCAGGTACGTACCGCCGTTGCACTCGAATCACGTCCGTTAGGGTTGTCTGTAAACTGTATAGAAGAAAGATTTTTAACCTGGGTTCCGGCATTGAAACCATAACTTTCTCCACCTGCCACCCCATAAGCAATACCATTGAAAGGCACACTTGAGCTCATGGTATGCACTGCACCGGAAGTAGCATTACCAACATGGAAGGTTGCATAATAATAATTAGGATTAGAAGGATAAGGCTTAAATGCATTTGCATAACTAACTGCAGTCATTGAGCCATAAGCCGTTCCTGTAAAGTTGTTGCTACCGGTATCTACAGTATTCAGGTTGTCTAATTTAAATGTACTAACACCATCTTTTGGTATTACTATATTTATATAAGCACCACCGCTCTGTCCATCCTGTATCATTGGAGAGTAAACAGTTGCATTGGTAATAGCTTGCTGAGCACCTGTTAGAATGATCATTTCCGGATCGCCACCGCCATTGTTACCAACAGAATTATTACCCGAACAGGAGGTGATGAATTGGGTGATATTAATAGGCTGATCACTTTCTATTTCCATAGGGGCACTGCTTTCTATAGAATAATAACCTCCGTTGCCATTTGCAAATGACGTGAACGTATATTTCCCTGTAGTGTTAGATACCTGGGCTAAAACAGGTAATGTTGTTTTTGCAGTTGTAAGCAGGTTATTAGCCTGAGTATGTGTCGTATCATTGATCCATACTTGTGTAGCTGTATTTCTTACATATATTCTATATAAGTTTCTCGCCATTGATTTAGTAGGCACTGTAAAGTATTTAGTATCCCATGCTACACTCGGTACCATTTGCTGTATCATATTATCTGATCCGGAACCGGGAGCAGTACAGGTAGCAGGAGTACTAACCAGGCATCTTCCGTTACCGGCAAATACAGCGATCTTTTTATCGCAATCTGTACGTACAATAGTACCGCTAAGATCCTGACCAACTAAAGAACCATTTAAGCCGCTCAATGCATTAAATACCTGGCCTTTATTTAAATAAATAGTATAAGTAGTACCTGCCTGGTATGCAATTTTACCTGCAACATCTGTTGCTGCATCATCCGTAAATGTAGCAGAGGTAGTAGAGTCGATAATATTTACAGAAGGTGTAAAATACACTGGTGTATTATCCTGGTTGGCAATTACAAAAAAGAAAGAGTTTGGAGGACCCGTGTTAGAGTTATTGCCATATGCCTGCACCGTGTAGTTAGAGTTCCAGGTATTGGTTGGGAACACTAAGCTACCACCTGCAGAGTTATTGGTAGCATAATCATACATCCAAACACTGATCGGTGCCCCATGACTGTAAACGTGAATAGCTCTATTCGATATCCCTGTATAATACAATCTTGCATCAGGTAATTTAGCTGCATTGGCTGGGTCATTTTGATCTCCCTGAGGAAAGCCGGTAACCTGTGCAAATCCTTGCGCATTGATCGTTACTGTTTGAGAAAAAGGCGTAGATAAATACGGCATTTCAACTGTTACCTGTGTATTAGGAGTGCCTGAGATATAAACATATAAATTAGCTCCATTTCCGGAGAAAGGAGGGTAAGGCGAAGTTTTGCTTTGCATCTTTTGCTCAAAACCAAAACCTAACCAATAATCTGTTCCGGTATTAGAAACATCAATAGGTGTTTGAGCAATAGAGCCGGTAACTGTAACAGTATCTGCATCAGCCGGAGCTGCGCCTCCTCCTGCGTTTATTATTTTAGAGTTGGAATAGGTGTTATACTGGAGAGTAGACATTTGCACATAGATCAAAGTAGGACTTAATGTGCTTCCGGAATAATTAGGATTAGTAGTAGTAATAGAAATAGTGTTGCCAGGGCTTGCGGTGCCAAGTCCAGCGGTAGAAGTAGCTATTACAAAACCAGCTGGTGCAGTGATGTTTATGGGTGCGCCCGTAAGATTAGTGCCTTTTAATGTATAGCTTAAAGTGATCGCAGTATTTTGATAATATTCTGTTCCAAAATCTATGCTACTTGGTGTAGCTGTTAATGCCGGCACCGGCGGACCAGTAGTTATAGCAGTGTCTTTGCTATAGCTGGAGCCAATTGCATTTTTGGCATATACTCTTACATGATAGGTAGTATTAGCAGCCAACCCTTTGATCAGATCTGTAAAAGCAGCCGTGCCCGTAGCAGCATATAATTTACTGTTGCTTATTGTGGGATTAGGATTAGTGCTCCAAACAAAATATCTTTCTGTAACCGGGGAACCTCCGTCATCAGGAACAGTTGCTGTCGCTGACGCTTTGTATGAAAATACCTGGTTAATGGTAATGGCAGGGAACGGCGCAACCGGCGCATCTGTTGTAAAAGATTTTACTGATCCGTATTGAATACCAAATTGAGTAACGATGTAAGTTTTTGCATAGTAAGTAGTACCTGCAGCTAAACCGGTTAGATTATCAGTAATATTGCCTGCGCTACCCGCATACACTTTAGTTGCAGCACTGGTATCCAATGTATTTATTGCAGCAGCATTAGTACTGTAAATAACACCACTTGATTTTACGAGGTAATATTTATTTGGATTAACGTTGTCATAAGTATATGTACCTGTTACACTGGCAGTAGAGCGACCGGTAGCAGCAGCATTATCAGTACTTACCGTAACAGCTTGGGCGGGTGGTTGATAAGTGGTGCCTTTAAAAATTAAATTAGCTATTCTTAATTCATCGTTATGTCCGTCTTTGGTAGCATCTGATGACCAGGTGTAAAAGCGAATAACATAACTATGTCCACTGTAAAAAGTTTCACTAAACGGACCAAAATTTAAGGTACCTGTATAACCCGTAGTACCTGTCACTTGTGTTCCCGTTAATGGTAACCATGGACCGGCTCCATCTACTTGAAAATAGGGCACAATTGACATTGTGCTTCCTGTAACATCAAAATCTGCATAGGTAACATCCAATGAGATACCTGTCATATTCATGTCATTTCCGGTAACAGGTTTTAATGGAATATCAAAACTATAGCCGTTTGTAGGGCCACCAGGCCAATTAGATCCATCTGTTTTAACACGGTATCCAGTACTGTTTATTGTATATGTCATGTTAGCTCCCTGCGCAATTGCTCCTGCAACAACATTGGGACTGGTAGCAGGTGCAGGACTTGCAGTACCTGCAGGAGGATTAGCACTACCGCTTTTTAATACGTAGGTAGCCAATGTTTGGGCAACAACATTACACGAAAACAAAACGCCGATTAATGCTATCGCCAAGCTTTTATAGCGAATGCTTAATTGAGTAGAGGCTTTATTCATATTAGTATATACAATTAAAATTATTGTAATGGTTTAGTAAGTGTTAGTGAAAATAAGATAATAGGTGAAGTTGTTTTTCCCAAACGATAAAAAGGGATTACAAAAATCAATATGGTAGCAACTATCAGCATTAAATTAAAAGGTGTTTAGATAATCAGGATTTGTACGGGAAAATTCGCCAATACAAGCAATAAACAGACCATCTTCACGAAATTTGAACATATTTGAAAAAAATTTGTGCAAAGAACGTATAAGTGCTTTAAAGGGACAAATTAAATGTTTATAAATCAGGCTAATACAAGCAATCATCTTAAACTGTTTTAACATTCCTGAGCTATCTTTTCACTGATTCCATTGAAAGCCCGAACGTTGCCTAATATGGCGGCGTAAGGTACTATTTTTTGGGGTTGCGCTGCTTTGACAGATTGGATTTTTTATGCAATCGTTGCCAGCTAACTATAAAAAACAAGGGCTGCCCGATATTTAGATAGCCCTTGTTTTTAAAAGCTGGAACTATTTGCCCATGATCATTTGTTTGGTGTCGATTTTCTTTACGTCAATATTATCAGACTTTAATAATAACTTTTCCCGGCTAAGACGGAAGCATTAATTATGGAAATTCCTGCACTACTCAATGCAGAAAAGATGTAATATGTAAGAACATTAATGTTTGTTGATTTTGCAAGCATTATAATTACAAACATTCGAGCGTTTGTTAGTAACATTGTTTGTGCAGCAAGAAACACATGAGTGTTTACAAGAAACGCTTAAGAGTTTGTTGTAAACGTTGATTGTGCAATAAGAAATGCTCGAGTGTTTCTTAGAAACATTGAAGCGGCAGTAAGAAACACATAAGTGTTTGTTAGTAACGCATAATGTGTTGTAATAAACGTTTAAGTGACACTAACAAACATTAAAGTGGTTGCAGGAAACGCTTAAGTGTTTGTTACAAACATTGATTGTGCAATAAGAAATGCTCAAGTGTTTCTTAGAGAAATTGAAACTGCCGCAATAAGCACGTAGGAGTTTGTTAGTAGGAGCTAGGTTTAAGATTTACAATCAAACTACTTCTTGCCAACTTTCACCGAAGACTCCCTTACACAAAGCTCTGTTTGTAAAACCTTCGTTTCAAAACTCGTTACCGGTCTTTTGCTTTCAATCAATTGAATAAGCAATTCGGTTGCAACCTGTCCCATTTCAAAAGCAGGCTGACTGACAGAAGTAAGTGCAGGTGTTAGAAGGTCTACTAAGCCGGAGTTGGTAAATCCTACAAAACCAATATCAGCAGGTATTTTTAATCCCAAAGATTTTAAGGTGCTTAAGCTGCTGGTGGTAAGTCTGTCGCTGGCGGTAAAGAACGCATCAGGTTTTTGCTTTAAAGCCAAAAGGCTTTTTATAGCGTCTTCAATTTCTTTTAAAACTTTACCCCCGTGGTTACAATATTTTATATAAGCTTCATTCAATGGAATGTTATTATCAGCCAGGGCTGATTTATATCCTGCCAATCTTTCTTTGGTAATAGAAAGATGAGCAGAACTGGTAATATGTGCTATGCGTTTAAAACCTGATTTTATTAAATGCGTAGTAGCGTCGTAAGCGCCTTTGTAATTATCTGCAATTACTTTGTGCGTAGATATGTCTTCCGTGATACGATCAAAAAAAACCAAGGGTAATCCTTTATCGTGTAGTTCTTTAAAATGAGCAATATCATTTGTTTCGGTAGAAAGCGATACCAACATTCCATCTACGGAGCGGGATGATAAATGTTTTACGTTCACGATCTCTCTTTCAAACGATTCGTGACTTTGTGATATAATAACATGGTAACCTCTGTTGTAAGCGATCGATTCTATTCCATCTATCGCTTCCGAAAAAAAGTTATTGGCAATTTCACTTATAATAACACCTATGGAGCGACTTTTTCTTTCTTTTAAACTTAGCGCAATAGGGTTGGGACGATAGTTAAATTTTTCAGCATATTCCAACACCAGCTTTTTTGTTTCGGGGCTAATTTCATAGCTGCCCCTTAATGCTCTTGAAACGGTAGAAGTGGACAATCCTAATGCTTTGGCAATGTCTTTAATGGTTATAGCTTCGTACATGGCGTTTTATTACCTGGTTCTCAATAATTTTTTACACCCGGTATGCAATTTCTTTTTTTATAGCATCTCAAAGATATGGTTTTTGTAAACAGGTTAGCGGCTATCAAAAAATAAAAGAAGTTGCAAACGATACCGATATCGTTTGCATAAAAAAACAAATTGAATAATCGCAGCAAGCAAAAAAATGGTGGTTAATTTGAACCCCGATTTGCTTACGATTTTTTGGTTTGGAGATTAGCATTAACTTTACAAACCTGCTGTAACGATTGGTTTAATTAAATGACATTTAATTTATTAGTTATTAAAAAACGCTGTATGAGAAAATTACTTCTGGTATTTCTTGTTTCTTTCTGTATCCCCTTCACACTATTAGCTCAAAAGACCATTAAAGGTAAAGTTACCGATGAAAACGGTAGTGCTGCTGTGGGTGTAAACGTTTCGGTAAAAGGCAATAAAAAAGAAGCTGTCCAAACTGATGCAAATGGTAACTTTTCGCTTGTTGTTAAAGAAACAGATAATATAAGTTTAGTATTTACTTCTGCTGAGTTTGAATCTCAAACTGTATCTGCTGGTTCAGGAAATGTAAACGTGAAAATGAAAACATCGGTTACCACAGGTAATGATGTAGTAGTAGTGGGTTATCAAACCATGAAAAAAAGAGAATTAACGGCGCCTGTATCTTCAGTGGGTGCAAAAGAATTAAAAGATGTGCCCATTACCAGTGTTGGAGAAGCTTTGAACGGACGTTTGGCGGGTGTTACAGCAACTTCTTCGGAAGGTTCTCCTGATGCGCAAATAAAAATACGCGTTAGAGGCGGCGGTTCTATCACACAGGATAATTCACCTTTATATATTATAGACGGGGTAGAGGTAGAAAGCGGTTTAAGCTCTTTGGCTTTACAGGATATTCAATCTATTGATGTATTGAAAGACGCATCTTCTACTGCTATCTATGGTGCAAGAGGTGCTAATGGTGTTGTTATTATTACTACTAAAAGTGGTAAAGTGGGTAAGCCAAGGATTACTTATAACGGTTCTTTTGGTATGAAAAGCATAGCGAATGAATTGCCGGTTTTAAATAGCCTGGATTATATGGATCTGCAATGGGAAAGAGATATCATGATGGGTACCGGTACCAGTGGGTTGCAAACCTTTACTAAAAAGTATGTGGGTACTTACGATTCTATTGCGCTTTATGTAAGAGACAGTACTCGCCCTGTTGACTGGCAAAAACAAGTAATGGGACGTAATGCATTAACTACTGTTCAAAATCTGGGTATCAGTGGGGGGTCAAAAAAATTAACTTATACAGGTACTTATACTTACAATAATGAACAAGGAATAGTTTTTACCTCAAACAACCGTAAGAATATTGCTAACGTTAAGTTAGATTATAAACCTATTAAGGATCTTAAAATGGGAATCAGCGGTAAATTCAGCGACCAGGTAGTGGATGGTGCCAGTACTTCTGAAGACGGCTCTGCATCTTTAAACAGGTTAAGAAACATTATTAAATACCGCCCTTTTTTAACACCTGGTGAAACTGTTGAATCTATTGATTATGGAGGTTTAACCGATCCCGACCAGGTTGCCAATGGCTTAGGGTTGGTAAATCCTTATGTATTGATGCAGCAGATAACCAAGCGCAAACACCAGGTAACGGCTAATGCAAGTTTTTATGCTCAATATAATTTTTTAAAGCATTTTAATTTCAGAACTACTTTAGGTATTGATTATACAAAGATTGACGTAAGCAATTTTGAAGACAGTATTACTTCTGATTCAAGGATCAACGGTGCCAATATGCCGATCATTGAAATGGATTCTGTGACTAAAAAGTCTTTCAATATGTCGAATGTGCTTACCTGGCAATTAAAGAATTTTAAAAAAGTACATGATATTACTGTTTTGGTAGGTAATGAAATATTTAACCAGGATTATGAAGAGCATGACAACAGAAGAAGAAATATTCCTAACGGAACAACTCCTGCAGAAGCTTTAGCACAAGATACTTTAGGTTTTGTGGATGTGGGAAGGTCATTTCCTTTTACCTATAGAGCTCATGCCAAATTGCTTTCCTTCTTTGGTAAAATAAATTATACGTATGATGATAAGTATATTTTTGCCGGTACATTACGTACGGATGGATCTTCAAAATTTGCACCTCCGTCTAACTTAAGATGGGGAACATTCCCTTCTGTTTCTTTGGCATGGCGTGTATCTAAAGAGAACTTTCTTAAAAATGTTAAATGGTTAACTGAATTAAAACTAAGAGCAAGCTATGGACAGGCGGGTAACAATCGTATTCCTGACTACTTGTACATAACTACATATAGCCAAGGCAATCCTTATGGCTTAAACAATGTTTCCAATCCTTCTTTAATCACTGCAAACCTTTCTAATTATAATCTGAAATGGGAAACAAACACAAGTAAAAATCTTGGATTGGATGCAACATTCCTGAACGGAAGAATTGATTTAACGGTGGATGTTTATCGGAATGAAGGGTCAGATCTTTTATTAGCAGCACCTATTTCACCGGTGTTAGGTTATTCACAACAAATCCAAAATGCAGGTGCTACACTTAACAAAGGAGTAGAAGTTCAGTTAAATATAACCCCTGTTAAAACTAAAAACTTTACATGGACTATCAGCTTAAATAATGCATGGAATACAAATACTATTGAAAGATTAACTCCTGGTATTGATTCTGTTTTAGTAAGTTCAGGATGGAGCGGTAGTGGTAGTAATGTTGTAGACTTTGCCCAAATTGTAGGCAAACCGGTTGGTTCTATGTGGGGATATGTTTCTGATGGGTTTTACTCAGCTTCTGATTTTTCATCTTATGTTACACCTACAGGTTCAGGTGGAAATACCTATACTCCTTACGCCTCAACAGCTCCGGGCTTAGGCGGGTTTATAATGAAGCCGGGAGTAGTTAGAAATAATGCTATTCAATCAGCAAATATTCCCGGTGGCATCAGGTTTAAAGATCTGAATGGAGATGGAGTAGTAGATTCAAAAGACCAAACTATTATAGGTAATCCTAATCCTAAATTTACAGGAGGAATCAACCAGCAGTTTACTTATAAAAATTTCGATATGAGCATCTTTATTAACTGGAGCGTGGGTGCACAGGTAATGAATGCAAATAGAGTTGAGTTTTCGGGTACCTATACTTCTTTTGCAAGTACACTCGCTATTGAAAAAGGAAGATGGAAAGCAATTGATGGTAACGGAAATTTAGTAACAGATCTTACACAACTGGCAAGTATTAATCAAAACGCTACAACCTGGACTCCGGTTTCACAAGCGGCAGGTAGCGCCAATGCGTTCCTGTTATATTCAGATGCAATAGAAGATGCTTCTTTTTTACGCTTTAATAATTTTACAGTAGGATATACTATACCTAAAAAAGCATTAAAACGATTAAAAATTCAAAGCCTAAGACTTTATTTTACGGCAAGCAACCTAGCGATAATTACCAACTACTCAGGATATGATCCTGAAGTAAGTACTCGTTACAATTCCAGCTTAGGAGGCTATCCAACACCGGGTAATGTTGGACAATATCCAACACCAGGGGTTGATTATTCAGCGTATCCACGTAGCAGATCGTTCTTAGTAGGTTTAAACCTTGCTTTATAAAATTTAATGATTGTTAATAATTAATATACTTTCTATATGATAAATAAAAAAATTTTAAAATTAGTATTACCGGGTGTTATAATATTCGGTGTATTATTAAGCTCTTGCCAAAAATATCTTCAGGAAGATCCGGATAGCTCTTTAACTGTAGATCAAACCTTTAGCAATGTAGATAGTGCTTATCGTGCATTGTTAGGTGTATATAATAAATTAACGGGTGACCAGGGTTATGGTATTCGATTAAATATCTATTATACTATGGGTACAGATGAGTCAATGTTATCCAGTTCGAATACTACTGATAATGGAAGAAGAGATATATCCCGATATAACTTAACTTCTTCTAATAGTGAGCTTACAAAACCGTTTAATCAATTATATGCGGGTATTGAACAAGCTAATAATTTTATAGATAATGCTCCGCATATGCCGGCATTTAATGGCAGTCAGGGTGCCGATAATCAAGCTAAGGCTAAACGTATGTATGGCGAAGCATTGACTTTACGAGCTCAATTTTACCTGGATCTGATTAAAATTTGGGGAGACGTTCCTGCTCCAATGATTCCTGCTTCTAAAAATCCTGTTTCTTTTCCACAAAAAGAGGACAGAGATGTGGTGTATGATGAGTTATTGAATGATCTTAAAACTGCAGAAGACAATCTTCCATGGAAAGGAGATGCGGGTGTTGCAAATGATGAAAGAATTACTAAAGCTTCTGCTATGGGCTTAAGAGCAAGAATAGCTTTATTCAGGGCAGGATTTTCTTTAAGAAGAAATCGTCAAATGCAGCAAGGATCAAATCCTCAAGCTTATTATACGATAGCAAGAGATGAATGCAAAGCTATAATGGAATCAGGTAAACATTCATTGGACCCAAGTTTTAAAGATTTATTTAAAACTTATCTTTGTGGAGTACAAACACCGGTAGATCCATATGGTGAAATAATTTTCCAGGTGGCTATGGCAGGTGGTAGTGGAATCGCAGATAGCAAAATGGGATATGCAGATGGACCAAGAGTAAATGGATCTGGAAATTCTTTTGTTTTAATATTGCCTACAGCTTTTTATGCATTTGATTCTACCGATTTACGTAGAGATGTTTGTGTTGCTCCTTATGATGTTGCTGCCGATGGAATTACAAAAGTGCCTCCTTCTTCAATATTTACAACTCTTAGAGATGGAAAATTCAGAAGAGATTGGGTAACACCTGCTATTTCTCCAACAGATGCATCTCAATATTTTGGAATTAACTGGCCGTTGATACGTTATTCTGATGTGTTACTCATGTATGCAGAAGCTCAAAATGCTTTAAATAGCGGACCTACTGCAGATGCTGTTGAAGCAGTAAATATGGTACGCAGAAGGGCATATGGAAAAGATATTACTACAGCAGATGCTACTGTTGATATTTCTCCTGTAGATCAACAAGGATTTTTTAAAGCAATCGTTGATGAAAGATTTAAAGAGTTTATGGGAGAAGGATTAAGAAAGTATGATCTGATACGTTGGAATTTATTATCAACAAAAATTCAGGAAACAATCACGAATCTTAACCTAATGAATAATCAACAGCCTCCTTATCAAAACCTTCCGCAGTTTATGTATTATTATACAGCAGGACCTACTATAACTGCAGATGACGGAACTTTATGGGCTAATTCATTTTATAATCCAAGTCCAAGTGGAACAAACTCTATTGCAAATGCAAAACGGGTTAATTGGATTGGCACTTCTACTTCAGGCGGTACTCCTCCTATTGCAGCAAGTTTAACACCTTATTTTGCAAGTTCTTTTGTTCCTAATCATAGTGAGTTGTTTCCGATCTATACTACAGATATCATAAACAGTAAGCTTCCTCAGGATTATGGCTACTAAAAATAAATTTTAATTTTTTTTATGAAAGGCTGATTTTGTTCAGCCTTTCTCTTTTTATATAACTTTACTGCATCATGAAAAAATATCTTCCCTTACTTCTTACTTTGATCTTAGTAAATACAATCAAAAGTTATTCGCAAGTAGTTGCATTCCCCGGAGCAGAAGGTGCCGGCAAAAACACAACCGGCGGTAGAGGTACCTCCATCGTAGCCTCTAAAGTATTTGCTGTAACAAGTCTGGCTGATGATGGGAGTGCAGGAACATTACGCTGGGCACTGGATCAAAGTGGAACTACTTATCCTTATCGTACTATCATCTTTCGCATATCAGGTACTATTCATTTAACGTCTGCATTAAAAATAACAAAAGCGAATACCACTATTGCAGGACAGACAGCACCGGGGCAAGGCATATGTTTAGCAGATTATCCTGTAAGTGTTAGTGCCGATAATGTGATTGTAAGATATATCCGCTTTAGAATGGGAGATAAAAATCAAAACCTGGGAATGGTAAATGGGAGTGGTAATGATGATGCGTTTGATGGAACGGGTCGTAATCATGTCATAATTGATCATTGTACAATGAGCTGGAGTGATGATGAAGCTTGTTCTTTTTATCGTGGCGATAGTGTAACACTACAGTGGAACATAATTAGTGAACCTTTAAACTATTCTTATCATTTTGAAACCGGTGATGCTGATTTCGAACATCACGGCTATGGCGGTATTTGGGGTGGCGCTCATGCTACGTTTCATCACAATTTAATTGCACATTGCCAGGGAAGAGCACCGCGTTTTGATGGCAGCAGAAACTTAGGCAATGGTTCTACACCGGGATTGGAAAATGCTGATTTTGTAAACAATGTAATTTATAACTGGGGGAACTATAATGCGAACGGGGGAGAAGGTGGTAATTACAATATCATCAATAACTATTATAAATACGGGCCATCTACTTCTCATAGCAATTCCGGCGGAGTTAAAATAACGCAAATGGTTATTAATCCGTTTGAACAAGCTTCACCTGCATTGCCATATGGTAAATATTATTTGTCAGGAAATTACGTAGATGCAGCTTCTGCTGTTATTGCCAATAACTGGCTGGGGGCGGCTTTTAGCGGTGGTAACTTAACAGATACTGCCAACTCAAAAGTTACAACACCTTTCACAATAGTTCCAATAAATACACAAACTGCTGCAGATGCTTATACTGCGGTATTACGCGGCGCAGGTTGCAGTTTACCCAATAGAGATACGCTGGATGCAAGGATCATAAAAGATGTTATCAACCGTACCGGGAAAATTATCGATGTGCAAGGTGGCTATGCTCACGGTACTGCCTATGCGCAAACGGTAAATGCGTGGCCGGCATTACTCTCCACAACACCACCTGTTACCACCAATGCCGACAATGTTCCTGATGTATGGTTGGCGCAACGAGGTTTAACAGGTTCAGCTTTGAGCGGTGCAGGAGGATATCACAGTAACGGCTATACGCATCTGGAGAATTTTTTAAATGGGGATACGATCGTTGCTCCCGGAGTTAGTAATCAATGTGTGTATTACCCTGATATCACCGGTTCCGGTAGCGGTAAATGGATCAATATAAAAGATACCACCTATGGTTATTACGCATCTCCAAATTATTTGAATTCAACTGATACCAATAATATCATTGCTTCTTTATATGATGATGGAAGCTTTGGCTCTGTATATGGATCGTATTATACCACCAATGTCACCCGCTATGCCACAGGACTTTCTACAGGACCGGCGCCTTACCTGAACCGGAACTTTTATATGAATGGTGATTTGGAATTGCAACCAATTATAACGCCTGTTACAGTTCGTTTGTATTTTACTAAAGAAGAGTTTAACGCCTTGAAAACTGCAAATCCGCTCATAAACACCGTTGCTGATCTGGCTGTTTATATAGATGGCACCAGCGGTGATGTAGACAATTCTTCTTGTATTACTCAAATGAAAACATTCGGGATTAAAATTTACCCGGGAAGCTATGGCACTTATGGAACTTATCAAACAGGATATTACCTGGAATTTGTTACAACAACTTTAAAGAATTTTTTTATTGCAGGGAAAGATAATCCTGTTCCGCTTCGTTTAATTTCTTTTATTGCTTCGCAGGATGAAGGTGCTGTTCAGCTAAACTGGAAAACAGAAAACGAAACGAATACGCAGGATTTTTTGGTAGAAAGAAGTGCTGATGGAAAACAGTTTACACCCATTGGAACAATTGCTGCAAAAAATGTTACGAGTGCAAACCTTTATTCTTTTAAGGATGATAACGCCATAAACGGAACAGCTTATTATCGTTTGAGAATAAATGATAAGGACGGGAATTTTATCTACAGTACTATAGCAACTATCACATCCAGCCTTGTAAACATATTACGTATTGTACCAAACCCTGCAACAGACGCTGTAACGGTATATCACCCTAAGACGTCAACTTCTGCTTATTTGCGAATTATGAGCAGTGAAGGAAAACAAATTGTTCAACAAAAGCTAGGGACCGGTAACACTAAAACAGCCTTGAATATTTCAGGCTTTCCTAAGGGAGTTTACCAGCTGGTATTTACAAATGAGGGCACTATTAGAACGGCACAATTAATCATACAATAAAAGATTAGAATTAGGAATATGATCGTTTTATAGGCAGGAATAACTGGCAACGTTTGCGTAAAAAAACTCATTACTTGCGCAATAAAGCTAGATTTGTTCGGTCATCGTATTCTTTTTTCGTATAAATTTGGCTTTCATTCGTAACCCTTAGAAATTTATTGCCAATATACCTTCATGTATCAACGTTTGCACAATTTTTAATCTTTTTATTCAAGTATTTATCTTACAACTCTAAAATTTAAAATTTATGAAGAAGTTTTTTACATTTTTTCTTTTATTAACATGTGCTGCTTCGGCAAATCTTAAAGCGCAATATTTATGGCGCGAGGGTTTTAACGATGCTAACAGCACTATTACAGGAACCAACCCTAATGCTGGACCATCTGTTAGCTCATGGGGAGCAGGAGTTGAAAGTGCGCCTTTTGGAACATGGTATTTACATAATGCTTACCGTACAACTGGGTCTGGTTGTGTGTCAGGAGCATCTGGTGCTAACCAACACTTAAGAACAATTCAAGGAGCGAATTTAGCACCTTCAAATGCAGCTGATTCTCCTTACTTCGCTACTCCTATAATTGCTCCTGGTTATGGCGTAAAAGAAATTCATTTTGCACGTAGTGGTACAATAAGAAGATATTCAATATACGTTTCTACAGATACTGTGGCTACTGTTGCTCCATATAGCTCTCCAAGCTGGACACTTGTTCAAGGTGTTCCAAGCACTCACAATGAATGTACTTCCGGAGTTGATACATTTGTAACTGTACCTTCAGGTATTGCTGCCAATGTTAAAAGAGTTGCATTTGTAGTTAGCCAGGCTGCTAATGCTGATATTGATAGTATCGGTATTATCCCTGTTAACCCACTTCCTGTTAAATTCAGCAGCGTTAATGCTAATTATACCAGCGGCGTTGTGAAAATCAACTGGACGAATGAAACTGAAATTAATACGTCAAGCTATGAAGTTGAAAGATCAACAGACGGTAAAACATTTACATCAGTTGGTTCTGTAGCTGCTACTAATGTACGTGGCTATTCTTTCATCGATAATTCATCTTTATCAGGTACAAGCTATTATCGTATTAAAGCTGTTGATGCAAATGGTGCATTGACTTACAGTAATGTCGTTAAAGTAAGTGCAGATAGCAAAGCAGCTGAAATGGTGGTTTCTCCAAACCCTGTAACCGGCGGAACACTTGGCTTGCGTTTAAACAATTTTGCAGCTGGTCAATACACATTGAATATCTTCAATACAGGTAGTCAAAAAGTATTTAGCGGTTCTGTATCTCATGCTGGCGGTAGTTCTATTCAAACAATTATATTACCTGCATCTGTTAAAAAAGGATTATACACTGTAAGCTTAACAAATGGTGCATCTAAATTTGTTAAAACAATAGTAGTAGAATAATTTTTATAAATGAACCTATAAAAGTAAGAGGCTGACTTAATTGCAGCCTCTTCTTTTTTATATCAATTTAAAACATTGCAACTTTGCTTGTCTGCATAAAAAAATTAGCTATGAAACGATTTCTTTTATCCATATCATTACTTGCTTCAATAGCCTTAGTAAAAGCACAAACTAAAAATATTACAGTCGCACAAGATGGATCTGGTAATTATAAAACCGTACAAGAAGCATTAAACCAGGTGCCTGCTGATAATAAAACACCTTTTGTCATCCATATAAAAAATGGTATTTATAAAGAAAGGTTGATACTGGATACAAGAAGAAATTTTGTGACATTGATAGGAGAGGATAAAGACAAAACAATTCTTACCTATGATAATCATGTAGGCATGGCTTTTCCAAACGGTGACTCGGTTACTACCTGGTCATCTGCTTCTTTCTTTATTTATGGTAATGATTTTACCGCAAAGAATATTACTTTTCAGAATAATGCAGGCTTTACAGCAGGACAGGCTGTTGCTTTATTTGTAAACGGAACAAGAGAGCGTTTTAAGAACTGTAAATTGGTTGGCTTCCAGGATGTGCTCTTTTGCAGCGGACAAGGAGCGAAACAATATTATGAAGATTGTTATATCGAAGGCACAACAGATTTCATCTTTGGTCCTGCAACGGCAGTATTTAAAAACTGCCATATTCATAGTAAAAAGAACTCACACGTTACGGCAGCATCTACTCCAAGAGAAATGAAATATGGTTTTGTTTTCATCGATTGTAAATTAACTGCAGATACAGGACTTAATAAAGTATCACTAGGAAGACCTTGGCAACCTTATGCGGCTGTTACTTATATTCATTGTGATATTGGCGATCATATTGTTCCTGAAGGATGGAACAATTGGAAGAACCCGGATAATGAAAAAACGGCTCGCTATGCAGAATATAATAGTTATGGAGCTGGCGCAAATCCATCTGCCCGTTTTCCATGGACAAAACAATTAACCAAAGAAGAATATGATGAAAAATATTCTTCCATCGAAAAAATTTTAGGCGGGTGGGATCCGCAAAAAGATCTGTAATAAACTCTTCAAAATAATTTAATCAGTAGTCATAAAAATTATAACGAATACAAATGAAAATAATTAACACGGCACTTTGCTCTTTCGGAATGTCAGGCTGCGTATTTCATGCGCCATTTATAAATGTTCATCCCAGCTTTAAATTAAAAGGTGCATGGGAACGTAGCAAAAAACTTATTCAGCAAAAATACCCGGATGCTGTTTCTTATAGTTCTTATGAAGAGTTGTTAGCAGATAAAGATGTTGATCTGGTAGTAGTAAATACACCTAATTATACGCATTATGAATATGCTAAACTAGCATTGCAAGCCGGTAAAGATATTATAGTAGAAAAGCCTTTCACTATCACGGCAGAAGAAGCAAAAGAATTAATTGCTATTGCTGATAAAGAAAATAAATTGATCTCTGTTTTTCAAAGCAGGAGGTATGACAGTGATTTTAGAACAGTGAAAAAAGTAGTACAGCAAAACCTGTTAGGTGAAATTGTAGAAGCTGAAATTCATTATGATCGATTTAATGAGGCCTTAAGCCCTAAGCAACACAAAGAAATTCCCGGCCCCGGAACAGGCATTTTATATGATCTGGGTTCGCATTTAATAGACCAGGCGTTGCAATTATTTGGAATGCCGCAAGCCGTTTTTGCAGATTTGGGTATTGTACGTCCAATATCTTTGGTGGAAGATTATATGGAAGTATTGCTATACTATCCCAATATAAGAGTACGATTGAAAGGGACGTATCTCGCAAGAGAAATCTTCCCGTCATATGTCCTACATGGCTCAAAGGGGTCATTTTTGAAATCAAGAGCGGATATACAGGAAGCCAACTTGCAGGCCTTAGTTAGTCCTGCAGATGCCAATTGGGGTGTTGAGCCCGAAACAGAGCAGGGTATTTTGCATACAGAAAAAGAAGGTAAAATAATCCGTGAACATGTGCCGACAGAAAAAGGGAATTACGTTGATTATTATGAGGGAGTTTACCAGGCGCTTATCCATAAAACCCAGCCACCGGTAAGTGCGCAAGATGGATTAAATGTTATTAAAGTGATTGAAGCCGCGTATAAAAGCAATAATGAAAAATGTGTAGCGCCTCTTTAAAAAATAAGTAAGCCTGGCTTCTCAAATTCCGGAAATATGCGCAAACTTTTAAAATACAAATTTATAAAACGTAATAAAATTTAATAATATTACGTATCCCTTGCTGGCAGTATATTTCAATGGATTTTAGTGATATGTATAAACTACACAAATTTGTTATCGTTATCGGTAACGTTTGCGTAAATAAAGTGCTTATAACAGTCTGTAAATTGTTCTAATCTATGCAGTCTTACGGGTAAATTTTAATAACTTGCCGAGCTATTTCATTAGCTTTTAACGAATATATGAGCATCTCTACTTTGTTCTCTCTTAAAAATAAAAAAGCACTTGTAACCGGTTGCAATAAAGGCATCGGTAAAGCGATGGCAATTGCTTTAGCAGAAGCAGGCGCAGATATAATTGGAGTGTCAGGTTCTATGCCCTTGAGTGGAAGCGAAGTAGGCAACGAAATTGAGAAAGCCGGGCAAAAATTTTATCCTTACCAGGCTGACTTTGGTAATAGAGAGGCGTTAAAAAATTTTATTACAAAAGTTCAGGCAGAGCATCCTGTAATTGATATTTTGGTGAACAATGCCGGCATTATTATGCGGGCACCTGCTGCAGAACATAGTGATGAATACTGGGATAAAGTGATCAATGTAAATTTAGACGCACAATTCATACTAACACGTGAGATCGGTAAGAAAATGATAGAACAGGGAAGCGGTAAAATTATTTTCACAGCTTCCTTATTAAGTTTCCAGGGAGGTATTACCGTTCCGGGATATGCAGCAAGCAAAGGCGCTATCGCCAGCTTGATAAAAGCATTTGCCAACGAATGGGCTTCAAAAGGAGTAAACATAAACGGTATTGCTCCGGGATATATTGCTACCGATAATACGGAGGCTTTGCGTAACGATCCGGAAAGAAGCAAATCGATCTTAAGCAGGATACCTGCCGGTCGTTGGGGGGAACCGGATGATTTTAAAGGAACGATCATCTTTTTAGCATCAAAAGCGTCCGATTACGTTAATGGTAGTATTGTTACCGTGGATGGCGGCTGGATGGGACGATAAGTATAATTAAAAAAAATTAAAGATAAATGGAACAACGTTTTGCGAATGGGAAGAAGGAAGTAAAGCAGATGGATACAACTGAACTGCGGGAGAATTTTTTAATAGAAAAGATCTTCACGGCAGACCAATTCAATTTTGTGTATTCGCATTACGATAGAGTGATCATCGGTGGTGTAATGCCCGTAAACAAAACTGTGCAGTTACCTGTATACGAAAACTTAAAAGCAGCTTATTTTTTGGAAAGAAGAGAAATAGGGATTATCAATATCGGTGGAGATGGTGAGATTAAAGTGAATGATAAAGTTTACACGCTAAGTAAATTGGATTGTTTGTATGTGGGCAAAGGAAATGAAAAAGTTACTTTCAAAAGCTTGAAGAAAAACAATCCTGCTAAATTCTATTTGTTATCAGCACCTGCACATCATGCTTATAAAGTGCAGTTCATGAAAAAAGAAAAAGCTTCACCGTTGGATCTGGGCTCTGTTGAAACCGCCAATCAACGTACGGTGTATAAATACATTCATGCAGACGGTTTAAAAAGTTGCCAATTGGTGATGGGCTTAACCGTTCTAAAAACAGGCAGTGTTTGGAATACCATTCCAACACATACGCATGATCGTAGAATGGAAGCATATTTATATTTTGATGTTCCGGAAAATCATCGGGTTTTTCATTTTATGGGAGAGCCTAATGAAACACGTCATATTTTGGTAGCCAGCGATCAGGCGCTTATTTCACCGCCATGGTCAATTCATTCCGGTGCAGGCACAAGTAATTATTCATTCATTTGGGGAATGGCCGGAGAAAATTATGTATACACTGATATGGATGTAATCGATATAAAAGATGTGCGATAAAACTTGTTGCCTTAGTGCCTCATTGCCTATAAAATAAAACACAATGAAAAGAACTTTAACGATTGTATTGCTCGTAATAACTGCTTTTGCTTTTCGTCCTTCTGAAAAAAAAGTGAGCATCTTTTTAGTGGGCGATTCTACCATGGCAGATCAACCTACTGATGAAAATCCACAAAGAGGTTGGGGGCAATTATTTCCAAAGTATTTTACAGATGAAGTAGAGATAAAAAACTTTGCCAAAAACGGAAGAAGCACAAAAAGCTTTATCACTGAAGGCAGATGGGACAGCGTGTTGAACCAATTGCAACCTGGCGATTGGGTGTTTTTACAGTTTGGTCATAATGATAGCAAGATAGAAGATACTACCCGTTATGCAGCGCCACAAACAACCTACAAAACAAACCTTACGCGGTTTATAAATGAAGCTCGCAGTAAAGGTGCTATTCCTGTATTAATAACGCCGGTGAATAGACGCAAATTTGATGCTGATGGAAAATTCGTTGACCAACACGGAGAATATCCTGGTGTAGTAAGAGCATTGGCACAACAATTAAAAGTTACGTTAATTGATCTTCATAAAAGCAGCCAGACTTTGTTAGAACAAAAAGGCGTGGAAGGAAGTAAGAACTTGTTCCTCTTTATTCCTGAAAATCATTTTAAAAAATACAAAGGCAAAGAAGAAGACAATACACACTTTACAGAATATGGTGCAGAGAGTGTAGCATCATTGGTTTGTGCTGATATTAAAAAACAAAACTTAGCCATTGCCAAATATTTAAAACCTTCTGACTTTAAAGAAAAAGATGCATTTGAATTGCCTAAAATTTATGTTCCTCATTTTAAGTTAGATACTTTTTATGTTACAAACTATGGTGCTAAAGCTGATGGTGTGACATTAAATACAAAAGCTATTAACGATGCTATCGCTGATGCAAATACAAAAGGAGGAGGAACGGTTGTTATTCCAAGAGGCTTATGGTCAACAGGTCCGATTGTAATGAAGAGTAATGTAAATCTTCATTTAGATGCTGGTGCATTAGTTGCATTCACAAATGATTTTACGCAATATCCTTTAGTAAAATCTGATTTTGAAGGTGTGGCAGCAGCTCGTTGTCAATCGCCTATCACTGCAGAGAATTTAACAAATATCGCTATCACGGGTAAAGGAGTTTTTGATGGTAATGGTGCCGCCTGGAGACCAATTAAAAAATCAAAAATGATCGATGCGGATTGGAAACGTTTAGTAACAAAAGGAGTAGTGAGTGACGATAAAACATGGTTCCCATCTGCAAAAGCATTAAAGGGTTATAACGATAAAAACATTGGTAAGTTAGATGGAGGCAAACAACTCAGCGATTTCGAAGACATCAAAGATTTTTTGCGTCCTAACTTTTTCAGAATAGCACTTTGTAAAAATGTGTTGTTAGATGATATCACCGTACAGAATTCTCCGGCTTGGAACTTACACATACTTATTGATGAAGATGTAACTGTGCACAATGTAAAAGTTAAAAACCCATGGAACGCACAAAATACGGATGCGATCGATATTGAAAGCAGCAAGAACGTACGATTAGAAGGCTGCATTTTTGACACAGGCGATGATGGCATTTGTATTAAATCAGGTCGTGATGAAGAAGGAAGAAAACGCGGCATTCCAACAGAAAATGTTATTGTAGATAATTGTATCGTGTATCATGCACATGGTGGTTTTGTAGTAGGAAGCGAAATGAGCGGCGGTGCAAAAAATCTCTATGTAAGCAATACAACTTTCATGGGTACAGATGTTGGGCTTCGCTTCAAATCTACAAGAGGTCGTGGCGGTGTGGTTGAAAATATTTACGCTAATAATATTAACATGAAAGATATTTTGGGTGATGCAATTTTCTTTGATGTGTATTACCAGGCTAAAGACCCTGTTCCTTCTTCTACCGCCGATGCGGGTCCGCCACCTGCAATAGAAATGAAACCGGTTGATGAAGGCACTCCATTATTTCAAAATTTCTTTATAAGAAATATTACTTGCGATGGCGCTGATGATGGAATTTATTTACGTGGCTTACCGGAAATGAATATCAAAAACGTTGTTATCGAAAATGCGGTATTGCAAGCTACTAAAGGTATCTATTGTGAAGAAGCGAGCGGCATTACGTTTAAGAATATCGATCTTATTTCTGATAATACCAACCCGGTTATCTTCATTCAAAACAGCAACACTATTTGTTTGGACGATATTAAATACAAACCAGATGCGGATTTATTGTTAAGCATCAATGGCGACAGAACAAAAAATATTCGTTTGCTAAATACAGATATATCAAAAGCAAAGAAGCAAACTCAGTTTGCGAACAACACGAATGCAAAGGTTTTAACCAATAAGTAAAAATGAAAAGAGTATCTATTTTTTATTCTTTGCATAAGCCCGTCCTTAGGATGGGGTGGGGAGGTTTTTTATCAAAGCGTAGTATTGTTGGTGCGTTTATGCTTTGTTTGCTTGCCGGTAATAGTATTGCGCAAACAAAAACCATTCAATCTCCTGTTCCTTTATCAGAGCAATTGGCAAAAACAACTATGTCCATTTGGAAAGATTCAATGGCGTTTAAAAAAGATCGTCCTGCAGAATGGAGTTACGAACAAGGTGTTGTTTATAAAGGATTGGAAGATGTCTGGAAAAAAACAGGAAATGGAGACTACTTCAAGTACATTCAAAAGAACATCGATTTTTTTGTTCGTAAAGACGGGAGCATTCGTACGTACAAATTAGATGATTACAATTTAGATAATATCTGTCCCGGCAGAGGCATACTAACGTTATACAATACACTAAGTGACAACAATAAATATTTTCGTGCCATTACATTGTTAAAAGAGCAATTGAATTATCAGCCTAAGACAAGTGAAGGTGGTTATTGGCACAAGCAACGTTATCCCAGCCAGATGTGGTTGGATGGTGTTTATATGGCAGAGCCTTTTCATGCTGAATACGCAAAACGGTTTAATAATCCACAGATATTTGAAGAGATAGCAAAGCAGTTTTTCTTGATTGAAGAACATGCAAGAGATAAAAAAACAGGATTGTATTACCACGGTTGGGATGAAAGCCGTAAAGAAAGATGGGCTGATCCACAGACGGGTTTGTCTGCTAATTTCTGGGGACGTTCTGTTGGCTGGTATGCAATGGCATTAGTAGATGTACTGGATTATTTTCCTAAAGACAATCCAAATTACGATTCATTAGTACACATCGTCAAAAACTTAGCAGTTGCTATTGTAAAAGTGCAAGACCCAAAAACAGGACTTTGGTGGCAGGTATTGAATAAACCGAATGAAAAAGATAATTACCTGGAATCATCTGCATCCTGCATGTTCGTATATGCGTTGGCGAAAGCCGTTCGTAAAGGTTATATCAGCCAATCATATTATATGCAGGCATTAAAAGGGTATACCGGCATAAAGTCTAATTTCATTTCTGTTGATTCCACAACCGGTTTAATAAATTTGACTAAAGTATGCGCCGTAGCAGGATTAGGCGGAAAGCCTTACCGTGATGGAAGCTATGATTATTATATCAATGAACCTGTTGTTTCCAACGATCCTAAAGGCTTGGGTGCTGCAATGATGATGGCAACCGAAGTGGAGTCTATTTCTCAATCAGGTATAGGGAGAAATAAAAATGTTTTATTAGATAGTTATTACAATAACGAGAAAAAAACTGACGAAGCAACAGGACAAACCATCTCATGGCATTATAAATGGGATGAAACGCCTAACAGTGGTTTCTCATTCCTCGGAGGCATCTTCAATAGCTATGGCGCTACAACATCAACTTTATATGAAGCGCCAACTGCTGCCAACTTAAAAAATGCAGACATCTACATTATTGTTGATCCTGATATTCCTAAAGAAAATCCTAATACAAAATATATTGAACCGGGTGATACAACTGCTATTATAAACTGGGTAAAAGGAGGAGGTGTTTTAGTTATCTTATTAAATGATACCGGCAACGCAGAGTTTGATCATACAAATGCATTAACAAAATCATTCGGCATTCAATTTAATAAAGACAGTCGTAATCATGTTGATGCCAATAAGTTTGAAATGGGAAAGATAACCGGTCAACCGCCGCTTTTCAGAAAAGCGAAAAACTTATACTTAAAAGAAATAAGTACGTTAACAGTTAAAGCTCCTGCAATGGCGTTATTGAAAGATAACAATGACATTATTATGGCTTCTGCTAAAATAGGTAAGGGAACTGTGTTTGCCGTTGGCGATCCGTGGTTATATAATGAATATGTAGATGGCAGAAAGCTGCCTGCGGAATATCAAAACTTTACAGCAGCGCAGGAACTGGCGCAATGGTTATTGCGGCAAGTTCCTTTTAAAATAAACAGTTTATTAAAACAAGGTAGTTTAATAAAAAACAAATGATAAAGCGTTTATACATATTGGTACTGGTTGCTTTATCCTTAATAGGATATAACAGTAGCGTGTATGCGCAAAAAACACTTGTTGTTGCAACAGATGGCAGCGGCGATTTTAAATCGATACAAGCTGCTATAAACAGTTTGCCCGACTCGGCTTCATCGCAACGCATCATCTTTATAAAAAAAGGAGTGTATAAAGAGAAGCTCTTTATAGAAAAGAATTTTATCACGTTAAAAGGAGAGGAGGTAGCCGCTACAACCATTACTTATTCCGAAGCACGTGATATTTTCCGTTGCACAAATAATGATGATTGGGGTGTTGCTACTATCAATATGAAAGGCAGCGATATCGTAATGGAAAATCTAACAGTATTGAATACTTATGGTTTTGATGCTAAAGGAGATTCAATTATTGCTTGTCCTGCGGATTCTATTACCGGTAAAAAAACAGTTAAGCGTAATGGTCACCAAATGGCATTGCGTAGTTTTAATACAACACGATTGATCGTTCGTAATTGTGTATTCAGAGCCTTTGGCGGTGATACCGTTAGTCCATGGAATGTAGATGCAGGAATGTTTTATTTTTCTAATTGTACAATGGAAGGCGGCGTAGATTTTTATTGCCCGAGAGGCTGGGCACTGGCAGAGAATTGCAAGTTTATTTGTCATAGTAAAGAAGCGGCTATCTGGCATGACGGTTCAAAAAACAAATCGTCTAAAACAGTGTTGATCAATTGTAGTTTTAGTGGCGATGATGGGTTTAAATTAGGACGTTATCACAGAGATGCGCAATTCTATTTGATCAATTGTACATTTCCATCCAATATGGCTGATTCGGATATTTATCAGCGTGCTGCAAATCCGCCCAATGTTATTCAATGGGGTAAAAGAGTATTCTATAATAACTGTCATCGCATAGGTGGAGATTATGCATGGTTCAAAAATAATTTTCCTGATTCATTAGGAGTGAATGATATTAATGTGCCTTGGGTATATGATTATAAATGGAATCCGAAACCTGATGGCAGAAATACATTTGAACCCAGGAATTTGGATGATACAGATCGGATAGCAGATAATATGTTATTGTATCAACGTGAAAATGGGGGATGGCCAAAACACTTCCAGGAATTGAATGTTGACTATACCAAAGATCTTGCGGCAGAGCAAAAAGATGAATTGCAAAAAGGTTACGAAGCCGGCTTGGATGCAACCATTGATAATGACGCTACAACTAAAGAGATCCGCTATTTGGTAAAAGTATACAATCGTACAGGTAACAGTAAATATTTAAGAGCAGCACAACATGGGATTGATTATTTATTAAAGGCGCAATATGCAAATGGGGGATGGCCGCAGTTTTATCCTGACTCCAGCAGCTATCGGAATGAGATAACTTATAACGATAATGCCATGGTAAATGCCTTAAATATATTGCAGGATGTGGTAGATGGAGCGAATGGATTTAACGCAATCGATGCCGAATATATTTCCCTATGTAAACCCGCTGTGGAACGGGGAATTAGTTGTATCTTAAAGACACAGATCAAGCAAAAAGGCGTATTAACCGTATGGTGCGCTCAATATAATGCCCGTACTTTGCAGCCCGCTAAAGCCAGGACGTTTGAATTGGCTTCTTTGAGCGGTGCAGAGTCGGTTGGAATTGTTCGTTTTTTGATGAGAGTAAAAACGCCATCAAGAGAAATCATTGAGTCGGTAACAGATGCGGTGAACTGGTTTAAGAAAACAAAAATTGCAGGCTATAAGTTTGTTGAAATAAAAGCTCCGAAAGAGCAAACAGGAAGAGATAAGATCCTTGTGCCCGATAGCACTTCTACTATATGGGCAAGATTTTACGGGTTAGATGATAATCAACCATTCTTCTGCGGAAGAGATGGAGTAAGAAAAAAGACATTAGCTGAAATAGAGAATGAAAGAAGAGCAGGATATCAATGGTATGGAACATGGCCGGAGAATTTAGTGAACAAGGAATATCCAAAGTGGTTGAAAGCATTGCAACTTTCTTCTGCAAAAGAAAAGATGGCAAAGAATAAGTAGTAAAAAAGAAAAATAATCAAACCAAATAAATTAAACGTGTAGAGATGATAGTATCTAAATTTAACCTTAAAAATATTCAATGCAATGATTTGATAATTCCCGATCAGTCATTGTTTGAATTGCCTGAAAAAGTATTGCAATTCGGAACCGGCGTATTATTACGTGGATTGCCTGATTACTTTATTGATAAAGCCAATCGCCAGGGGAAATTCAATGGAAGAATTGTTGTGGTTAAATCTACAGATGGTGGCGATGGTGCAGCATTTGATAAGCAGGATGGTTTATATACGCTTTGTGTTCGTGGAATTGAAAACGGTAAAGTAGTAGAAGAGAATATTTTGAATTCATCTATAAGTCGTGTATTGTCTGCTAAAAGTGATTGGAAGGCAGTGAAAGAATGTGCACATAATCCTGAATTGCAGATCGTAATTTCCAATACAACGGAAGTGGGTATAGAATTAGTGAGTGATGATATACGTATTCATCCACCTGTATCATTTCCCGGAAAATTGTTAGCGTTTTTACATGAACGTTATAAAGCATTTGCAGGAAGTGAACATTCAGGTTTGGTGATCGTTCCAACAGAATTGATCAGCAACAATGGTAAAAAATTAGAATCAATTGTAATTGAACAAGCTCACTTAAATGGCTTGGACGATGCATTTATAGACTGGTTGGAAAACCACAATACATTCTGCAATACATTGGTAGATAGAATTGTGCCAGGCAAGCCGAGTGCTGCAGCTAAAGAGGCATTACAGAAAAAATTCGGCTATGATGATGATCTGATCACGATGTCGGAAGTATATCGTTTATGGGCAATTGAAGGTGATGAAAAAGTGAAAGCAAAATTATCTTTTGCGGAAGCAGATAGCGGGGTAGTGATTGTTCCGAATATAGATCTATTTAAAGAGCTAAAATTACGTTTACTAAATGGAACGCATACCCTAAGTTGTGGTTTGGCATTTTTAGCAGGTTTTGATACGGTTAAAAAAGCAATGGACGATACAACAGTATCTACGTTCATCAGTAACTTGATGACAAAAGAAATTGCACCGGCAATTCCATATAAAGTGGATGCAAAAGAAGCGCAGGATTTTGCAACAAAAGTATTGGACCGCTTCCGTAATCCAAATATCGAACATCAATGGATCAGCATTACCATGAATTATACGTCTAAGCTGGAAATGCGTGTACTTCCTGTATTACAACAATATTATAAGCTGTTCAATGCTGTGCCGGAGCATTTTGCCTTAGGCTTTGCTGCGTATATGTTATTTAATAAACCGGTAAAGAAAGAGGGAGATGTTTATTACGGAGAATTGAATGGCGTAGCATATCCTATTAAAGATGATAAAGCGGCAACAATGTATAAAAAATGGCAGGAAACAAAATCTTCTGCTATAGCGGAAGCTGTTTTACATGATACGGCATTGTGGGGTGGAACAGACTTGTCTGTATTGCCCGGGTTTGCAGAATCTGTGCAGGAAAAATTGAATGATATTTTAGTGAATGGAATTACTGCTGTAATAAAAGAAACTGAAAATAAAAAAGTGATAGCATAAACAATGAACAAGAAAGTAATTAAGGTTAATGCAGATGATAATGTAATTGTTGCATTAACAGATTTGCAGAAAGGAGAAACAGTTGAATATAATGGCGAATCATTCACGTTGCAAACGGATGTGGCTGCCAAACATAAGTTTGTTACCGGCGATTTAAAAATTGGCGATGAAATACACATGTATGGAGTATTAGTAGGTAAAGCTTCGGAGCCGATTGCAAAAGGAGCACGTATAACAACTACCAATATTAAACATGCAGTATCAGGGGAGTTTGTGGTAAATCAAAATGATGTTAAATGGAACGCTCCTGATGTTTCTAAATGGAAAGGAAAAGAATTTTTAGGATATCATCGCAGCGATGGAAAAGTGGGTACAGCTAATTATTGGTTGGTAGTTCCATTAGTATTTTGTGAAAACAGGAATATTGAAATTTTAAAAGAAGCTTTCTTAAAAGAATTAGGTTTTGCAAAACCTAATAATTATCAGCAACAGGTAAAAGAGTTGGTTAAACTAAAAGAAAGTGGTGCCAGCATGGAAGAGATATTGAACTTCCAGTTTACTGTTGAAGCAAGTACCTCAAATCAAAAATCTGCACAGTTCCCAAATATAGATGGCATTAAATTTTTAACGCATGAAGGCGGTTGTGGTGGTATTCGCCAGGATGCAAATGTATTGTGCAGTTTATTAGCTTCATACATTACACATCCAAACGTAGCAGGAGCAACAGTTTTAAGCTTAGGATGTCAAAATGCACAGATAAGTATTTTGGAAGAAGAAATTGCAAAACGCAATCCAACTTTCGATCGTCCATTATTTATATTGGATCATCAGCAAAGTGGCAGCGAACCAAGATTATTAACCGAAGCAATTAATAAAACATTTGCAGGCTTAGTAAAAGCAAACGAAACAAAGCGTGAACCAGCACCTCTCACTAAATTAACGATTGGCGTAAAATGTGGTGGTAGCGATGGCTTCAGCGGTATCAGCGCAAATCCTGCTGTTGGTTATGTAAGTGATATTATTGTAGGATTAGGCGGAAGTTCAGTATTGGCAGAGTTCCCTGAGTTATGTGGAGTAGAGCAGGAGTTAGTGAATAGAACAGTAAAGAAAGAAGATGCTGAATTCTTTTTACAATTAATGAAAAAGTATGCCGCTAATGCAGCGGCTGTAGGAAGTGGATTTGATATGAATCCATCTCCGGGCAATATTAAAGACGGTTTAATTACAGATGCAATGAAAAGCGCCGGCGCAGCTAAGAAAGGCGGCACTTCGCCAATCGTTGATGTATTGGATTATCCGCAGCAGGTAAAAAATCCTGGTTTGAGTTTATTATGTACGCCGGGCAATGATGTGGAAGCGGTAACAGGTTTGGCTGCAGCTCACAGCAATATCGTGTTGTTCACAACGGGCTTGGGTACGCCGACAGGAAATCCTGTTGCACCAACTATTAAGATCAGCAGCAATACCAAATTGTTCAATAAAATGCACGACATCATTGACGTGAACACAGGTACTGTTATTGAAGGTGATGAAACCATTGAACAGGCAGGTGGGCGTTTGTTTGATTATATATTAAAAGTTGCAAGTGGTGAAGAGATCATCAGTGCTGTTCGTAACGGGCAGGATGATTTTATCCCGTGGAAGCGTGGAGTATCGTTATAAGATTATTTTGATATCAATAGTAGTTCTTTAATCAACATCGTTGTGTCACTCACTTGTCCGGCATAAATTCTATGTAACAAGGTTCACCCAACGAAACAAAGGATACCAAGCTAACAAAGCTATGATCGTTTTCTCTTTGTTTTCTTTGTTCCCTTTGTGTGAAACAAAAAATAAATCAGTGTGTAATGAAAAAATTTCTTGACGAAAATTTCTTATTAGAAAGTAAAACTGCACAGCAGTTGTATCATGACTTTGCAAAACAAATGCCGATAATTGATTATCATAATCACTTGCCTCCAGATCAGATCGCCAACGATATAAACTTTCAAAACCTGACGCAGGTCTGGCTTTATGGTGATCATTACAAATGGCGTGCAATGCGTACAAATGGCGTGCATGAAAGTTATTGCACCGGCGATAAAGATGATTATGCAAAATTTGAAAAATGGGCAGCAACCGTTCCTTATACGTTGCGTAATCCATTATATCATTGGACTCACTTAGAGTTGCAACGCTATTATGGTATCAATAAAATTTTATCGAGCGAAACTGCTAAAGAAATTTATGATGAAGCATCTGCAAAATTGCAGACAGCAGATTATTCCGTTCGCAATTTGTTGCGTATGGCAAATGTAAAAGTGCTATGTACAACAGATGATCCGATCGATTCATTAGAACATCATGCAAAAATTAAAGCAGATGGTTTTGAAATAAAAATATTGCCTGCTTTTCGCCCCGATAAAGCAATGAATGTGGATGATGTTGCAACCTTTAATACATACGTTGATAAAGTAGAAGCTGTATCAAATGTTTCAGTTTCATCTTACGATGATTATCTGAAAGCATTAAAAAATCGCCACGACTTTTTTGCTACAATGGGTAGCACTGTTTCTGATCATGGTTTGGAACAGATCTATGCTGAGGATTATACTGAAGCAGAGATCAGAACCATCTTCTCAAAGATCAGAAGTGGCAAGGCTTTGGACTATACAGAAAATTTAAAGATCAAATCTGCTTTCCTAGTTGAATTTGCAAAATGGGATGCTGAAAAAGGTTGGGTGCAACAATTTCACTTAGGCGCATTGCGTAATAACAATGCACGCATGATGAGATTATTAGGACCGGATACCGGTTGGGATTCTATCGGTGATTTCTCTCAGGGAAAAGCATTGGCTAAATTCTTAAATAAGTTGGATACAACAGATCAATTGGCTAAAACAATTTTATACAACCTCAATCCTGCAGACAACGAAGTAATGGCAACTATGATCGGTAACTTCAATGATGGTTCCGTTGCAGGTAAGGTTCAGTTTGGTAGTGGCTGGTGGTTCCTGGATCAAAAAGATGGAATGATCAAACAAATGAATGCACTAAGCAATATGGGCTTATTAAGCAAGTTTGTGGGTATGCTGACAGACAGTCGCAGCTTTATGAGTTATCCTCGTCACGAATATTTCCGCCGCATATTATGTAACATGTTCGGTAGCGAAATAGAAAACGGTGAATTGCCGAATAATATCGAATGGGTTGGTAAAGTAATAGAAGATATCTGCTTCAACAACGCTAATGCTTATTTTGGCTTTAACGCTGTAAATAAAATAACTGCTAAATCAGCAGCATTGGTTTAATAAATGTTTGATTTTATTTTTTAGTAAGCCGCCTTTATAAGCGGTTTTTTGTTGCGTTAAATTCCTTTTCTTTGCGCAAAATTTTGCTATGCGCTTAAGGATGTTTCCAGCCTTACTGGGATTGCTATTTATTGCCCAGTCTGCTCAATCTCAATTTTTAATGGATATGGTGGATACCAGTAAAGATATTGGTAAAGGCATGTTGTCTATTTATAAACGATTTGATTTCATACGGATGGGTGGTTATATACAACCGCAATTTCAGGTTACACAGGAGCCGGGCGCTAAAAGTTATGCCGGTGGCGATTTTGCGCCAAATGTAGATAATCGTTTTATGCTTCGCAGGGGACGTATCCGTTTTGAATATGCACACTTTGCTGAACAAACAGGACCGTCTGTACAATTTGTTTTCCAGTTTGATGGAACGGAACGAGGCGTTTTCATAAGAGACTTTTGGGGAAGAATATTTGAAAATAAATTCAAGCTGTTTTCTTTTTCAATGGGCATGTTTGCACGCCCGTTTGGATATGAGATAAACCTTGCTTCAAGTGATAGGGAAAGTCCTGAAAGAGGAAGGATGAGTCAAATACTAATGAAGACGGAACGGGATATGGGGGCGATGGTTTCCTTTGAGCCTCGCAGGCAAAAAGGGTTCTTACATTATTTCAAGGTAGATGCCGGCTTCTTCAATGGACCCGGATTAAATGCTCCTGCAGATTATGACAGTCATAAAGATTTTATTGCAAGGGTAGCGATCAAACCTTTTCATATCAATAAAAAGATAACTTTTTCTACGGGGGTGTCATTGTTAGATGGAGGCTTTCTGCAAAACACCAAATATGTGTACACATCCAATCGTGATCTAAGATCATTTACTATTGATTCATCACAGAATAATATAGGTAAGATCGCACCAAGAAAATATTATGGTGCTGATGTGCAATTGAAAATTAAAGATAAGTAAGGCTGTTTTACAGAATTGCGTGGAGAAATAATTATAGGAAAACAAACAGCTACAGCAGCTACATCTGAAACACCTGCAGCATTACTAACCGGTACCGATGCGTATTATGTAAGAAATTTTAACGGTGCTTACTTTTATTTTTTACAGAATATCTGCAACTGGCATCACCAGTTAGGTGTTAAATATGATTGGTATGACCCCAATACAGATGTAAAAGGAAATGATATTGGCAAAGCCGGAACTAATACCAATGCGACAGATATTAAATATTCTACTTTAGGTTTTGGATATATTTATTACATCAATGAAAACGTAAAATTGGTTGTATGGTATGATAGGGTTATGAATGAAACAACTCAAGTAACCGGTTATGCCACTGATGTAAAAGATGATGTATTTACCTGCAGGTTACAATTCAGGTTTTAAAATGCCCATCCCGCTGTAACATAAAGTGTTGTCAGGTCGCCTAAATAATACTCATAATTGGCAGCATCAGTAGGTAAGCTATAATCTACCAATAACATTAACTTGTTTGCCAGCAAGATGCTTGTTTGTAAATTAAAAGACATTTCTAATGATGGCAGTTTATCTATAATGATTCCGTTATTTCTGTTGTCTTTCTTAATTGCTTCATTATTGTTTATATAACTAACACCAAGTCCTCCTGCTAATCTCCACGATAGTGTATTTGCCTGCACAATATTATATCCGGCATATGATATTAAGGAAGCTTTAAAACTTGATCTAAAGGTAAAAGTTTGATCGTAATAAGAGGGCCCACCTGTTTTATAGGTGCCACTATGATCATAAGAAGATACATTTAGTTGGGGTGAAAAAGAAAGTCTTCCAAAGTTTCTCTGAGTTGGAATAATTGCTCCAGCTATAAAAACCGGGCTTATAGATGTATTGTATTTTGCTAGCACAACAGGGAGCGTATTGTCACCGGAAACAGAGAATGAGTTAACAGCAATACCTCCGGAGATAAAATATTTTATTTTCTTTTTGTCCGCACTCTTTGATGTAATAGCAGCTGCAGGCGTATTATAAATAGTTTCTAAAAAATTTGCCAGGCTCAATTCATCATATTTAAGTTCGTTTACTTGAATTTTTTTATCAGCAATTTCAGCGGAAAAAACATTGGACAATTGCTGTTTATAAATATCTCCTTGAACAAATGCTGAAGTTTCTGAAATATAGCCTTTGTATTTTAATTCCTGTATTGGCTCATTTTTATACTTATAGAAATAATTTGTTCGTTTGGCATCCTGCAATTCAAATAGCTGAAATTGATAGTTGATGAAAATAATTCTTAAAAAGCAAGAGATAGCTTCTATCTGATCAGAAGAATCCGTTGTTGCTGTTTGTAATTCTGTTGGATTAAGCAAGCGAAACCCGGAATAGCTTACATAAGAATCGTATCCTTCTATTGAAAGATATTTACAGTTATTGGCAGTAAGTATTGTTTTAGTATCATTAGTCCCTATAAAAGTTACGTTGGCTGGGTTGTTTCCCCACTCTTTATAACCGGGGAAGCAACCTTTAATAGTGTCTCCGGAGGTAGTAATATAATAACCGGGTATTTTTTTATCAGTTTGTGAAAAACAAATAAAGGGAGAAAAAACTAAAAGGCATAGGAAGGTATTCAGTAAGGTTGATTTGTTGTTCATTTATAAGGTATTTTGGATGAAGATAAAGATTTATTAAATATAGAGAATAGGGGGTATGAATTTTTAAAGCTCAAGTAAGAAAATGAATAATACAAAAACGGTCTATTATCTAACAGACTCTTCTTTTTGTTTTTTGGAGGGTCTGGTCTTACGATAGAAATAGATTATAATGCCAATAATTATTGAATAAAAGTAGGCATCTAAAAAAAGCCCGATGAAATACGTTTGCCAATTGTAATTGGTGGTGTACCTAAAAAAATGGTAGATCAACTGCATAAAAGGAAACGAGAAAACAACGTATATATCGGAAAGAAAATGTTGAATAAAGCCGGCTTGTGCTCCATCTTTGTCAACACTGTCGGCTCCTAAAAAAGACAGGCAAGCCAATAAGAAAATAAAAAACGCACGTATAGTGATTCTTAAAAAATTTATGCTTTTAAAAAAGCGTTTAATCCTTCTCCGACGCTTACCATAAGCCATAACAGCAAAAGTTTAATTAAATGTATGCTATCAAAGGGCAGCTTGATCTTCTGTATAAAAATACATTATTTTAAGGGAGTTTTATCCGAAAATCTCATTCAATATACCCGCTAAACGTACGCCTGCTTTTAAGAGTTGAGCATTTATAATATGTATGTTATCATAGTTATACCGGTATCCTAATTTAGGGTTATCCAAACTAACGCCATTGTATATTTTCACTGCCAGCTCATGCGATTCAAAAACCCAATCGTAAAGTGGTGTTTTTTGCCATTGAAGTTTTTGAGATGGTGTAACATAATTAATAGCACCAGCATATTCGGTATAGCTTAATTGCTGAAAATCTATCAGCTTTTCATCCCATACAGAATGAAGATTGGTTTGCTCTTTGAACCATTGAACTTTAATTTTATTACCTCCCCAATCTTCTTCACGACTAACATGCAAAGGCTGATGAACATCACCTACAAAATGGACCAATAAACGCAGGTACATTTGCTGCTTGTCTTTTGCCAGGTTCTTTTTCTTCAATTCTTTTATCAAGAAATTTATTTCTGTATAAACATCTTTAGCTGTATCGGTCAATAAATATTTTTTTAGTTGTACTTCATTAATGCTGTCAGTCAAATTAATATAATGATAATCGGTCAGGTAGCTGTATGAAGAATCAGAACGTATAAAATCAGCCCAATTACTAGACATCGCAATGGATTCGTTGCCTAATATGGTTTTTATTGCCAGTTTTGCTTTTGGCGTTAAGTAGCTTTCTGCAATTTGTCCAACTATTCTGTGTCCCAATACTCCCCATGCCATTGCATTAAACGAGCTGTAAAAAAGTAAGCCTGTTAATACCAATTTTTTAAGTGATCTCATGCTGATTTATTTTGGCAACGTTATCGTAATTATTCAAGCTAAGTTATGAATTAGTTATTGCCTTTTTGTTAACTTGTAATATAATTGCGAACGGTTCAGCTTAGATAAATTTTTATTCAATGGCTAAGAAGAAAGTCCTTTGTTTTGGAGAATTATTATTACGTATTTCGCCCGCTGTTAATGCTACAGCAGAGAAAAATCCTGTATTGGTATATGTAGGTGGCGCCGAAGCCAATGTAGCAACAGCTTTGGCAGGCTGGGATGTTCCGGTAAAATATTGTACGGTGTTGCCGGATAATTTTATGGCTCGTCACATGCTGCATTATTTAGAGTATCATAATATATATACATCGTCTGTTTTATTTTCTGGCAACCGTATTGGTTTGTATTATTTAGAAAGAGGAGCAGATCTGAAAGGAAACATGGTGTACGACAGGGATCATTCTTCTTTCTCTGAATTAAAACGTGGCATGATCGATTGGGACAGGGTTTTGCACGATGTGTCCTGGTTTAATTTTTCTGCTATTAGCCCTGCATTGAATGAGAACGTTGCAGATGCTTGCCTGGAAGCGCTCGAAGCTGCATCGAAAAAAGATATTACTATTTCGGTAGATCTAAACTATCGCTCCCGTTTATGGAAATATGGCAAACACCCAATTGATGTAATGCCTGCATTGGTAGAACATTGTGATGTGGTTATGGGGAATATCTGGAGTGCGAATACTTTATTAGGAATTCCTGTTGATGAGCATATCCATGATAAAAAAAGCAGGGATGCTTATTTGTCACATGCAGTTGAAACATCTAAGCAGATCATCCAAAAATTCCCCAAGTGTAAAACCGTTGCCAACACTTTTCGTTTTGACAGCAAGGATAATGACATCTTATATTATACCAGCTTATTTACAGATAATAAAGAATTTCATTCCCAGGAATTTACCTGTCATGGTGTAGTGGACAGGTCGGGTAGTGGGGATTGCTTTATGGCAGGATTGATCTATGGATTATACAATCAACATGCTCCACAGGAACTATTGAATTATGCATCTGCAGCAGCTTTTGGTAAACTGCAGGAATTTGGCGATGCAACGGGGCAGGATGTATTGACCGTTTCTGAAATGAGTAGTAAATAAAACTTTCTGGTTAATCCCAGCTTGCAAACTTAAAACCTAAAGTAATCAGCCAGTCTCCCTGGAGGATCTTCGGTTTATACAAATTTCCTCCTATATCGTATTCATCGTAATTAAAAGCTCGCGTGGTACCAAACTTTGCAAAGAGAAAGGTGTTATTTCGTTTATTTTTATCCTGATCAATCAATACATCTAATGCAACACCTGCCTGGTAAGCCAATGTTGTTGAAGTAGCAAATACAGATCTATTATTCAGTACAATATTACTAATGTTTGTATAGTTAGGATTGAAGTCTGATGGCTTTGAGTATTCCAATGATGAATTACGCAATGAAAACCCTAGATATGGATATAAGTTTACTTTTAATGATTTTATAAAATCATATCCCCAATCAAATTCAAGTAAGCTCGATAGAGATACTTTTATTGACTCGTTTTCTTTAGTTGCGTTATTGTTTAATCCTATTACAGCGAAATAGAAATCGAACATACGTCGCTTCTTTTGGCTGCTTATGCCTATACCAAATCTTGATGAAAATGGATTCAATTTAGTAAAGCCGCTTTGTGTAATGCTGTTATTCAAATTGCTGTAATCAGAGTGGAGCATATCGCCAAATAAAGAGAAGGCAATATACCCATGTCCTTTTGAGCGTAAAGAATCGATCTTTTTTACCAATTTTTTGTATTGCTCCGTTCCAACTAATGAATCATATGCATGTATGCGAAGTGCAGAAAGTTGGCGTTCGTAAATTATTAATGAAGTTCTTTTAGATTCGGGAACTTTTTGAGCCATTGTAAAGAATGGGAGCAGCAGTAAGGAAAACAAAATTATTTTTTTCATGTAGAGTTTATTGAATTGCCATAAAGATATGAGATAGAACTAAGAAGAGCGTTTAAGTTAATATCAATACTTTCAAAATATATCTTATCTTCCGTTACCAAACTTTTTCTATTTTTTATTTTTAAAACTGCTGCTATGGGTATTAAGTTTAGGCTTACTGTAATGAATTTTTTAGAGTTTTTCATTTGGGGTTCCTGGTTAATTTCTTTGGGAGGGTATTTGTTTAATGTATTACATTTTACAGGCATCCAGGTTGGCAGCATCTATGGAACAATGGGTATTGCCTCTTTATTTATGCCTGCATTATTAGGTATAGTGGCAGACAGGTGGGTAAATGCAGAAAGAGTATTAGGCTTGTGTCATATCATTGGTGCCGTTTTATTATACCAGGCTTCAAAAGCAACCAGCTTTAGTTCTATCTACCTGATTATGTTCTTAAATTCAATGGTATTCATGCCTACCATTGCTTTAAATAATACAGTTTCTTATATCGTTCTTGAAAACAGGGGATTTAATATCATAAAAGATTTTCCGCCAATACGGGTTTGGGGAACTATTGGTTTTATTGTTGCCTTGTGGGTGGTGGATTTTAGCGGTTGGACAAACAGCCCGCTTCAATTTTATATCAGTTCTGTTTCTGCTTTGTTTTTAGGTATCTATTCATTTACGATCCCACCATGTCCGCCTGCTAAAACAAAAGAGAAAAAAAGTTTGGCAGCTTCATTAGGCTTAGATGCATTTGTTCTTTTTAAAAATAAGAAAATGGTGATATTTTTTATTTTCTCAATGTTGCTGGGTGCTGCTTTACAAATAACCAATGTTTATGGAAGCGCCTTTTTAAGAGACTTTGCTAACGTTAAGGAATATGCCAATTCTTTTGGAGTGATACATTCTAATCTTCTAATTTCCATTTCACAGATATCGGAAACTTTATTCATTCTTACTATACCATTCTTTTTACAGAAGTTTGGGATTAAACGTGTAATGATCATAAGCATTTTTGCCTGGGTGTTGAGGTTTGGCCTGTATGCTGTTGGCAACCCGGGTAGCGGATTGATATTGTTAGTGCTTTCTATGGTCGTTTATGGAATGGCGTTCGACTTTTTTAATATTTCCGGTTCATTATTTGTAGAAAAAGAAGCCGATATTAAAATAAGGGCAAGTGCACAAGGTTTATTTATGCTGATGACGAATGGCATAGGAGCTTTCTTAGGAACATTGATAAGCGGCGAAGTGGTAGATCATTTTACAGCGAATGGTGTAAAGGATTGGACAAGCATCTGGTTTTGTTTTGCAGGATATGCGCTGGTTATCGGTTTGATCTTTCCTTTAGTATTTAAATATAAACACGATCCCACGCAGATTGCAGCAATAAAACATTAAGCAGTTTTTCAATTCCCGATCAGGATTAGAAGATGTAAAGAGCTTATTTAGCAGTTCAATAGTGAAATGAATATCAAGCTTTGGGAGTCTTTATATGTTCCGGGCGCACGCCCATACCAACTACCCGTGCAGGAATTCTTTGTAATACAGGAAACCATTTTAATAATTTAAAAAAGAAGGGGAGCTTTGTTTGTTTGGTAAGATCTGTTTTTCGTTGTATAATTCCATTCTGAATAAATACCTGCACCTTTTGAATGATCCTTGCAGGAAACATTCTTCTTTGCTGCACCTGTTTTAAAATATCGATCGTGATGGGTTGTTTATCAAGCAATGGCTTGTATAAGATATTTGCGGTAGCTACAGCATCCTGTATCGCCAAATTTATTCCCACACCGCCAATGGGCGACATCGCATGTGCGGCGTCGCCAATACATAGCAGTCCATCGCAATACCATTGTTCTAAATGATCGATGGCAACACTTAATAATTTTACCTGTTCCCAGTCTTTTAATTCATCCACACGGTCACTTAAAAATGCAGCAGTGGCAGCTACTTCTTTTTGAAAGGATGTTATATTGTTTTGCTTGATCTTTTCATAACCATCTTTTGCAATTACATAGGCACATTGCCAGTATTCACCTCTTTGCAATAGCACCATCATTCTTCCCATGGCAAAACGACCAAAGGTTTCTACCGGGTCTATTTTTTTTCTTGATAAACGAAACCACAGCACATCGATAGGAGCGCCGGTGGTTGACACTTTTAAGTTTGCCTGTTGCCGTACCGTAGATCGTCTGCCATCTGTCCCTATCACTACATTAGCAGAAACGGTAAGCATACCGTTGGGCGTAACAGCTTTAATACCGGACACTTTACCATTCGTTTTTACCAGTTCGGTAACATTGGCTTCCGTCAACAATTTAAAGTTGTTATATTGTTTAGCTTGTGTGGCGATAAAATTTAAAAAATCCCATTGAGGCATTAAACCCAATACAGGCTTTGCTAAGGGTAAATAACTGAAATCGGCTATCTGCACGGTAAAATCATTGTACTGACCTTTTAAGGTAGTTACTTCCTGGTGAGGCACTTTTAAGAAATCATCTAAAATATTCAGCTCGTGCATTAACTGTATGGTGGAAGGATGAATGGTATCTCCTCTGAAATCACGCAGAAAATCTTTATGCTTTTCCAGTACAATAACGTTAACGCCCGCCCGGGCTAATAAAAATCCTAACATCATCCCTGCAGGACCGCCACCGCAAATACAACAATCAGTAGTCATTGTAGAAAGATCATCCATACAGCATTTGTTTATTGTTTTAAAATTACAATAAACTGAGGTGAAAATAATGATGATATACCTGGCAGAGCAATTGTACATGCTCTTGGTCAATATTGACAACATCCCTTGCAATGTTTGCGGACCAGCCGGAAGAAAGAACATTGTCGCCGGATATTTATACAGTGCCTCCGTCAGAATATACAAAGGAGGGTGTAAATATATACAGAGGCTCCGTCAACATGAACATCGCCTCTGTCAACGTTGTAAACGCCGTTTGCAACATTAACAATTGCTCCGTCAGAATGTACAGAAGGGTTGTATAAATGGTAAACGACGTTTTACATTTATACAATGTGGGTGGAATACATAAAGATCAATGGAAAATTTAGTAATGATGCTTTACATTAACTCTTAGTCAACGTTTAAATCTTCAATAAGAATGGGTAATAAGAAAGGGCTTTGTGTACTGAAGATATGTGAATGGTGATGAGTTGGATTTGAAACAAAGTCAGGAATAACTATTGATAACCGTGACAATATGAAATGCTTTAAACAAAAAAGGCTGCCTTTTCAGACAGCCTTTACAATAGGTTTTCCTTAATTAGTTCATGTGTTGCTCGATCTTTTTAACAAAGTTTGCTTTTGGCTGAGCACCCACTAATTTATCTACAACCTGCCCGCCTTTTACAAAAAGGATAGCAGGAATACTTGTAATACCATAGTTCATAGATACCTGCGGATTGTGATCAACATTTACTTTACCAATGTTTACCTTACCGTCGTATTCTTTAGATAATTCCTCGATAACAGGACCGATCGCACGGCAAGGACCACACCACTCAGCCCAAAAATCAACTACTGATAATTTATCTGAATCAAGTACTTTTTCCTTGAAGTTCACATCTGTTAATTCTACTGCCATATTAATTTATTTTTAAGTTTTTGTGATTAAAGAGGAACAAATTTACATCCAATTTCTTAGATGCGCTGTAATGACATATTCACAAAACATTTGTCAGTGTGAATTGTTCAAAAATGGTCATTATTTCATGAAAAATACAGACTTTTAGCATCGAGTTATGTGTATAAAAAAAGGTTCAGGAAATGCCCGAACCTTGTCTTTTTTGAATATTGTCTGCTTAAAATGTTTGAACGTATTTGCCGGAAGCTTTTAAAATGGTAGTACCTGTAATATCCGGTGTCATAGATATATTGGTAAACGTAGCCACATATTTTCCATTTACAATAGTTACCACTACTTTATCGCCGGAAGCTCCTGTAGAAGTATAATGAGCAAAAGGGTTTTCATTATCTATTTCAACAAAGCACTGTGAACTGGTTGAAAGGTCAATGCTGCTGACAACCGTATATGTTCCAGCAACAGGGGCTTGCGTAAAATCAATATCAAAGCCACCATTGCCACCACCCGCACTAAGAATATTATCATTAGCAACTACTCCTATACTGCTGGTATTGGTTTTACCGTCAATGGTCCACGAGCTTTCGCCGGTTGTGCCGGTTCCGGGATCGGTACTGTCTTTTTTACAGCTAAATAATAGCGTTACACAGCATACGGCTAAGGCGGATAAAAAAACTTTTTTCATTTGTAAGTTGTTTTTTGGTTATAAATATTACAAATGAAAATATAAAATATGTGAGTAACAAAAAAAATTAAATTATTTGATAAGCATCAAGCTTATGCTGTTACCACGTTCACATCCAGATCGGGGTTATTATTTAGAAAGATCGCCATATCATCGTTCATGGTAAAGCCTTTTTCAAGCGTATACATACCTACTTTGTAATCGTTTCTTATATCTTTTAAATTAAAACGCAAGCCGGATTTGCCGGGATTTTGTCGAATATTGTTCTCTATAAAATCCACCATTTCCGGTTTAATGAATTGCGGCTCTATATTGATCACTATTTGCTTGGTAAGGGTAGGTTTTACCGTTTCGAGTAAATGGATTTTTGATAACTTAAACTCATATTGATCACTGTTGTAACGTTGTTTAAAAGCACCTTCCACCATTACGATCATTCCTTTTTCCAAATAGTTCGTGTATTTCACATAATCTTCGCTCCATAGCATGAACTCACTTTTATCGCTGTAATCTTCAATGGTCAATATGCCGAAATTCTTTCCTGTTTTGGTTACCCGGTGTTGGGCATCTATTACCAGACCTGCTACACGAAAAGCCCTGTAAGGGTTAGGATGTGTTGCCACGGCTGCTTTAAATTCGTTGTATTCTGCTAAAGAGGTAATATTATAATGTCTCATCTCAAACTTAAAGTTATCCAGCGGATGCCCGCTCATGTACATGCCCGTAACTTCCTTTTCAAAATCAAGTTTTACCGATAGCGGCCAAGGCTCGCAAATAGGTAATTTTGGTGCAGCGATCTCAGGCATTTGCAGGTCGCCAAATAAAGTATTGGTAGCACTGGATGCCTGCGATTGAAAAATGTTCCCAAACTTTACGACTTTCTCCAAACCGGGAGAATCGCCGGGAACCTGGAAGAAGTATTGCGCCCGATGAATGTCTTTATAACAATCAAAAGCACCGGAGTACGCCAAGCTTTCCAGCGATTTTTTATTTACAGTTCTAAGGTTTGCCCGCTTTACCAGGTCGTAAATAGTAGTGAAGGGACCACGTTTGCCTCTTTCTTCAATAATACTGTCAATAGCAGCTTCACCTACGCCTTTTAATCCGCTGAAGCCAAAGCGTATCTCGCCTTTATCATTTACAGCAAAGCCGCTTTGCGATTCATTGATATCCGGACCCAATACTGTAATGCCCATGCGTTTGCACTCTTCCATAAAGAAGGTGATCTTATCAATGCTGCCGGCATGGTTTAAAACCGCCGCCATGTATTCACTTGGATAATGCGATTTTAAATAAGCCGTTTGATAGGCTACAAATGCATAGCAGGTGGAATGTGATTTATTAAAAGCGTACTGTGCAAATGCCTCCCAGTCCGTCCATACTTTTTCCAGGATATCTTTAGGGTGTCCTTTGCCGGTAGCTCCTTCAATGAACTTCACTTTCATTTTATCCAGCACCGCTTTTTGTTTCTTACCCATTGCCTTACGCAATACGTCGGCATCTCCTTTACTAAAGCCTGCCAGCTTTTGCGAAAGCAACATCACCTGTTCCTGGTAAACTGTAATACCGTAGGTTTCCTTCAGGTATTCTTCCATATCGGCAAGATCATAGACAACCTGTTTCTTGCCATGCTTTCTATCTACATAATCAGGAATATACGCCATCGGACCGGGGCGATACAAGGCATTCATAGCGATAAGATCATCAAATTTATCCGGCTTTAATTCACGCAGATACTTTTGCATACCAGCACTTTCAAACTGGAATGTACCATTGGTATCGCCTTGTTGATAGAGCTGGTATGTTTTTTCATCATCCAACGGAATATCATCGATCGCTATATCTACATTATGATTTTCCTTTATCAGCTTTAATGCAGTTTTAAGAATGCTAAGGGTTTTTAAACCCAGGAAGTCCATTTTAATTACACCTGCCTCTTCGATCACACTGCCTTCAATTTGTGTGATCCATAATTCCGATTCTTTGGAAGTGGCTACCGGTAATAGTTCTGTCAGGTCTTTCGGTGCAATGATAATACCTGCGGCATGGATGCCGGTATTGCGAACAGAACCTTCCAATACCTCAGCTTCATGTAATATCTTGCTGAGTACGTCAGTGCCATTATATATCTCACGCAGTTTTTTTACATTCTCAATATCATCCGCTATCAATGCTTCTTTTTCTTCCAACGATTTCTCGCCGTCTTTTGCTTCCTTAGCAGTAATAGGAGCCTTTAATAATCTTTTTAAAACAATACCCGGACGTTCAGGAACCAATTTGGATAAAGCCCTGCTCTCCGGCAAAGGCAGATCCATTACACGGGCAACATCGGCAATGCTCGATTTAGCAGCCATGGTACCGTAGGTAATAATTTGTGCTACCTGGTTCTTACCATATTTCTGAACAACGTAATCAATTACCTTTTGGCGTCCTTCATCATCAAAGTCCGTATCAATATCGGGCATTGACTTACGTTCGGGATTTAAGAATCTTTCAAAAAGTAAATTGTATTTTATGGGATCGATATTGGTAATGCCGATGCAATATGCTACCACACTGCCAGCCGCAGAACCACGACCGGGACCTACAAACACACCAATTTCCCTGCCTGCACGAATGAAATCACTTACAATTAAAAAGTACCCGGCAAACCCCATGTTACGAATAACTTCCAGCTCAAACTTTATGCGTTCTTCCGTCTCGGGAGTTAATATTTTATAACGATCTTTTGCACCCGACCATGTTATGCTTTCTAAATAATCATCCTGCGATTTAAAGTTAGCAGGCACCACAAAATTGGGCAACAGGATATCACGTTTTAGATCCAGTATTTCAACCTTATCTACAATTTCATTGGTGTTGTCAATTGCTTCGGGTAAATCATCAAACACAGTTGACATTTCCTGCGTGGTCTTAAAATAAAACTGGTCGTTGGGAAATGCAAAGCGTTTGTTTTTAATTAAAACGTCATCATCAGTAAATTCACGAAGGGCAGGAGTGGCTTGTTTTTCGCCCGTATTAATGCACAACAAAATATCATGCGCATTAAAATCTTTTTGATCAACATAATGAGAATCGTTGCTGGCAATAACTTTTACATTATACTTTTTGGCATACTTTAATAGTATCTCGTTTACCTTATCCTGTTCAGGAATACCGTGGCGTTGCAACTCTACGTAATAATCCTGCTGAAATATATTCAACCACCATTTGAATTCATTCTCGCCTTCTGCTTCGCCTTTTTTTAATATAGTTTGAGGCACTAAGGCGCCAAGACAACAAGTGGTTGCTATTAACCCCTCATGGTACTTATGAATAAGCTCTTTATCGATACGCGGATACTTGGAATACATTCCTTCGATATAACCAAGGGATGTAAGCTTTACGAGGTTCTTATAGCCAACATCATTTTTGGCCAATAGTATTTGATGGTGTCGCGGATCTTTTTCTTCCTTGCTGAAATTTTTGCGGGTGCGGTCTTGTGTAATATAGAACTCGCAACCAACAATGGGTTTTATTTTCAGCGTTCCATCATCGTTCTTGTGATTATAGGCTTCTTTCACAAATTCAAAAGCGCCGAACATATTACCATGGTCGCTTATGGCCAGTGCCGGCATACCGTCTGCAATAGCCTTTTTATATAAGGATTTGATAGGAGCAGCCCCATCCAGCAAAGAAAACTGCGTATGTACGTGAAGATGTGAGAATTTCATTTACCCCAAGCCTTTTTAAATTGTAGAGCTTACAAATATCGTTCATAACAAGGGGATTGTACGCTTTGTTTTTTCCACAGTAATTTATGGGAGCAAAGGCTTGGTTGCGGGAAAACAATTAACATCGGTTTATAAAAAGAAGTTGATTAAGGAATAGAAGGGGCGTACCTTTGCGCAGCTTTTGTAACTATAAAACATCCAATGCATGAAAAAAATATTTATTTCTGTTGGTCTTCTTGCAGGAGGAATGTCCTTTGCCAAAGCGCAAGCTACTTCAGTAAAATTCATAGATAATATAGAAATTGTTCCCGGTACTTCTTCCGGTGAAAGTTTACGTACGCCAACTGCCTCTTCTAAAACAAGTACAGCAAAGCCAATAACAGCTACTGTAGTAACGAATACTTCGGCCTCCTATATTGAAAAATGCTCTTCGCTTCAATTCAAATATGGCTTATTGTTAGATACTGCAGTAGAGCTTATTACCAATCTTAAGCTATATGGGTTTATAGATGAATGGATGAGCACCCGTTACAAATATGGCGGCACTACACAGGATGGAATTGATTGCAGCGCATTTGCATCAACATTAATCAACAATGTATATGCTGTTACACTTCCCCGTACGGCAAAAGAACAATATACGGCTACAGACAGGCTGTATAGAGATGATCTGAAAGAAGGCGATCTTGTTTTTTTTAATACACGAGGAGGTGTAAGCCATGTAGGCGTGTATCTATGGAATGGTTATTTTGTGCATAGCAGTACCAATGAAGGTGTTACCATAAGTAATTTGGATGAAGGCTATTATAAAAAGAAATTTATTGGCGGCGGAAGAGTTTCCAATATTACAGGTAATTAATCATTTACTTTTTTTAGCCGTAAACGTTTCAATGTTGTTTGCCAAACGGGGATAATATCCGGGGATAGTTTTAGTAGAAGAGTTCCGGGTATGAACAATAAACAAAAAGTAATACTTCGAATAACGATCCAGCCAAATCCTGTATAATTATTAAACAGCAAATAGCAGCAGTAATAACAACCCGCTCCTAAAAACAACGTATAGAGTGTCTTCATATCAAAAGGTTGCAGCTTGAATTTTTTCAACAAAAACCAATACCTGATGGCATTATACACAGTAAAAGAAATAAGATTGGCAATAGCCGGGCCCAATGTTCCAAAATAATATTTAGTAAGAAAATAGTTCAAGGGAAGTGTCAATGCTACTAAAATTATTCCTGTAAAAAGCTCAAAACGCCAAAGGGTGGAAGTACCGATGATCTGTGCATTTACACCCGTTCCCATGTCTATTATTCGCATCAATCCAATGAAAAAGAAAACCCAACGTGCTTGCGAATAGTTTTTTTGAAAATGAAAGGTGTGGATACCATCCGTAAAGTTTAGCCATATTAAGAGAAACAACCCTATAGCAAAGATCAATTGATTAATAGAAGAACGATGGTAAATTCGGTTGATCTTTGCCATGTCCTTATCTTTCCATGCCTGTGATAATGCTGCGAAAGAAGCTGAAATGATACCTCGTTGAGGCGCCTGTACAACACTTGCAATATTTTGGCCTAATGTAAAAACAGCTACAGCAGCTAAGCCTTCTTTTGATACTGACCCTAATAGAATTGAATCGAACACCTGTGAAATATTGTAAACGATCAAGCCGCCGAATATATAGCTTACAAATACTACGATCTTTCTAAAAAATTTTTTGGTAACAATGCTTGTATTGAATGTAAAAGATATCTGTCCTTTTATAAACAAATAAATAAATAATCCTGCGGCGATGCCTATATAAGTGAATGAATAAATGTGAATGAACGTGTTAAATGGAGTGGTGATCTTTGCAAAAAAGAGGAATATTAATATCGTAGTAAATAAGCGAAAAATAACCTCCCTGAATAAGCTGGTTATTACCGACTCTTTTAATTGCCATGCATATGCTTCAAAGATAGTATAGAGGGTAAGCCCGAGTCCAAGTGGGAATATCAAGTAATAATATTGTACAAACTGTGGCGAATTCTGACTGTATTTTCTTATTACGGTGTCTTTAAACATTAATCCTAATACTACAACAAAGCAAAAGCCGATCAAGGATATTGTAAGTGCCCAGGTAAGTATATCATTTTTTTTCTTCGATAGGTTGTCGTTATAATACGGATAAAATTTTGTGATATAGGCTCCCATACCAAACGTAGCAAAAGAACATATGATGTTGGCAACAGCAATAAAAATGCCTGTTAGTCCATATTCCGATTGAGAGAAGCCGCCTTCTTTCGTAAATAAGTAGGTATTAAAAAAACCCAATGCAAAGCCTATATATACTATTATCGAAGAAAGAATACTTTGCTTTCGTATTTGCGACATACTGTTGTTTGCGCTAAATTAATTTACCTTTTTGGTATTGATGTAGAAATTTCTGTCGACACTGAATTTATTTTCACCGGGAGGCATGTTCAATGTTTGCCATTGTTCAGCAGGTTTGATCCAATGTTCACCATTGCAATTGATCTTTAAAGGAAGATCAAAGCCGCTGACACAATTTGTCCAGCGATAAGAGAGTGCTTTATTATCTAGCTTATATTCTAATGTCGGGATATTAATAGTTCTTAAATATTGATCGAATACTTTAGAGAAGTTGATTTTTGATTGTTGAGAAATATAATCTTCAATCTGTTTGGTGGTTACGGTTTGATGATAGAATGTTTTGTTCAATCCTCTTAGTATTTGCCTGAATAGCGAATCATTATTAATTACCTGGCGGATGGTATGCAGCATGTTAGCCGCTTTGTAATACATATCAATTTCGGGCTCTTTATTCACTCCATAAGCAGTGATAATAGGTTCTTTGTTTTCGATGTTCTTTCTTAACCCGATCACATAATCATTACCTGCTTCTTTGCCATAATAATATTCCGTAAACAATGCTTCACTGTAGTTGGTAAAACCTTCATGCACCCACATATCGGCAATGTCTTTGGTAGTAATATTGTTGCCAAACCATTCATGACCGCTTTCATGCACGATCATAAAATCCCATTTCATTCCCCAGCCGGTGCCGCTCAGGTCTTGTCCATAATAGCCCATGCGATAGCCGTTACCGTAAGCAACAGCGCTCTGATGTTCCATACCGAGATAAGGAGCATCTACCAGCTTATATCCATCTTCATAAAAAGGATAAGGGCCAAACCAATATTCAAATGCTTTCATCATTCTTGTAGCATCTTTAAAATGTTCTTTGGCTTTGTCCAAATTATAGTCCAACACCCAATAATCCATATCCAGTTTTCCTTTTTCTCCGTTGTATACTTCTCCAAAGTGAACGTACTTGCCGATGTAAGGAATGAGATTATAATTATTAATAGGAGATTTTACTTCCCATGTATACGTTTTAGTTCCGTCTTTATTGTCAACTGTTTTTGATAATCGTCCGTTGCTGACTGCCATTAGTGTATCCGGTGCTGTTATCGTAAGACTTGCGCCATTATCCGGCTCATCGCCCTGGTAATCTTTGCAAGGATACCAAACACTTGCTCCTAAACCCTGGCAGGCAATACTTACCCATGGTCTGTCTAATTTGTCTTTTGTCCAAACAAGACCGCCATCCCAAGGGGGCTTAATAGCTACAGTAGGTTTGCCGTGATAGTCAATAATTAGCTTTTTATACTCTTTATATTCTTTGACATTATATTCTTTAACGAGGTTTGGTGGAATAGTAAATTTTAAAAAGTATGCATTCCCTTGCCTTGTTATTTCTTTTGCTTTTATTTGGATTGTACCAGACATATTCAATGCATTTGCTTGTTCATAAGAAGAAGCATTTGCTGTTCCAATTTCTAATTGTGCGTCATCAATAATTAAGGGCTCTTGCAGATCAATTTGAAATACAGAATCAGTTCTTAATTCTTTAAACGTAATTGTATTCTGTCCTTTAATAGTACTGTCATTGATATTAAATGATACATTCAAATCATATCTCTGCACATCCCACCAACTCCTTCCTTCTACATTACTTCCCCGTAATGTATCTGCATGTGTAAAAGGCTGCGCTTGTGAATGGTCAATAGTGAATAGTGAAAATATGAGAAGTACAATAATGTTAAAATGCTTATTCATTTCTACGCCTTTATTTTGCTAATTTAGTTCAGTTTTATATTATTTATGAACCATTCATATAATAAGTTTAGTGTTCGGTATTTACTTGTTGCTTGCAGCTTATGGCTGGTGGCTTGCTCTTCTCATCAGCATCCTGATAAGAAAATATTTCATTACAACGAAAGCAGCGGCATTGCTTCTTTAGATCCTGCCTTTGCAAAGAACCAATCTATCATGTGGGCGGTGCATCAAATCTATAATACATTGATAGAGGTGGATGATAAGATGCAATTGAAACCTTCGCTGGCGCAGCGTTGGGAAATAGCTGCCGATAATCTTACGTATACGTTTCATTTACGTACCGATGTTTTCTTTCACCGGGATGATTGTTTTGCTAATAAAGAAAGAAGGTTAACAGCATTTGATGTTGAATACAGCTTTAAGCGTATTACAGATAAAAACGTGGCAAGCCCCGGCGCATGGATATTTAATAAAGTGGCTGTGGATGGATTTAAAGCGATCAATGATTCCACTTTTCAATTAAAGCTGATACAGCCTTTTCAACCAATACTCGGCATACTAAGTATGCAATATTGTTCCATTGTTCCAAAGGAAGCAGTAGAAAAATATGGAACTGATTTTCGTCGCCACCCGGTTGGTACAGGACCATTCCAGTATGTTGCATGGGAAGAAGGGCAGGCGTTGATCTTAAAAAAGAATGAACAGTATTTTGAAAAAGATAGCACAGGCAGATCATTACCTTATTTAGACGGCATCAAAGTTTCTTTTAATGAAAGCAAGGCAACAGAGTTTTTAGAGTTTCAGCAAGGCAAGCTGGATTTTATAAATGATATCGATCCATCCTTTAAAGATGAAGTGCTTACTAAAACAGGTAACTTAAAAAAGGAGTGGGAGGGAAAGGTCATCTTACAAAAACATCCTTATCTGAACACTGAATACTTCGGCATCTTATCAGATACCAATAATGCTATTCTTGCAAACTCGCCTTTGCGTTTTAAAAAGATCCGGCAGGCAATTAATTATGGGTTTGACAGAAGAAAGATGATGTTGTACATCCGTAACTCTATTGGCACTGCAGCAGAGAATGGTTTTGTTCCGCAGGGGTTACCTTCTTTCGATACTTCAATTATTGGTTATCGTTATGATGTAACTAAAGCAAAACAATTATTAGCTGAAAGCGGCTTCCCTAACGGGGAGGGGTTACCACCCATTACCTTACTCACCATTCCTATTTATGCAGATATTGCCGGTTACTTCGCTAATGAACTGGCACAGATCGGCATTACCATTAAAGTAGAAGTAATTCAAAAAAGCTTATTGCTGGAACAAACGGCTAAATCGCAGGCGTTGTTTTTCAGAGGCAGCTGGATCGCAGATTACCCGGATGCTGAAAATTACCTGGGCGTATTTTATAGTAAGAATCCGGCACCTCCGAATTACACACGCTATAACAATCCTGCTTTTGATAAGCTATATGAAGAAGCACTGGCAGAAAAAAATGATTCCTTGCGATACAAATTATATCAGCAAATGGACAAGCTGGTGATCGATGATGCCGTGATCGTTCCGTTATGGTATGATGAGGCAATTCATTTGGTGCAACCTACTATTAAAAACTTTGAAGCGAATAGTTTGAATTTATTAGAGCTAAGAAAGACAAAAAAATAAAAATGGATAATTGATATGCTCAATTATCCATTATCTATCTTTTGTTTTTATTAATTCTTCTTCAACTTATCCTTAAACACCTTCTCAAACTTTTCCACCTTAGGTCTTATCACCAAGCGGCAATAAGGTTCATCACCGTTTTCATTGAAATAATTCTGATGATAATCTTCCGCAGGATAGAATTTAGTAAAAGGTTCTATTATCGTAACGATCGGGTCAGGATAAGCACCTGCCTTATTTAATTCGTCTTTATACTTTTCAGCTTTCGCTTTTTGTTCATCACTATGATAAAAAACTACGCTGCGATATTGCGTACCCACATCATTGCCCTGCCTGTTTAAAGTGGTTGGGTCATGTGTTTTCCAAAACACTTCCAATAGTTCATCATAGCTGATAACGGATGGATCGTATACAATCTGCAGACATTCAGCATGTCCGGTTGTGCCTGTGCAAACCTGTTTGTAGGTAGGGTTTTCAACAGTGCCGCCGCTGTAACCGCTGGTTACTTTTAGTACTCCTTTCAACTCCTGGAAAACGGCTTCTGTACACCAGAAGCAGCCATTGCCAAAGGTTGCTGTATCTGTTTTTTGAGATGAATTGGTTGTTGTCATATTATTACTGTCCTTTGTTGTTTTTGATTTTTGAGCATTACAAGATAAAGCGATAAACGTTATGAATGCTATAGCCAGATTTTTGATCATTTTCTTTTTGTTTAGCATTTGATATACGTAATACTAAAGTACGTGGTTTTTGCAGCCTTCCATCTATTAGATTGTACAAAATAAAACGCCAAACAGGTTGAATTGTTTGGCGTTTGCGTAGTGCGTACTGTTATTAATAATCTTCTTTTTGCCAGCCCCAGCTACGATATAGGGTTGGATAGGTGCCAGGATAGTTTCCCTCTAATACCCTGCGAAGACTTTTCATTACCTTTTTGATTTGTTCTTTATTGGTGTTTTTAGCGCCTACCTGTTCGCTTATTTTGCCATCGGTATTGCCGGCGCTGATCACAGAGGCATTATATACCGTATAGATATCGTTCCAAAAATTACCGCCATATTCTTCGCCGGCAAAGCCCTCTGCAGTGATCGCATCCTTCATTTGCTGTAAAGCTACCAGGCGCTTGTTCCTGTCTCTGGGAAGTTCATATACTTCGCCTCGCTTTTCAATGCCAAATTGCAGGTAATGTGCAGGGGCATTTTGTTTTTTGAATTTTTTTTGCAGGTATACTTTTACTTCCGATACCGCAGCATCTATTGATGCGTCCAATTGTGAAAGTGTTTGTGTAAGTATAGGTCTTCCGCCGCCCGTTGCCGCACGTCCCTTAAGCTGGGTTTCATACGAAGCTACCAGTGCACTAAAATCTGCCGCATTGGTATAGACCAATGTAATAACAGGATTGTCTGTCCAAGCTTTGGCAACGGCTACTGCTACATGCAGAAAATCACTGTCTTTTTTAGGAAGCCCGCTTTTTTTGTGTGCTGGAGCGGGGGTGTTAGATGGAGCGCCCGATGCATTGCCGGCATCCGGGGCACGAAGGAATTTTAAGTTATTCATGTGTAAGATTTGTGTTACTAATTAATGACAATAGTAAATTACTAAGAAGCTTACATTCAGTGGTTAAGCTTTAAAACAATGGTGACAATTTGTAGTATGGGCAATATATTTTAACAGAAGATAAGCACCGGAGGAACTCCGGAAGGTGTGTTAGCAGGAAATATATGCAGTGGAGGATCTCCGGAGGATAGGTTAGCATTAAACATGTATACCGGAGGACTTCCGGAAGGCAAGTTTGTAAGTACTATGCGTACTGGAGGAACTCGGGGAGACAGGTTTGCAGCAGACATGAATAGTGGAGGAACTCCGGAGGGGATGTTTTGAAGAGAAATTGGTAGTGGAGGATGTGCAGGCTTATATTTGTTTATTGATTTTTAGCAAGGTGAAATTTTTGGGAGTAGAGGATGATGGTATATATTTATGTGTTGTATTCAATTAGGCAACCCACATTTTAAAGGTTACAGCAATAATGAAAATAAGATTTGTTTCTGAAGAATTATTAAAATGGAACATATCAGTTTCAAGCTCGTCATTTAATAACCATACTTCAATGCTAAGGCCATATGAAATGATTAAACATTCAGAAAGTTTAATTACTCCAAGTTCTTCAGAATTTAATTTAGCAGATGGTATAGCAAACTTAAAACGAGCAATAAATCATAGGCTTCAAATTATCGAATCAATTTATAAACTTAAAGATATAAAGTTTAAAAATGCACCTAAAGGAGGATATCTAGAATTATTAGAATGTTATGGACTTGCAAAACCCTACATTATTAAATTGTTAATGGAAATACGTAATAGAATTGAGCATGATGACGCTAAACCTCCCAAAAAGGAAAGATGCCAAGAATTACTAGATATCACATGGTATTTTTTAAAATCAACAGACAAATTAGTTTATTCAATTACTAATTCTGTTTTGATAGAACCTGTAGAGAAGCAGGGATATTTCGGAAAGTATGGATGTGATATGCATGTTGACTTTTCTAAGAAAGTTTTTAAGATGTCGGGATGGATTCCATCTTCATTTATCACAACAAAAAAAGAAAATAGTTTTTTTCAAATCAATTGTACCGTTATGCATGATGGAGAATTTTGGAGAAACAAAGATTCAAATATTCATAAAGACAAAACTAAAGAAGATATTTGGATTATTGGAAATCTTAAAGTATCTGAAGAGCAAAAGAAAGAATTTTTAATTAAAATTCTAACGGCAAATTAAAATTTTCTTCCCTTCGCCTTGGTTCGTGTCTACACGAACCATTCGCTAAAGTCCAATCCATTAAAATAAAATATTTCTTAACTTGTTCAATGCAAACCACCCAACGAAAATCTTTCACAGCAATTGGCAATATATATTTTTGGACAGCAACGATTCACAAATGGTACCCTTTGTTACAAAACGATACAGAAAAAAAGCTTATCGCAGATTCGCTTAAAACACTTTCGGATAAAGGTGCTATAACAGTATATGCATTTGTTATCATGCCCAACCATATTCATTTAATATGGCAACTGAATGCGCCAAATGGAAAGGAAAGTGCAAAAGGCAGCTTTCTTAAATTCACAGCACATGAATTTAAAAAGATGTTGAAATTATCAGGAGGCTTGGAGAATTATAAAGTAGACGCAGCCAATAAGGAATACCAGTTTTGGCAAAGAGACTCGTTAGGGATAGAAATATGGAGTCGTGAAGTAGCTAAACAAAAACTGAATTATATCCATAACAATCCGGTATCAGGTAAATGGCAATTGGCAAAAAATGATATTTCGTATTATTATTCTTCAGCGAAATTTTATGAAGATGGTATTGATGAATTTGGCTTTCTGAATAATTTGTTTAAAGTATTTGACGGAGATTGACCATAGCGAATGGTTCGTGTAGACACGAACCAAGGCGAAGGGACACGAACCAAGGCGAAGAGGCTGCTAAATGCAGCCTTTTTTATTACATTTGAAACATGAAGAAAATCTTGTTTGCAATTGTTATGTTTTCTAGTTGTACTAATAATCACAATACAGTTAAGAGCGTTTCCCTCGGTAAAGAGGATTCTTTAAAAGTAAATTTGATTGGCGAATGGGGTGGGAATGAAAATACTGCTATTATGGTATTTGAAAAAGATTCTATGTATTTCACAAATCGGAAACAGCATTATTCTTATAAAATTGATAGTACCGATATTATAATTAAATTAGAAATACATGAATATAAAATGAAAAATGTTTCCATTATAAAAGATACTTTTCAGTTTTATAGTGCAGACCTTCCAACAATTCCTATTAAATCATATCGGGTTAAAAAAAAGTCATAATTTTTTTTACCTCCCGTGGTGCAACAGATTGACCATAGCGAATGGTTCGTGGAGACACGAACCAAGGCGAAGGTAAATGGCAATTGGCAAAAAATGATATTTCGTATTATTATTCTTCAGCGAAATTTTATGAAGATGGTATTGATGAATTTGGCTTTCTGAATAATTTGTTTAAAGTATTTGACGTAGATTGACCATAGCGAATGGTTCGTGGAGACACGAACCAAGGCGAAGGAAGTAGTAATAATTGTAAAACGACACATTAATAAGGACTAAAATGGACATTCAAAAGCAAATCAACAATTACATAGCATCGCAACCTGATACAAAACGTTCAGATATGGAAGCTTTGCATAAGCGCATACTTAAACTATTTCCAAAAGGTAAATTATGGTTTTTAGACGGCAGGGACGACAAAGGGAAAATTGTTACCAATCCTAATATTGGCTATGGTCTTCTAACAATGAAATATGCTGATGGTAAGACCAAAGAATTTTACCAGGTTGGTATTAGTGCAAACACAACAGGAATATCAGTTTATATTATGGGCATTCAAGACAAAAAGTATTTACCCGGAACCTATGGAAAAACAATAGGTAAGGCAAGTGTAACCGGATACTGTATTAAGTTCAAAACACTGAAAGACATAAATATCGACATATTGGAAGCGGCAATCCGAGATGGTGTTAAGCAAACGGCTTAACCTACTACTGTCTTCACCAATCATGATATAGATATATTCATTTGTTTAGGCTTAACTTAACGCTTACTTTTAGTTTACAAATAATTATTATGAAAATTATTTTCTTACAATCAATATTTTTTCTTTTGATCGCTTCCTGCGTATTGGCACAAGAGAATGCTGTTATTGATATCAGCAATCTTACAGAAAACAGTCCGGCAGGTTGCCTTAGCGGTAATTGCAAAGATGGCGAGGGCGTATATTTTTATAATTACGGGTATTTTTTGATGTATATATCTGCGGGTACTTTTTCTGACGGATATATTGATGGTTATGCTGCTGAGTATACATTAAGACCGTATGGTGCCGACGGAAAAGTAAGACTGTTTAGTGTGAAGCGTGGCATGATGAAAAATACATTATTAAAAGAAGGCAGCTATACTTTACTTTCATTGCGAAGCGGCGATACATTGGAAACGGCCGTTGGCACTTTTGAGGATACTGAATTTAAAGGTATCAAGCTTATAAAAGGTACTCATTTTTTTTATCCAATGGGTAAGTCATCCAATCAATTTTTGCAGGAGGAAGGTAGTTTTGACGGCTATAATAGTTTTAATGTAAAGGTTACCAGCCACAACCTTCTTACTATGCCCGACAATAATTTTACAATTAACCTATATAATCCGCTTGATTATTACTGTCTTTCGGGAGATTGTATAAATGGAAAAAGCGTTCTGCTCACAGAACGTGGTATTTATGCCGGAAAATTTAAAGACCACAATTTTGCGTCAGGCACTATAGAATTTTTTAATGCTGCAATCAACGATGGTGCCGGTATCTTTACTACTAAAGATGGTGTAAACGGTACATTTACACCCGCCGGAAGCAATGATGCAATTGTGGCAACACTAAATAGTAGCAATGATTATAAGGTTGTTATTAAATATGATGATTACAGACCAACAGGCAGCAAGAGAAATAAGATTTCCCAATACGCTCAAAACTGGCTTACTTCAGTATACATACCGGATGTTGTTTTTTATCAGCGGGTCTCCAATACATATGATAGTCTTCAACAAAAGGAAGATGCCCTTATCAAAATAGAGGAAGAAAAGGAGCAGGCAGAATACGAAAAAAATCATCCTTATATACATCAAACCATTACACCTTATTCAAAAGAAACCGATCCATACTATTATAGTCCGGAACAAAAACGTCAGATGGCGTTGTACAACCAATCCGGTAGTTCCGGGGGTAGTTCATCTTCATCATCGTATTCAAGTTTTTCGTCGTGTTCAGTATGCGGCGGGCGTGGCTATATGGAATATGATTGCGGGGGAGGTGGCGGTCATCTATGCCGTAAATACTGCACAGCATGCAATGGTACAGGGCGTGTGCATAATTAAAAGCTTTCGCCTTGGTTCGTGGACACGAACCAAGGCGAAGAAAAACTAGCAACTTTATGACAACACTATCAACTAACATAGCTAGATGGATCGAAGATGGAAAACTTCCTCATACAACAAAAGACTTTGAGTCAACTGGAGCTAACATTGGGCAATGTATCCCGCCAATCTTTGATACTTACTGTAAAATATTTCACCCATTTGAATTGGCCACTGATGAGTCCGATATATTAGAGATTCGAAATAAATCTGATCAAAAAAAGATCTTGACACAAAATGAAATATTGAAAAGACGTGAAGAGTGGCTAAAAGAGTACAACTCAAAACAATGGAGCTTTGTAAATTGGGAAACAATAGCGGATAAGTATGGTCTCATTTTTCACAATCAGATAAATCAAAAGACTTTTGAAAAGAAATTCCAAAAGATAGGCTGGCAAAAAAATTTAATCTTCCCAAATGAAGGACATTTAGCAAGACAATTGCTGGTAAAACTTTTGAATATTTTAAAATTGCATACAGCGTCTCAAGAAGCTTTCATCTATCAAATTGCTCCTCACACTTCTTGGAAAGGCAACAAAGCGGAAGATTTGGTAAAGTGTAATCTTGAGGAAGTACTGGAATATTTCAACTCAGACTTCATTGGCTATCTCTTTGCCGCAGACAAATCTTGGCTTGTTTTTACAGATACAGATTTGACATATTCAATTGTTGGTGGACAAAGAAAATTAATTGATGGTATTATCGACAGCGACCTTGAAGCGATTGAATGCACATCAATGACAAGAGTAGACGATTTCAGTGACAATATTAACTAAAGTCTTATTAAAAGCTGCTCATAATATTTTATTGTCGCTATGTTGGCGGATAAATACGTCATCCTTTAAATATCCTTCAACTCTTTTGCATCATCCAACTGTACTGTCTTCTTCTTCCTGTTTGCAATATTTGCAATCACCACAAACAATACCGGCACCACAAAAATTGCTAAACTTGTTGCAGCGATCATACCGCCCAACACCGTCCAGCCAATAGTATTACGGGCTACCGAGCTTGCACCCGAAGCCAATGCCAACGGCAATACACCAAGGATAAACGCAATGGATGTCATTAATATTGGGCGTAAACGCAAGCGGACAGATTCCAATGCCGCATCAGCAGCGCTCATGCCTTTATCCAATCTTTCTTTTGCAAACTCTACGATCAATATCGCATTCTTGGCAGACAAACCTATCAAGGTAATTAAACCGATCTGTGCATATACGTTATTTGATAATCTTGGAATAAGTGTTAATGCAATGATCGCACCCAACACACCGATCGGCACGGCTAATAATACAGAGAAAGGCACCGCCCAGCTTTCATACAAAGCAGCTAAGAATAAGAATACAAACACTACAGATAAAGCAAAGATGTAGGCAGAGCTGCTGCCTGATTTTTTCTCCTGCAAGCTCAAGCCTGAGAACTCATAACCATAACCTTCCGGCAAAACTTTATCCGCTACACGTTCCAAGGCATCCAATGCCTGACCACTACTATAACCGGGAGCAGCGCTACCATCTACTTCTGCACTTCTATATAAATTAAAGTGAGAAACCAGTGGAGCCGTTTCCGTTAGCTTATAACTAACAACAGCACTTAATGGTATCATTTCGCCGCTTATATTCTTTACATAATATTGTCCTATTTTGCTTACATCACTTCTATAGCTTGTATCCGCTTGTGCCACTACATAAAAGTTTCTTCCGTAAGCAGTGAACTGGTTAATGTACGTTCCGCCCATGTACATCTGCATGGTATTGTACACGTCTGCCAAATTCAAACCGAGGGTTTTACATTTATCTCTATCAACATTTACAATATAACCCGGCGTACGTGCAGAGAAGAAGGTGAACGCACCTTGCGGACTCTTATCTATCTCCGGTTGTTTCTTTACTTCAGCAACAAAGTTGTTTACAACTTTCTCAAACGTTTTGATATCATCGTTCGATTGCCGTTGTTCAATCTGTATACTAAAACCTCCTGCGTTACCCAAACCCGGAATTGCCGGAGGTTTGATAACCACAATTCTTGCTTCTTTAATAGAGGCAAAACGTTTATTTAATTCTGCAACAATGCCATCTATCTTTTCAGATTCTTTGGTTCTTTCATCCCATGGTTTTAATTGCATGAACATACTACCGCTGCTGGATTTAGCCCCGCCGGTTAAAAAGTTCAATCCACCTAATGCCGCTGTATGGTAGACACCTGGAACTGTTTGTGCTAACTTGATCATGCTATCCAATACATTTATAGAACGAGTGGTAGAACCAGCTTCAGGGATTTCAAACGTACAGATCAAACGTCCATCATCTTCCGTAGGAATAAAACCTGTTGGCTTTGCTTTAAATAATAGAAGGTCGCCAACGATGATACATATTAATAAGATAACCACTAATGGCGCTTTCTTTATCCACTTGCCAACACTGGAGGTATAACCGTTGGTTATTTTAGCCAACCTTGAATCGAACGCAAAAAAGAAACGATTCAAGCCTTTTGATTTATTGGAAAGATGCTGAGGCTTTAATAATAAAGAGCACAATGCAGGAGTAAGCGATAACGCTACAAATGCAGATATTAAAACTGATATAGCAATAGTGATAGCGAATTGTTGATACAGCTTACCAACAATACCAGGAATAAAACCAACCGGTACAAATACCGATGCCAATATCAAGGCAATGGCAATTACCGGAGCGCTGATATCTGCCAAAGCCCTTGCTGTGGCTTCTTTCGGCGATAAACCTTCCGAATCCATGTAATGCTGTACCGCTTCCACCACCACAATGGCATCATCTACCACAATACCAATTGCCAATACAAAACCAAACATGGTCAATGTATTAATGGTAAATCCGAGTGGTATAAAGAATATGAAGGTGCCGACAATAGAAACAGGTATCGCCAATACCGGAATTAAAGTAGCACGCCAGTTTTGCAGGAATAAAAACACTACGATCGTTACCAGCAATAATGCTATCAATAAAGTATTTACCACATCCGATATAGAAACTTTTACTACCGTTACCGATTCAAAAGGAACCACATAATCTATATCTGCGGGGAAATATTTTTTCATCTTATCCATGGCAGCATATACACCTTCGGCAGTTTCAAGGGCATTGCTTCCCGGAGCCTGGTACACTAATAAATAAGCGCCACGTTTACCATCCACAAAAGAGTTTGCCGAATAACTTACTTTACCTAATTGTATGCGGGCTACATCTTTTAAATAAACAATTGATTTATCAGCAGGATTAGAACGAACAACGATATTGCCAAAATCAGCTTCTGTATTTAAACGGCTATTGGTGAAAACAGTAAACTCAAATGCAGAACCGGAGTTTTGCGGAGGCGCTCCAACAGAACCTGCAGCTATCTGTAAGTTTTGCTCATTAATTGCATTCTGAACATCGTTCGCTGTTAAACCCATTTGCGCCAGCTTATCAGGTTGCAGCCACACACGCATACTAAAATTATCAGCCCTGCTAAACACATCACCAACACCGGGTACACGTAACAGCTGGTCACGCACATATATGTTGGCATAGTTATCCATGAATGGAATACTATGCGAACCTCCCGGCGAATAAATTGCCACCAGCATCAAAATGCTCGGGTTACGTTTTAAAGTAGTTACCCCTAACCGTTGTACCTGGCTTGGCAGGGTAGGAGTAGCAATGCCCACACGGTTTTGAATATCTAACGCAACAATATTTGGATTAGCTGCAAGGTCTAATGTAGCCGTAATAGAGGATTGTCCGCTGTTGGCACTATTACTTTGCATGTACGTAATTCCCGGTACACCATTCACCTGCGATTCGATTGGAGTGGTAGTAGTTTGTTCCACCGTTTGCGCATCGGCACCGGTGAAGTTACTTGTTATCTGTACCGTTGGTGGTGTAATATCCGGATATTGACTGATCGGCATATTCATAATTGCCAACGTACCCACCATTAAGATTACTATTGATATTACAATGGCTGTAACCGGTCTTCTTAAAAAAACATTACCACCTGTTGAAGGAGTTTCGCTCATAAAATATTTTTATTTTGTACTAAGCAGTAGTACTACTATTAAACATCGTTGTGAACTTGTTCTGTTATCCATTTCTTTCAGTGAAAGAAATGAGATAATCTCACTTGCACGGCATATACACAATCATCTTTATTTACGATGTACGAATGACGATTTACGATTGCATGCATTTTGTGCCATAGTGAGATAACTATTTCTTAGGTGCACCGATCTGTACAGCAGAACTATCACGCAACTTTTGTACACCTTCAATAACTAAAGAATCACCTTCCTGCAAACCAGCTTTCACAACTATGTTATCATTTATTCTTGCACCTAATGTTACTTTACGTTGCAATGCTTTATTATGATCTACCACAAACACAAAGTATTCACCTAACTGTTCTACCACAGCTTTATAAGGCGCCAATACAAATGATTCCTGTGCATTGTTATTTTTAACGGCGATGTTGCAGTTCATTCCTGATCTCAATAATCCATCTTTATTCGGAAAACTTAAACGTACTTTAATGGTACCCGTTGTTGGATCAACCGCACGATCAATGAAGCTGATGGTGCCGGGTTCCGAATAAACGGTATTGTCTGAAAATTGTATCGTTAGTGTAGAATCTTTTGCAGTAGCGGCATGTTGCAATGCAACAAAACGTGGAATTTCTTTTTGATCAATGGCAATATCAACCGCCATTGGGTTATCTGTAGAAACGGTATTTAATAACGTTTGATTGGCTGTAACTAATGCACCGGATTTTACTTGTGATATTCCGATCGTTCCATCAAACGGCGCATAGATAGTAGCATATTTTAAATCTGCCGCCGCTCTTGAAACTGTTGCAGAAGCAGCGCTTACCTGCATTTTAGCACTTTGCAGATCTGCCAATGCATGATCAACTACTTGTTTGGCGATCGCATCTTGCTTTAATAGATCATTATAACGATTGGCATCTTGCTGCGCTTTATCTAAGTTTGACTTCACTACATTCAAATTGCCAACTGCATTATCATACGTAGCCTGGTATTGCAAACGGTCAATATCATATAGCTTTTGTCCTTTGGTTACATGCTGACCATCACTGAAATATATGCCGGTAATGTAACCGGTTACCTGCGCTTTTAGATCTACCTGGTTCAATGCAACAATGGTTGCAGGGTATGTATCAAAATAAACAGCAGCACCTTTTGCCACTACACGCACATTTACCGGTGTTGGCGGCGGTGCAGTGGGAGCAGTGGATGAATGACCACCACATGATGTAATGGTTGCAGTAACGCTTATTACGATTAATGATTTAAAAAAGCTTTGAATCATATTGTTGAATTGTCTTTAAGAGATTAGAAATTATAATGTGCCTAAGGCTTTCTGCATGTCTATTTTACTTTCTAATAATTGATACAGGGAAGTAAAATAATTAAGCTGAGCAGAGCGCAGATCGCTTTCAGCGATGATCACATCCAAATATGTTTTTATGCCTTGTTGATATTGCAAGCGTATAACATTGTACACATCATTTGCCAATGCCACATTATCCTTTAACGAAACATACGATGCCCAATTGCCTTTATATTCTGCCAATGCAGATTGATATTGAACATTGATATTGTTCTTCAGATTCACAATATCCAGGTCAAGTATTTGTAGTTGTTGCTCAGCTTGCCTTGTTTGATATATTCTTTTTCCGCCTTGAAAGATCGGTAACGTTAATTGCAATCCCACTAAAGAGTTGGGGAAAGACTCAGCATATAATTTACTGAACTGGTTATTTAAGTAATTAAAATTATAAGCGCCGAATGCAGAAACAGTAGGCAGGTAACTCCATTTATAATATTTGATGTTTGCTTCGTATAATTTCCGTTGTGTTTGCAGTATCTGGTATTCAATGCGGCTGTCGTAATTCACCAAAGCGCTGGTATCTGCGGCAGCATCTTTTTCTATTTGTAAGGTATCATAATATAATGTCAGCGAAGCGCTATCGGGATAACCCATTTGCTGCTTTAAATAAGCGTATTTTGCAATTACTTCCGATGCTATTTGTTTGCGTTGTGCTTTTGCATTGTTCAATGAAATGGTAGCACGCTTGTAATCTGTTTTGTCTACAATGCCGCCCTGGTATTGATTGTAGGCATCTTTCAAGCTACGTTCCAAACGGGAAATATCTTCATCTATAACATCCACTTGCTTTTGTGTTAGCAACACATCGTAATAAGCTTTGCTAACGGCAGCGATGGTGTTTATTTTATTGTTGCTTGTTTCTTGTGCAGCTTCCTTGCGTACATCACCTGCTGTTCTGTTTGCTAATAGTAAATCTTTATTGAAAATATTTTGTGTAACGCTGGCGCCTAAGCCTGACACATTATGAGTACCAGTTTGCGCATACCCGCCACTGATATAGGCCGTTTGCAGTTGAATATTATTCTGATAGGAATAATTAAGATTCAATTGTGGGAACCAATCCGCTAATTTTATCTTAACCGTTTCGTCGGTTATTTTTTCGTTAATGAGTGATTGCTGGATCTGCGGCTGATGCGTTAACGCATATTGGATACAACTATTAATAGTAGCATCAGTCAGGAGAGAATCATTTTTGGTTTGTGAAAAGGTATTACCGTATGCAAAAATGCCGATGGTAAATAAGAGTATTAAATTTTTCCTCATATTAGTTCTGAAAAGCAAAGATACCGGCAAAATTGCCTTGGTCTGATGCGTTAACAAGCTATTCACCTGTCAATGAAAAGGTTAAAGAACAATAAGACGATAAAAAAGTTCAAAACTGTTAAAAAAACTTATAAACTTGAATGAACATAATCCCGCAAGTGTGTAATAGTTTCTTCTTGTGAAGAAATTATTTCCTTAATAACATCTGTCATTGAAATTATTCCGGCAATGGAATCGTTTTCAAAAACGGGTAGGTAACGAATGTTCCTGTCAGACATTAATTGCATGCAATGTTCAATGCTGTCGGATGGTTTTATTGTTGGCAGATCGGCGGTCATGATCTGTACTGCAGTTGTCTCAACAGAAGAGCGACCTTTTAAAACAACTTTTCTTGAATAATCTCTTTCAGTCATGATTCCAAGGTATTGGTCATCGTCCATAACTACTACGGAACCGATGTTTCTTTCTGCCATCATCTTTAATGCAGTAATAACGGGAGTATCGGGAGATACGGTAATAATTCCTACGGCTTTGTGACGCATGATAGCTGCTACATTTTTATTCATATTGTAAGTTTTGATGAACAATCGTGTAAAGTAAAATACAATTTTTTTGCCGAAAAACTAAATAAGTTTTGGGATGAAAACATTCTAATGTTACTTTTGCGCCGGAGAGATGGCAGAGCGGTCGAATGCGGCGGTCTTGAAAACCGTTGACTGTCACAGGTCCGGGGGTTCGAATCCCTCTCTCTCCGCAACTTTAAATTAAAAATGCCTTGTAAGTTTCTCATTTGCAAGGCATTTTTAATTATACTTATTATAAAATTTAATATACTAATTTCAGGTTTGTCTTTGTTTTATCAGGTTTTACAACTTCCAATACATAAATTCCTTTCGATAGATTTGTAACCGGGCTTATTAATTCCCATCTGTTTCCTCCTGAATGTTCTATGTCTTTTACAACCAATACCTGTCCAACACTGCTTAATAATCTAATTTGATATTGCCCAGCAGGCATATCGGTAAATTGTACTCCAATACCTGCACTTGTAATAGGATTGGGGTTGGCAGCTATTCCGGCTGCAAAATCTCCCACACTTACTCTTACCACCTGGCTGTATTCAATATTTCCATTAACGCTTATTGCTTTAATGCGGTAGTAAAAATATTTTTCATTGGTTATAGCCAGATCTGTCCAATTATAGGTAGCAGTAACATTGTTATTGGATGATTGTGTTTCTTCTTTTGTAAACTCAACTCCATTGGTAGATCTTTCTATTTCGTATTGTTGAATATTCAATTGATTTTCCACTGCCCATTGCAGGTTTATATTCGCACCTTCTTTCCATGCCTTTATATTGAGGAATGTAACAGGCACTGTTCCTGAAGTAAACACCACAGCAAAACGATTCGTTAACTGCGATGCCGCATTGGTATCTACAGAAAAATTAACCTTAGTGGTTGTGTTCAGATCAATAGGTGTGTTGGTGCCATTGTAGCTGTCTTGTAAAAAAGCCTGCAGCTTTGGATCATTTAAATGATCGGGTGTAAATGCAAATTGATATTCCCTGTTGGTGGCTCTCACCAGTTTTAAAAATAAAGTGTCGGTACTTCCAATAGCCGGACGTTTTTCTATTGAAAGTGTTTTGCCATCTCTCAAAAATGAAAGGGTTTCATTGGAGTTGGGAAATTTAAGTGCATCTTCATAATCAACAGTTCCATTATAGGAATTATTAAAGACGGCGGTTGAGCCATCTGCCAATACCGTGCTATTATCCGGTTGCAATAAATTCAAAGAAACATGCAAGGATGCGGTGTTGGTAGCAGATACAGCTTCATTGTCGGATAATTTACTGGTTTCATGAAAAATAACAGAAGCAGGTAATGAATCTGTTGCTTCAACAAAAAATGATTCGCCAGAATGGATAACTCCCAATTGACTTCCGCTGTTTAATGAAGAAATGAAATTGCCTGTATTATCGGCATCATCATAGGTAACGTATCCGCCTACCTGGTTTAAAGAGGGATCCCAAACCGTAAAACGTTTCACCACGTTGGCAGAAACACTCGCACGACTAAAATTAACAGGCGAATAATAAGGGTTGCCGATCATATTGAAAGCCCTGCTGCTTGGCAGCGAATGCGCAACAAAATGAAAAGTTTGATCGCCGGTCTGTAAAAAACCATTGCAACTTAAAACAGTACTGTTGCTATTGGGAAGCGTTAAGTTATCAGGGTTTCTGTCTCCTCTTACAAAAATAAAATAGGTCTTGTTATCTGCATTTCCGTTGTTGCCTGTAAGCATAGTATGCTTGGTATCTGTTACAACTTCTAAAACCTGTGTATTGATATCAAAAGATTTTAAAGACGAATTATTATTTACTCCCATGTCCAAACCATTGTCTACTGTAGCACCAGGACCGGTAATAAATGTTCCTTGACCAGGAACATATACACCTCCGTTTTGCCAGTTATCATAAATAGAACCTGCATTACTTAATGCAACGGTTGTTAAATACCATGCTCTACGGCAAGCAAATTGTTTTTTTACGATCACTTTTCCCTGAATGGAATTTCCACTGTTTGCACCGCCATTTGTAAGATCGCCAATAACAGTTGTAGGAGCGGTAGCCAATGTATCTGACCATATCACTAAATTATTACCTGTATTTAAAACAGCATTGTTGATATTGGCAAAATTCAATTTGCCGGTAATGTATAAAGAGTCGGAAAGAGTTACACTGGGATTAGCAACAATAAGGTTCTTTATCTTTTTATTTGAAAACAAATTTCCATTGATTGTTTGAGGATCACTTCCATTTAATTCAAGCGTGCCGTCTGTTATATTAAATGATCCGCCATTGTTACTAATACTACCGCTGACCTGTAATGTACCGTTAACGCTAAAAGAAGCATCAATGTCAATTTTAATATTTTTTACCGCTGTTATCAATTCTTTCGGAATAGCAGGATAATGTGGAATATCTGCTCTTATTTCTATATCTGTATTTTTATCAGGTATTATTGCGGGTTGCCAGTTTTGAATATTATTCCAATCGGAACTTGTACCACCCATCCAAAACGTTTGTGCGTATTCTTTTATTCCCCATAATGAGAAAATAAAAAAGAGTAATATTTTTTTCATAGTTCACTATTTTATGCTTTAAGCGATTTGTTAAAATTGTTTAAGCATATAGTACATTATCTATGCCTGTTTTATTTTATGGTTGATAATTGCAAAGTCTTGCTGGAGAAGGCTGTAAATGCTTTGAATAAAATTATTTAGTGGAAAAAATTGCCTTACAATGTAGAAATACTGTCTCAACAAAAATGGCATAATGTTAAATAAAAATCATCTCAAGAACTATAGAATTGTTGACAGCAAAAGCCAGTGTATTTTTTAAAACCTTGGGCATCTTACAGCATCTTTGCTGGAGTTATGATCAAAATACTTTTGATACGTCAATCCCATTTCAAAGGCACCTTTTGTATCGCTTGCCTGTGGTAAGCCTGAGATATTAATATCATAACTAACGGAAACGGATAATGGCAATGCAGATAGTTTTACAACTGGTATGATGGCATCCTGCAAACGCCAGTAAGCGCCACCTTCAATAAGATATTTAGGATTGTCAATATCATCTAATTTTTTAGTTAATGATAGCCCTGCGATCAATTCATTGCCGAGGCCTTGCGTAGAATAATCTCCCTGAAAAGTAAGGTAAGAATCGGCTGTAGTGCTTAATCTTATACCTGCAGAATAAACCCATTTAGGATCAACTTCAATCGCAGGATTGGAGTAAAAAGAAATGTTGGAAGGCTTGGTGAAATGATGATATGCAATAGCAGCATACATATTGTTGTCTTTGTTTTCTCCGATCTGTGAATTAAAACTCATTCCGGTGCTTCCATCAAAATAACTATACGAATTAGTTGTAAATGCTTCCCCATCAAAGGAACCTTCGTTGTAATTGCTTCCATCATATTGATTATCGGTGATCACTTTACTTCTGTCTAGATTTCTTTGTACAATGCCGGCCATAAATCCAAGCGATAAATACATATTCCTTTCTTCACTTAAAGATTTGTGATAGTTGATCACCGGAAGAACATGGGTAGATGAAAGCGCTATGGTTCCTGCACGGTCGTATAATATTTCTCCGCCAATGGTGATAAAATCTGCATGCTTGCCTATAGGCAATTTAAATTCACCGCTCAACGAACCTGTTTGATAAGGAGTGGTTACGCTTTGCCATTGATTACGATATACAAATTGCAGTCGCATGTCTCCTGAAAATATGCCTGCTAATGCAGGGTTTCGTAATAATGGCGTTTCAAAAAACTGAGAAAAATGTATGTCTTGTGCTATGCTGTTAATACTAAACAGCAACAAGAAAAAAATATTTTTTAGTAAAGTAAATGTCTGTTTCATAATGCGTCAGTTTATCGAATTAAAGCAATATCTCCTCTAAAGGTGGATATGTAATTATTGTTACAAATAACTTCGATCACATAAGTATATACATCTGTGCTCGCCTGTTGGCCATTGAATCTTCCATCCCAGCCCATGGTGGCAGAGTTGGCAGAAAAGTTAGTGCGTTGAAATACCATTTGTCCCCAACGGTTAAATATTCTCATAGATTGAATAAGGTAAATATCCTTTCCCCTTGGATAGAAATAATCATTCATACCATCATTATTAGGGGAGAATGTATTGGGAATAAAAATGCTTACCTGGCAAGGATAATTTACCGCTACATCATCTTTTACAGAACAACCGGCACGGTTGGTAACTGTAACAGAATAATTGGTACTTGTTTGAGGCATAGCAACCGGGTTAGGACAATCGGCGCAACTTAAACCCGCTGCAGGGCTCCATTGCCAGCTTACAATATCGCCTGAATATACAGGCGTAAGCGAAGTAGTAGCGCCAAAGGAAATATTTTTATCCTGTCCTGCATTTACAACGGGGTAAGCAGAAACAGCGATGGTAACGGAGGCAGAATCTGAAAAACAATGAGCATCATCTGTTCCTATCACTTTGTAAACCGTGTTTTCCATTGGTGTTGCAATAGGATCGTTAATAAACGTATTGTTTAAGGATGCGGAAGGATACCAGTTGTATATATCAGCACCGTCAGCCGATAAATTCACAGAACTTCCCTGGCAAATAGAATCTGAAATAGGCGTAACTGTTAGTTTGATCGGTTTTTTAACAGTAATAGAAACAGAATCTGTAGTTATACAACCGTAAGCATTTTTACCTGTCACATAATAGGTAATATTGTCGGCAGGAGTGGCAATTGGATCTTCGCAAGAAGAACAACTTAAATATAAAGATGGGAACCATGAATAGCTATCAGCGCCGGTTGGCTGTAACGTAATTTTATTGTTAAGACAAACGATGGCATCTTTTCCTGCACTTGTAGCAGGTAGTGGATTTACAGTCACTAAAGTGTTGGTGGTATCTGCACAGCCATTTGTATTATATATGATCATTTGTAAAGGAAAGCTTCCGGCAGAAGGATATATTTGTTTAGGAGGATCCTGCAAAAGAGATGTATTGCCATTTCCAAATTTCCAATGCCATGCAATAACAGAGCTATCAGGATTTGTCCAATTACCGGTTAAACTTAAAAAATCATTGATACATATAGTAGTATTACCAACAATAGTTGCCGAAGGACCATATACATGTACGTAGTTATTTTTAGTTAGTGTATCTGAGCAGCCATCTGTAGTGGTTACAATAAGACGTACGGAATAATTTCCCCGGTTTGCATAAACGTGTGATGGTTGCTGCGACGCTGAAAAATTTCCATCTCCAAAATTCCAATTATATGTTTTAATAACACTATTGCTTTTGGTAGAGTCTGTTAGTGTAATTGTTTTTTTGAAGCAACTAAAAGAATCAGGTGAACCAAAGTTTACTATACTTTTTGTTACATGGATAACATTATCTCCTGTTAATGGGATCTGGCAACCTTTTAAATTTGTAAGAATTACTTTAGGTTTAAAATCTCCTGCAGATAAATAGGTATAGCTAATACTTGAATCCTGCGTTTCAATAGTATTACCATCTCCGAAATCCCAGAAATAATTCAATACACTTTCTGTTGTAACCTTAAAATCTACTTTTACCTGCGAACATCCCGATAATGGCTTGTAACTAAAAACTGCATTAGAAGAATAGAGTATGATATTTCTTTTAAAACTATCCACGCAACCGCCCGGTAATGTGGCATATAATGTTGCCGTATATTTTCCCGGAATTGAATAGTAATGTATGGGATCTTTTAAACTGGAAGCGCTTCCATCACCAAAATCCCATTTTAACCCACGATAATTTTGTGATGTATTGGTAAAGATCACTTCAAAAGGAGAACAGGAGCCGATAGAATCGTTTATGTTAAAACCGGACTTTGGAATGCTGATGCGAATAAAATTGCTTCTTTCAATTGAATCTGTACAGCCCCTGTAATCAGTAACTGTCAACTTAACCGAATATAAACCGATTGAAGGATAGGAAGTGTTTACAGAATCAGATGTTGCGACATTGTCATTGCCTAACTGCCATGCATAAACTAGATTATCTCCTTGAGAAATACTTTTAAATCCAACATTACTTCCAATGCATGCCAATGTATCAGGAGAATCAAAATCAGCAACAGGACTGTTTATAACAACAGGCTTGTCAATACTGGCTGTATCAAAACAGCCGATAGCATCTGTTATTTTTAGCAATACATTAAAACTGCCATTCTTATAGAATGTGTGCGTAAATGGTGGCGCATTCAAATTCTCAATAACGCTATCGCCATAATTCCATTGCCAGTTACTGATCGGATGATTGTTGTCTGCTGTTGAATTATCGGTGAATAATACATTTAATCCTTTGCAACCAGTTACGGTAGATGCAGTAAAAGCTGCAACAGGACCGATGGCTGTGATATAGTTGGTTTTTGTAATGCTGTCTTCGCATCCATTAATATCTGTAATAACCAGCTTTACTGAATAGGTGCCTGACTGGGTGTATGCATGCGTAATAGAATTTGTGGAAGAACTAGTGCTGCTACTATCTCCAAAATAAAATGTGTAATTAGTAATATTGGCTTTATTGCTATTGATAACATTAAATGCTATCGGAGCATTTTTACAAACAGTATCTTTTGGGGTATTAAAATCAGCATGTTCGTTTACCAATTTTATTGTTGCTGATTTTTGATTGTCACACGTTCCATTGCTTGTACTTAATGTAACCGTATAATTTCCTAATGAAGAGTATATGTGAGTTGGATTTTGTTCGGTAGATGTATTTCCATCTCCAAAATTCCAAAGCCAGGATTGAGGTTGAATAGAACTGTCTGCAAAAGATACATGTGTTTTATCTATGCAGTCAAATACAGCAGCAAATTTGGCTGTTGGCGGCAAAATGGTGACTGTGCCTGTTTTATTAGTGCCACAACCGCTGCTTTTGGCAGTAAGTGTTACAGTATAAGTGCCGCTTGCTTCGTAAGCATGCGTTGGATTTTGTTGTACAGAAGAAGAGCCGTCACCAAATTGCCATGACCATTCATCGGCAGCTATAGATTGATCTGTAAACTGTATATCCTTAGCAACGCATTGTGAAACGGTAGAAGATGTAAAATTAACAGAAGTAGGTGTGCCTACTTTAACGCCGGGTCTGCTTATTACAGAATCAGAACATCCATCATTAGTGGTATAATAAAGTTTGATATCATACTTGCCGGTATCGCTATAAGTATGTTGTGGTTGTGCAGTTGTTGCGGTAATACCATCTCCAAAATCCCATAAATAAGAAGCAACACCTTTTGCATTAATAATATTGGCACTTGCTTTATAAGTAAAAGGATTGCATCCCCCTGCAGGTAAACCAGGGATAGCAGCTTTTGGAGCCGCAATTTTAATGTAGCTTTTTTTGGTGGCAGAAGAAGTGCAACCTGCTCCATTGGTAACGGTAAGTGAAACTGTATAATTATTTATCGTTGTGTAAGTGTGTGACGGGTTTTTGTCTGTAGATGCGGTGCCATCTCCAAAATTCCATGACCAATTTACACTACCATTGGTAAGGTCTGTGAACTGAGTAGTAAAAGGCGCTTTACAATTTAAAGAATCAGAAGCGTGAAAATTGATTGACGGAGGAGCAACGACATTTACTTTTTTTGTAACAGAGTCTTTACATACTCCGTAGTTGTTTACAAGTTTAACATTGTAAACAGCAGGAACAGTCCATGTTTTGGTAACATCAAGGGTTGTAAAAGAAGAATCTGCCACATCCCAGTAAAAGGAAAGAGGAGCAGGAGATGAGTTGTTTTTTAAAATAGAGGTGCCTCCTAAACAAACACTATCAGGTGTTGTGAAATCTGTTTGATAATTTCTTATTAAAATACTGTCTTGCTTGTACAAGGTATCTGTACAGCCAGCAGTACTATTTACAATTAATCGGACAGAATATTGGCCACCTGCCGCATAAATATGTTTTGGATCGACCTCGTTGGAAACGCCGCCATCGCCAAAACTCCATTGATACGATAATTGCGACGGACCTGTTGAAAGATTGGAAAAGCTGATCGTTTCAGGAGCGTGGCAACGTTCCGGTGTTGAATTTTCGAAATTTGGTATTACGCCATCTGTTACCTGTATGTATTGTGTTTTGCTGATAACTTTAGTACATCCATTATTGTTAGTTACTTTTAAAGTGACCGAATAATTGCCACTCACGGTATAAGCATGAGCAGGATTTTCATCTGTTGAAATATTGCCATCTCCCAGATCCCAGTACCACTGAGACAAACTTCCCGAACCAGCAACGGATTTATCTGAAAAATTGACTCTAAGGGGAAAACAGCCGGTTGTTTTTGATACTGAAAAATCTGCACCCGGGTTTGCCAAAACAGTTATAAAACCAACTTTGATAACTGAATCTTTGCCGGATGCACTGCTTATTTTTAATTTAACAGTATAAGTGCCTGCATTAAAATAAGCAGTAGAAGGGTTTTGATTTTTGGATATAGAACCATTTCCTAAATCCCATTGCCAGGCTGTAGGGGCACCGGTTGATAAATCCTGAAAGTTTACTGTTAATGGAACACAGCCTTTTAATGTGGTAGCGGTAAAATTCGCTTTAAGCTGGGCATTAACAGGTAAGTAGCTTGCAAAAAATAATATCGAATAAATAATTGCCGGTCTGTCTATCTTGTTTCGTAAATGTAGCTTCATTCGCTTTGTGTATTAATGATTCAATACGATTGGTACTTTGGGAAATCAGCTATGTGTTAAAGAAATCAAAACAAATGCCAACAATAAATAAAGACGAAATGGGGAAAAACATCTTCTATATCTGTGTAATTTTATTCTTCTTTTAAAATGCAGTTACAAAAAAGCGAAGGATATAAGATAATTCATGAGTGGCTTTTATCGAAAGGTCTTTCTGCATTTCCATTCCAGGAAAAGACCTGGCAGCATATCATCAATCATCAAAGCGGATTGGTAAATGCGCCTACGGGTTTTGGAAAAACCTATGCCGTGTTTTTGGGAGCGCTAATTCAATTTATTAATCAATATCCAGCGGATTATAATAAAAGAAAGAACAATAAGCTGCAGCTTCTATGGATATCGCCTCTTCGTGCACTGGCAAAAGATGTAGGCAGGGCAATGGAAGAAACGATAGAGGCATTGGGAATGAACTGGAAAGTTGGTATTCGTAACGGCGACACTACGGTTAGTGAACGTCAAAAACAGCAACGAAATATTCCTGAGATATTAGTGATCACTCCGGAAAGCCTGCATTTATTGTTAGCACAAAAGAACAATGCAGCTTTTTTTACAGGGTTAAAGATCATTGCTGTTGATGAATGGCATGAGTTGTTGGGAAGTAAACGAGGTGTGCAAGTAGAGTTGGCAATATCAAGAATTATTGGGCAAAGAAAAATATTAAATGAAATAAATGATATCAGTGTTTGGGGAATAAGCGCTACAATCGGTAATCTAACTGAAGCAAAAGATGTTTTAGTAAGTTCACTTAATAAAGAAGGAGTTATCATCAGAGCTGCATTAAATAAACGCACCGAAATTTCTTCTATCCTTCCGGATGAAATTGAAAAGTACCCATGGGCGGGGCACCTGGGATTGAAGCTAGCCGATAAGATCATTCCTATCATTAAGCAAAGTAATACTACGCTTGTTTTTATTAATACAAGAGGAATGAGTGAAAGATGGTACCAGGCGATCGTTACCATTGCACCAGAACTTTCCGGTTTGGTAGCGCTGCATCATGGTAGCATGGAGCATGAGATACGTACCTGGGTGGAAGAATCTTTGCATAAACAAAAATTAAAGGCAGTCGTTTGTACAGCCAGCCTCGATCTGGGGGTTGATTTTAGACCTGTTGATACTGTCATACAGGTCGGCTCACCAAAAGGAGTAGCCCGTTTTTTACAAAGAGCAGGCAGAAGCGGGCATCAACCCGGTGAAACCAGTAATATCTATTTTTTACCTACACATTCATTGGAGCTAATAGAAGCTGCGGCATTAAAAACGGCGATTAAAAAAAATGTTATTGAAAGTCGCCAACCTATGTTGTTGTGTTTTGATGTGCTGATCCAATATCTCTGCACGTTGGCTACCGGCGATGGCTTTATAGCTGAACAAATCTTTAATGAAGTAAAACAAACATACTGTTATAAAGAGATAACAGAAGAAGAGTGGCAATATCTTTTGCATAATATCACACAAGGAGGTGTTGCCTTGCAGCAATATGATGAATTTAAAAAAGTAGAAATTGAAAATGGTATTTATAAGATCAAGAACAGAGCCATTGCGATGAGGCATCGTTTACATATTGGTACTATTGTAAGTGAAGCCATGCTGAAAGTGAAATTGATGAACGGAAGATATATTGGCGTTATTGAAGAATGGTTCATAAGCCGATTGGAGCCGGGAGCTGTATTTACTTTATCAGGAAGAAATTTAGAACTGATCACGATAAAGGATATGGATGTGATAGTAAAACAATCATCCTCAAAAAAAACGATCGTACCAAGTTGGCAGGGAGGCAGAATGCCGCTGAGTGCTAATCTGGGAGCTATGCTGCGCAAAATGTTTGATAAGGTTGCAGAAAAAAAGACAGGGAAATTTGAAGAAATAGAATTGGAAGTGTTAAAGCCTTTATTTCAATTGCAGCAACAATTATCTGCAATACCGCAGGCAAATGAATTATTAATTGAACATATCGAAACAAAAGATGGCTTTCATGTATTTGTGTATCCTTTTGAAGGAAGATTGGTTCATGAAGCAATGGCTGCTTTACTGGCGTATCGGATTGCAACGATAATTCCTATTACGTTTTCAATTGCCATGAATGATTATGGCTTTGAGTTGCTTAGTGACAAGCCTGTACCTTTGGATGACAGCAATGTGTACGAATTGTTTTCTATTGATAATTTATTGGCTGATATCCAGCAAAGCGTGAACAGTGTTGAAATGGCAAAAAGAAAATTCCGTGATATTGCTGTAATAGGAGGGCTGGTGTTTCAAGGCTATCCGGGAGAATATAAAAAGGCAAGACATCTGCAATCATCTTCGTCATTGATCTTTTCGGTATTGAGCGAATATGAAAAAGACAGTTTGTTATTACGGCAAGCCTACCAGGAAGTGTTTGACCAGCAAATGGAAGAAGTAAGATTGCGCAATGCCTTGCAGAGAATATCATCAGGAAAGATAATCGTTAGATTTCCCGGACAATTAACTCCTTTTTGTTTTCCTATCAAGGTAGATAGCATGCGTGAGAATTTAACATCAGAAAAATTAGAAGAACGAATTTTGCGAATGCAACAACAATTGGAAAAGGAGAATAGGAAATAATGAAGCTTACACATCATACTATTAATAAGAATACTTTTTTATTGTCAGAACAGCGATGTTTGTTTTGGGAAGAAGAAAAAACATTGATCGTATCTGATCTTCATATTGGTAAAACAGGACATTTTCGTAAGCATGGCATTGCAGTGCCTCAAACTATTTATAAAGAAGATCTGCAGCGGCTCATTAGCCTGATAAGCTTTTATAAACCTGTACGGTTAATTGTAGTGGGAGATATGTTTCACAGTAAAGAAAACAAGGAACTGGATCTTTTTCTAAAATGGAGGATCGATCTTAAACATATAGATCTTCATTTGGTATTAGGCAATCATGATATACTGGAAAAAAGCTGGTATAAAACATCGTTAATTGATCATAGTTCAGAATTAACCATTGGTAATTTTCATTTTGTGCATGATATAAATAGTATTGATGAGCTTGATACGAGCATGTATTATTTCTCCGGGCATGTACATCCGGCAGTAAATATCCAGGGTGTTGGCAAACAGCATATAAGTCTGCCTTGTTTTTATTTCACAAAGCAGCATGCCATTCTTCCGGCTTTCAGTAAATTTTCCGGCATGTCATTAATTAAACCTCAGCGTACCGATAGCGTATATGCTATATTGGAAAAAGGGTGTATGAAATTATAAAAAAGGCTCCAACGCTTTTCGCTTAATTTAATTGTATTTGATCCATAAAAAATTTTAAGCGCTTAGTATTCAACCAAATTTTATTTCTTCTGCGTATAAACTCTATATGTATAGAAGTTTTTCTAAAAAAAGTTAGCCATTAATATATTATTTATTGTTGTTTGTCGTTATTAGCATTGACCTATGCCCGAAAAAGTGCTTTTATGCAATGTTTTTCTAGCTATAGTCAAAATCAACTTAAAAAAATCCCTGATGAAAGGCCCATTTCAAAAAATATTCCTGCAGGCTTTTGCTTTATTCTGCACGTTTAATGCAAGTGCTCAGGTTTTTTCTTTAACTCCCGGTGGTCATTTTGTAATAAACGGTAATCCTACTTTTGTTGCTAATAATGGAGGCATAAAAAATAATGGAACCTTTACAAGAGGTAATGGAACTGTTCTGTTTACGGGCTATAGCGATACAACTGTTTCTTTTATAACCGGCGATAGCGTAACGGCTATCACCAATTTAAGCGTTAATAAAACCAATGGTAGCGTTGCCACTAAAAGTAAGGTTTGGGTATATAATGTACTTACTATGTATAATGGTAAGTTATATGCCGATAGCGCATTAACATTAATATCAGATGTCAATAATACAGCAAGAGTAGCGCCTGTTCCTGTTAATACAAGTCGTATTGAAGGAAAGGCAATTGTGCAACGTTATATTCCTGCACGCAGATCGTGGAGATTACTAACGGCACCGGTTACCAGCTCTAACACTATTTATAATTCATGGCAGAATAATGGCGTTTATCAAACAGGGAAAGGTACTTTAATTACAATGCCTACACCTATTCCTGCAAATAGTGGCATGGATGCCGGTATCAATGCGAATTATTCAATGAAATCGTTTAATCCTGCCACACAAGGTTTGGTAAGCATTGCCAATTCAAAAACTGCAAACATTTCTCCGGGTAATACAGGAAGTGCAGATAATGCAGGTTATTTCATTTTCGTAAGAGGAGACAGAGATCCTTCTACAGTAGCGAATCCTAATAATGGATATGTTCCTGTTAATACTACTACATTAAGCAGCTCCGGTATTTTACAGCAGGGCGATCAAATGTTTACTGCCGCAGCTACTGCCGGCAAATACACGTTGATAGGAAATCCTTACGCTTCTCCTATTGATTTTGATAATGTAACATTGAATAATGTTACCAAACGTTTTTATGTATGGGATCCATCGTTGAACCAGGTAGGTGGCTATGTAGTTTTGGATGACGCCATCAATTCGGGTGTATATATTAAATCTGTTTCAAGAAGTGCTCAGACAAAAGAGATCCAATCGGGGCAAGCTTTCTTTGTTCAAACAACAAGTACAGCACCTGCATCAGTTCTTATCCAGGAAAGCAGCAAATCAACTACCAATAACTTATTGATGTTCCGTCCGGCAGCCGTAACGGAAACTATCACTACCAACCTTTATTTACTAAACAGCGATAATACAACCTCCTTTGCGGATGCAACTGTTGCACAATTTAATGAATCGTTCAGCGCTGATGTTGACTGGTTAGATGCCAGCAAGTTTGCGAATGTGAATGAAGGAATAAGCATGTTACGTAATGGTAAGAGCCTTTCTATTGAAAGAAGACCATTGATAACTGCCAATGATACTATTTTCTTTAAACTGGCAGCAACTACTGCAAGAAGTTACCAATTGGAAGTGATCGGAGATAACATGCAACAACCGGGACTAACTCCTTTTTTAATTGATACCTATAAAGGAACAAGCACTCCGTTGGATCTATATGCAAGCAGCGGCAGCACCGTAAACTTTAGCATCACCAGCGATGCAGCCTCTGCTGTAGCTAACCGTTTTATGATCGTATTCAGAACGGCGGGAGTGTTGCCTGTGACATTTACCAGTGTGAAAGCATATCAAAAAAGCACAGGGATACAAGTTGACTGGAATGTTGAAAGTGAAGTGAACGTTATGCAATATGAAGTAGAGAAATCTGCTGATGGTAAAACATTCACCAAAACAAACATTACTATTCCAACCGGCAATAACAATTCATCTGTGAATTATGGATGGTTAGACAGCAAGCCTTTTGAAGGCGTTAATTACTATCGCATTAAGAGTATCGACAAAGACGGTACAGTTAGATACAGCCAGATCATTCGTGTTGTTTCCGGTTCTGATAACACAACAGCCAAGACCAGCGATATAACAGTATATCCAAATCCTGTTGTTGGTAATGTAATGAATGTTCTGTTCAGCAATGAGCCTGCAGGTGATTATATGATACGATTATTAAACACCGATGGTCAGGCGGTATTTGCCAGCCAGGTAGCTGTAAGCAGCAGCAACATGACACAGGCGATATCATTACCGGCTTCATTGCCTAAAGGAACTTATGAATTAAAGGTAAATGGAAGCAATACTCAAAGTGTACAAAAAATAGTTATACAATAATAAGCGATCATAAAAAATAAGTTAACCAAAAACGTTCTGATTAACCGTTAAATTCAAAGTATATCATGCAAAAGCATCTAATCAAGTTACTGGTAGTATTTCAACTGGTAACGGTAACCAAAACCTTCTCGCAAAACTTTGCGATAAACGCCACAGGTAGTTTGCCTGATACCAGCGCCATGCTCGATATCAGCAGTAGCAATAAGGGTTTCCTTATGCCAAGGCTTAATACCACGCAAATGAATGCCATTCCTTTACCTGCCACAGGGTTGATCATTTTCAACACTACGGTGAATGCGTTTGAAGTAAACGTAGGAACACCGGCAAGTCCTAACTGGCAGATACTCGGAACAGCCAATAATAACTGGTTGACATCAGGTAATGCGGGGACCAATGCATCAAAGTTCATAGGTACTACCGATAGTACAAGCTTTCGTTTCAGAACTAACAACCAGCAACGTTTGGTGGTAGATAGTTTAGGTAACGTTGGTATTGGTTCGGCTCCGTCTTTTACGGCTGGCCCATACATGGATAAGTTTTTGGTAGATGCAGGTGCAACAAATTCATATAATGTAATAACGGCTAAAGGAACTGTAAATAATTATTTACAGTTTAATGTACAGAACCAATCGAATGGTACTGCCGCATCTTCGGATCTGGTGGCTACTGCGGACAATGGTAGTGAAACGAGCAATTACGTAGATATGGGGGTTAACGGCAGCGCTTATTCAGGTGGTGTAATGGGTAGTGCAAATGATGCTTACTTATTTAACATGGGTAATAATTTATTGGTAGGAACAGGTTCTGCTTCTAAATCTGTAGTGTTTATGACAGGTGGTACTTCTCAAGGTACTAACGAAAGAATGAGAATAGACGGAAGTGGTAACGTGGGAGTTGGTACTACAGCTCCGGGAAGTAAACTGGATGTAAAAGGAACTTTGCGTTTAAGCGGTTCTACTTCAGGATATGTAGGTTTTGCTCCTGCAGCAGCAGCGGGCTCTACTACTTATACTTTACCAAGTGCAGATGGTACAAGCGGACAACAGTTAACCACTAACGGTACAGGTACATTAACCTGGACGAATGGTGCCGGTACAACAACTAATACATTAGGTACAAGTGGCAATACAATTACAAGCACTGTAAATGGAATAGCGGCAACAGCTAATGCAGTAAATACAGTAGTCAATGCAAGTAATGCAAACACATTAACAACAACGGTTAACGGTGTTGCAGCAACAGGTGTAAATATTATCAATACAAATGCAGCAAGCTTAAGTGGAAGCAGCTTGACTACAACAGTTAACGGTGTTGCTAGTTCTGCGGTTGATATATCAGGTGTTGATTCAAGTATTTATAAAGGTGATGGTACATTAAGAGCTAATAGAACAGTAACTCAGGCTGACAAAAATCTAACCTTCAGCTCAACTACCGGTAACTTAATATTCAATCCTTCGTCTACAGGTAAAGTAGGAATTGGTAACGCAGCTCCTGCTAAAACACTGGATGTAACAGGTAATGGTCGTTTTACCAGCAACTTAACTGTAGGTTCTTATACATTACCTACAGCAGATGGTACCAACGGACAATCACTGGTAACGAATGGAACAGGTACATTGGCATGGGGAACACCAACTATTACAACTACCAATACATTGGGAACAAGCGGTAATACTATTACAAGCACTGTTAATGGTATTGCAGCAACTGCAAGTGCTGTAAATACTGTAGCTAATACAAGCAGCGCAAATACGTTAACTACAACAGTTAATGGTGTGGCTGCAACTGGTGTAGCTATGATTAATTCAAACGCATTAAGTTTATCAGGACAAAGCTTAACTTCAACTGTAAATGGTATTGCATCATCTGCAGTAAGCTTATCAAATCTTGATTCAAGCATTTATAAAAATGACGGAACATTATGGGCTAACAGAACTGTAACACAGGCTGACAAAAATCTAACCTTCAGCTCAACTACCGGTAACTTAATATTCAACCCATCGTCTACCGGTAAAGTAGGAATTGGTAACGCGGCACCGGCTTATAACTTAGATGTTACCGGTACAGGTCGTTATACAGGTGCGTTAAAAATAGGAGCGTACACACTTCCTGCTACGGATGGTACTTCTAACCAGGTATTAACTACCAATGGTAGCGGAGCCGTAACATGGGTATCTCCTTCAACAGGATATATTAATAACGGTACAACACAACAGGCATCTTCTAACTTTAATATTTCAGGGAACGGTACTATTGGTAGCTCGTTAACTGTTAGTGGTTCTGAATCGATAGCAGGTGCAAGCTCAATTGGCGGTGCATTATCAGTAGGAAGCACACTTACAGTAGGTACTTTGGCGGTTGGTGCAAATACAGACAGCATTGTAACCGTAACTTCTGCCGGCTTATTAAGAAAGAGAAGTATAGCAAGCATTGCGAATGGTGCTATCAGTAATTCATTCAGCTCAAGTGCAAATACAATAACAAGTACAGTAAATGGTGTAACAGCAACAGCAAACGCAGTTAACTCAGTTGTAAACGCCAGCAATACGAATACATTAACGACTACAATAAACGGAGTAACCGGTACAGGTGTAGCCATCGTCAACACAAACGCATTAAGTTTATCAGGTCAAAACTTAACAAGTACTGTGAATGGTATTGCATCATCTGCTGTTAGCTTATCAAATCTTGATTCAAGCATTTATAAAAATGACGGAACATTAAGAAGCGATAGAACAGTTACGATGGGAGCAAACGATCTTAATTTTAATTCAACAACAGGTAATATTATTTTCAGTCCATCATCTACAGGTAGATTTGGTATCGGAACTACTTCTCCAGGTAGCAGCATGGACATCAAAGGCATATTGCGTTTAAGCGGTTCAACTTCAGGCTATGTAGGCTTTGCGCCTGCAGCAGCAGCTGGTTCTACTACTTATACATTGCCTTCTGCTGATGGTACAAGTGGTCAGCAGTTAACTACCAATGGTAGTGGAACTTTAAGCTGGACAACAGCTGGTAACAATACAGCCAGCAACGGCTTAACGTTGAGCGGCAGCGATATTCAATTAGGCGGTAACTTAACATCGAATACTACCATCACTAACAATGGTAAAACATTAAACATCGCAGGTAGCTCTATTACTTCAACATTTACCAGTGCGGGTTATTTAGGTGTTGGTACTTCTTCGCCTGCCAAAGCATTACATGTAGTAATGAATTCAAGCGGAACAAACGTAGCAACCTTCCAAAATACAAGTGCTTCAGGTTTCAGCAGTATGGATTGGTTAGATAACTCAGGTACTTTGTCTTCTACTTTTGGTTTTGCCAACAGCAGTGCAGGCGGTATCTTTTCCAACAAAGCGTATATGAACAGTTATAATCACGACTTTGTGTTAACACGTAATTCATCTGATTATAATATCGTAATAGATGGTAGTAACGGTAATGTGGGTATTGGTAAAACGTCTCCGGGAAGTGCATTGGATGTTGCCGGAACAATACGTTTGTCAGGTTCAACATCTGGTTATGTAGGTTTTGCTCCTGCAGCAGCAGCGGGTTCTACCACTTATACTTTACCAAGTGCAGATGGTACAGCAGGACAATTCTTAAAAACGAATGGTTCGGGTGTATTAAGTTGGGCAACTGCCGGAAGCAGCTCTACTACTGTATCTAACAGCAGCAGCACAAATACATTAACTACTACTGTAAACGGTACAACCGGTACAGGCGTAAGTATCATTAATTCAAATGCATTAACTTCTGCTACCAATACAATCACCAGCACTATTAATGGTGTTGCTGATAATGCTACAATCATTAACTCAAATGCTTTAAGCTTATCCGGTCAAAGCTTGACCAGCACTGTAAACGGGATTGCATCTACGGCTTTAAGTTTAGCAGGTGTGGATTCAAGCATTTACAAAACAGATGGTACATTAAGAGGCGACAGAACAATTACTATGGGTGCCAGCGATATGAACTTTAATTCTACTACCGGTAATTTTATCTTCAATCCTTCAGGTGCAGGTAATATGGGTATCGGTACTACTTCACCAAACAGTGAATTGGAAGTTAATGGTGCTGTGGCAACTAAACTTTCAAAGCAAACAGGTTCCAGCGCTGTAACCTTGGATAACACTGCTGCAGTTTGGTATTTTACAGGCTCTGCATCTATCTCGTTGCCTGCAGCAAGTACATGTACAAACAGAAGGTATGTTATTGTAAACAGATATAGCACCAGTAGTACTAAAAGTATAAGTTCTTATACCGATTTAACAGGCGCATCGGCTACAACTATTGCAAAAAACACCAGTATTGAAATCATCTCAGATGGTTCAAATTGGTTGCAAATAAAATAGGCAAATAAGCAATTCAAGTTTTTTATAACCATTTAGAACAGTAACTCCTGTCACGTAAAGTGACGGGAGTTTTTTTTGCCGTTTACGATTTTACAAGTTGTTCAAGTAAATAGTATTACTAATATTTTATTTTTGCACTATCAAAATTAAAAAATGAAATCATCTAACAACAAAATATTGATTACCGGCGGCGCTACCGGGATAGGCTTAGGATTAACTGAACGTTTCATCAAAGAAAACAATACAGTAATTATTTGTGGCAGACGTACAGAAGTATTAAAAGCAGTAACAGATAAATTTCCTTCTGTAATTTCTAAAGAGTGCGATCTTTCTGTTGAAGCCGATCGCATTGAATTGTATAAGTGGATAGCAAAAGAACATATGGATCTGAATGTATTGGTAAACAATGCAGGTATTCAAAACTGGATGAGTGTTTCAGACGAAGGCTTTTATCAAAAAGCAGCAGATGAGATTTCGATCAACGTAACAGCGCCCGTTCATTTAGCAAACTTGTTTGTCGGTTTGCCATCATTAAATACCATTATCAATGTTACTTCAGGGCTGGCATTTATTCCGCTTTCAAAAGTTCCTGTGTATTGCGCTACCAAAGCATTTATGCGTTCCTTCACACTTTCGTTGCGGCATATGCTGCAAGAAAAAAATATAGAAGTAATAGAAATGATACCGCCCGCCTTAAATACAGACCTTGGTGCAAAAGGTATACACGATGCATATCCACCGGTAAGTGATTTTGTAGAAGCTGTATTTGAACAAATGAAGCAAGGAAAGAAAGAGCTTACATTTGGAACAAGCGAAGCAAGAGCAAATGCCAATAATGAAATAATAGCCGATTATTTTAATAAGATGAATCCTTGATTGCTTATTGCCGGCATGCTGCTATTTTATTCGAGATAAGAATTTTATCTGAATTTGATCTTGCCAATACCAATGCATTTTGTAAATGAGCAATTGCTTTAGCATTATCAATACTTATATAAAGTTCTCCCATTAGAGAATGATATAAATGGTTGCCGGAAAGAGCTATCTTTTCTGCTTCTATGATCGCTTCTTTTTTGCCATATACTTTAGCAAATGCATAGGTTCTGTTCAATGCAGCAATAGGGGAGTATTCAATAAGTAAAAGATGATTGTACAATTGCAAAATATTCTCCCACTTTTCAGTTGTATCTTTTTTGATGGTATGCCAGTATGCAATGCCGGCTTCTATATGATATTTTGAAAGATGATTTCCTTGAGAAGCCCGGTTCAAAAAATATTCACCTTTGGCAATCAGTTCCTCATTCCATAAAGTAGTATCCTGGTCTTGGTATAAAACGATTTCTCCATTTTGATTTACCCTCGCATCAAATCGTGATGAATGGAAGCACATTAAAGAAAGCAACGCATTCACAAAAGGCAGGTTCGTTTGCTCGTTTTCAACCAAAAGATACGTCAACCGCATTGCTTCAATGCAAAGCTCTTTACGTAATGGAATGTTTTGATGTGAAGAATAATAGCCTTCATTAAAAAGTAAATACAATGTTGTTAGAACAGTAGAAAGGCGATCGTTTATCTCCGCTACTGTTGGTTGTTCGATTTTTATTTTATCTGTTCGGAGTCTCTCTTTAGCTCGCTGCAATCGTTTATAAATAACTTCTTTATTGGTTAGAAAAGCATTGGCGATCTCATCTGCACCAAAGCCGCAAAGCAGGTTTAAAGCTAATCCTATTTGTGCTTCTGTGGGATTACAGGGATGACAAACAACAAATATCATTGCCAATTGACTGTCGCTAATGTTTTTTACAGACAGATCGATTTCTATTTCTTCGGAATTTTTTGAAGTATGCTTTATTGCTTTTGTAATGGTTTGTGCAAAAAGTGAATTACGCTTTATATAATCCTTTGTTTTGTTTTTTGCTACAGTGTACAGCCATGCTGTAGGGTTTTCAGGCAATCCTTTTAATCCCCATAGTTCAGAAGCAGAAAGAAAAGTGTCGCTAACAATATCTTCTGCAATTTCTATATGTTCAATACCAAACAGCTTACAAAGTACGGCTACTATTTTCCTGTACTCTGTTCTGAATAAATGTGGTATTAATTCTGTTTGCTGCATATAATAAATGCCTTTGCAAAAGTACAAAGGCATTTATGCTTTTTATTATTCGGTTTACATGGCATCTATTTCTCTTACTTCCACGCTGCCGCCCATTTGCAAACCCGGACAACCTTTTGCCAATTCCGTTGCTTCTTCTAAAGAGTTGGCTTTTACAATAGTATAACCTGCCAATGATTCTTTGATCTCTGTGTAAGGTCCATCAGTGATCACATTACCCGGTTTTAGCACGTTGCCTGAAGGTACCAATCGGTTGCCTCTGTCGGTTAATTTGTTTTGAGCTGCAATCCCGCCTATCCAATCGATCCAGCGTTTAGTAACAGCCTGCATTTCTTCCGGCGAGGCTTTAGGAGTGGCTTTGTAATCTGTTCTGAACAGAAAAAGAAAATCTTTCATTTTTTAAATTTTTAATTAGGAAAAACAAATGACGATCGAGTTTTTAAAATTGGACAAGTATTTAAAATATTTTGAAAATAAACAGTTATATCCTGAAAGATATAACTCTCTTGTTTGTTTTATAATGGCAGGCGCTGATAAGATAATTAAATTAGTATGTAGGGTAGTAAAATAGTTTTTACGCGACTTTTTGCTCTAAATCAAGAAAAATGTAAAAAAGTTGTGATTTGTCAATATAAATTTTTATTTTTGCCTTGTACCGTATGATATGCACCTCGCATTTCACCTTAGTTGCCCCCTTAGCAACGTACTAACAAGTAATCCTCTTCCTCTGAACTTTCGCTTTATCCTTCGTATTAACTCTTACACTAACGAATTAGCGTTTTAAGCTATCCTGTCATCTATTTATCATTATCAGATTCCTGTGAATTTCATATCGTTAATCGATTGATTTTGTTTGCATTGTTTAAGTTATCGAGATAAAAAATACAGGAATGAAACAAGTTTACCCTCTTTTACCGTTTTCAGTGTTATTGTATACTATCAGGCATGCTGAAACAAGCATTACTACAGTTGTACTATCACTGTTATGCATCATTCTTTTTGCTGTAGCATTAATATTTAATGATTACAAACTAAGAAAATTGAGAAAACAGGCAAGGCTTGCTTTCATCCATCATAAAAACACTCATTCTCTTAGTTTATATAAAAGAGCAGGATTAGTAATTGCCTTTCTGATAGGCGGTCTTTTTGTTACGACGGTAAGTTTAGCACAAACAACAAATACTTACAATTCAAGCACAACCTGGACTTGCCCTATTGGCGTAAGTTCTATAACTGTTGAATGTTGGGGTGCAGGCGGAGCAGGTGGTGGTGCAACAGCTAATCCATCCTCAGGCGGCGGTGGTGGTGGTGGTTCTTATGTAAAAAACACTTCAATAGCTGTTACTCCAGGAACAACATATACCATAACAGTAGGTGCAGGCGGTAGCGGAAGTACAGGAGCTGGGCAGGCTGGAGGTGATAGTTGGTTTGGAAGCACTACAACAATTTTAGCAAAAGGCGGTAATGGAGGTAATGGGGCAAGTTCTACCAACCAAACCGCTACAGGTGCGGCTGCTGTAACTACCGGTAATGTGGGCGCAACATCTCCGTTCAATTATTATGGAGGAGCAGGCGGAACGGGTAGTTCTAATGGCGGCTCAGGTGGTGGTGGCGGTTCCAGCGCAGGAACAGGTTCGAACGGTAATAATGCTTCAGGTCGTAATGGAGGAAGTGCTCCTACGGGAGGTTTTGCAGGAGCTGATGGATCTACGTCTTCAGGCAGTGGTAGTAATGGAGGTGTTGGTGCCGGTGGCGCTGGCGGAAAAGCAAGCAGCAGTACAGACAGAAGCGGAGGTGATGGAGGCGATGGCAGAATTAAAATAACATACACTGTTTTAACGTATAAAGATGCATGGGTTTCAATGGATCTGACCGGTGGCGGCACTTTTTCAGGAACTACATGGTGTGCAGGTGAAACCAGAAATGTAAAAGTAACGGTAAAGAATACCGGTACGGCAACATGGACAGATGCAAGTCCTGATATTAACATCGGTGTTAAATGGAATACCAACGGAACAAGCTGGAATGATTATAATGTAAGAGTGGATGCGGCAGGCTTAGCGCCCGGTGCAACTGCTACTTATACTTTACCTGTTACGGCTTCTAATAATGTAGGTGGGGTGTACACTACGCCCTTAGCCACCGGTACTAATAAATTAACCTTTGATATAGCTTACGAAGGTGTTGCATGGTTTGCGAGTAATGCAGGCGGCGTTGGTCCAAGTAATGTTGTCAGTACTTCTTCCAGTATTACAATTGTAACTTCCCCTACAGCTAATTCAGGAAATGCATTAACTACCTGTTCTACTTCAGGAGCACTTAATATTACATCCGGAGCAAGTGCTGCCAATCAAACAAGTGTAGCATGGACATCCAGCGGAACAGGAACGTTCGCCAATGCCAGTTCATTAACAACAGCAACGTATACACCAAGTGCAGCGGATATTGCAGCCGGAAGCGTAATGCTGACATTAACCGCTAAAGGAAGTGCATGTAATGTTTCTTCTTCAAAAACATTAACCATTAATACGCCACCCACAGCTGCAGTGGCAGGAGCAGCTCAATCAGGCGCGGCAACTTGCGGAACAACTACGGTTACATTAGGCGCCAATACGCCAATCTACGGTTCCGGCTTGTGGACGATAACTTCAGGTACCGGTGGTTCTTTTACTGATGCCACCAGTCCAACAACAACATTCAGTGGTATTGCAGGTAGTAGCTATGCATTAAAATGGACGATCTCTCAAACAGCTTGTACATCATCTTCAGATAATACAACAGTAAGCTTTAGTCAAAATCCAACAGCAGCTAATGCAGGTGCTGATCAAACAGATGCAGCAACCTGCGGATTAACTACGGTTACTTTAGCGGCAAACGCACCAACTGTTGGTACAGGACAATGGAGTATTGTATCAGGTACAGGAGGTTCATTTGCAGATAATCTAAATCGTTCTACAACATTTACCGGTGTTGCAGGTAATACATATACATTAAGATGGACAATTACCAGTGCATTCTGTGGAGCTTCGACAGATGATGTAGATGTAGCTTTCAATGTTCCGCCAACAACTGCTAATGCAGGTGCTAATCAAACAGGCAATGCTACCTGCGGATTAACCACTGTAGCAATGAATGCCAATACGCCTTTAGTTGGAACAGGGCAGTGGAGTATTGTATCAGGTACAGGTGGTTCTTTCGATGATGTAAATAATCCTGTTGCAAACTTTAGCGGTGCTGCTGGTAATAGTTATACGTTAAGATGGACGATCACTAACGGCCTTTGTAAATCAACAAGTGATGTAAATGTTACATTTAATACCGGCGCAACTCTTGCTGATGCCGGCGCTGATCAAGGTGCTACAGCAACCTGCGGATTGACAACTGTTACATTAACGGGTAATACACCTTCTTTCGGAACAGGACAATGGAGTATTGTAAACGGAACGGGTGGTTCATTTAGTAATGCTTCTAATCCTGCATCAACTTTTACAGGAGTTGCAGGCAATACGTATACATTAAGATGGACAATAACAAGCCCATGTAATATTACTTCTGATGACGTGGATATAACTTTCAGTGCGAATCCGACAACAGCGAATGCAGGCGCCAATCAAACAGCTGCTGCAACCTGCGGATTAACTACAGTTACTTTAGCAGCCAATACACCAACAGTAGGAACAGGAGTGTGGAGTATTCAATCAGGTACAGGTGGAACAGTAACAGATGTAAACAATCCAACCTCAACATTTAGCGGCGTTGCCGGAAATACATATGTATTAAGATGGACCATTTCAAATAGTCCTTGTACATCTTCTTTCTCAGATGTTACTATTACGTTTAATCAATTACCAACAACAGCAGATGCAGGTCCTGACCAAATTGATGCTGCAACCTGCGGATTAACTACAATAACATTAGCAGCGAATACGCCAACAACCGGTACAGGTAAATGGAATATAGTTTCAGGAACCGGTGGTGCGATCAATAACATAAACAATCCGTCATCAACCTTTAGTGGTGTTGCAGGTAATACCTATACATTAAGATGGACAGTTTCAAACAGTCCATGTACAGCATCAACAGATGATGTAGTAATTACATTCAATCAAATTCCATCGGTTAGCAATGCATCAACCAAAAGTATTTGTAATGCTACAAGTACCAATATTGCTTTAACAGCAAGCGTTGCAAGTAATTTCAGTTGGACATTAGGAACAAATGTTGGTAGTATTACAGGTGCAAGTGCTAGTGTTAGCCCGGCAACTACCATCAATCAAACATTAAATAATTCAAGTAACTCAGGATCAGGTTCAATACAATATATTGTTACACCAACTTCAACTATAGGTTGTGTAGGTAATCCTTCAACTATAACAGTAACAGTTAATCCAACACCTGCCGTAACTAATACAGCTACAGCGGCCACTTGTAGCGGCACGGGTCCAAACATTGGTTTAACAGCAAGTGCACCAAGCTCTTTTGCATGGACGCTCGGAACAAATGTTGGAACTATTACCGGTGCAACTGCTACATCAGGTTCAACCATTAATCAAACATTAACCAATCCAAGTAATGCAAATACAGGCTCTATAGAATATAAGGTTACACCAACATCTACAACAGGTTCTTGTGCGGGAAGTCCTTATACTATAACGGTTACGGTTAATCCAAAACCTGCTGTTACTACTGCAACTACTGCTTCTACCTGTAGCGGAACAAGTCCTAACATTGGTTTAACAGCAAGCACACCAAGTTCTTTTGCATGGACTCTCGGAACAAATGTTGGAACTATTACGGGTGCAAGCGCAACATCAGGTTCATCCATCAATCAAACATTAACCAATCCAAGTAATTCTTCCAACGGAAGTATTCAATATGTTGTTACACCAACGGCAACAACGGGTTCTTGTGTAGGTAATACTACCACCATAACAGTAACGGTTAATCCAAAACCTGCCGTAAGTAATGCTGCTACGAAATCGATCTGTAGCGGAACAAGTACTAATATAGGGTTAACAGCAAGCACAAACAGCTCATTCAGCTGGAGTATAGGAACTATTACAGGAGGTATTACCGGTGCTAGTGCAGGCTCAGGACCTACAGGTACTACAATCAACCAGGTATTAACAAACCCAAGCAATTCAACAGCAGGCACGGTACAATATGTTATTACACCAACCTCTAATACAGGTTCCTGCGCAGGCGCTCCTTATACCATAACGGTAACGGTTAACCCATTACCAATTGTAACAGTAAGTACTAACTATTGTGTTGGGGGAGGTGTGGTGAAACTGACAGGAAATTCATCAATTACACCTGCTACTTATTTATGGACAGACGCAGAAACTACGCAAGCTATTAATGTTGATATTGCAGGAACGTATGCCGTTACCGGTACTGTCACTGCTACAGGTTGCCAGGCAACTGCTTCTACTGTTGTTGCACAGGAATTAGTAACCAATGGAGATTTCAATGCAGGTAATACAGGCTTTACTTCCGGCTACGCAAATAACCAGTCTTTTTATACAACGGGTACAACAGGTTTAGAGTTGGAAGGCTTATATGCCGTGAATAATAATGCACATGATTATCATCCTGCATTTTATGGAACAGATCATACCAGCGGAGGGGCAGGAACCGGTAAGTTTATGATCGTGAACGGCAGCGGAACTGCATCGCAAACTATCTGGCAACAAACCGTAACTGTTACACCTAATACCACTTATTATTTCTCTGCATGGGCAATGAGCTTGAACCAGGTTACACCGTATGCGCAATTATCATTCGCTGTAAATGGTTCAGTGATTGGAACAACCGCTGTATTAGCTGCCGGCGCTACCAGTACTTCGGGTCCATTTAATTGGACACGTTTTTACGGGACATTTGATCCGGGTAATGCAACATCTGTGGTATTATCTATTGTGGATCTGCAAACAGCATTAGGTGGTAATGACTTTGGTTTAGATGATATTTCTTGTAGTACTTTATCTCCTGCAACATTATCGGTTACTCCACAGGCAAATGGTGGAGGAGCAGTTTGTTCAGGTTATCCCTTAAGCTTAACCGGCAACCAAACCGGTGGTACAAGCCCTTTTACTTACTCATGGACAGGACCTTCTTCTTTCAATTCATCGACACTTAACCCAACTATTGCCAGTGCAAGTACGTCTAATAACGGAAGTTATAGTCTTACTGTAACAGATGCGCATGGTTGTTCAGGCACGGGAAGTGTTTCCGTTAGTGTTAACACAACACCTTCGGTTAGCAACCAAACAACTACTACCTGTAGCGGAACAGCATTTAGTGTTACTCCTTCAGGAACACCATCAGGTACAAAATATACCTGGGGCGCTCCAACAGGAAGTGGATTTACAGGTGGTTCACAACAAAATACCGGGCAAACTTCTATTAGTCAAACATTGACGAACACAACGACTAGTCCTGTTACAGCTACATATACTGTAACGCCAACATCCGGTGCCGGTTGCGTAGGCAATACATTTACAGTAACAGTAACGATTAATCCAAAACCAAACATGACCAGTGCTTCTTCTGCAACGATATGTAGCGGAAGTACAGTAAGCATTCCTTTAACAAGTGATGTAGCTTCTTCTTACGTGTGGGTTGCAGCAAGCAATGGTAATGTAACAGGAGAAAGTACCTCTAATCAAAGTACAACAACGTTAAGCAATACGCTTACCAATACTACTACATCAGTACAAACAGTTACTTATACTGTTACGCCAACTTCAACAACAGGAAGCTGCCAGGGTAGCGGGCAAACAGTAACGGTAACGGTTAACCCAATGCCTTCTGTAAGCAATCAAACTACATCGGTATGTACTGGCGGAACATTTTCTGTAACACCGGGCAGTGTGCCATCAGGTACAAAATATACCTGGACAGCTCCAACTGGTACGGGATTTGGCGGAGGTTCTGCACAATCAACAGCACAATCTTCTATCAGCCAGGTATTAACCAATTCAGGTACAACAGCTGTTACAGCAAGTTATACCGTAACACCAATTTCCGGAACCTGTACGGGAAACAACTTTACATTAGCGGTAACGGTTAATCCAAAACCAACAATGACAAGTGCATCTTCTGCAACTATCTGTAGCGGAACTGCCGTAAGTATTACTTTGACAAGTGATGTGGCTTCATCTTATCAATGGTCAGCAGCAAGCAATGGCAATGTAACAGGCGAAAGCACCTCTACACAAACAACAAGTACTTTAAGCAATACATTAACCAATACAAGTACTACTGCACAGAATGTAGTATATACCGTTACGCCAACATCAACCGGTGGAAGTTGTGCAGGTAGTTCACAAACGGTAACGGTTACGGTTAATCCAAAACCAACTGTAAGTAATCAAACAAAAACAATTTGCAGCAATACTGCATTTTCAATAACTCCAGGCAGTGTCCCATCAGGAACAACTTACACGTGGACTGCCCCAAGTGGTACCGGTTTTACAGGTGGTTCAGCGCAATCAACTGCGCAATCATCTATCAGCCAAACATTGGTAAATACCAATACTACAGCAAAAACGGCAACTTACACAGTAACGCCAACATCAGGAACATGTACCGGAAGCACTTTTACTGCTACTATTACTATTAATCCTGAACCGGTAATGAACAGCGTTTCTACTGTTACCATTTGTAGCGGAACATCAGTTGGATTATCCCTATCAGCAAGTGTTACTTCCGGTTACTCATGGGTGGCAACAGATAATACAAACATCACGGGTGAAAGCTTAAGTAATCAATCAAGCAGTACAATTAATAATACACTAACCAACAGCAGTTCAACAACTGCACAAACAGTTACGTATACTGTTACGCCAACCTCCACTGCTAATAGTTGTGTAGGAGCAACACAAACAGTAACGGTAACGGTTAATCCAAAACCATCTGTAAGTAATCAATCTGCTACAATATGTAGTGGTAGTACCTTCTCAGTAACTCCAACCGGTGTTCCTGCAGGTATGACCTATACCTGGGCAACACCAAGCGGCAGTGGTTTTACAGGTGGTTCGGCACAATCAACTGCTCAATCTTCTATTAGTCAAACATTAACTAATTCAGGAACAAGTATAGCTACAGCAACATATACCGTTACACCTAAATTGAATGGATGTTCGGGTAATACATTTAGCTTACCTGTTACTATCAATCCATCTTTAGCAAATAATAATATCACACTTACTTCAGTATGCAAAACATCTTCTAGCAGTGCGCAGGTGATCATTTCACAAAGTGGTACGGCAGTGAGCGGCGGAGATGGCACTTACACTTATTCATGGGAATTCAGTTCACCGGGTAATTCAAGCTATGCTCCGGTATCCGGACAAACAGGCGCTTCCTTAACACTTAGTCAAACTGCTAATAATGGTTTTTATAGAAGAACTGTAACATCAGGGGGATGTTCGTCTACATCAGGTTCAGTACATGTTAATATAAACAATGCTGTTACAGCGGCTGATTTTAGTGTAACCGGCGGCGGTAGTTATTGTTCAGGTAGTGGCGGACTAACAGTAGGATTAAATGGCTCTGTAGCATCACAAGCAGAATATTATGTAACATATGAATTGTATAAAGATGGCATTGCAACAGGTAATGTTATAACAGGAACGGGGTCTGCTATCAACTTTGGAAATCAAACTGCGGCTGGCACTTATACTGTACAGGCAACCGTTACCGCAACCGGAGGTTCCTCATGTTCAGCCATTCCTACAACAGGCAATGTTAGTGTATCAATTAATCCATTGCCCACAGACGTAACAGCTTTTGCTACTGCTACTCAAATTTGTACAGGAACAAGCGGTAATATTCAAATTAATAATTCGCAAACAGGAATAAATTATCAACTAAGAGATAATGCAACCAATGCCAATATTGGCACAGCTGTTGCCGGAACGAACGGAACAATAATTTTAACAACAGGTAGCCTTAGTGCTAATAAAGCATACAATGTTTTAGCCACCAACGCAACCACATCCTGTACTTTACAATTGAGCAGCACTATTTCTATAATAGTAAACAATGTCATTACCAATAATACTATCAGTAATGCACAAACGATCTGTTCAGGCACAGCTCCTTCATCATTAAGCGGAACTGCTGCTGCAGGTGGTAACGGCACGAACAACTATTTGTGGGAAAGCAGCACCACGAGCGCTACAACCGGTTTCAGTAATGCCGGTGGCTCTTGTAACGGACAACAATATTCACCTGCTACATTAACCCAACCAACATGGTATAGAAGAACAGTTAGTTCAGGCGGATGTTTTGATACCTCTTCAACTGTATTAATATCCATTAATGCGCCGGGCAGATGGTTAGGTGGCAGCAATGATTGGTTTGATGACAATAACTGGTGTGGCGGTATACCTGTAAGCACTACGGATGTATTGATCCCTACAGGCTTAGCAAATTATCCTGTAGTAAATTCCGGCACTGCTGTTGCGCATGATATTACAATAGAAACCGGTGCATCTGTACTATTGAATACTGCTACGATCCAGGTACATGGAAGTATTTCAAACAGCGGCGATCTGGATCTGCAAAACGGAACATTGGAATTAAAAGGCAATGTAGCCCAGGCAATTTCAGGAGGACAGTTTGTTCAAAAAACATTGAACAATTTGATCATCAGCAATACCAGCAGCGCAGGTGTGAATTTAGCACCTTTACAATATGATACATTGAAAATTGCCAATAGCTTGTCTTTCGGTAATGTTAATAATGCTACGTTTAATACAAATGATAATCTTACTTTATTATCTACCGAAACACTTACAGCAAGAGTTGCAGACATTACCAACAATGGAACCAATTCGGGCAATAGCATAACAGGTAAAGCAAATATTGAAAGATATATTCAATCGCATAGAGCATGGCGCTTACTAACAGCACCTATCAATAGTGCACAAACTATCAGTAAAGCATGGCAGGAAGGCTATGCAACTACTACGCCAGTTAATTTGCAGCCGGCAATAACAGTAAATGTTGGTTATGGAACAGAAATAACCAACATGCTTAATACAGTTCCCGGCAGTGGTACAGGTTTTGATGCAGCTGTTACCAATAATCCTTCCATTAAATATTTAAGTAATGGCGGCTGGGCTGTGCCTGCCAATACCAGCAGCTTTAATATTTCAAGTCAACAAGGGTATATGTTATTTGTAAGAGGTGATAGAACGGTTGTTGTGACAAAACCACCTTTCAATCCTTCAACACCTACTGTGCTGCGTCCGTTTGGAACATTAAACCAAAATAATAAAGCAGTATCTGTTGCCGGAAAAGGATTCCAGATAATAGGTAATCCTTATGCATCACAAATTAATTTTGATAATTTATTTGTTGCAGATAGCATGAGAGTGGGAAGCAACTATTATGTATGGGATCCAATGATGACAGGAACACAAGGGGTAGGGGCTTTTGTTGCAGTATCGTATAATGGAAGTGCAGGCGACTACAGTTCTGTTACACATTTAAGTCCGTTTATGGATGGCAGGGTTGAATCAGGACAAGCATTTTTATTCAATTTTATAGATACAGGTAAGGTGACTTTTAGAGAACAGGATAAGAACATACAAACACGTTTGGTCTTCAGACCGGTTGTAACGCAAAAATTTAGAGCAAATCTATATTCCATAAATGATGGCAATGCAGAATTAGATGATGCGACGTTAACCGTGTTCGGGCAACAATTTTCAAATGCAGTTAGCTGGGCTGAAGATGCACAAAAAATAACCAACCCTTCTGAGAACCTTGCATTAATGCGTAACGGAAAAAGTATGGCTATTGAAAAAAGGCCAATGGTAACTGCAAAAGACACGATCTATTTACGCATTACACAAATGCAACAACAAGGTTACCAATTTGAATTATCACCATCGGGCCTGGAACAAACAGGTTTAAAGGCTACGTTGATCGATAATTTCCTTAAAACGTCAACGCCGGTAAGCCTAACGAATGATACTAAAGTAAATTTCACGGTAACAGCTGACGCAAATTCACAAGGCGCCAATCGTTTTATGATCGTATTTGATAATGCTAATCGTACAGTACCCGTAACATTTGTTTCGGTAAAAGCTTGGAAAAGCAATAAGAATGTTCCTGTGCAATGGAAAGTAGAAAATGAAATCAACATTCAACAATATGAAGTAGAAAGATCTACCGATGGTAAAAGCTTTACTGCTGTTGCTGAAATTCCTGCATCTTCTGTTTCAACGTATAACTGGCTAGATGAAAATGCAGTTGCAGGAGATAATTATTATCGCATTAAAAGTATCGATATGAATGGCGCTGCATTATATAGCAGTACTGTAAAAGTAGACATGGGTACTATTACGCCTTCCATTGTTGCCACTGTTAATAATGCAACAATCAATTTACAATTGGTGAATATGGAAAAAGGAACATACCAGGTAAGATTAACGGATGTTATTGGTCAATTGATCGCGTTGAAGTCGGTACAACATGATGGAACAAACAGTACAAAAACAATCAGCTTAACTAAAAATCTTTCTAAAGGAGTTTATACTATAGAAGTGATCTCGAGCAACAATAAAAACACTGCCGTTAAAATAGTATATTAAGGATTCATCTGACGTGTTAACCGCTTGGTCTTAATTTCAGGCGGTTTTTTTATTTGTAACATTTACATAGTATGGTAATGAGGATGTTAAATAATTCTTTTCGCTTCACCACTTTTTTGGAAAACCAACTTGCAGCCCTTAATATTGCGTATCAATAAATACTTATGAAAAAAATCATCTGTGCAACAGCAATGTTGTTCTTGTGTTTTTACGGAAATGCTCAAGTGATCTCTTCGCCGCTTCCTACGCCTGCTTTCTGTAATGCATTGGCAAAGATCGTCCTTGATTTTCGCTCCAATTTTCACAATGTGCAATTGGATAGTGTTGTGTTAGGAGAATATGATCATGATGTGTACGGAGCATCTGTGAAATTACCCGGCGCTATTGACAATACTATTTTACGTTTTCGTTCTGTAGAAGATACAACAGCCTCTTACCAATCTCTTTTTTATAATGGAGAAAGCCAAACAGATGCTATTAAAAGTTATAAGCATTGCGTGCAAATGCTAAAGAAGAGCCTGATAAAATGGTATGACCGGTCTCTTATTACTTTTAAAGGAAAACTGGAAGAACCTGATCCTAATTTAAGTTTTACAGAATCTACCTTACGATTAAAAACCGTGACAGATGAACGTTATAAAAACTTTTGCGCTTCTGTTGTTTTAACGGGAGATATGAATGGCTGGAAAGTGTACATCAATTTTGAATATAAAAACGCTGATACAGACCCGGAAGATGATGGTGATACTAAAGATTAATTAACGGCGAATTATTTCTCAAATCTTTCGTAGGATTGTGGTCCGATGATCTGAACCAAATGATGATCCTTTTCATCAAAACCTGCAAAATAAAACGTACTATCGTCATAAACAAGTTCTTCGCTAATGAGAACAGAAAACGCAACGATGTGTAACATCCTGTCCTCATCTTCTAACATTTTTCTATTACTCAATCCAATATACCTGATAGAACCTTGGTTGTAACTTCTTTTATTTTCTTTTAAAAAAGATTCTAATTTATTCTCTAATTCTTTTTTAATCATTCATTAATATTTTTATTGCCCTGTATATAAAAAGCGTGATGAATTTATCCTGCTACTTTCCTGCGCCTGGCATAGCTTGCATAATCTATATAATAAATTATTTGTAAAGATATATTGTTGTTTTGTGGTGAACTCCATGTATCGGCAAGATTTTTAAGATAATCTTTAACTACTATATCATCTACAGCACTCACTGCATTCTTCCAGGAAAAATTTAAAAAGCTACCCGGTGCAAACTGCCAGGTATAAAGCATGTCAATATTAAAATAATTTACGTTTTTGTTTTCGTAGGTTACATTGCTGTGAGATAAAGTCCCATCTTCATTTAATAAATAAAAACTTTTATACTCCAGTTTATTCCAATAATGTCTAAGTCTGAATGACAGACCCATGGTATTGGTAAAATTATATTTGATAGTTAAAATGTTTTCTAAAGAGATTCTGTCTCGTTTTCCAAAATAAACCAAGCTGGTGTTGCTTGCCGTATCGGTTGAATCAAAAGCATAGCCAACGTTATTAAAGCGTAACTGTAAGTAATCGGTAAGACTAATAGTCAATTTTTTATTAAACCTTATTTGGTTGGTAGGAGTGATGTCTGCATAGTTTCCATTAAAAGCAGGTAAATATCTATATGCCATTTCTAATGAAGCATAATACTTTTTAGCAGGGTTGGTATTAAAATAAATATCACCAACATAAGAGAAAGGTGTTTTATAAACACGTCCATCTACACGAGGTTCATAAAAATCATTTTGATTGGTGATGATGTCGAAGTATAAATTAAAATCCCATAGGTTTCTTAGTTGTCCGTTTACCGATGTATTAAAGTCTGCATATTGAAAATCTCCCGGCTTGTATCTACGTGAGTATAAAAAATTAAACGTATAATAAAGGTTATTGTAAAAATTGGTTGGTTTTAACCAACGGTATCCGATAAATAAACCATTGTCTAAAAAATTATTATTAGTGGCATAGCCCATATCATTCTGGCTATACTTATCATTGGTAAGATTTTGAAAAATGTTGAAATTAAAATTGCCACCGGCTTTTGCAAATGTTATACTATGACTGTAGCCTGTTTGGGTTTGCCCGTTATTTTCGTAATTAAATAATTGACTAATTCCTGCCTGACCGTAAAATCGGTATATATTCCTTTTATTGTAAAGATCCCATAATCCTGCCATGACATTGGCATCGTAATCAGCACCATTACGCATTGTGTTTGTATTGATAAACGAAACACTGGAATTATTTTTTAATGATTGGTCCAGAACGAAAATGTTGTAATTAGTAACAGGGCTCACTTCATAATTTCTCGTTCGCTTAGTAACGGTATCTTCAATAGTAGCATATTGAGCCCCGGTAACAGCATTTAAAAAACCGATACCCAAACCGTTGGATGTTCTGCCGCTGAACTTTACGGCATTAATAAGTTTTGTAGCGGTAGGGTTATTTATAACTTTTTCGTTATCATTCAAATGATCTTCAATATCATCATAATGCAGTGGAGTGCCGCCGATCCTTCTGCTGTAAAATAAATTTCCTTTACTGAATAGCTCTGTTCCTTCTGTAAAAAAAGTTCGGTACTCATTATATTTAACTTCAAAAGGAGTGAGGTTTAAAATTTGATTATCGCTTTGCACTTGTCCAAAATCCGGTATCAACGTCATATCCAATGTGAACGATTGATTGAGCCCATATTTAATATCCATGCCGGCATTAAAAGAACTTGTCCAGCTTTTTATAGCAGGATCATTGCTTGGAAAATGATTTACATAAGTAGATAAATAAGGTGAAAAGGAAAGCCGGACAGGAGGTTTTATATCCATCAGTTTAGTTAAGTATCCTGCCTGTGCAAATACATTACTTGCACCAACAGGATCAAATGGGTTCCATGTAAAGCGTTTACCGGCTTTTGTTCTTTTACGTACCAATTGTACACCCCAGGCTTGTTCATGCTTTTTTGTAAAGCGAATAGCAGCGTAGGGAATCTTCATCTCAAATGTCCAGCCTCCTGGAATGATCTTTACTTTTGTTTCGTAAACGCTATTCCAGTTGGCGTCTTCACCGGTGCTGGAATATTTTGCATCAAACTGTTCACCCAAGGGAGTTACGTAATAACCAAAGCCGTTTATTCCGTCATTGTAAGTATCAAATAAAATGCCGGCATAGTCATTTACACCTAATACATCTCTGCCAACCAACTCTTTTGAAATGCTGTCATTATTAGTTTCATGTAAAAAGCCTGCAATGTAGATCGCTTCATCATCATATAAAAGATAAAATTCTGTTTTATTGTTTACATCTTCTTTGTTTCCAAAAGAAGGTTGCCATTCAATAAAGTCAGAAAAGTAAGTGGCTTTTTTCCATGCACTATCGTTGATATCTCCATCTATAATAATTTTTTGATCAGTGCGTACTGCGCTCTGCTGTCGCTTAATGGGCAAAGCATCCTGAGAAAAAGATGTAAGAGCTGTAAGTAAAAAGAGCAGTGTAACGTATGCAGTTTTTGATAGCAACATGTATGCAGCAAATTTTCGATTATACCTGGCTAAAGCTATCAACAATACTTTGTTGATCCTGTAGCAATAGTATAAAAGGGTAATAAGATTGATAAAGGGTTATGAAATGTTGTTTTTCCACTTGCTTTTATTCATAGCAATAAAAGAAATGATAAAAATGACGATCCAGTATACCCACTCGTTGCTCCATGCATAAAATAAAGGCACCTTAAAGACCTTTACAACCAAAAAGGTGTGCAGCAAATAAAAAACTATAGCGAATATCTCTACCAGCAAATTAATTTTTGTTTGTCCTGTTCCTGTAAGGCTGTTTAGCCAAACTACTGCAAAGCTCATTAGCAGCATGGCGCCTGCCACAACACGCAATACCGGCGTTCCTTTTTCGGCAAAACTTTCACCTTGCCCGAAAAGATTAAAAAAAACTTCCGGAAAAATATTCAGTAAAGCTCCTATTACCAAGGCAGTACAAAAACTTAAACGAATGATCTTGTGAATAGCCGTTATTACTTCGTGATGGCGGCCTTGCCCCACCAAATTACTTACCACCGCATTGGTAGTACTGGCAAAAGCCCAAATAAAAACACCTGCAAAACCAAAAACATTTCTCATTACATTACTGATGGCTTTATCATCGGCATCATAACCTCTGTCGATCATGATAAAAAACACCAGCCATGTTGTAAGGCTGATAACATATTGAAGCACCAGGGGCATGGATATATTCAATACTTCTTTAGAAATGACCTTATTGAATGAATATTTTTTGGAAAGCGAAAAACGATGATGCAATTGTAAACGGCGGATAACTATATAAACAACAAGCAACCCAACTACCTCTGAAATAACAGAAGCTACTGCAGCACCATTAAAACCAAGTCGAGGAAAGCCTAAACGTCCTTTTATCAATGTAAAATCAAAGAAAATATTTACTGCCGATTGAAAGATGAACCCGATCATTAAATAACGGCTGTTAAAGGTACCTATCAAAAAAGCACCTCCCAATTGAAAAAGATATAAGAAGGGTAGTCCCAATACCCTGATCTTTAAAAAGTTGATCTCCTCGTTGTATGATTCAGGACTTAAAAAAGGTTTTAAGATATACGGAGTAAAAAACCATGTTATTAAAATACCGGCTATAGATATTTGTAAAACTATTCGCACTGCCTGGTGTACCAATACATGGATCTTTTCGATATTTCCTTCACCGGCGCTTTTAGAGATCAAAGACTGCAATGCATTATTAAATCCATTACCGGCAACAGCTACTATCAGGTAATATACACTTGTAATGCCCGCTTCACCTAACGATTTTTTACTCCATTGTCCTAAAAAAATATTGTTGGTTATATAATTGATCTGTGGTACCAATATCGCAAGACTGATAGGCAATGCAATAGAAAGTAAGCGGCGGTAGGTAATACTTATTTTTAAATCGTTATTTCCTTCCATAAAGTCAGCTAAATTAACTTATTTTGCTGCTTAAATGCAACCGGTGAACACATTATTTAACCTTCAACCAAATAATATCGATACATCGCAAGCAACGTTGTTAATGATACTTGGCTTGCATGGAATTTCTTATACTATTCTAAATGAAAATAGTTTTGAAGGTATAGGCTTTTATACATTTGGGGCGGATATCAGCTTAAAAAAAGTAGCTACTTCTTCTGATAAAATTATCAGCGGCGATTCTTTTTTGCGAAAAGAGTATAAAAATATAAAGATCGTTTATTCTTTTACAGATGCTGTTTTGGTCCCTTCTGAAATAATTAATGACGAATCCAATAGCGATATGCTGGACCTTTTGTATGGATATGCGCAGGAAGAAGTGCTTAAAAAAGATTTTTTAGCATCGCAGAGCTTATATAATATTTACCGGGTGCCTTCAGACGTAAATGATTATTTATCCGGAACATTTCCATCTGCAACTTATATTCATTTACATACGGTATTGCCTCAATTGTTAAAGGACGTAAAAGGCGCTCACATGTACTGCATTTTTGGAACAAATCATGTTACTGTTATGCTGAAGATAAATGATGCGCTGCAGATCATTCAAAAATTTACGTACAAAACTCCCGAAGATGTATCGTATTACCTATTAAAGATCTGTGCTGCTTTTAATGCACCGGTAAATGAAACTACTTTACATGTAACGGGTCTGTTAGACAAAGTATCTACATTATACACAGAGATATACAGGTACTTTATAAATATTTTCTTTGAAGGTTTGCCGGAAGGGTATACCTACGGTGATGAAATAAAAACTCATCCGTCACACTTTTTTAGTCATTTATTTTCATTGGCAGCATGCGTATAATCAGCGGAACATTAGGTGGCACAGTAATACACCCGCCTGCAAAAATGCCTCACACAAGACCTACTACTGATATTGCAAAAGAAGGCTTGTTCAATATTCTTCAAAATAATTTAGAATTTGATGCATTAAAAACACTGGATCTATTTGGCGGAACAGGATGCATAAGTTATGAATTAGCCAGCAGGGGAGTACCCGATCTTACCATTGTAGAAAAAGATACCGTGATGTATGATTTCATTAAAAAAACATCACAACAATTGAATATCGAAAATTTTAGAGTGGTTAAGTCGGAAGTTTTTAACTTCATTGAAACAGCGAATGAACAATTCGATCTGATTTTCGCCGGACCACCATATGCATTAACTACGATTGACGATCTGCCCAAATCGATATTTGAAAAACAATTATTGAAACACAAGGGTTGGTTTATATTGGAACATACTCCCAGGAATAATTATAAAAAATTTCCTTATTATAGAACGGAACGCAATTATGGTACCACTATCTTTTCTATTTTTATAAATAATGATCAAGCAACAACTTAGAAATATTTATAACGAAAAGCGCACTGCAATTACACATTCGCAGAAAGAAAAGCTGGATGATCTTTTATTGATACAGTTTCAAAAATTAGAATTACCGCTATTACATTCTTTAATGAGTTTCTGGCCCATGGCAGGTAGAAATGAGATCAATACACATATCATCACTGATTTTATTTTTTTTAGAAACCCGGGAATGCAGTTAACCTATCCCGTTACTGATTTTTCTACAGTAGAAATGAAAGCGATAATTGCAGATGATGATACGGTATTTCAAGAAAATAAATATGGAATAGCGGAGCCAACAACTGGCATTGAATTGCAGGCTAATGAAATAGAAGCTATTTTATTGCCGATGCTGGTGTTTGATAAAAATGGTTACCGGGTAGGATATGGCAGAGGGTTTTATGACAGGTTTTTAGCTAAATGTGCAAGCGATATTTTAAAAATAGGACTTTGTTATTTTGAGCCGATAGAAAAAATTGAAGACATAAACGAATTTGATATTAAGATGGATTTATGTGTAACGCCGGAAAATATTTATGAATTTTAAAGTATAAATTGAAGGTTGTATTTCGCACTTCATAAATTGTAATTCATTACATGTTAAAAAGCTTTCGATATTTATTAATTCCATTTTCCATTGTATACGGCGGCATCATAATGCTGCGCAACTGGCTGTACAATAAAAATTACCTGAAATCAGCAACATTCAATTTCCCGATCATTTGCGTAGGTAATTTAGCGGTAGGTGGAACGGGTAAAACGCCAATGACAGAATATTTGATCCGGTTTTTAAAAGGTAATTATAAAACAGCAACACTAAGTCGCGGGTATAAACGAAAAACAAAAGGGTTCGCCATTGCCAATGAAAAAACCACAGCTCTTGAGATTGGCGATGAGCCCATGCAATTTCATCAAAAATTCCCTGACATAACAGTAAGCGTTGGCGAAGAAAGATTGGTTGCAATTCCACAGTTATTGCATGACAGACCGGAAACACAGGTAATTATTTTAGATGATGCATTTCAGCATCGTCAGATCAATGCAGGATTAAACATTATTCTTACCGAATATAAAAATTTATATACCAGGGATCTGATGATGCCTGCCGGAGATCTGCGGGATATTCGGTTTAGCGCCAGGCGTGCACATATTATAATAGTAAGTAAATGCCCGGATCATTTGTCTCTTGCTGCAAAAGATGAATTGATCAAGGAATTAGATCCGCAACCGCATCAGCAGGTTTTTTTTACGGGTATTCGTTACGGCATGCCGTATCATTTATTTAATCGTACAGAAATCTCCATTACACAGGATACTGCAGTTTTATTGATCTGCGGTATTGCCAATCCTAAGCCTTTAAAAGATCATCTGACAGCAACTGTGCTTACTTATGATATGCTCCGTTTTAACGATCATCATATTTTCAATACGGACGACCTGTCAGAAATCAAAAAACAATTTGAAAAGATTTCTTCCGCAAATAAAATAATACTTACAACAGAAAAAGATGCCGTTCGGTTACAAAAGTTTGAACGGGAATTAAAAGACTATCCATTATATGCAATCCCCATAGAACATTCGTTCTTATTTGATAAGGATACTGAATTCAATGCATTGATAACCGCGTTTATTGAAACCTACAAAGACTGATTTAATCCTATAATTTATATTATGTTAAATAGGCGCACAGACAAAACCTCTGAAAACAATAAACAAAAAGCTACCCTAATTATAAAATGACAGTCCGGCTATAAAAATTGGTAAGTTTGTTTTATTCAAACATAACAAAATGAAACAATCAATTTTTTTCTTATTTATATTACTAAGCATTAAATCTACTGCTCAAAAAGCCCCTACTGATAGTCTTGTTCTTGATCAGCAAATATTTACTAAAGTAGAAAAAGAACCTCAACCTCCACTATCTTGGCAGGAGTTTCTTAAAGGCAACTTAAATACTCCTAAAGTATTTAAGAATAACGCACCCGTAGGAACTTATACCGTAGTTATTCGTTTTGTAGTATGGAAGGATGGAAGTATTTCAGATTTTGCAGCAGAGACAAAAGTAGGATATGGATTAGAACAAGAATGTATGAGGGTTTTGAAATTAAGTCCTAAATGGATTCCAGCTCTTCAAAATGACCGCCAGGTTAATTGTTACAAAAGACAGGCTTTTAATTTTGTTTCTAATGAATAATATTGAGGTTATTCTATTTAGAAAAAGCTTTGCCTATTCCCTATTTACCTCGTCAGCAAGTTTATATATCTTGGTATCTTATGGATGAAAAAGAACTGCTTATCTTTCATTTGCCAAATTTGATTTATGGAAATAGAAATAATAAAAAACACAGGTAATGGTATTTTGGAAATAAATAAACTTAAGTGGGAGTTACAAAATAAAGAACGAAAATCAAAGTGGATTTTTTTAGGAATATGCTGTCTCGCTCTTGCTACAGCAGGAGCCTTTATAGATTACCGAAGGAAGGAATTATTTTTAAACTTTTGCCTACGAGTAGCTATTTTCCTACTAATAGCCTTGGTTTCACTTGGCTGGATATATTATAAATCAAAAAGAAAATACTTTTCTAACATAAATAAAATTATTGCCGACTTTAATACAGGAAACATAGAGGCTGAAATAAAGATTAATGAATCCAAAGTTATATACAAAGAGACTTCATCTTATATTGAACTAAACTGGGAGAAATTCAGCTACTATAAGTATTACAAAGACTGCTTATTTCTACTTATAGGCAATTCTTATTTAAACTCTATTGCTATAAAAAAAAGCGATGTTTCGCCATCAGATTTTGATGAACTATCTCAATTTGTTGCAAATAAACTATCACAAAAAGGATAAAGAAAGTTATATTTTGACATACTTAAGATAGTTGCTTTCGCAATCATTCAGGAAGGCCTTACGTTACGACCTTCTTCCCTGTTGACTTTGTCAACAAGTTCATATAGTCTTCTATCCTGTTGGGTAGCTATAAAATATAAAAACCCTTGCACAACTAAAGTCATACAAGGGATTGTAACTATTTGACCTGTTAAATCAGATATTACTACTATAACGGGTTGTTCTTTCAATTATTATAAATCCAAAAATTATGTAAATACCTTTGGTATTGAAGAAATAAATCTTCGATTTATTAAATTCGGTTAAAATCTTATTACATGAAAACTTCTTTTGATTCGATTCTTCTCATCCTAATTGGTTTATGGGGAATAATCGCAGGAATTATTAATAAAGGTTTTTACTTAGGTTTTTGGTGGTCTGGTGGTTTTCCCAGCAAAAAACACCCAGCGCTTTACAAGTATTATTATGGGTGCAATTGCTTTGTTTATAGGATTGGCTTTGTTAAGAAAACTTAATCTTCATCATTGATAATTTACGTAACCATTAAGGCTGTAGAAATTATTATTGGCGCAAAAATTTTGAAATAAAAAAATTATCCTTATCTCTAATTATTAAAGTATCTTTTATAATGCTATATAGAAGGGTGTCGTACTCCTGATCAATATGAATTTTGTTATTATCGATTAAAACGTATTTACTTCTCTTAATAGTTTTACCTGAAGTTTCCCTGAAATCATACATAAAACAAGAATCATTTTCTTTAAATTCAATGATTGCAGATTTTCCATGTGGGTATGTTTCTTCAGAAAACTTAGGAGCATAAAGAGTATCTTTCCCATCTGTGTTACTATCTCCCATTCGCAAATAAAACCGTTCCCATTTACCAACAATAGGGTTTACAGTTTTTTTAAATGAGGTTGCTACTAAAATAATTAATAGTGATATCATTATTGTTTTCATATTCCAAATGTAGTAAAAAAAGGAAGGTCTTACGACCTTCTCCCCTGTTGAAATACGGGTGTATATTTTTTATTATCTTACCACTATGAAAAGAATATTTATATTGATTTGTTTTCTTTATTCAGCCAATTCTTTTGGACAACAAGTGAGCTATAACGATTTGGTGGGAGGACATTATAGAAATTCCAGCCATGATCAAAATGCTTTTAGTTTATATATAAAAGATAGTTCTCACTTTATGTTACAAGGTGAAAGGTTGTTCGTCACATATACTTATAAGTTAGATACCACTAATCACTTATTATTAGCTTTACAAATGAAGAAATACAACTACAAGCTTAAGAAGTGGGAATACTTTAAATCTGAAAAAATGATAAAGATTATTAGTAATAACGAGCTTATTGATGAAACTACCAATTCAACATTTAAGCGCATAAATTAATTCTTAGTTGCTTACGCAATCATCGGAATAAACTTACCGTTTATTTTTCCCGAACAAATTTCATTAAGATAGGTAGATATTCGGATGGACGATCAAGCGAAAGTGTACCCTGTCAACATTCCAACTCATATTAAACGAGCTAAGAACAAAATATTAGTAAATTTTATCAACTAAAAAGCTTATCTTGTATTCATTAACTCCTAATTGCAGATAACTACATTTCCAAATCGTTACAGTTGAGCGTAACAACACTTGTTCTTCTTCTACCATTTTAAGTTAATTACGGGCTTTCTATTATTTATTTTTAAATCTCTTAATGAACAATATACTAATTGCGGATGATTCCCAGGATCTTTTGGATCTGTTTACTTATATGTACAAACGACGAAACATAAATATATCTACCGTTACCGATAAAAAATCACTGTTAGATTTTTTGCAAAGGATCAAACCGAATTTAATATTGCTGGATATAGCATTACAGGGAGATTGTGGTTTGGAGATATGTAAAAAATTAAAAGAAGAATACAGTGATATCCCGATTATTCTAATGTCAGGAAACGCTAATAAACTAAAGCAATACAGAGATTATAATGCTGATGATATTATCGAAAAACCGTTCAGCGTAGAAACGGTTTTATTAAAAGTCAAAGAATTTATGGGTACCTCTTGATTTATCCTCAAAATGGCATTTCAATCCAAATGCATTTCCCTGTTCCTGAAATAATTGATGAGATCACTTATAAACCAGATGGCAACAGAAATTGCTATAAGGGTATTTATCCAGCTCCATACTTTATAGGAAAAAACTATAGGTGCAACCGGGTTAAATAAAATGGCACAACCCAAACTTAATACGGAACCAATGGGTTGATCATTCTTAATAGCTGCAAAAACCAGGTAAAAAAACCCTATGCAGACTATAATGCGCATAGAATCATAAAACTTATAATACTGGTTTGAAAGGCTAAGCAATAATAATATTACAATTATTAGCTTCACTATTATTCTCAAAAATTTCATAAACGAGTTAAAGATAATAGCTACAAAATTTGATGCCAAAAAAATCTATTTATTATGACATTTTATATTTAAGATCATGCAGGCTAAGCTTTTTATTATTAAAAATATAGATATCAACTCTACTCATATTTTAATTTAGCTAAATATGAAGGATTAAATAAGACTTTAAAACACATTGAATTTCAATACCCTAATTTTAATTTGTAAATTTTTGTTAAAATAAATTTGTAGTTTAACACTTTTGATCTAAATTGTACTTATCCCGCTCTACGAAGACTGTATACATTACTTAATCTTTAAAATGTACAATTATGTTTACAGTTATTTTTATTCTTATCGCAGTTGCACTTACAGTGACAATTTTTAAAGATGTATTATCTGAAGTTTACAAAGATTCTTCAAATTCTGTTTCTAAGATTTTCAAAAAAGAAAAGAATTAATATCTGTTGTAGCGCTTGAATTAAGTACCTGTTTAACAGGTGCAGGTACTTTATCGCTTCTTACCTGCGCTGTCCTTAATTATTCAACTTTATATAGTAGATGGCTTGCCCGCTCTTAATTGTTCAACAGTTAAGCAATTTCGTGCCTTATTTATACGTTTTGTTTAAAGATCTTGTTTACTAACCAATAAATTCTTTTATGAGCAATTCAATCGTGTTCATATCAAAGCCTGCTATTTTGAACAATACGCTTCCTAAAACAAAACCCGAAAGTTTTGTACCTGATTTTCATTATGAAATCAACAAGCCCGCAGGTATAGAAAACATAGCTCTTGCAATTGATCTTATTTACAATATCCAGGCTGCTGAAACGATCTTTACTTTCAGCACACGTTCTGTTTGTGAAATTGAAACCAAACATTCTGAAACAGAAATTTACATGATATTGCACCGGGCAATGAAAGTGGTGATCGATAATTTCCGGCAGATGTTCAGAGAGTTGAACCTGGAAGGTTATACCAATGATATAGATGTTTTATTCCCCTATCCAAAGTACGATGCTATACAGCCGGTGCTACGAGAGATTTTCAATCCTGCTATTAGTTTTATAAATAATTAGTACTTCGATTAAAAAGCATTCCTCCATTTGAGATTTATCAAGCCTTATTTCTTTTTACAAAGCAATCTATTTTAACTTAAAACAGTCTACTAACTGTTAAATGCCCCTAGGTTATCCACTATAATCGATTACAGGTGCAAAACTTAATATTCTATTTTTAAAATAAATTGTCCACTTTTAACGTTACAAAAATGATGATTCACGTACTGACAACCATATTGTTTTTCGTAGTGCTTTTTCTCATCATTCTTCCGGTAAGGATGATCAGCTCTTTATTTGCTTTTATGGGAAGTTTCTTTTTATAATTTCTTTTAAAAGTGAATTTGCTGTGCCATGAGAATAAACTAAAAAGGTGATTGCCTTTGACAATCACCCTTAAGATTTTTTACTTTAAACTGTTACTATTCTACTCCCGGAGTTTCGTTGTTTTCTGTTTCGTTCTGTTGTTGTTCCGGAGCTTCACCTTCTTCAGTTGGTTCCTCTTCTTCCTTTTCATCCATTTTGGTAATAGCTGCAATTTCATCCCCTTCATCCACACGAATTAACTTAACACCCTGGGTAGCTCTTCCCTGTTCACTAATACTTGCAACACTCATACGTATGGTAATACCGCTAACGCAGGTTATCATCAGATCTTCTTTTTCAGATACATCCAATAAGCCAACCAATGAACCGGTCTTATCCGTAACATTAATTGTTTTTACTCCTTTACCTCCTCTATTAGTAATACGATACTCATCTACCGGCGTACGCTTACCGTAACCTTTTTCACTTACCACTAAAACAGTTCGGATATTATCTTCTTTTGTCACGCATACCATCCCTACTACTTCATCTTTTTCATCATCCACTTCAATGCCGGCTACACCTATTGCACCTCTGCCGGTTGGTCTTACTTTTTCTTCAGGGAAACGAATGGCACGTCCGCTTTTAACTGCCAACATAATTTCGCAATTGCCGTTTGTTAATTTGGCTTCCAATAATTGATCGCCTTCCAAAACATTAATAGCATTAACACCTGTTTGGCGTGGACGGCTGAAATCTTCCAATGCTGTTTTCTTGATTATACCTTTCTTGGTACACAGAACAATGTAATTGTTCTTTACATACTCTTCGTCTTCAAGGTTTTTAATATCAATGATCGCACGCACTTTATCGTCCGGCGGCAACTGAATCACATTTTGAATGGCTCTACCCTTTCCGGTCTTATCTGCTTCCGGAATTTGATACACATTCAACCAATAACATCTTCCTTTTTCAGTAAATATCAAAAGCGTATGATGTGTAGATGCTACAAACAAATGCTCGATGAAGTCTTCGTTACGGGTAGTGCTACCTTTAGAACCACGACCGCCTCTGCGCTGCTGGCGATACTCATCTGCAGATGTTCTTTTAATGTAACCTAAATGTGAAATAGTCACCACAACATCCTCTTCCTCAATCAAATCCAGCATTCGTATCTCATCATCCAAATAGGTTATTTCTGTCTTACGTTCATCTGCAAACTTGGCTTTTACTTCTATTAATTCATCTGTGATGATCTGATAACGCATTCCTTCATTGTTTAAAATCTCTTCCAGGTGTGCTATCAGTTTTAATATTTCTGCATGTTCTTCCCTGATCTTATCTATCTCCATTCCGGTTAAACGCTGCAGGCGCAATTCCAATACCGCTTTGGCTTGTATCTCACTCATGCCAAACTGCGTCATCAATCCATCCTGTGCAATTGCCGGGGTAGATGAATTACGTATCAAAGCGATCACTGCATCTAAATTATCCAACGCAATGATGTAACCTTCCAATATATGCGCTCTTTCTTTTGCTTTGCGCAATTCATATTGTGTACGACGAACAACCACTTCGTGACGGAACTCGATAAACTCTACTATTAGATCTTTCAGGTTTAATATTCTCGGTCTTCCTTTTACCAAGGCCACATTATTAATACCGTACGATGTTTGCAGCTCCGTTAACTTATACAACTGGTTTATCACCACCTGTGCTACTGCATCTCTTCTTAGTTCAACAACAATACGGGTGCCCTCTTTATTATTACTTTCGTTATTTACATCGGTTACACCGTCAATCAGCTTTTCATTAATAAGGTCGCCGATTTTTTGTGTAAGCGTATCACGGTTTACCTGGTAAGGAACTTCGGTAATAACTATCTTTTCTTTCCCTTTGCTATCTGTTTCAATATTGGTTTTACCTCTCAGCACTACCCTGCCTCTACCGGTATGCAGCGCCGATCTTATGCCTTCAAAGCCATAGATGATACCTCCGGTCGGGAAATCAGGTCCTTTTACAAAACCTGTCAGCTCTTCTATAGTGATCTCTTTGTTTTGAATATAAGCGATACAACCGTCCACCACTTCGCCGAGGTTATGCGGCATCATGTTGGTTGCCATACCCACTGCAATACCGCTACTGCCGTTTACCAGTAATTGCGGAATGCGTGTAGGCAATACGGTAGGTTCCTGCAACGAATCATCAAAGTTTAGCTGAAAATCGACCGTTTCTTTTTCTATATCAGCCAACATTGCTTCAGCAATACGTTGCATACGTACTTCCGTATAACGCATAGCAGCCGGTGGATCTCCATCCTGGCTACCAAAATTTCCCTGTCCGTCAATTAATGTGTAACGCATAGCCCAATCCTGCGCCATACGAACCATGGTATCATACACCGAAGCATCTCCATGCGGATGATACTTACCCAGCACTTCCCCTACCACCCTGGCACTTTTCTTATAGGGTTTGTTAAACGTCATGCTAAGCTCGTTCATGGCAAAAAGCACACGGCGATGCACGGGCTTAAAACCATCACGAACATCCGGCAGCGCACGTCCTACAATTACACTCATCGAGTAATCGATGTAGGATGTCTTCATTTGTTCTTCGATATTTACCGGGATTATTTTACCTCTGTTAGAAGGGTTTTCGTTGTTTAGATTTTCCTGATTCTCCATAAAAATTAATAGTCTGCGAAGTTAACCATTTAGCAGCGGTTTTCCTTACTAAAATAAGGTGTTTTGAGTGGGTTTTTGTTCACATTTTTAGGCGTGATTGTGGGTATGTTTATATAAAAAAAGGAACACTGATAACGCTGATTTTTAAGAGGATCAGGATTATCATAAAAATCATAAAAAATCAGCGTTCTATTTCCCCGCCAGTTCGTCCAAATAACGTTGCAAATCGCCCATTTTTTCAGGTGGCAATGCCCGAAGTTTGGCACTGATGGAAGCCTGCTTAGGTACCGCTTTTAATTTCTGCAAGGGATGTGTGGGAGCAACAGTGCTATTGTCTTTCGGTTGCCAGCTTAATAGTTCGGTAGGTGTGCAGTTAAGCAGCAGGCAAAGCTTTTCCAGCTTTACATAGGTAATACTTGCCTGTGTATGATCAACCAGCCGTGCGGCATCCACATGCGTAAAGCCATTTTTTACCAGCCAACGCTTCGGGTCTTCAATACCGATATTGTTGCAATGCTTTTTTATGTCGAGAAAGAGCATAATAGAGTCGTTTTATTAAAGTTACCCAGGATATATTATTCGTCGATACCTCTACATTTATTTCATGATGATAAAAATCAATCATTGATAGAATAATAATTATTTGCTGCTAATAAGAGGATGACATTGATAGTATAAAAATTGTTTCCCGATGATAGTAGTATATCATTGATATTATAGGAAAGCTTCCTGCTGATAGTGGTACATCATCCATAGTAAAAAAATAATCATACACGATATAAAATAGCACATGAATGGTATATCAGCCTTCCCCAATCCTCCCGAAGGGAGGGCTTTCAAGAGTGTAATTGTTTAAGACGGCGGATACTCATTAAAATAGAATTTTCCGAATATAGAAAGTTTTAGAAAGTTAAATAGGTCCGTCTTCGACAAGCTCAGACTGACAGCTCTTAGATATGTTTGTCATGTTGAGCTTGTCGAAACGTGGCAAACATATCTAAAAGCGGCGGTTAATGATCTTACTCTTTATACTCGTGAACACTTTTATTGAATAATTAAACCCCTAAACAATACCTCTGCAAAAGAAAAAAGCAGGCAGCCAATTGTACTGTATCACATCTTAGATAAATCTATTCTTCTTTGTAACTTGTATTATAAACCTCAGCGATGCCTTCAACCATATTACTTTTTGGTGCCGGTAAATCTGCCACCGTTTTAATAGATCATCTCATCAGCGAAGCCGATACAAATGATTGGCTGGTTTTAATTGCAGACACCAACAAGGAACAGATTCTGGCTAAAACAAACAATGCCGCTTGTGTGCAGGCATTTGCCATTGATGTAAAAGATGATGCCGAACGGGGCGCTTTAATAAAGCGAGCTGATATTGTTATCTCCTTAATGCCGCCTGCTTTGCATATTCTTATTGCAAAAGATTGTGTTGCGTATAACAAGAACTTACTCACCGCCAGTTATGTAGATGATGCTATAAAAACGCTGAGCGAAGAGATCAAAGAGAAAGGTTTACTCTTTCTATATGAAATGGGGTTAGACCCCGGCATTGACCATATGAGCGCCATGCAATTGATTGATTCCATAAAATCAAAAGGTGGAAATATCACTTCATTAAAAAGTCATTGCGGTGGATTGGTTGCACCTGAAAGCGATGACAATCCCTGGCATTATAAAATAAGCTGGAATCCACGGAATGTAGTAATGGCGGGCAAAGCAGGCGCTGTATATAAGAAAGATGATCGTATCATAAAAGAAGAATACAGGCAATTGTTTATTGGTGATAGAAGAATAACAATTGATGGGCTTGATTTTTTAGCATGGTATCCTAACAGGGATTCATTGTTGTACATCGACCTTTACCATTTACAGGAAGCAAAAACTTTTATAAGAACAACTTTGCGGCATCATGAATTCATTTATGGCTGGAAAAAGATAATTGAATTGGGACTTACCAATGAAGAACAGCGTTACGAAATAGTAACTACTTCACTATCTGACTTATTTAAAAATCAATTTAAAATTGTAAACGACAAAAGTGGCATTATAGCCGAACAGCTAAGCTACCTGGGAATAGATGACAGCGATACGTTTATTCCGGCAGGAAAATATAGTGCTGCTGATATTTTACAATTCATTCTTGAAAAGAAGCTGGCGCTAAGAACAGGTGATAGGGATATGGTTGTAATGTGCCATGAAATTGAATATACGTTGGATGATGAAATTTATACTATACAAAGCAGCATGATCGTAAAAGGGGAAAATGAAAGTAAAACGGCAATGGCAAGAACGGTTGGTTTGCCGTTGGGTATAGCGGCTAAATTGATTCTTACTAAAAAAATTCAATTAACGGGATTACAGATCCCGGTTGCGAAGGAGATCTATGAGGCGGTGTTACCGGAGCTGCGGGAATTTGGAATCAATTTTACAGAGAATGCTGGCCCGTCTTCGACAAGCTCAGACTGACAGATCAAGTATCGTGCAGATAAAACGAAATTTCATTTATTAGTTTGTTCTGTAAATTACCTTTTAAATTTTTAAACTGTCAGTCTGAGCTTGTCGAAGACGGCTGATTAATTCGTAACAAATATCAGATGGACATCATTGGTAAATATTGTGTTTATATTGTTGAATGCATCGATGGCAGTTATTATACCGGTGTTACCAATAATATTGAACGAAGATTGTGGGAGCATAATAACGAGGAAAACAAATTGAGTTATACTTATAGCAGAAGACCTGTAGTACTAAAATATTGCGACCGATTTGTAAATATAAAAGAGGCTATTGCCTGGGAAAAGCAAATAAAGGGTTGGTCAAGAAAAAAGAAGGAGGCTTTATTTAGAGAAGATTGAGAAGGTTTAAAACTTCTGTCTAAATCAAAATCAGCGCCTGATAATAATGGCCCGTCTTCGACAAGCTCAGACTGACAGATTTTAGGATTGTTCAGATAAAACAATCCTCTTTTAGTTGCTTGCGCCACAAATTATCTTTCAAACTTTGAAAATCTTGTCAGGCGGAGCTTGTCGAAGCCAATCAATTTAATTATAGCAATATGGACATCATTGGTAAATATTGTGTTTATATTTTTGAATGTAGCGATAACAGTTATTATACCAGTTTTACCAATAATATTGAAAGAAGATTATGGGAGCATAATAATAAGGAAAACAAATTGAGTCAGCGTCTGATGGCAATGGCCCGTCTTCGACAAGCTCAGACTGACAGATTTTAGGATTGTTCAGATAAAACAATCCTCTTTTAGTTGCTTGCGCCACAAATTATCTTTCAAACTTTGAAATCTTGTCAGGCTGAGCTTGTCGAAGCTAGCATAAAGTAGTTCTGCAAACCACAAATAAAAAATCCTCTCAAAAGAGAGGATCGCATACAGTTAGTTTCGATATACATTACCATCTGTCCACCTCTTCGGTGCTGCCATTATCAGCAGGAGCCGAAGTTTCGGTAGGAGCAGCCGCTGCTTTTTCAACAACAGGCTCAGAAGCAGGAGCATCAGCAATTTCTTGCTTTCCTTCTTCGCTTCCTTCAAATGGAGTATCGTGGTTAAAAGCGTCAAAATCAAAATCAGGCATTAATTCAGTTTTCACATAATCAACCGCTTCGTTCAAGCCCTTAATAAATTTGTTGAAGTCTTCTTTGTAAAGGAAAATCTTATGCCTGTCATAACCATCAGAATCAAAGCGTTTACGGCTTTCAGTAATGGTTAGATAGTAATCATTTCCTCTGGTTTCTCTTACATCGAAAAAGTAAGTTCTACGTTTTCCGGCACGGATACGTTTGCTATATACGCTATCCTGTTTTTTGTCGTTGTTTTCGTACGCCACAGTGTTAAGTTTTTAGTTTTTTAAGCAGATAGTCAATTTTTTATGCAGGCAAAGATAAAATTGTTTTTCAAATAGCAAAATTTTCGACTCTATCGGGGGATAAATACTTTATAACTCATGAATTGCAGTCTCATCCTGTTTTTGCTGGCGCAAATACATCTCTTTATAAAACCCGTTTTGACGAAGTAGTTCTTCGTGTGTTCCCTGTTCTACAATTTTACCTTTATCCAGAACCAATATCTTATCAAAATTCAATAGAGAAAATATCCGGTGTGTAATAATAATAGCTGTTTTATCACTGATATAAGTGTTTAAGCTTTGGATGATCTCTTTTTCGGTTTTTGCATCTACAGCACTTAAGCAATCATCAAAAATTACAATTCCGGGATCTTTAATTAACGCCCTTGCTATTGAAATACGTTGCTTTTGACCACCGCTTAAGGTAACTCCCCGCTCTCCTATCATTGTTGCATAACCTTCTTTAAATCCTGTTATTTCATTATGAACGTAAGCCTGTTTTGCAGCAGTAGTTATTCTTTCTTCGCTGCCGGCATCTACACCAAATAAAATATTATTACTTACCGAATCGCTGAACAGGAAAACATCTTGTGGCACATAACTTACAGAAGTGCGTAAGTAATGCAGATCGATCTTAGTTAAAGGAGCTCCATTGTATAAGATCATTCCGGTTGTTGGATCGTACATACGCAATAACAATTGTGCAATGGTTGATTTGCCGGAACCTGTTCTTCCTACAATAGCAATTTTTTCTCCCTGCTTTATATGAAGAGAAAAATCCTGCAACGCTTTAATGCCTGTATGAGAATAGGTAAAGCTTACATCTGCAAATTCTATATCACCGTTTAAAGCAGGCTTTAATTGTTCGGCAGGATTATCTACTCCCGGAGCAATCTTTAAAAACTCATTGATACGTTTTTGCGATGCGGCAGCCCGTTGTGTCATGCTTGCTGTCATACCTATAGCCATAACAGGAAACATCAGCATTTGAATGTACATTACAAACTCTGCAATAGTACCAACCTGGTTTGTTTGCGGATGACCGATAACATTTAAGCCTCCCACCAATATGGTAAGCACGGTACTAATACCGATCAGAAGAGACATGCTCGGAAAATAAATGGCTTCCACCTTTGCCAGTCCTACTGCATTTTTACGGTATTCTTCACTGTTATGTCTAAAAAAGCCCAACATTGCTTTTTCCTGTATGTACGATTTTATAACTCTTATGCCTGAATAAGATTCCTGCGCATTGGTAGTAAGATCGCTGAGCAAGGCTTGTATGCGTTCGCTTTTTTTATGAATGATAGTATTTACAATATAGATGGTGATGGCTAATATCGGTAAAGGCAATAAAGCCACAATTGTAAGCTCCGGACTTGTCTTCCACATAAAATAAATGCTGAAAGTAATTACAGCCAATAAGTTGCAGATATACATCAATGCAGGTCCTGTAAACATCCGCACCCTTCCAACGTCTTCCGATATACGATTCATTAGATCGCCGGTGCTATGAACTTTATAAAATGATTGGTCTAATTTTAAATAATGTGCAAATACCTGTTTCTTTTGGTCGTATTCAATTAAGCGACTCATAACAATGATTGTTTGTCGCATTAAGAACATGAATACACCACTTATAACTGCCAGCACTAATAACACCACGAAACACCATAATACTTTTTGTGAAAATGTTTGTACTTCTATTTTATTAATGATGGATTGAACAAGGATATCATAGTTCTTTATTTTAGAGGAAGTAATGGACGGCTTATTCTCTATTTTATTTACAACAGTATCTACTACATAACCTGTTAGCTGCGGTGCTAATATTCTGAAATAATTGGTGAGAACAATAAAAAGAATACCCAGTACAAAGCGAAACTTATGTTTCCAAAAGAAATGATTTAAAGCAGAAAGATGTTTCATTGTTTATAGTCGATAATGAGATAGCCCATAGACCATAGGTTTAGAGCATAACAGAAATTTGTGGAGAATGTTTTAAAGAATGGAAAAATCGTTGTAAACGCGGTCGGATAAGTAATGATGGAGTATGTTAAGCGTTTCCTTTTTTTGAAAGAGCTGCAAATGTTTATCATTATGAAGATCGGTTCCAACAAAGTCTACAATTCCCTCTTTCAACATAAACTTCGCCGCTTTTGCAGCAGCAGGTCCGTATTGCCCGGTTAAGGATAATAAGTTTATCTGCAACAAAAAGCCCATATCTTTTAAGTGATAATAATTTTCAGGGTTATCATGATAATAAAAATATCTTTCAGGATGCGCCATGATAGGCTTATATCCCTGGGTTATTAACTCAAAAGCAATTTCATTCAGATTACCGGTGACTGTTGCAAAAGATTGTTCCGTAAGAACAATGTTTTTATGAATGGTAAGAAGCTTTTCTTTATTGGTAAGCAGCCGATAAAAATAATCATCCATTAAATATTCGGCTGCAGCACTTATTTCCACATTTATTTGAGCTGCTGCTAAAGCCGGCTTTAGCTTTTCCAACGCATTGTTGATCGTTTCAGGAGTATTGCGATACATGTCGCTGATGACATGCGGTGTTGCAATTGTTTTACGAATGCCCAGATTGTATAAGCCACGTATTAATGCAACGGATGTTTCAATATCCGGCGAGCCATCATCAATACCCGGCAGCACATGAGAATGCATATCGGTATTAACCGGAAGCTGTATATATCTTGAAGTATCTTTTGGTTCTTCAGACCTGCGTTTGAAAAAACTAAACATTATAAATCAGGGACGATGAGTAAACGTATAATAATACTGGTGAACTTTTATCAATGGTTTTAAAACAGATGCAATGAACGGAAAAGGAATACGATTGGTTCTCATTGCCAGGTAATCTCTTCTATTGGCACGTATGCGGCGCCCTAAACTTGCATTACTGATGCCGCCTGTTCGCATACGAACAATCAATTTTTCCAAATAAAACGCACTGATACGATGGCGATATAAATAACGGGCCATGAACTCGTAATCTGCTGCTGTAAAATAGTGTGATTCGTAGCCGCCATATTTTTCTACCACTTCCTTACGTATGTAAAAAGTAGGGTGTGCCGGCATCCAGCCATATAAAAAACGATTACGATTGTATTTGCCCCCCTTCCAAAAACGGAGGATCTTATCTGTGTTTTGAGGATCTACATAAGTAAGATCGCCGTATACACAATCTACTTTACTTGTTTTAAATGTTTCAGCAATTTTGGTGATAACATCTTCGGAAGCCAACACATCATCACTGTTTAAAATACCGATCACCTCTCCTGTTGCCATCTTCATTCCTTTGTTAATGGCATCATACATTCCGTTGTCTTTTTCAGATATCCACTTTGCTATATGCGATTCGTACTTTTTAATAATATCTATTGTGTTATCTTTTGAACAACCATCTATAACGATATGTTCAATATCATTATAATCTTGCCTGATAACAGAGTTAATACAATCATCTAAATACTTAGAGGCGTTGTAAGTAACTGTAATAATGGTCACTTTCATTTTCTAAACACGATAAATTTCAGGAACAGCTCCGGACAAATTTATATAAATTATTTATTTTCTTAAGAATAATGGAGACAGCTGTTATTGCAAAGCTATATCATTTGTCTGGTTTTAGATGGCAAAGCAGGATTACCAATATATATAGTATAAGGTTCCATCATTTTTTTTGCTACAGAATTGGCGCTTAATATACTATGAGACCTGCAGGTGGTACCTCCCAGCACAATTGCCCTGGTTCCTATCCATACCCCATCTTCCAGTATTATTGGATTAGAAAAAAAATCGAAGCTTTCTTTTTTATAATCATGCTCGCCGGTGAGCAATAAAGCCCCTTGCGATAAAGTTACGCTCTCTCCTATTGTAATATCAGATAAATTATCTATCCAGACATTCTCACCAATCCAACTGTGATCTCCGATTTTTAGTTTCCATGGATATTTAATATTTACACAGGGTTTTATAACGACGCCTTTACCAATAGTGGCGCCAAATAATCTTAAAAGTGATGTTTTTGAGGAGGATATTATATTAAAAGGATTTTTGAAAAAGATAACGTTCACAAAATACCATAAAAACTGTTTTGGCTTAGATGCCCCGATCTTTATAGTGGTTACAAATAGTGCGTTATTTACCTTTTTTTCATTCATTAAGAAAATAGTTGAACGTACTGAGGTTTAATGTTTGTTTTTTGAATAAACTCTTTTGCAAAATTATAAGCGGCTTTACACCATTCGTCAAATTCAGATTGCGACCATTCTGCCGCCTGCGCAATTGCATTGTAAAAAGCGTCTTTATCTTCCAGCGGAATGTCCCAACCTATCTTTTGAGGCTCCAAATTACGCCAGGGAGTTTGATCACTTATCAAAACCGGCCGTCCTGCACTAAATGAATCAAAAATTGCATGCCCAAAATTTTCTCCCAATGTAGGTAAAACAAAAATATGTTGCTGGCTTATTGCAGTAAACATCCTTTCATTGGGAATAGCATCCTGAATGGTTACTTTAATGTTTTCAGGCAAATTTGAAATGGCTGTAATGCATTTTTGAAAATACACTTTGTGATCTACATGCCCATATATATTTAAACGGATCTTATAATTTTTGATGCTCTTAAGTAAATCAATAAAATATAAAATGTTTTTTTTGGGATGGATCCGTGATATAAATACAAAAGACACTTCTCCTTTTTCCTTTCTGCCAAATTCTAAGCTTTCTTTATTTATATGGGGGATGTTTTGAAGTACGCTGATATTCGCTTTTTTTCCGAAATATTTTTGAATATCCGATCTCTCCTGTTCATCTGTTGCGTGAAAAAATATTTTTTTAGCAAGCCTGGCATATTTTAATGCCTTTAGAAAAAATATTTTTTTTATTTTTTTTGATCGAATGGCCCCCTTGTGCAACATGCCTCTTGGGGCTAAAACCACTTTGCAGTTTTCATTGGCTTTTTTTACCGCTCTTAAAGGTAAAATAGCGTAGCCAAAAGAAAACATACTATTAATATAAACGGTGTGTGGTTGCACTTCTTTAATAACGGTAATAATATTATTTAAAGTATTGTGCTCTGCACTGGCATAAAAGATCTTTTCAGAATTTATTTCCAACCATTTGTTGGCAACAATATTTTCATAAGGTTTTGTGTCATCAATGTCTCTATCGGAAGTATAAATATAAATATCGAATTCATCTTTCAATAATGCAACAATGTTCCTGCACGATTGAATAGGCCCACCCGCTTTGTATCCCGGATAATACCAGTCGACAAACAATAGTAATCTTTTTTTAGAATTATTCATTCGGTGATCGCAAGGTCGTTTTTTTTGAACGCTGAGACCTGTCGTATAAGAACATCAATAAAAAAATAACAAGATATACGGCTATATTAAAAAGCAGATGATGATTATACTTTAGAAAAAATTTGCTATTGTTTAAATACAGATCAAGCAGTAAAAAAGAAATTCTTAAGACATTAACGAACCAGATCATTAATAACCCCAATAACGTCCAAAATATTTTTCTTTTCCAGGAAGATCTGTTTGCTAAAACAAAAGCCGCCCAAAAACTCATTACTCCATATCCTATGCAGGAGTAAACAAGGCGAACACTACTACGACTTATTTCTACCTGTTTATCTGTAATAGAAACATCTTTATATCCTATTATGTAGAGCAACCCTCTTGCACCTTTCAATAACGATGTTCTGAGCCACAAAGGGTAGTTAAAATATCGATTTATGATTTCAGAATAATGCCCATTTGGCGCTGCAAGCCCTATTACGAGAATTGTACCGTAATAAAACAAACAAAAAAGCAGGAGGAATTTTAGTATAAAAAAGATATTATGTTTTGAAAACGATAGTTTCATTAATAGTCTATAAAATTTTGGCTGCTATTTTTTTAGCTAACAAATGAGAAGGTTTTTCCACAAGAAGATAAAACACATATGCAATAACAACAGCAAGCACAATAAAAACAAAATAAGAGAATTTTGTTAGTGTAAATATGTTGCAAAGCATTTTAAAAATAAGCGCATGCAATAAATAAAGTGAATAAGAAAATGTTCCCAATTTTTCTAAAAAAGTATATGGTTTTTTGTGCTGATAATACAGTATCTCATTCTTTAACCAAACAAATAAGAGTAAGGCAAAAAAATTCATCGTGATAACAAAACTTAAAAACAAATGGAATTTTGCAAAATTAAGTATCACTGACAGGACAAATACAATAGTTCTTAATGATACCAGTTTTTTAAATGAAATTGATTTCGTTGTTGAACCATTCTGTAGCTGTTCAGCGATCAAAACACCCAAAAGCCAGCAGGGTAACCCTACTGCCCATGTTAAAGAAGGCCCCAATTGCCAATAATCGCCATACCTGGCTGTTTTCTTTTGATGAATAAATGTAATAATATCAAACCTACATAACCAGCAAATTAAAATAAGTGCAATAAAAAAAGCAATCATGAATTTAAGCTTCCAGCTAAGTTTTATTTTGCACAATAAAGGATAAATTGTATAAAATATAAGCTCACAATACAAGCTCCAAATCGGGATCAAATTAAAACTATTATAGGGAACTGCAATAGCAATTACTATAATAAGTGGTAGTCCTATGCGTAACCATCTACGTAATAAAAAATTGCTTACATTATTAATGCCATCTTTATTAGGATAATGAATTACAAGCCCTGAAATAAGAAAAAAGGCAATAACGGCTCCTACACCTAAAAAGAAATTAGGTAACATCATCCCAAAAGATCGAATGATTGCAAAATGACTTTGTTTTAAATAAGGAACCCAGGGAGATTCATAGTGAGACATCAACACTATAAAGGCCAAAATAAATCGAATTGAATCCAATCCTTTTATCCACGTAAACTTAGCTTTTGTATCACTTGTATTTGTAGGAATAGTAGCAGACAAAATTTTTATTTTTATTTTTGATAAGATGATCTATTCATCTTTATAAATGATGGTTATATATTTTATAATCACAGGGAAAATGAATTTAATTAAAACGTAAAACGAGATTATTCCCGTAAAAAGCCTGCCTATGAAATAAGTACCGTCCATACCATAACTTGTAAACTCCATAAAAAAAGTAGTTATTACACAACAATTAAAAACGGAATTTTTAGATGACTTGGTACCCAAATACCAATAAAACACTGAAAGTAAAATTCCAATGGCAAGTAAAGCCAACATCATCCCTCGTTGCCCAAAGTCTATATAACACTCTGCAAAATATCCTAAGCTAAACGAAGTTCCTTTATCCAATCCTGATAAATGTAAGCCTGTGTATTGTCTAACTTTCGCTGATTGATCCAAAATAGGTTTATCAGGATTTAAAAATCTCGGTGTGGTTGTAAATTCGATGTTATCCATCCAGTTCCTGCCATTTTGAAATGGGATAATATCAGGCACCTGCTCCATAGCTTTAGAGAAAAAATACGTGTATTGTATCCTGCCTAAAAAGTCAGTTATACTTTCCTGCAATGATTTCTCATCTACATTTGTTGAGAGTTCGTAAATCTTTGAAAGAGCTGCATCACTTTCTACAGTAACTCTTTGTGTTTTCTCTCCTCCATTTAAGAATTTTCGATAATCTCCTTTAATAGTAGTCCATATTATTCCAAAAAAAATCAGAAGAACTACTGTTCCCATTACTTTCAAAAAAAGCCGAATATCTATTTCGTCAACCAAGCTTAATAATAGAATGAACACGAAAAATATTACCGTTTTAAATTCCGAAAAAAAGCTATAAAAGCCTGAGACAAACTCCAGCAGTGTAAATAAATAAAAAGTTCTTTTGTTTTTCTTTTGCAAAAAAGCCATATACCCCATCAAAGAAAATAATATCCATTTTACATCTGCAAACCAAAATAGAAATTGTGACAAGCCACTAAACTTAAATGCTATTCCACTTAAAAGCAGATTTGCAAAGAATGCAACTATATACGCTTGCGTAACCTTTTTAAATGAAAACTGTTCAACACTTTTCCTAAAAGTTTCAACTGTTTGATTGGGGATCTTACTCTGCACCACAATTATGGGAATAAATAAAAAGATCAAACCAATAGTACTAAGAATAGTGGTTGTGCTTCTATAAGCCGTATCATAATCTATATCTTTTTCTAAATAGTTACAAAGAATGGGTCCTGTAACTATTTGTAGTAAATGCCAGGCTAACATTAAAGATAAGATAGCTGATTTATAAGGTTGTTGAATAAAATAAAACAGAACAAGAGATACTACAACAGGTAGAAATATATAGATCCCGTTAGATAAGAAATAAAGACAAGCAACCCCTATAATTATTAAAAATTTGGTTATTTCATCTATTTTTAAACGCATAATTTGTCTGCTTGTTGAATTATTTGGTAATAGCTTTTAATAAATTGTTCCTCTTTTAAAACAGCTCTGATCACTTTTTTAGCTTTGCCAGCGTTTAAGACTCTTTTGCATGATCGTTAAAATTCAGCTTTACAATTTCTATATTTAAAAGCCTTAAAAATTTACTTATTACCCAATGATAAATAAGACTGAAAGCTGAAGCCAATTTGGTTGTTTCTTTAAAATATTCTTTGGCAAGCTTAAATGACCCATGGCGTAAGAAATGTATGGCAACACTATAGTAATAAACATTTCGTTTCCAATTGTAGCAAAGTGACCGATAACTTTTTAAATTCGAAGGAAGCCGCCTATCTAAATTTGAATATATAACAATATTTTCTTTCAGCTGCTTTATTGCCATATTACTTTGCCTGCTTAGTTGCCCGGTATGGTTTCTAAGCTGAATTAATTTTATTCTAACTCGCCCGATATAATTTTCTCTTGTCAGTCTTTCCCACATATCTAGATCTCCGGAATATCGCATATCCTCATTAAAATACCCTATTCCCTGCTCATCTATCAATTTTTTATTTAAACAAACATTAGAAATATTCCCCGCAATCGAACCAGTATAAAGCATAATCTTTGCATGCAACCAGGGAGAAATATATTCTGGAGTGTCATCTTTTATCAAACGTTCCTCAACTTTTCCTTCCCCATCTATCAGATCCCTATCAGAATAACTAAATGAGATACCAGGATACCGTCCGTGAAATTTTAATAATTCATATAAACAGTTGGAATACATAATATCATCCTGCGACCATAATTTAACCAGATCCGTTTCTGCTTTTTTTAATAAAAAATTCAGGTTATAAAACAAGCCCTTATTTACTTCATTTCGGTATAATTTAATTCTGCTATCTTTTAAAGAAGAAAGATATTCCCAGCTTCCATCTTTTGAACAATCATCTATAATATGAAAATCAAAATCGATGTAAGATTGAGTTAATACACTTTCTACAGATAATGCCAAATATTTTATTCCATTATAAACAGGAAGTATCACTGAAATTTTTTTCATCAAATTAAAAGCTGTTTATCAATTGCTCTATTGTTGTTACAATTTCATTAAAAGAAAAATTCCGGATAATTTCTTTAGAGGCATTTCCCATTGCGCTTAATGAAGCTTTATCTGCAATTATCTTATTTAAAAATGATGCGATCGTATCAGGAGCATTAACGTCAAATAGCAGCCCGTTATAGCCATTCTTAACCAGATCGCTTCCGCAACCAACTTTAGAAGATATTATTGCGGGCAACCCTGAAGCCATTGCTTCATTTACGGCTAATCCCCATGTTTCTCCCGGTCCAACGGAAGGTAAAATAAGAATATTGCCCAGCCTGTAGGTAACAGGCATTTTTTGCTGATTTTGAAAATCTATAAAAATTATTCTTTTATCATTTTCAGTTAAGGATTTTAATTCTTTTTCCAAAACTCCATTTCCTACTAAAACAAATTTTAACCTTTCGCTTGTTACTTGCTTTGCGAGTTGAAGTAGTAAATGTGGATTTTTTTTCGGTTCCAGCTTTCCTACAAACAACAATACTATATCATCTTCTTTAATTCCTAATTGTTCTCTCCATGCTTCCGCTTCTTTAGTATAAAATTCATCGGGTTGTGCAAAACGATCATTGTCGATTGCATGTGGTGCAAAAAACAGTTGGTCTTCTTTTAATCCATGAGCCAAAAAATATTGCTTATTATTATTTCCAACATATAGAGCATAATCAATATGCCGATATACCCATTTCAAAAAAACACGGCGAAGTATCTTTTTTATTCCTCCCAATTCATCTAATAATGTTGAATCTCCTCGAAATAATACAGGAATTTTTTTATGGAAATATTTAATACATTTTAAGTGACTTTGAAAGCTCCATCCTATAACCAAAATAACATGCGGCTCCCAATCTTTTATTTCTCTAATGAGCGAAGGATTAATTATTCCTTTAAAATGATGAGAACCGGGATCGGACGATGTGTTTGTTACAAAGGTATAATCGTAACCTTCTAACAAAGGAATATCCCAGCTGATCTTTTTCCCAAATCCTGGATCAAACTTTTCACTTTGTTGAGATTGATGCCAGGTATAAAATACTTTTGGCAAAACATTACCTTTTTCAGACAACAATCTAAACCAAGGCGCATAATATTGTATTGGATGTGTAGTTACTATTGCTAACTTCTTCATGCAGTCATTTTCTTGCGATAAACAGTTCGGATATAATTCATCATTGGCTTTTCAACAAACCTGTTAATTAATACAGCTAGTCCAAGCACAATGGGAAGTGCAATTAAAAAAACAGAAACGAAATCATTAACATGAAAGTATTTTGCAAGGATAGCGACAATAGTAGTTCCTATAAACTGGTGTATCAAGTAAAGACTATATGATACTTCTCCTAAAAACAAAAGCACTTTATTTATTATAAATTTCAATAGATCATTTACATACAAAACAAACAATATAAAGTACGACAACAACATAATTCCATATTGAAACTGACCAATATACATTCTGTTATCATACCCATTATATAATAAAAACTGCGTTACCAGGCAGCTTGTTATAATGATGTACCTGAATAAAGTTTGTTTTTGAAATTTTAGTTTATAAAAAACAATTCCCGCTGTAAACAAAGGAAAGTAATTAATGATAGGGAACATTACTAATAATATATGTAATTGCGAATGATTTACTCTTTCTATATTAAAGCTATAGGGAAGCACAATTAATACAACAACTAAAAAAAATATAGATTCTATGTTTTTAAGTTGTCGAATCAGAAAGAAAAATGTCATAATAAAATAAAATATCAACTCGATCACAAGTGTCCAATAAGGCCCATCAATATTATGGATCTTAAAATAATATTGAAACATGGTCATGTTGCCAATGTATCTTAAAAAGGTAATTTTTTTATCCCATAAATATAAATTTGTGAACTTAATTGTAAGAATGATCGCAATTGTTGTAATTGTTACACAAACCCAATAAGCAGGATACAATCTTGAAAATCTACTTATTAAGAAATCTTTCCAGCTATTTGTTTTATTTAACGTCATAAATATTACAAAGCCACTTATTATAAAAAACAAATCAACGCCTGTTAATCCATATTGCAAACCTATTTTTCCGAGAGAGGTTTCTTTTGTAAGATGATAAAGAACTACAATTAGCGCCGCCACACCTCTGAATACATCTAATTCTTTTAACCGGTTTTTTTGCATAGCTGCTGAAATATCTTATTTCTTTATAAGCTTTTTAAGAATTGCCAATGATACTCTGAATTTTCTTGAGTTGGTAATTACAAGTGCGATATAAACGAATGGGGCTGTTATGCCATAAAATTGTTTTAAACATTGTTTCACTACTCCAACAGCATTTATATCAGGTAATTTTTCATTGTTAAGTATTTTCCTGTAGATATCTATTTGTTGTGGTATTACTACTTCCAATGAAAATCTTTTTTGCACCCATCCTGCCTGGTTTTCTTTTATTTTCCGTATTAGCTCCGGCTGGTCATATAGTTTCAATATAGCATTAGTAAATTGATCTGTATTAATAGCACATATTCCGCCATAATTATGTCCAACTACTTCAAACTGTGCATTATCGCGAAAAGGCGTTAGCATAGTTATTACTGGTACCCCGCAAGCAATAGCTTCTGCCAATACATAACCAAAACTTTCACCGATTTTTGCGATATGCGCAAAACAATCTATAGCACTATAATATAAATTAAGATTATTATCCCCTTCTATTTTATCAATTAAACAAACCCTTGATCTGATGAGATCTGAACAGGATGATAATTCCTTTTTGATCACATCCGGCATACCTACGAATAAATAATAAATATTGTTAGATTGTTTAACTGTGCTTTTGATCACATCAATGATCTTGGGACTCCATTTTGAAGGATGCGCTTGTCCCAATCGACCTACTACAAAAGCATCATCAGGAATATTATATAAATTTCTATACGCCTTAATTTCACTTTGCGAGGCACCATTAAATTTATTATCAATGAATGTGTATGGAATTACTGCAACTGCGGGAACATAAGCTGCTCCTTTCATTGCGATAGTATATTTCCAATAACCCCATTGCGAAAGCTGCATAGAAAGATCTATATAGTTATATTTTGGGTCGTATACAGCTCTCGAAAAAACATTAGTTTCAACAACTTTAGTTGTAGTCTTTTTTACCTTATCTATAATAGGAAAAAAATAATGACTGAAATGGTGAAGATGAATGATATCAGGCCCCCATTCTTTCAGTTTATCAAATAAAATACCTTGTTCATTCAAAAAATCTTTAAGCAGAAAAGTTTCAACGCCGGCATCTAATAAATCCGGTACTCTATGGTGATCATCTCCTATCACTAGCACTTTACTATCGCAACCTAACTTGTTGTAGCCTATGGCATAATTAACAGCAGCTCTCTCGGTTCCTCCCATGCCAGCCGAAAATGTTATGGTCAATATCTTCATGACGGATCTATCTTTTGTAATAATTCTGCTAATTGTTTAGTGACACTTTCTGCAGAGTATTGTTCAAATTCTTTTTCGTTGATATTTTGAGGATCAAAAGTTTTTATCCATTCAAAAAAAATCTTTAAAACAGCAGGAAAATCGTTTTGTATTTTTTCAATATCAGTTTCGCCATTAAAATCTAATACTATCCCTGCTCCGGATTCCTGCAATACATGAACCGCTGTACTTTGCTTATGCAATATGGCCAGTATAGGTTTATGTGATAAAACTCCCTGGTACGTTTTTGAAGGTGTATAATGAGGTTCGGTGCTGCCCAAAATAAAAATACCGTCTGCTTCTTTTAAATGAATTAATACATCCAGGTATGGGATACGTTTAGGATATTCAAAAATAATGTCTTGCCACAAGCCATATTTTTCTGCATAAGGCTTTATATTAAATCCATTGGGATCTGTAGGGTTTTTACCTGTACCAATAAAATGAATTTGAAGTGAGGTAAAATCATTTTTATTATCATGAATTGCTTTGAATATAGCTTCTAAGGGAGCATATGCTTTAGGGAGCATTGCGCCGGCATATATCAATTGAATTTTACCTGGTTGTTTTTTAAAAAGATATGGTTCCGTATCTAATTCATTCACCTTATCATGATCTTTTTTTTCGCCACCGTAAGGCATGGCACCAAAAATGCAGGTTTTGGTAAGATAAGGATTCCGTTCAATGACGCCTTTATAATAACCTTCTGCAACACCCGTGATCAAAGATGCTTTTTTAATGGCAATAGGTTCTAAAAATTTAGCAATTTTTGTACTTATCCAATGACGGGAAAATTTTTTATCGCTACCGGGAAAATAATGCACCCAGGGATCAATATAGTCAATGCCATATTTAACTCCGGTAGAATGATGTAACCAACGTCCTAAGAGTGATATATAGAAAGAAGGTATGGGAATATAAAGAAAGTCGATCTTTTCTTTTTTTATGATCTCTTTTGCCCGCTTATACATCTGAAGAAAACCACGTAATCCTACATCACCAATCAGGCGGGGCTTAGTTACCTTAAAAGCATTTACTTTTTCAATGCGTAAGTGCTGCGGCAAAAGTTTTTCCAGGTTATGATCTAATTTTTCTTCATAAAATTTCTCATGCACCATCAGTATAATCGGCTCCCAACCAAAAGATGGCAAATGTTGCGCAAATAACCTTGAACGATGTACAGCTGCTAAATTAGAAGGGGGAAAATGAGGAGAAATGATCAATATTTTCTTCATTGTAAAATGGACTGCCAATTTGTTTTTAATAATGTAGATTCATTTTCCCAACTATAATTCTTTGCTTCTTTAAAGCGATCCTGCTTATTACTTTGTATTGATTGCTTATCAGCAATTATATTTTTAATATTTGAAGAAAGATCGTTTTTATTTAACCTAACAACCACTCCATGCATATTGTGCTCCTCCATGAATAATTGCTGCGCCTCTGTATCGGAAGCTATTATAAACAAGCCTGCTTGCAGATAAGCCCATATTTTATTGGTAAGGCAAATGTTCCTGTTAAGATCAGCAGCACTATCTTCAATTGCCAAACCAATATCGTGTCTGCATAATTCTTTATTTAGATCTGCCTGGGATAACGAGGCAATATGATTTATATACATACGACTGTTGACCTCTTTATTAAAAAACTCTTCTCTTTTACTGCCGATCAATGTAAGTTCAATGTCATTGGCAAAATCATCCAAAGTCGGTAATACCTTTTCTAACCCTCTCCCATAATCTATAAATTGAGAGAACCATACAAACTTGATCTTATCATCTGAGTTTCTTCTTTCACTTAAAAAAAAATCATTTATAGAAAATGTATTGTTGATCACAATGTCACTATTGCTTACTGTTTGCAACAGATCGTTAGTGTACTTTTTTATGAGCGGTGCAGCATAACTTGTGTAACTCGTTTTCGGAATAAGATGCTGCATTAACACAGCAATACTTCTTGTACTCGTTGCCGCATTTCCTTCCCCTGGATAATAATCTTCAATATCAACAGCAAAAGGAATTGCTTTCTTTTTTGCAAATATGGCAGAGGGATATAAAGCAGCAGGGTTATGAGCAATTATCAGATCAGGTTTTTGATCCCATTTTTTAAACCAACGTTGTAATAGCCAACTTCTTTTGCCAACTGCCAATGATTGTATAAAATCATTTTTACTAAAGAGCTTACTTAGATAACCACCCAACTTTTCCATTAATGATGCCCACAACCAAGGCATGAGATCAGCTTTTGTGGCATCGATGTAATGAAAATTTATTTTATTCAATTCTTTATTTAGTTCTTCTTCTTTTATAGAAGTCCAATTATGCAAATGAAATGCCACTACTGTTATTTTAACTTCTGTGTTGTACAGTAATTTAATTTCTTTTAAACAACGAGGATTACTGGCAAGGTTAGTACTCGTAACAAATAGTACGTGCTTTTGCATTTATTATTTTCTAAGAAGCGTTGCAGGATTACCGGCATAGATGCCAGGCTCTATTATATCTTTTGTTACTACCGCTCCTGCACCAATAACAACATCATTACAAATAGTTACAGGAAGTATGGTTGCATTAGATCCGATGCTGACATTGTTGCCAACAATTGTTTTCTTCCATTTTGTTTTATCACCACCGGCAGGCTTACCATCAGCAAACAGATCATTCGTAAACATTACCCCATGCCCAATAAAACAATCATTACCGATTGTAACCAACTCACAGATAAAACTATGTGATTGTATTTTACAAGTATTGCCGATCACTACATTTTGTTGTATTTCCACAAAAGGCCCGATGCTTACATTATTTCCAATTGTACATCCGTAAATATTTACAGGTTGTACGATCTTTACGTTCTCTCCGATAACAACATCCTCTTTTATCTGTGCAATAAAAAGTTGTGGCTTAAACATTTAATTATTTTTAGCGGCTTTGTAAATCTTCTGAATTATTTCTACCGTTTTTAAAGCTTCGTAGCTATTGGTTTTAGCATTACTGTTATTCGTCAAAATATCTGCTACATGAGCATATACTTTATCATGGTTGCTCATAGAACCAACATACTTACCATAATTATTGGGAGGATTGCCTTGGGGTAGATCGGTTATTTTATAATTATCGATGTTTTGATATTCCAGTTCATTCAGGTATTCTCCTCCTATTTTTACTGTTCCCTTTTCGCCAAAAATTGTAAGCGACCCTTCCATATTTTTTTGGAAGCTATTTATTGTGTAATTAATTGTTCCTATAGCGCCGTTCTCAAATTCTAATATAACAACCCCTGCATCTTCAAATTCAATTATATCATTATGATTATAATTTTTGGCAAATGCATTTACATTTTTAATATCTCCTATCATCCAATACAACAGATCGATGAAATGACTGAATTGAGTATATAAAGTTCCTCCGTCCATTTCTATTGAACCTTTCCAGGAGTCTTTATAATATTCATCGTTTCGATTCCAAAAACAATTCAGTTGTATACTAAAAAGCTTTCCTAATCTTCCTTCATCTAATATTTTTTTAACTGCCTCCACGGGTGGATTGAACCGGTTTTGCTTAACAATGAATAGTTTTTTATTCATGCTTTCTGCAACAGTTATCATTTCTTCGCAATCTTTCACTTTTATTGCCATTGGTTTTTCGCATATTACATGAAACCCTGCTTTTAAAGCTGCTATTGATTGTTTTGCATGTAATCCATTTGGCGTGCAAACAACTATTATATCTATTTCAGGATGTGTTTTCAATAACTCAATATCCGATGTATATATTTTTGCATTATAGCTATTCCCTATTGTCATTGCTTTCTCTTCAACAATATCGCAAACCGCAATCAATTTACCTACTTGACTTATTTGTAATGCGTGTCGTTGAGCAATTCGTCCACAACCTAATATGCCAAAATTCAATGCCACTTAATTAAGATGTTGATTGATATAAAAACTTATACGTTGTATTTGTTTTTGATAAGTATTATCTAATGCATACTGAATACGTTCTTTTATCTTATCAATATTTTCTCCCTTCGTAATATTAAATATTGCCGAGTTGAATAATTCCAAATACAGATTTTTATTGTTTTCCTCTGCACACATATACAGCAGGTTGGTGTTCAGGTATTTTTTCATAAAATGAGTTACTACAGGCTTACCTGTACTTAAGTATTCTATTATTTTATGAGGGTTTGTATCGCTGTTCCACATGCTGTTTTCATTTGTTTTCCAGCACATCCAAAATATATCCATCGGAGCAATAGAACGAGCAATAGTTTCTGTATCTGCACTTCCGTACAGTTTTACATTCTCTTTTGCTTGCAAATAGGAAATAAACTCGGGGTGAAAATAAGCCGCTTTCACAATGTCTTTTTCATACTCTCCCCAAAAATGAAAAGTCAGGTCAGGGTTATCCTCAATTACCATTTTCATTACATCTCTGTCCGGCGGTTCGCTAATAAGACTACCTACGTACCCTACATTGATTTTACGATCGCTATGTGCCGGAAGATCGTGATGAATATCTTTAAGCTTTTCTAAACTATATTTTACAAACTGCTCGCTTAATCCATGATTAATAAAAAATGTTTTATATCCATTCTCATTAAAAATATCTACCTGCTTTTGCATTGGAGAAAAAGCTATATCAAACGCTTTTTTAGAAGGAAATTGTTTTTCGTTCCAAAAATCTACCGGATGAAATATTTTAATTGCTTTTTTAAAAAAAGCGATCCTATCTATTCTTACCGGATCAAAACTCCATACTACATCTGGAACAGCGTTAAGATGTTGTGTGATTTTTTTTACTTCGTATTTAACTATTTGATTATAAAAAAATGCTGGTAATATATTTTTTCCTCTGGCTATTAATGGATAGTTAACTACCCACAAAGCATCTTTTATGATCTCATGTACCGAAATTTCTTTCGTTTTGACATTTGCCGGTTCAAGAAAAAAAACTTTATTCCCCATTTTAGCTAATTCTATAGCATAATTATGCTTTGACCGACGCATATTACTCCATCTTTCAGGGGAGAGAAGAAAAATTTTTTTATTAATAAAAGAAAAATCGTTCTGCGACATATACTATTGCCAATACTTATATTTTAATAAACTGTCCAATTTTCCGAGCCTTTTCAATACATTCCATTACTGTAATACCATCTTCTATTGTTGCTAATTTTACGTTTCGGTTAAATTCTTTGCCGTTAAAAAAGCAAGCGAGGTTATGCCAAAATGTAACAAATGTATCTTCTGCTTTATCTATTTGTAAATCAATTTTTTTAGATGTATTTGCAATATGGCTTTTAATACTTATTTCATTGGAACCACTTAAAGACAATAAAATTTCGCTTTCATCAGTAACAATTTTCATACTATTCTGCAATACTGCGTGTCTGCTGGTTTTAATGGTGAAAGGGATATTGGCAATACTTCCAAAACAAGTAGAAACAGAATCGATTACCGGATTTGTTTGTACGGCGGCTCCAAAAATGATATTATTTATTTCTATCGGCCCATTCCACAAAGAAAGCAAAGCATCTAAAACATGTACTCCTAAATCCAAAAACACACCACCTCCGGCTTTTTCAGGAAAATCGTAAAAATTTGTTTTTGATTGCCAGTTAAATTTATAGCCTAAGGCTACATCTATATTTTTAATATGAATATTAGGCAGGTAACTTGTTTTAAAAAAATCAAGGTTTTTTTGAAACCTTCTTGGATGAACAATAAAAAAATGCTTAGATGTTTTTATAACTGCATCTCTTACTCTTTCAGCATCGTTTAAAGATATTGTTACAGGCTTTTCACAAACAACATGATGGCCTTTTTCTAACAAGAAAATACTTTGTTCTGCATGTAAAAAATTGGGGGTGGCAACCAGGCAAACATCAATATCTGCCGGTATATCCTTGATTGAATTGGAATACTTACAATTTAATTGTCCGGCATATTTTTGAAGTAGTTGTATATCATTATCTACCAAGAAAGAAATTTCCCAATCACTAATACCTGTTACTGCAGATAAATGATTTTTTTCGAAAATGGCACCACAACCTACTACTGCAAGCCGTAAACTTCTATTTTCCATTTTTATTTAAAACCGGTTTAATTACCTTGTTGTTAATAAGTGTAAATAATATTCCTAGGCCATTGGTGAATGTCCCCAACTTCTCTTTACCCTTTTGATTAAAAGACGTTATGAGATATGAAGATGAAAACAGGCTAGTGTTTGCTTTAATAATACTTATATTATCGTTTAATCCTTGCAATTTTTTAGTAGGTAATAAAAGTGTTTTAAAAAAATCTTTATATAACCTATTCTTGTTAAGCCTTAATGAATTGATCAAGGCGGCATCTATTTCCCATGCATTACCTTCCAATAAATTGTTTTCAGCAAAAAGAAAAAAAGTATTTTGCCTGAAATACAAGTATAGCTCTAATAGTTCTTTTGAGAAATTGATGTCATTTATATTTTTAAGCTTAAGCAGAGAGCTTAAATTATAAATACATCCTATCAAATAATTATCAGAAGATATGGTTGCTGCTGCTGTAAAATAAACTGTATCGTTTTCGGAAAAAACCTCCGGCAAATTGAATAATAAGCCGGGTACAGGAGTTACAAAGCTTACCATAGAATTATTGGAAAACTGCTTATATTCTATTCCTTTTGTTCTTGCCCAATTATTCATTGCTTCATCAAAAGCAACCGAATAAAGTTCTACACTATTTTTTTCTGTCTTCGTTTTATTCAAAACAACTTCTAACCGGTCTTCAGATAGAGGTGATAAACAAATTATACAAGCCTTCATTTCCTTAAATAATATTTTCGTTTATATACCAGTTAATAGTTTCTTTCATGCTATCTTCAAATGAAAGCAATGGAATGTTTTGTAATGCAGATTGCAATTGTTTTAAGCTTACATCATAACTACGTGTCCAGGTTCGAAAAGCAAAATGTGTTGCAAAGGAGTCTGTAAATTTTATTTTATTAAGCACAAATATCAGAAACCCTTTATAAAACCCCAGGCTGCTTTTCCAATTGACATATTGATGTTTAAACCCAAGATTATCTGCAATTACTTTTGTTGTATAATATATGCTGATGTTTTCTCCGTCAGCTACATAATAAGTGTTATTTGAAATCTCAGATCTCGCAGCCAGCATTGCAACGTTATTCAAGTTTTGAATACTACAAGGAGCAATAATTCTTTTACCGTTATCCCACAGTGCCAATCTTTTAAACCGCACAGCCTTTACGAGTGTTGAGATATTATTAGTATCTCCCGGGCCATATACTAATGTTGGGCGCAATATCACAGACTCTGCCTTATTTTCTTTTTGCAACTTTTGTAAAAACAGTTCAACCGCATACTTATATTTTCCATAATGATCGTTGGGCAAAAATTGAGGAATGTCTGACTCGTGTAATGGCATCTTTGCAAGATCTAACCCTGCAGCGCAAACACTACTATAGAAAATTATTTTTTTTACTCCTTTGTTCACCACGTACGATAAAAAGTCTTCATCATCTTTTACATTTAGCCTGCTCCAATCAGCAGCAAGGTGAAAGATGATTTCAGGAAATGTCGTTATCGTTTCTAACTGCTCAAAAGAACGTATATCTCCAAAAATAAAATTGACATTCGATAATTGCTGTAATTTATAAATGTCGCTACCTGGGCGAACCAATGCTACAATTGAAAAGCCATTGTTGTTTAGCAACTCACACAAATGGTTGCCTATAAAACCTGTAGCACCTGTAACAAGAACTTTCATTAAATATTTTGAGTTAGTTTTTCCATTATTTAAAAAAGCGATTAAAAAAATTAACAGCTTCTCCTTTTATTTTTCTTCTAAAAAGTTTTTTCTTAACAATACGCACCTGTCCTTTTGTTAAAGGACATTGATCAGAAAATAAGTATTTTTTTATTGCACCGTATCCGGAATCCAAATGTTGAGAAAAAAACAAATTTGTTATTTGACCAGGATGAGCTCTGCACCAATAGAGATCACGCGGAACTTTTACCATTTTATATCTTAATGCCAATCGAGCCCAAAATTCAGAATCTCCGGCTACCAGGTTTGTAACAAACCCATTTTCCAATTCAAATATATCACGGCGAATAATAGACGAACCGGGTGCTCTGTATAAATGCGCAAAGCCATTAAAATGTTCCCAATAAATCTCTGCAGGAGTTATACATGCAGGAAAAGGCATTCTTCCGTCATAAGCAGAACATAAACCAAAAGCAGCTTCGGGAAATTTTTCCATACCATCTACAAATACCCCCAACCCATAGGGATAAATAGTATCATCTGAATCTAGATACTTAATGTATTTGCCTTTAGCATATGTTACTATTTTATTTCGTGTTTGAAACTGCCCGATATTTTTTTCATTTTGAAAAACTTTTATTCGTTCATCCTTAGCTTCATATTCTTTGCAAATTGCTACAGTATCATCTTTTGAGCCATCGTCCAAAATAATTAACTCAAAATTTTTAAATGTAGATGCTAATACGCTTTCAATTGCTTCTGCTATATATTTTTCCCTGTTATAAGCCGTCATCAACACGCTTACTAAAGGTTCGTTATTCTGCATAAATCGGGAAATTTTTTATTCGATTTTTTTAATCAATCTCGCAGGTACACCGCCGTATATGGCTTCACTTTCAAGATTTTTAGTAACTACTGAACCTGCGGCTACTACTACTCTTCTACCAATGTTAACACCGGGTAATATGGTAACTCCAGATGCGATCCAAGTTCCATCACCAATCGAAATGCTTCCTAAACGCACACCGCCTTTCCATGCCCCTACATTTTTATCAGTATAAATATGATCATGCGTATATAATATACAATTGGGGCCTATTGACACCTCATTCCCAATATTTATATTATCGCATACATCAATAATGGAGTTATCGCTTATTACAGTATCATGACCAACAGTTAGCTTACCGTAGAAACTTTTTTCCCTCGACGATATTACACAACCCGCTCCTACTGTGACATTATTTCCCCATTCCCAAATATTGTTTACAACAAGTTTACTGTTACTATCTATTTTAAAATTATTCCCTATTTTAAAAATGCAGCCTTTGCTAACCTTTATGTCCGACTTTGAAGATAAGTTCAATTTGTTGCCGGTTTGAAAAATAGCATCCTGTCCAAGACGTAACGACGCTGCTTTACCTATATAAAAATTGCTCCCTGTAATTAATTTGCCTTTGCCTTCCATAATAAAAGGTAAAAGAACAGTACCATTTCTCCCGGTTTTGGCATTCTTGATCCAGCAAAATTGCCAATAAAAAAAACGTACAATATTTTTAAAAATTCCGAGATAAGATTTTATTAACGTCATCATTCAATTATAATTTGGGATGGTTGATCATTCTCCTTATTGATTTCACCAACCAATTAGGTAACCATGACTTATTTAAGACTCCTCCCATTATATATTTTTCGGGGAATATTCTTTGGATTGGCTTTACATTTATTATTACATTTTCATAAGCAGCAGCCTGGCGATATGGATCAAATTTATCAATACCTGTTAAACAATTTTTGCGCAATTGTAATAACGTACTCCTATTATTATACAGTGCTGTAATTTTATCGGCAAATTCATTTGCATCAACCGGGTTATCAACTAAAATGCCATTTATGTTATTTGTAATAATATCCTGAACACCACTTTCAAGATTACTTGCTATTGGAATAGCTTCGTTACCAAGCGCTTCAATCAACACATTAGGAAGTCCTTCTAATTTAGAAGGGAATAAAAACACGTCTGCTTCTTTCATCTTACCCAATACAAATTCATTTGATTGGCGGCCATAAAAAGATACTCGTTTTATATCCTTAAAATGCTGACTCAATTCCTCGTATAACACTCCATCCCCTACAATATCTATACAAAAGTCATCCATTCCTTTTTCAATCATCTTTTTATAAATCTCAGGGATTAGCTCCGCTCCTTTTCTTTCTTCCAAATGACCGGCAAATAATATTCTAAATCCATCTGTTGATTTTTTTTGCCTATTGGTTTGTATGGCCGCTGCAACAGGGAAATATATCTTTATAATAGCAGCATTACTTTTTTTATCTAATAATTTATGAACCTCCCACTCAATTTTATTACTAATGGCAATAAAACAATTTACAATTGTTTTATTCAGGTTAACTACGTTATAATAATAGCCGAAATCGCCATGTAGTATATATACTACCGGGTTTTGTAATCGCAAAGCTACAGTCATTCGTATCTCCCACCCATCGTTACAAACAAAGATATCTTCACCAGATTTAACACACAATTCATACAATCTTTTATAAACACAATACAGGTTTTCTTCAGGAGAAAATTCAAACCGAAATGTTTTAACGCCATCAAAATCTTCTGTAACTCTTTTGTGTGTATCTTTTTTATTATGCGATAATACTACAGCATATTCCACCTTCTTATCGGAAGGCCTATGTATGATCAAATTCTTTACCACACGAGATACTCCTGCATCTATATCAGGCAAAAAATATATTATCCGCATTTAATTTGGAAAGAAAAGCTGTTTCAAAAAAGACAAATTATCTTTTCGAAAAGGATATTTTAATAAAGCTTTGGTCACCCAGAGACTTCTTTTAATGAAAGGTTGTTTAAAAGATGATAATCGATAAATATAAGATCGTAATGCAAAATAGTCTAACCTCTTAACTTCGGAAGGTGCAACCAACGTTTTAATCGGGAGATATGATTTAAAAAAAGTATGGAACTTTTCGGATTCTTTTAACCACACTTCATCAAGCACACCTTCAGAAAAATGCTTAATCTTGACTTTGTTTAGAACAACAATTGAATATTTCAAACCAACACGTAATGAAATATCCATATCGTACAAATGAAATCCTTTTAATAAAGTCTCGTTCCATTGTGTTTCTATAAATATTTCTTTTCTGCCAGCAATAAAACAACCGTCAATTACGCATACTTTCGAATATTCTCCGTCGTCGAGTATAGGCGTGTAATAACTTGTTCCGTCTTTTTTTACCTGGATTAAATTAGTACGGTAATAACCAGATGGAATGGATATCCAAGGAGACGGGTATTGCGATTTAAAGATACTTCCTGCAATACCTGCAAGACCAATTTCCTTATTTTTTAAAACATTTAATACCTGTTTACCCCACTCGCCTGTTTCAAAAGAAATATCTTCATGGCAAAAGCAAATAATATCAAACTTTGCTTTTTGTACACCCTCATTATATACTTCACAAATTGCTCTTGAATTATTATTATTAATAGCAATAATTTCAAAAGCACAACCAATAGTATTATTTATATTTCCTTCTAATTGTCTAAGAAAAACAGCATTTACAGAACAAACAACTATAGAAATCATAACAAACAAACATCTTTAAAAGATATTTCAAATCTTTTTGTAACAAACCAATAAAACAATCTTAGCTTTCTTTCAAAAAAGGAAAAGCCTTTTATAATATTTCTTTTTTCTTTTTTAAATTCAGTTTCCAGATTTTGCAGTACGGCTCTTTTTTGTGGAAACAGATCAATTATTTCCCTTGCGTATTTTAAACGACTATAGAGGTGCAGGATATATGCGATTTTTTCTTCAGGTTCTATTTTTTTCAAATAAAATCTTTCTTTTTTTTCGCAGCGCTTTTTAATGTTCTCTATATTATATACTCCAATCTGTTGTTTTGAGTGAATTCGATAATAAAAAAGATTCTTGTTGCAAGGCATCAGCGAATCCATTGATGAAAGCTTATATGCGATCCATTCATCGTGCCAAAGCTTGGGAACATGTTGAAAAGGGAGAATATCCTGCTTTGCTACATTCCTAATAGCCATTGCTGCGCCGGTAACAATATGTCCGTTTGTAATCATTAATTCAAAAAGCGAATCGTTGCTAAGTAGTTTCTGAAAAAAAGTATTGTATCCAAACGATTGCCATAAATCTACTCCGACAGCATGATCGTCTTCATCTATTAATTGCCCATTTGTAAATACACCTTTTATACCGGGGTTTGTTTTAAACATGCTAACTACTTCCTTTACTTTTTCAGAAGGCCAAACATCGTCCTGATCTGCTAAAAAAATAATATCCCCATTTGCAAATGATATTGCTTTTTCAAAATTTTTGCGAACGCCTAATGTATGTTCATTTATATATAGTTCAACAATTCCGCTGTGTAGTCCCTGATATTTCTTTATGATATTTATAGTATCATCTGTAGATCCATCATCACAAATAACAATTTGATCTACCGGAAACAGTTGGTTGAATACACTATCTAATTGCCTGGCTAAATAGCTTTCTCCGTTATATGTGCAAAGCGCAACAGAAATTTTCATCGTTTTCCCCGAAAGAAAAATGAGAGTGCAGGTTTAATAGCTGAAATATTTACACCCATTGTGAAAAAAAAAGCCAGCCTGTTTTTAAATGAAATTGTTTCTGATGATAAACGGTAATACCAAAACCGACGAATTCTATTTTTCTCTTCACCAGAAATAGTTTGAAAGAAATAACCCTTGTTTGTATTGTGCTTTTTATGAAACTTAAGTGATGCAGTTATCCATTCATCATTAAAATTACCTTTGGAAAAGTGCTCTAAGTGGATATCATAAATAACAGCTACATTATTTATCTTGCTCATACGCAGAGAGAAATCAATATCATAAAAATGAAACCCTTCCTGGGTTTCATCGAATTTAATTTTTTGCCATAATTCTTTTGTTGTAGCCATTAAAACGCCATCAATTACAGATACAAGTGAAGGCGCTCTATCTTCAAGAGCATAATTTTCATTCTTTTGATGAACATTAAATCTATCCCATTTCAACATTCCACTCGTCCAACCCGTAGGCAAGTATGTTTTTACTTCTGAGCCTGCTAAACCAATTAAGCCTGCAGTAGAAGCTAAATGTTTAATAATTGTATTACCCCAATTGTGAGAATGAAAAAAAACATCTTCATGTAAAAAACATAAATGTGGAAATCTTGCGTTGGCGGCACCAATATTATAGGCCTGACCTATATTATATTTTCTATCATTAATTACAGGCACAATTTCATATTCACAGCCTACCGTTTCTTTTATATTATCAGCCAGTTCATTAAAAAGCTGAGGGCGATATGTGGAAATTATAACAGAAAGCATATTGACCAACGAATAAAAAAATCTTGATGATCATCTATTTATTAATCGATAGAACCAAAATACTGTGCTTTGAAACTTTTTAATGAAAATATTTTTTGAACCAAATTCTTCGGGCATGAATATCTTGAATTTTAACTTTTCAATGTACGTATAAGTAGAAAAGTATGAACTATATAATGCTTTTATTTCGTTACGAAAGCCATCAATAAAATCCTTGCTGGAACCAAGTATATTAAACCTGGCGACAATTACGGGTAAATATTTCACTTTAATTCTTTTATCTAAAAAGCATTGTATATTAAGTTTCCAGTCTGCTAAAGCCGGGTTATTAACATCGTAAGAATAATCAAACTCGGTATGTATTGTTTTTTTATAAAAAATTGCCTGGTGGCAAATATTTCTACGAGACAACATATATTTATTAAATTCACCCATGTAAACTACAGGCGTACTTCCCCAAAAAACATTCCCATACAAAAAATGAAAATCTCTGTTTTGTTCATAAGTATCCTCAAAAATATATTTCAATAAATTTTCGTCAATCAAATAATCATCACTTCCTAAGAAGTATAGCCACTCCCCTTCCGCTAAACGGGTACCTTTATTCATTGCATCGTAAATGCCGTTATCTTTTTCTGAGATAACCCGTATTGAATTAAAGCTTTCCTGATATTGTTTTACTATAGATATTGTATTATCAGATGAAGCTCCATCAATTATAAGAATCTCATAATTAGTATAGGTTTGGTTAAGTACACTGTCAAGAGCTTGTTTTAGGGTAGATGCAGAATTGTATGTTGGAATAATAATAGAAACTAAAATCTTGCTCATTTAATTTACAGAATTATAATCAAGATAGATCAAAAAGGTTTTTCCAGCTAGTATAAATAACTTCAAATTGTGAATCAAAATTGTAACAATCCCGATAACAGGTATATGCGCCTTTGCTGAAATTATTATAATTTGCTTTTATAGCAGTAATTGCAGCGTCTAATTCTTCAACATTCTTTATAACAATACCGCAATTATATTGCTCAATAATTTCTCTAAAGCCTGGCAAATCGTAGCATATTACAGGAATTCCAAATTGCAGATAATGAGATAGTTTTCCTGATGCGCCAACTATTGATGAAAAATTATCTCCCCATTCAGGATTATAAATAGCCAATCCTATATCAGCAGAAGAAAAAATTTGATATACCATTTCATACGGAACAGGCTCTAACGATAATACAAGATTTTTTCCTCCCAGGTTTTTAATATTTTGTATATAATCACTCTTTTCATTTATCTTATCTCTTTCATGATAAATCAAATAAATAGTCTTATCAGAAATGAAATTAAATACTCTTGCAATGTCTGTTGAAAGCACTCCTTCGGAAATCATTCCGGCAGAAAGGATTTTAAACGAGTTTTGAGGAAGATCAAATTTTTCTTCAAAAAAATTTTTTGATGATGGGATCGGCTGCTTATGATCCCGAGGCGAATTGGTTAAAATGGCAAATTTTGCTTTGTCAGTTAAATTGTTCAACTTTTTCAAAATCTCCATTCGGTATTTATCCTGTATTAATGTGAGAGCAACTTTATGAGAGTGAATTTGTATTTCTTTTCTTCGCAAATAATCAATCAAATTTTTACTATGCAACTGTGCAGGTATTTCAATTTCTAATGAAAGATATATTAAAGAATCATTGCGTCGTTTTAGCAAGTTCGCCCATTGTAATCCTAAATAATCAACTCCAATTAACAAGCAACTTTTATTATTTCCGGATTCTTTTCTGCTTTTTTTTACAGCCCATTTATAAGAATTTAATAGCAGTTGCAAATTAATTATATCCTGTTGATACTTATATAAAAAAGGAACCTTGGTCAACCAATTTTTAAGTCGCAACAAATATTTTTGTCTATCAAACCTTAATATTTTTACGGCAGCATTTAATTCTGTTTCTGGAGCATATTCTTGAATTACCCTGGTATAAATAAAAACGGGGTGTCCTTTTTCTGCTAATGAATTTGCTAAATTAATGATGGTAGGCGCAACAGAAATATATCCTTCCCAAAAATAAATCTCAACTCTACGCTTCATTAAAATTAAACTATTGAAGTAAAAATAGTAATCACACTTTGTTGTTCTTGCTCAGTAAGTCCTAATCCACTTGGTAAATAGAACCCATTTCTTGCAAGCTTTTCGGCCACCGGGTATTTTTCATTTTTAAACAATCCCATATTAAGAAATACAGGTTGTTCGTGCATACACCAAAAAAAAGGGCGTGTGCCAATTTTTTCTTCGTTTAATTTTCTTACTGTTTCTTCTGCAATTTGTTGTGTATCGGCAACTAATCCATACACCCAATAGATATTCTCCGCATAGGATGTTCGGGTTAATGGCAATTGAAAATTGCTGATATTTTTCAACCCTGTATTGTAGGTTTCGCCGATCTGTCTTTTTTTAGTAACATGAAAATCTATTTTTTCTAACTGCGCTAATCCCAATGCTGCTTGAAGATTTGTCATTCTATAGTTCCATCCCAATTCATTATGCACAAATCTCCTGCCTGGTTCAAATGCAAGATTGCGCAATTTCTTACATCGTTCTGCCCACTCCTTATTATTGGTTAATATCATTCCTCCCTCTCCTGTTGTAATATGTTTATTAGGATAAAAACTAAAAATACTGATATCACCCAAAGCGCCGCATTTTATTCCATTATATGTTTGTCCGTGCATTTCAGCTGCATCTTCAATAACAATAATATTGTGCTTTTTAGCTATTTCCAATACAGGTTGCATATCAACAGGCAACCCATAAATATGTACTACTAAAATAGCTTTTGTTCTGGGTGTTATCTTGCTTTCAATTTCATGTACATTCATATTCCATGTAACCGGATCGCTATCAATCAAAATAGGTATTCCACCTGCCCTTACAACGGAAAGTGCCGGTGATATGATAGTAAAGGAAGGCATTATCACCTCATCGCCTTTTTGCAATTGCAGGGCTGCAACCGCTACGTCCAATGCTGCAGATCCATTGCTTACTGCTATGCCATGCTGCATTCCGATGTATTGAGAAAACTTTTCTTCAAATTTTGTAATGAACGGTCCTTCACTGGATATCCATCCTGTTTCAATGCATTCAGTTACATATTTTAATTCGTTACCCGAAAGCAATGGTGTATTAACCGGAATAGGTTGTTGCATATTATTTCTTTTGTAAGACAAAGCAAACACCCCAGGTATTTTCTCCGGGGTTTGCTGCTGTTAAAAATTCTTCTGTTTTAATAACCTCAAATCCTGTAAGCAATGCCAGCAAATTTATTTCTGGTATTGAAAAATGGCGCATAGGATGCTTTTCTGGATACTGTTCTGCAAGCCTGGTTTTTTTATCTTGAATAATGATCTCATAATTAACGTCTATGACATTAAGATTATAATGCGCTTCCGGCTGAGCAAGTCTTGTAATTTCGATGTCATCATCTTCCATTTTTTTTATTCTTGTTTCAGATCCCTGAACATAGACGGCAGGTGTGTACCATACATCAAAAATAAAAACACCTCCTTTATTCAAATGGGAATTTGTTGTGTTGAAACAGTCGATCAAAGCAGTGTTGGATGTTAAGTAACTGATTACATGAAATAGCGAGATGACTGCATCAAATTTTTGATCAATGGAATAGTCCTGAATATCTCCTACTACAGGAGTGAATCCTTCAATTTTCTTTTCTTTTGCTTTTGCCACCATTTCTGCACTTCGCTCTAAACCTGTTACAGTAAATCCATCATTACAAAGTATTGCAGCATGATTTCCTGTTCCTGCGCCTAATTCAAGTATGTTTTTAGTTTGAGGATGAACAGAGCGAATAAGCTTTGCTATATATTCAGCTTCGCTTTTATAATCTTTGTTCTTATACAATAAGTCGTAATAACGACTATAATTGCTATTAAAATTTTCAGGCATAATTATTACTTATTTAATAACAGGGTTTTCAGGTAAATGACTAAATCTTGTTTTATCCTGGTCGCCACAATAAGGTCCTTGTTTTACCTCTACCATTTCTGATTGCTCTAACATCTCAAATCCATGTCCGCCTGCAGCTAACAAGATAATATCACCTTGCTCCAATATTCTGCTTTCCAGGTAATTTTTATCATCGTCAAAAAAATCCACACGCACTTTACCTGATTTAATAAAAAGTACTTCTTGTGTTAAGGTTACTTTTCGTTCAACATGATTATGAACATGTGGATCTATTATATACCCTTTAGGTCTGTTCATGTATCCCAACTGTTGAGAAAAATCGTCGGGTGTAAAAAAGGCAATGCCTTCTTTTTTAAATGAGCTTCTAATAACAATAGCTAATAACTGATTGCTATAAACTACTTTTTCTATTTCCACAATTTTTTTATTTTTTGTTTTACTTTCAACAATAGTAACGAGTCTTTCAGTTCAGGCATTATTTCAACAATTTCATTTTGCAACAAAGCATCTTCACCAGAGGCCTTCCTATATATAGACGATAATTTTTTAAAGTAGAAGTCTTTTCCTAACGTATCTATAAACAATTGCGCATGTTTTTTATAAATATAAAACTGCCCCCTCAATTCTTTTTTACTGTCATTGGATATTCTTCCAACACTTCTTTGATAATAATCGACTAATAATTCATGATCTGTTTCAAATTTTGCAGAATGGGATAGCCGAATAAACGTATCCCATTCTTGATAAGATGGACAATCTTCATCCAGTAAACCGATTTTATTAAGCGCATTTTTTTTTATTACTGTAGAATTATAATCTACATAAGTATGTCCTTCCAGCAACTTTTTTAAGATATCTCCTTTTGTTATCCATATAAAGGCACCTACAATATCATTACTATCATTTAATAAATGTGAATAACATGTACATGCATCTATTGTAACATCTCTTTCAAAAAATTTAAGTTGCTTTTCGTATCGCTCACGGCTCATTAAATTATCAGAATCAAAAAAAGAGATGTACTCCCCTTTTGCTTCTATTAACCCGGTATTTCTTGCTCCTTGTGCCCCTTTTTTTCTTTGATTGGTTATCAATTTAAATCTTGCATCTCGATTTACATATTCTTGTGCAACAAGTTGCGTATTATCCTGAGAATGGTCATCAACAATTATACACTCCCAATTGCTATATGATTGAAACTCGATAGATTTTAATGTCTTATCTAAAAGTTCAGATCGATTATAAGTAGGAATGATAACTGATAACATCATAAATTCAAATTACAGAAAAACCATTATAGGATGTTCTTCAAATATGCTTGTCGCTGATTGGCTGAAAAAAACCTTTTAAGAATCTCAATGTTTGTATCCACTTCATTTTGAGAAAGAGGTTCTACAAAGTCTTTATAAGACAAGGTGTTAATTATTGAAGCATCAAAAACATTAACTCCTATTTTTTTAAATAAAGAATATAAAGGGTTGTTTTTTTTCAGGTATAATTTTTTTCCTAGAGTTAACAGTGCTACACAATTGCCTAATGCCTGCTGCCTATTATGAAACATAATAGCAACATCCACATTATTAAGCTGCTGAATATATTCTTCCCGGGATATGAAATTCTCCAACGGGTAAAATTTATTTTTAAAATGTTGAAATCCTTTATTTTTTACTTCTGTAGCATAATCTGTTTCTCCATAAGATAAAGGTACTTCTACCTTTATCTCTTCATTTTTAAATTTTTCAAGAGCAGCGAATATGTCCAGATGATTGTTTGTTTCCGTTGCAGAATTTCCAATACGGATAATAGTTGTTTGATTTTTAAGAGTATTCTGTGGGCGGATCTGACTTGCTAAATCAAAGTTTTGATTATACGAAAAGGGCAATGCTACAATATTATTGGCTTGATAACTTTTCCGTATAAAATCAGCTTCATTTGTATTAGGATATAAAAGCAGATAATTAATTCGTTGAATAGTTTTTCGTTTTAATTCAAATTCTTTTCCTGCTTTTTTCTTCTTATTGTATATAGTAATTAATTGTCTTAACAACAGATCAGGTCGTCGGGCCCAAGTGCGGGGATATAAATATCTTTTGTTTACATATTTTAATGTCAATTTATCAAATAACCACTGTTTATTTACCAGCAGTGGTTCTTCATAAAACTCTCCTCCCCATAATGGCACATACAAAGGGATATCTAAATCAATTGAAAGTAAGGTTTTTGCAATAGGAAGATCATACCAATGTATAAAAACTTTGTCTTTATTTGTTATAACGCTTAGCAGCTTTTTAAATTCAGCACCTTCTATATCCCCTATCCACTCTGCCTTTGGATGAGTAACATATTTTAAGTCCTTGGAATATCCTCTTATTATATACCTGTTTGTGCTTTCTAAAGAGATATTTTCTGCATCAACAATAAAGTCATTAATGAATTTATCATCTATCATTAAATGATAATTCATGCTTCTTTAATTAAATCAATTATTGTTTTAATTTCTTCAGTTTGTAACTCATAGTACATTGGCAATCGTAATAAACACTCACTATAATTATCTGAATTAATAAGTATGCTGTCTGCTGTATTGGCAATAAAAGGGCTGGTATGTAGACTTAAATAATGAAACACAGATAGAATTCCATTTGCCTTTAATTTTTCTATTATCCTGGTTCTTTGTTCCAGATTTTTACAAACAATATAAAACATGTGTGCATTGTTTGTTGCAAATTCATTTATAAACGGCAATTTAACCTGGTTGTCTATACTCCATGAAAGCAGTCCATCATAATACTGTTTCCAATGTTTTTTTCTTACTTCCTGGATATTACTGATATTTTCAAGTTGAGCAAATAAGAATGCAGCAATTATATCTGAAGGTAAAAAGGAGGAGCCGATATCAACCCAACTATATTTATCTACTTCCCCACGAAAAAACTGGCTGCGGTTTGTACCTTTTTCCCTTATTATTTCAGCACGTTGTGCAAATTTCAAATCGTTAATAACAAGCATTCCTCCTTCACCACTAATAATATTCTTTGTTTCATGAAATGAGAATGCGGCAAGATGTCCTATGCTTCCCAGCGGCCTTTTTATTCCATCTTTACCTGTATAAAAACTATCTATTGCTTGTGCTGCATCTTCAATTACAAACAAACTGTGCTTGTCTGCTATATCCATTATCGCGTCCATGTTGCATGCGATCCCCGCATAGTGAACGGGAACAATAGCCTTTGTCTTTGGAGTAATGAGTTTTTCAATTGAGTCAATATCAATATTCGGATTGTCGGTATTCGAATCTGCAAAAACAATCTTTGCTCCTCTCAATACAAATGCATTAGCAGTACTTACAAAAGTATAAGATGGCATTATCACTTCATCACCTGGCTGTATATCAATTAAGATAGCAGCCATCTCTAATGCATCTGTACAGGATGTTGTTAAAAGGCATTTTTTAAACCCATATTCCTTTTCAAAAAACTCATGGCATTTTTTGGTATATAATCCGTCGCCGGAAATTTTACCTGATGAAACGGCATTTTTAATATACTCTACTTCCTTCCCCGTTAAATATGGTTTGTTAAATGGTATTGTGTATTTCATTACTGAAATCTGATTCTGAATTTATCTTTAAAACTATAAACAGCCCCTTCTATGGTATGTATTTCGTTTATTGTAAGCAATCCTTTACCACATACAATAGTTATACCTTCACTTGATTTAAAAAGAACTTTTCCTGTATCCCTATTTGCAATAATTACATCCTCAGGCTCTGCCTTTACATTTTTAATGAGTACTACTTCATTATTGATGCGAGTACGAGCACCCAAATAAGGAAAGCCGACAGCATTTACAAACCGCTCAATTTTGTTTGCATCCCAATTCCAATCAATAAAATAATCCTGTTCATCCCGCCATAAACTATAGGATGCATGCGCTTCATTTTGCGGATAATATTGAAGGCTCTTGTTTTTAATACTATTAATAAAATCTATCAAAAGATTCAAATAGATATCAGCCATAATTGTAATGGCATCTTCTATTTTTACCGGGTATGTAATCTCTTTGGATTGCTGGCTTATTATATTTCCTTTATCATATTCTGCATTTGCCAATAAACAAGTTGCACCAATAATGGTATCGCCATTTATTAGACTAGTTACTAAAGGATTAAAACCCCTGTATTTAGGCAAGAGAGAGTCATGAAATACAATTACTTTCGATTTGCTATCAACATTGCTTAGCCATCGCCAACCTACAAATATTGAATAAGATGCTTCTGTAGAAGGCTCAGATTTTCTTTGAAAAAAATTAATTTTTCTCATGATGCACTCTTTGCAAATATCATCGAAATAATCATTTTCAATACTTGGATCCTTAGCTATTATTACAGAATCTATCGTATCTAATAAATTAGCCGGAAGATTCTTTAATAAATAAAACCCCTTAAATCCAAGGACAAATAATCGTATCATTGACATTGCCTTATTGTATTTTTTCCCATTTTAGAATGGGGCGTATAAATCCATTAACCTTGCCAAGATATCCTGATTCCCTTACTGTATCCTTGATCTCAAAAGTAAGAATATCCATTTGTGAAAATAATGGATCCATTTGTTTAGTATGAAAATAGAGGAATATTTGATACACCTCACTGTTTAAGAAATCACCAGGGATATGACATACAACCTCTGATTCTTTATTTATTTCATAAGTTCCTTTATTAAGTGATCCAAATACAGTATCTCCTTTTAAGGTTCTTAGATCAAAGCCTACCGAAATTTCAGCCTCCTTTGTTTTATTAATAAAAATAAATCTTAAATCAAGAGCCGATTTGATATCTATTACATCCTCTTTATCTTTTGAGCTTCCATTTTCGGCTGTAGCAAGTAATACCTCAATATTCTCGTTACCTATCTTTGTTTGTGAATTACTTAAATCTAGATGGCGCTTAAAGTTTGATGAATTGCTGATGTATTTTTTAATTATAGCGCTGGGAGCTCCTCCATCTACCAGGCTGCCATTTTCCAGCAAAATAGCCTTACTGCAAAGTGTTTCCAATGCAGCCATATTGTGACTTACAAACAAAACAGTTCTACCGTCATTATTACTTACACTTTTCATTTTTCCAAGTGCTTTCTTTTGAAATTCTGCATCTCCTACAGCCAACACTTCATCTACAATTAATATCTCTGGCTCCAGGTGAGCAGCTACACCAAATGCAAGACGAACATACATGCCACTACTGTAACGTTTTACAGGAGTATCTATATATCTCTCCACACCGGCAAAATCTACTATTTCATCAAACTTTCTTTTAATCTCGGTTTTTGTCATACCTAAGATAGCCCCATTCAAAAAGATATTATCCCTGCCGCTTAATTCGGGATGAAACCCTGTGCCTACTTCCAATAAACTTGCAATTCTACCTTTTATTTTTATGGAACCAATGCTGGGAGTAGTTGTCCTGCTCAGTATTTTTAGCAATGTAGATTTTCCTGCTCCATTACGACCAATAACACCAAGTACTTCTCCCTTTTCAACTTCAAAATTAATATCATTCAAAGCCCAAACATACTCGCTGGTTCCTTTAGAAGTTCTGTCATTGGCTTCTCCTATTTTTAAATACGGATCTTCTTTGCCGCGGACTTTATACCACCAACGATTTATATCATGACTAAACGTGCCGGTTCCTATTTGTCCTAATCTATATTGTTTAGAAAGATTTTCAACTTTAATAATACTACTACTCATATCTTAGATTCTATTTCATTTGATGATTATACAGTATCCATAAATGTTTTTTCCACTTTATTAAAAGTTATAACGCCGATAAACAGTACAACAATCATAAATACTACGCTATACCCCAGACTGCCAAAGTTAAAATTCCCTTTACCAAAAAGAGAGAACCGAAACGCTTCTACTACAGACGTTATAGGATTAATATCTATTGCCCATTTATAACTTCTGTTTTTAAGATAAGAAAGTGGATACGCTATTGGAGTTGCATACATTGCTAATTGTATGGCAAATGATATAAGTACAGTAAAATCGCGATATTTAGTTGTGAGCGAAGAAATAATTATTCCTAATCCCAACCCTATACCAGCCATGATTATTATTAAAAAAGGTATAAGCAACAAATATATACTGAGGTGAATAGGAAATCCATGAAAGTGATACCAAACCATTAAAACAACCAACAACAAAAGCTGTATAACCAAGCGAACTACATTTGAGATAACAATTGACAACGGGATGATCAATCTTGGAAAATAAACCTTACCAAAAATTGAGGCATTCCCAATAAAAGTATTGGAAGTATTCATTAAACATCCCGAAAAATAGTTCCATATGGTAATACCAGACATGTAAAATAATGGTGCCTTTATGCCATCTGTAGGAATATTCGCTATTCGGTTAAAAACCAATAAAAACATAACAGTTGTAAATATTGGCTGAATAAAATGCCACAATGGCCCTAATATTGTTTGTTTGTACTGTGCAACAAAATCTCTTCGTACAAACAACCACATTAAATCCTTATATCGCCAAACTTCTTTTAAATTAATTTGAAGAAGTCCGGAAGTAGGTTTAACAACCATGTCCCAGTGAGGCTCTTGATCTTTTTGCATCAAATCTGTTTGCATTTAATAAATGTAGTAAGAAGTAAAAAATTACAATTGTTCTATAGCCTTTTGAAGATTATTTTTATACGTAGGATAACTAAAATGTTGCATAAGCATATCTGTACTTGGTTTATATTTTTTTATATCCGATAGTACAGTAAGTACAGCTGATTTTATATCTTCCAAATTATCGGGATTTACCAACAGCCCTAATTGACCGTTGCAAAGTGCATCCGTAGATCCATCCTGATTCCCGGCAATTACAGGTTTTCCATAAAACATGGCTTCAATAAAAGCAATACCAAAGCCTTCTTTTTGACTTGGCATAATGAAAACATCACAAAGATTATAATGTGCTGCCAATTCTTCATCGGGTATATAGCCGGCAAAAACAACAGAATCCTGAACTTTTTTTTCTTTAATAAATTTTTCAAGACGCTGCTTTTCTTCTTCGCTGTATTTTCCTACAAGAAAATATTTTAAGTTAGGATGCTGCACTTTAATATCACTTACAACATTAATAACATTATCATAATTTTTATAACGGTCATCTTTCGTAAGGCGGGAAAGTGTCATCAATATGATATCATTTTCTGAAAAATTATATTTTTTCATTAAAGATGTATCCTTATCTTTTTGTTGAAGAGCAGGTAAAAAAGGATCAAGGCAATTATTTAAAATAGTAAAGCGTGTTTTATCAGGCTGATTGTATTCCGTCATTTTATCTTGCGTAAACCTGCTTACTGCTAATATTTTATCTACGCTGTTAAGCATCTTTATCCTCTTTTTGGGGAATGTATCCCAAACTTCAATACCATGAGCCAGGAGTACTAACTTTGTTTTTGGAGAAAAAAGCTTAATCAAAAAACCGGGTAACAACAAATTAATATGACTTAAAATGACAATGTCGCTTTTAACGCCCTGTCTAACAGCATTTATAACAAAATTAGTTTTCTTTCTGTCAAATGCTTTGTAAGTATCTTTTGAAAAATACTTTGAATCAAAGTTTGATGATTTATCATACATAGAATATATAGCTACATTCTGCTGAGGGTTTTCATTTAATTCAGAAATAGCCTTACCCAATATTCTACATACTCTTTCTATTCCACCGGCTGCAGAAAAAATCTTCAAGGTTAAAAAGAGAACTTTTTTATTCATGCAAACTTTGCGTGCGATATTAGATACAATTATATAAGTGAACTTTCTTTATGTACATAATAATCGTACTTATTTACAAAATCGTTGTATGCTAAACGTATCCCTTCTTTTAAAGAGACAGAAGAATGCCACCCTAATCCTTTTATTTTATCTACACTTAATAATTTACGGGGAGTACCATCCGGTTTAGAGGTATCAAACACCAGCTCTCCTGTAAAACCAACTATCTCCTTTATAATAAGAGATAATTCAGCGATCGTATTATCAACACCTACGCCAATATTAAAAAAATCGGCTCCTTCATAATCCTCCATTAAAAAAATACAAGCATCAGCGGCATCGTCACTATATAAAAACTCTCTACGCGGAGTACCACTTCCCCAAATGGTAACAGACGGGTGGTTATTAACTTTTGCTTCGTGAAATTTTCTTATTAACGCCGGCAGCACATGCGAGTTTTGTAAATTATAATTATCGCCTGGCCCATATAAATTAGTAGGCATTGCGCTAATGAATCTACAACCGTATTGTTTTTGATAATATTGACAAAGCTTGATGCCGGCAATTTTGGCAATGGCATAAGCTTCGTTGGTAGTTTCTAATAATCCCGTTAGCAAATACTCTTCTTTAATTGGTTGTGGAGAAAGTTTAGGATATATGCAACTACTACCTAAAAAAAGAAGCTTGTCGACATTATTACGATATGCTTCATGGATAACGTTATTTTGAATAGCCATGTTATCATAAATAAAATCGGCAGGATAAGTATTATTTGCATAAATCCCTCCTACTTTGGCCGCCGCCAGGAAAATAAATTGAGGTTTTTCTGCAATAAAAAAATCTCTCACCTGTTGTTGCTCTCTCAAATCAAGTTCAGAAGACGTTTTGGTTATAATATTTGTATATCCTTTTTTTTGCAAAGAACGTACGATGGCACTTCCCATCAATCCTCTATGCCCTGCAACAAATATTTTATCTCCTTTATTCATTTTTTAGAACTGATTAATAAAACTTTATTATCGCTGATGCGCTAATAATTCAATGTTGTTTTTATCAAATTGAGCACTCAATTGAATTCCCATGCTTTCTATTTTAACCTTTGCACGATTTCCTACTACTTCTAATATAATTCCATGATAATTCATCAATACTCCTTGTTTAATTCTTACTTTGCTATTTACCTTTATATCAGTATAATCAACTTCAATATTTGAAAATTCATTCAGGAATTTTTTTATTGTATTTATTTCCTCATCACGAATACGGGCAGGCTTGCCCAACCAATACACAAAATTTAAAATCCCGTTGATCTTTTTAAGCTCCCATTTTTTTTCATCCTGCACTTTTACAAATACATACGATTTAAAAACAGGTTCCAATATTGTTTTTTTTCTATCGCTCCACTGCTTAATTATTTTATTTACAGGGCAATAATTTTCAATTTCCTTCTCACTTAAAAGCTTAGCTACTTTTTTTTCCCATCTCGGTTTTGTATAAACCGCAAACCAATATGATTCGTTTAGTTGCATAGCTTCGCTATTCCTCAGTTACATATTTTTTGTAACTAAAGACATTTTTACTTAAGCATAAAAGTTATTTACGAAACAGCTGCTTAATCTTATCCGTAATTTCTGTCAACCAATCAGGCATTTTAGACATAGCAAATTTTTCGTTGCCGTATCCGTAGCCATAACCATATCCATAACCGTATCCGTAGCCATAACCATATCCATATGCTTTTCCAAGCCCAGCAATAACAATACCACGCTTTTTCACGCCGTTAAACACAATTGTCATGTTATTGAATTTATTGTTTGCGTGATAATTGTTTATCATTTTAACAAACGACTTCGGTGTGTAATCATGTCTAATTACAAATAAAGTAACATCAGCAAGATCTTTTATTAACAACGCATCCGTTACAGGAGCAACGGGAGCCGTATCGATAATTACATAATTGAATTTTGTTTTCAATTCATTGATCAATACTTTAATTTCCGGTTTTGCTACTAACTCAGTTGGGTTAGGTGGCAAAGCTCCTGATGGCAATAGAAACAGGTCATTTATTGCTGTAGGCTTTATAATTTGATCCAAAGTGGCATTACCTGCTAAATAATTAGAGATACCAATATCTCTGTTTATAGACAAAATGCGGCTTAATTTGGGTTTACGCAAATCTAATTCCAGTAATGCTACTTTTTTGCCGGTAAGTGTGAACCCGATTGCCAGATTAATAGCAGTAAAACTTTTTCCTTCACCTGAAATACTTGATGTTACGAGCAATACTTTTTTCTCTTCATTTAAACCGATAAAGTTCAAATTCGTTCGTATGGTTCTAAATTGTTCTGCGATAACACTTCTTTTACCATCCTGAACAACAATAGTATTTTTTGTATTTGCCTGAATGATTTCTCCTACCAGCGGGATGGCTGTTTTCTTCTCAATATCGTCCCTAAATAACACATTACTCTTAAATTGCTCTTTTAATAAAACAATAAAGACAGCAGATAAAAGTCCTATTACGAGACCGCCGATGTAATAATTATTGGCAACTGGTCTTACTGGTCCTGAAATGCTGGCTGTTTCCAGTATCCGTAAATCTGCAATGGTAGCTGCAGAAGAAAGAGCCGTTTCTTCTCTTTTTTGAAGCAAATAAGAATAGATACTGTTTTTTATAGCTTGCTGCCGGCTGATTTCAAGTAAGCCTCTTTCTTTGGTTGGTACACCTTGTAACAAGGTATTATTAAGATCAATATTGGATTCAACATCATTTTTTATCGTAAGCAAACTGCTTCTGATATTCGAAATATTTTCGAGAAGATCTTTTTTAATTCTGTCTACTTTTTCTTTGGCTAATAATACCTGCTCACTCTTTTCTCCGGAACTACTTTGAGTTCTGTCATAATCAAATTCTGCATTGTACAACGATGACAAAAGGTTTTGTAAAACAGGATCATTGATAAGCATTTGAGAAGGCACAGTGCCCGGTTTTTTACCTTTATTCAGAACATAATTATTGATCTCGTTCAATACATCTAATTGTAATTCTACCTGGCTCTTTTGAGCATCCAACGACCTTACCTTATCCATGTAAAGTGTACTCTGGGCACCCAAATCATATATTTGCTGCTTTGCTTTATATGCTTCTATATTCCCCTCTACACTGTCTAATTGAGATATAACTATGCGTAATCTTCCTTCAATAAAATTCAGTGTTTTTGCGGCTGTTTGGTTTTTATCATCAATACCTGTACGTACATACACATTAAATAGCTTTGTCAAAATATCTATTCCTTTATCAGGAATAGGAGTTTCTAATTTAACATCTATTACTGAGGAATTTTGAGAGATGGCAACAGCTTTTAAAGACGCAATAATGGATCTTGCAACGTTAGCAGAAGGAGTAATTTGAACGAAATATTTTTTCCCGGTTAAATTATGATTGTATTCACGATTTACCAATAACCTAAAAACATTTCTACCTAATAATGCTGTTGAGTCAAACGGAACGGTTTGATTGGCGATCGTAATTGTACTGTTCTTCCAGTTTACGTTAAAATAATATTTATTAAATTCAGTAATACTGTCTTTTTCTAACGCAATGAATTTTACAGGAGAGTTATCTCCATAAAGTTCTTCTGCCCTTACTTTTCCCTCGTTAAATACCGGTGCGTATAAATCAAGCTCTTCCACTACCTGTTGCATTAAACCTGATGATCTAAGCACAATTATTTCATTATCTACGACCTTTTTTTCCCCGGAAATATTTAACGCATCTAATATTTTTGAGTCACTTCCTTTTGATGGATCTTTTAATAAAACCTTGGAGTTAGCTACATATATGGGCGTTTGTGAGCGATAGAGTACGTATGAAAAAACTAAAGCTATTGGTATGGTAAGTGCAAATAATGGCCAAAAAGGCAGATACTTCTGAATCAGAAGTATAAATATATTTGCTTCTTCTTTTGGTTGATCATGCAGGCTTTGTTGTTGTAGTTCGGACATATTTTTATTATATGGAATGCTATTTAATTACTCTGTCTAATACAAATAAAATAATAGATAAGGTACCCGCCGTCATTGTAATGACCTGTTGTGTTCGTTGTAACTTGGCGTCACGCTCGGTCTTTTCTATGTTTGGCCTTACATAAACAAGATCGTTAGGCTGAAGATAATAATACTGAGAATTGAAGACTGATGTATTTTCAAGGTTAATGTGAGTGAACTGCTTTTTATTTGCAGAGTCTCTGATTATCAAAACATCTCTTCTAACAGCATCAGCGGTCAGGTCTCCGGCCTGAACCAATGCATCAAATAAAGATATAGGTTGATCTACTATATTGACTGCCGTAGCATGAGCAACACTTCCAAAAACAGTTATCTTATGATTTGCAAAAGCTATTTTAATAATAGGATCTTTTAAATATGGTTGTAATTCGGACTCCAATTCAGTTTTAACTTCAGAAAGAGACTTGCCTTCCACCTTCACTAATCCTAATCTATGAAATTGTATATTCCCATTACTGTCAACCGAGTAGGTAAGCGGTACTCCCGGGGGTAAAACTTCTCCGTTATAAAAAATATCATCTTCTTTATTAAAGCTTGTCACCCCTATTGCTAAAAGATCTTTTTTCTGAATTTTAAGATCAATTGATGGAGTTACAAGTGAAGAAATAGTAGTATCTCTTTTTACTTCTTTGAAATAATAAGAATTTTTGATAATACCACAAGATGAAAATAACGTAACTACTAATAAACTAATGGAAAAACAGCGAACGAGAAACGAAGTTTTTTTTAACTTGTAAGAACAATCGGCATAAATAAATTTAGTCATAACATATATAGTTCAGGGAAAAGATTAAAGAAAAAGTGCTGCAAACACTAAAACAGAGGTATAATTATAAGATTATTGAAAAAAAACAACAGCCCGACTTTCCAGTAATATTGGTACGCAAAACTCGTTAAAATTAATAATAAAAACAACTTTTAGAGCTATGCCCTGAAGAATTCGCGAATTAAGCAAAATCAATAACATACAAAAGCATGGAGAGTGTGTCTTCCATGCTTACTGCTTAGTTAATCTTTAAATCTAAATATTAATTAGAGAGCTGAATTTTCGTTTTCTGTTTTATCAGCTTTTCTTTTTGCAAGTCCATAGCTTATTCCAGCAGCTAGTAATATACTTATACCTCCGTCAATCGGGGCATCAACATCACCTTGAGGATCTAAATCCCCTACAGCATCCTGGGCATGCCCTTTTGCAGGCATCATATTAAAAAAAACGAACATCGCGATAGCTAATAAGATAAATTTGCTATTTCTTTTCATGTCTTGTTTGAATTTGTATAAGGTTAATTCTAAATGCTAAGATAAGAACTAATAAACAAAGTTAATATTTGTTTTGATATTATTAGCTTTAATTATTTCTAACCTGTACAAACCCTTGGTTATATTTTTATTAACTGGTACCGTTTGCGTTGCATTGCCCCCGGCATGTGTTATATTATCAGTTAATACAATTTGACCTAACTGGTTTATCACATTTACCTGGTACTTACCCGATGGCATATTAGTGAATTTCAGCCCTATACTATTACCGCTTACAGGATTAGGATAAATAGCTATATCCGGTGCCTGAATACCTATACTTATATTCATTACCTGGCTATATTCCACTTTACCGTCATTGCCTATGCTCTTGATCCTGTAATAATTGTCCCCTTTAATCGCCATATTATCTGTCCAGTTATATTGTGCTGTAGCTCCACCCAGCTGAGCTGTTATATCGGCAGCGTTACTGAAGGTTTTTCCATCCGCTGATCTTTCCACTTCATACTTATTGATATTTAATTGATTGGCTACATTCCATTGAACAGATACGTTGCTGTTACCCATCCATTGTGCTTTTACATTGGTAAACGTTACAGGTACCGGAGCTTGGGGGCGGAACAGAATGCTGAAACGAATGGAATCAATATTATGTCCGCTACCATCAACTCCTCCACTGGTGAAGCTGTATATGGATGAAGAATCAGTCAATGATATCAACATTGAATCATTTGTATAATTGTCTTTCAACCACGCTTCTAAATTAGTGCCGGGAATGCTGTCAAAGAAACGCAACTGGTATTTCTGTTGTGCTTTTGTACGAAGCAGTTTGAAGAACACCGTATCCATTTCACGTAAATTCGGTCTTCTGTCAGAGAATAAAGAAGAACCGCCACGTATTACAGAGAAGGTCTCACCAATGTTTGCCAGCTTAGGAGCATCTTCTCCTAATACAGCATCCATGCTGTAAGCATTATTAAAGTATGTTTGATTGTAATCGATACTGTTTACCGAATTGTCATTATTTACATTATACAATCTTGCGATCATCCATGGATTTGCCGGCGCTCCCGTTGGACGGAACACTAAGTTGTTATTTTGTGCTGCCACTTTACTGCTTTCATTAATGGTTACTGAAGGAGAGTTAGTGCTTCCCAATACAAAGAATGCTTGCGAAGATTGGATGTAACTGGTCTGGTTGCTTTGAGCATTTGTTTGGAAGCCGGAATAACCGGACCCGTTAAATTCATTTTCCAATAATACATAAGCACCCACATCGCCAATAGAAGGATCCCATGTATACACATCGATATTACCTGAATAACCACTGAATGACACTGAATTCAGATCGATTGGCGAAGCATAAGGATTACCAACCAACGTATATTTCTGAGAAGAAATTCCTGACGATGCTACTAATGGAAATACCTGGGGTCCGGTTTGTAATATACCTTTTGCACTTAATGTAGTGTTGTCAACAGGAACAATTCCTGAATTAGGATTGTTTATAGTCGCCGGATTTCTATCTCCACGAATAAATATAAAGTATCCGGTATTTTCTGCGGAGCCTCCATTACTGCCTTGCGAAATGGCTACATTGGTATTATCAACATTTTCCAGTTTCTGCGTGGAATAATTAAATGCTTTCATTGAATAATTCGCATTAATACCTGATTCCAATCCATTGTTAGCATTAGGTCCTGTAATAAGTGTTCCTTTTTCATGAGTAGATGCATCTCCATCTTCATACACCAATCCATTTTCCTGCCATGCCTGGTAAATAGTTTGTACTCCGCTGTTTTTGAATGGAGCAGTTAACAAACGCCATGCACGTTTTGCACTTCCGGAATAAATATTTCCATTAGGATCTAAATAAGGCGTATTATCGTTACTACGTAAATAACGTTGTACGGTTACATTACCTGTAATGCTACCATTGGTTCCAATAGGACCAACAGCAGCTGTATTATAATTATCAGATATCAATGTAAGACCATCAGCCGTATTCAATATAGAACTATTACCTACAGTTAATTTAGCAGAAGTTCCATTTGTACGTGCTGCCAGCTTAAGCGTGCTTCCTAAAGTAGCGGTAGCATTATCATTCAATGTTAAATTGAAAAGCGTGTCAGCTCCGGAAGTAAAGTTTAAAGTTGGGTTTAAATTACTATTACCTAATACCAGGTTAGAAACAGACGAACCTGTAAATGTTCCTGCTCCCGATATTGTTCCGTTAATAGTTAAAGTATTGGCTCCAATGGTAAGTGTTGCCGCTGTACCAAAGGTCAGATTTCCTACAGTAATATTTGTTGTTAATGCCGGATACGGAGTATTTCCTGCAGGTATGCTGGCATCTACCGAAGTAGAGGGAACGCCGTTCGTCCAGTTACCTGATGTTGACCAGTCTGAAGTAGAATTTCCGCTTTTCCATGTTGTAGTTCCGGGAACAATAGTATAAACCAATGTTGTACTTCCTGAGCAAGAATTTGCATTAGAGGCTGTAATGGTTATATTGTATGTCCCAACAGCAGCCGTGTTAGCAATGCTGATCAATCCTGTAGATGAATTAAGAGAAAAACCACTCGGTAAAGTTGATGTGCTGTAACCTGTAGGAGTATTCGAAGCCGTTATCTGGTAAGTGGCAGCGTTGCCATATGAATTACTTCCTGTTGTAGCACTGGTTATTGCAGGATTTGCATTCACTGTTACTGCTGCACTGCCCGCCATTGTTGTTGTACCACAAGTGCTTGTTCCTTTCACGGTATAAGTTGTTGTGCCGGAAGAAGAAGTTACATTATTAAATGTTATAGCACTACCCGTTCCTGATACAGAACTACCCACTGCAGTCGCGCCATTATATAGTTGATATGAAGTTCCTGTTTCAGATCCGCTGAGTGTTACACTAACTCCGCTACCGCTTGCACAATAACTACCGCCCCCACCAGCTACAAATGCTGCCGGAGTAGTACAACTGGAAACTCCACTAACAACCGCTTTTAAATTGTCCCATATACAACCATATCCAGAAGAGTTAGAGTGGGACATAGCATAACCAAAAGAGGTCATTGTTGTGTTTAAATAGCTTGTGCCAACCGGCTCTGCTGTATTTGCTATACTTGTAGTCGTAGCTGCCAATGTAGGGTTTGCAAACGCAGAAGAACCATTGTCTGCATAATTTACGGTCCAGGTCCCGCTTCCACTTCCATCCGGAGTAAACACTACTTTGAATGAAAAAAAGTTTGTCATTGAATTAGTAGTTGTAAATGAACCGATGGAAGTCAGAGTACCTCCCAGCCCGTTAGTAAATCGTACCAGTTGAACTGTTTTATTAGTTGCTCCTCCAAGTATTAATGCATATCCATTACCGGCGCTTACACTAAAAGTTGCGTCTGAACAAAGTACAGTCGCTTGGTTGTTATTACCAGCCCAGGTAGCACTTACGTTTGAACTTTTTAAAGCAGACATGTTGAATGTCCATGTTATTGTTCCGGTATTTAAAGCAAGCTTAGTATTAAAAGGAGATTGATATTGATTTATGTTACTTGTAAGAGAAGCCGTGGTTGTACTGGGCGATGAACCTGTTATTATTTGAAATGCATTGGATCCTCCGGCGCTCAAAATAGACGGAGTTTCTTTTCCGCTAACAGCGCTGGCGGTATAAGTTATGTTGGTGCTTGCAGGTACAAGGTTAGCGGCATTACTTGTTAATGTAGGAGAGCTAAAAGAAGAACTTTCATAATCATCAAAGAAAACCGCAGTAGTACCTCCGGCACCAGTAATAGCAGTAGCACTATTGCCCGATGCTGCAGTGTAATAATTAGAAGCTGTTCCGGTACCATTATACTCATACACTGTAAATGCGTAAGTTGATGAGGCTGATAATCCCGTTACAGTAACAGGTCCGCTACCGGTTCCATTATATATGATAACATCGCCACCGGCTCCTGCTGCTGTAGCAGTTGTGAAGTTTTGTGTAGTGCTTGTTTGAGCCGCATAGCTTGTACCACTGCTTGGTGTAAAGCCTGTTGATGCTGCTTTTTTACCAATTATTATTCTGCTTGAACCTCCGTTACTTGGCGGCAATGTCAATGTTAAAACCGTCTGAGAACTACTAGTTGAGCCTGTAACAATTGTACTACCTGCAGTAGGCGCCTGAACAACGGTGACAGTAACACTGCCACTCAAAGTACCGGTACTGCATGCTGTTGCATCTGTTAAGCTTGAAAGCGTATAAGTTGTAGTAGTAATGGGACTAACTGTTTTACTCCATGTTCCGCTCGATTGTGTAGTTACTGTACTTGCATCACTCAAGGTAAGTGTGAAAGGATTTGTTGCCGATATTGTTCCACTTATCGTAGTATTGGCACCACTGATTATAGATGTACTGCTGCTGGTTATTGCAGCTGTAGGATTTGAATTAACAGAAACTGATACGGAACTGGGTGAACCTGCCATGGCAACTGCACAATAACCTCCGCTTGTTGTTGATTTTACGGTATATGTACCTGCTGAATACGCTAAAGTACCAAAGCTTATAGCAGTGCCTGTACCGGATACCGGGCTACCTACAGAAGATGCTCCGTTGAACAATTGATAAGACACTCCGCTCTGAGAGCCGCTTAATCCAATTGCAACAGTTCCACCAGTACAATATGCCCCGCCTCCAGTTACAGAATAAATGGTAGTTGGTGCTGTACAGGAAGAAGACCCAACAGACCAATAATTTGAAGAAGAGCTTGTACTAACCGGAGAATATGTTGTGGTATAATTAGTAGGTCCTCCAGAAGTGCTCCCTCCTTGTTGTGCCCACGATGAAGTACCACTACTATAATATGCTACGCCACTTGTAGGTGCTGAACCTGCAACATCCGAACCACTATTCCAAGGAAAAGCTAACTGAGATGAAGATGTTGTTATACCCCCAATGCTCCATGCAGCTTTTAGCCCATCGGTTAATGAAGTTGTTACCACTGATGCCGATGCTGCTCTTGCTGTATATGTTTGTGAAGAAGCGCTGTTATTAGTAATAATTACCGGATTGTAATCTCCTGCATCAAACCCTACAGGGAAAGTATAAGAACCGGTTGAATATACACTTTGTACAAATCCTGTACTATTGGTAACAATGTGATTAGATGAAGCAGGAGTTCCTGCAACAGCATTTGCACTTGCTAAAATCAAATTGTTACTTCCCAAAGTTACATTTCCACCGGTAAGAGTAAGTGTACCAGCAACGCTTACAGAAGTAGAAGAACCGCTTAGCGTAATACCGGCAGCATTATTTATGATAACATTATTAAATGTTTCACCCGTTACTATATTTTGGTTTGATGAACCATTAAAAGTAATGGTTTCGGTTCCTTTTGTATATGTTCCGTTATCTGTCCAGTTTCCTGCAATATTAAAATTCTTATTAAGTGCATTGCTAAGAGTAGATGATGATGCAATTGCTATATTGTTGAAATTGAATGTTCCATTACTTCCGTTACCGATAGCTGCACTTGCTCCGGAAAAAGTAACGGTGCCTGTTCCACCATTAAATACGCCGGAAGCATTGGTAAAATCAATTGTACCTAAAACAGTAAAATTGTGTGATCCTGCATTTACTGTAATAGCTCCCGCAATGCTCACATTTCCAAAAGTAGAAGTTCCTGTACCTGAAAGAGAAAAAGGAGATGCCGTTTTAAAAGTAATGGTCCTTGTTGCATCTTGTGTAAATGAACCATTCCCATTATTGGTATATGAATTACTTACAGTAACACTGGTTCCTGCAGTTTGAGTTAGAGATGCTCCATTATTGATCTGCAGGTTATAGAAATTTTTTGCAGTACTACCTTGCAGAGATTTAGACGCACCGGTGAAAATAATGGTAGATGTTCCTCCGTCCATAGTACCACCGCCTACGCTAAAGTTACCTGCTATAGTTGTAGTAGAAGTTCCAAAAGCTGTTGTAACGCCTGTATTACCAGTAGTAAGATTATTAAAGGTTGTACTTCCGCTAATTGTTTGAGTACTCGGATTGGTAGTACTGTTAAGTACAACTGTTCCGCTATTATGTGTAAATGTACCGCTGTTACTCCAGTTACCCGCTACGTTAATGGTAGCTGTCGAAGGACCGGTTAATGTAGATGATGAAGCAATGCTTAAATTGTTAAATGAATTGGTTGCAGAACCGCTGATAGTAGTTGTTCCATTAAAGTTTACTGTACAGCCGTTATGCGTAAACGCTCCATTATTTGTCCAGTTACCAGCCACGTTAATAGTTCCAGCCGAAGGACCGGTTAAAGTAGAACCTGTATTAATTGTAATTCCCGAAAATGAGGTAGTGGATGACCCGCTGATCGCCTGTGTAGTACCATTAAAGGTTACAGTTCCACTTCCGGGAGTAAAGGTTCCGCTATTACTCCAGTTACCGGCAACTGATAATCCATAATTACTTCCCGTCACATCTAATGTGCCTGATGTAATAGTTAAATTAGCTGCTACGGTAGTAGCTGCCGATAAAGATACTGTACCAGTACCATTGGCTATAGTAAGATTACCGTATGCCGTAGCTGATGCTGTTTGTGCTGAACTTCCATTTGTGTAAGCAACTGTACTTGACGTACCAAGTGTTCCTAAGGTAGGGTTCGTTGTGTTTGCTATATTTAATGTTGCAGCATTGGTAACATCTATGGTACCTGTTAATGCTGAACCGGATGGAATAGAAAAAGAATTGGTTGTGCTGCCGTCTCCTAAAATAATTTTTGAACTGGTTCCTGAAACAGTCCAGGCTGTTGACATGGTAGAACCTGTATGAGTAATATTAAAAAGTTGATTGTTTGCCGTAAAGTTTGAAGGATGAGTGCCCGAAGTTCCATTTGTGTTTGACCACCAATTATTCACATCGGTTACATCTGAATTTGCTGCATTATAATAATTTGTACTTGTAACAACTGTTACTGTTATTAAACCGGTTGTATTAGATGAAGGAGCTGCAGACCAGTTGTAAGCAAGATCTCTATGATATATAGCATAATATGTTGTCGAAGAAATAGCGCCTGCATCAACATTTGTGCCTGCCGCAGCAGCACTTACATTAATAACTTTCCAATTCGTACTAATCACATCATTAACAGCATAACTTGCCTGGTTGTTTAATGTAGGTCCAGCAGAAGGAGTTCCTGTGCCTGTGTATTGCAATATCATTGTTGCCTGCACTCCTGTAGTACCTGTCCCTGTATTATCTCCACCAGATGTCCATGTTAAAAGTCCATGTCCACCGCTATTTGAACCGGATGAACCTGTTGTAACAGGAGTATTCGGAGAAAGAATATCTGTTGTAGTACTGCTACCCGTGTAATAAACAACGTCATCTACATAAATATTATCCGCAACACTACTGTTAACCATAGCGACACGAATGTCTTTTTGAGAAGTATTTGTAGCTGTATATCTGGTAAAGGTCGTTGGAGTACCTGTAGCAGGTGTAGGAGTTGAACCATCAATAGACATAGCTAATTTTGTGGCTGCATCTCCTGCTCTTATCCAACAAATACAGTGATAATTGGTTCCTGTTACAGTAGTAAAAGTGTTTTTAAAATATCTGACTGAAGAGCTCGCAGAACTGGATTTAGCTGTAACTGAATATGTACCTGTTCTGGCAAATGTGGTACTAGCCGCAATACCGGTCATACTACTTCCATTATTAAACCCGTTAACGGTGCCATCTTCAAAACTAATTGTTTGCTGACTAAAGGTTTGTGCGCTACACAAAAAAATCATAGGCAATAAAACAATAAAGGATTTCATTTTAAACAAATTTGAAAAAAAGTGTAATCGTTGTTGGGCAGTAGAAGTAATATTCATGTACTTGAAAGTTTAAGCTTTTAAATATTTTTAGCAATACATAACCGTTATGTATATGCGCTTTTTACAATAAATAAATTGATAACTGCGGATGGGTACAACATTAAACCAGGCTTTAAAAGGATGGATATAGGGTATTTTTTGGTTTCATGAAGTTTATGGGGAAGAGATAAACTCCGCAATACAATCGTAAACGGGCTTGAAGGTAATTAGATAATTTAATTTAACAGTCGTGTTTAAAATCATTATTTGTGCAATCGTTTGCGGGAACGATTGCAAGAGGATGCAAATTAACATTCTAAAAAGATGGAAAAATATTTCTGTTAACAGATATTATCCTTAAAACATATTCTCAATAAAAATATATAATTGAAATATAGGTGAAGTATAAGAGTATATAAAAGAAAAGAGGTGACAACCTTCCCCAAAGTGTCACCTCTTCTTGCCACAAAATCTATTCACACTATAAACAAACCAAACGAGACAAGCAACCGAAGTCGCTTATTAACAGGACGTAAAATTACTGTTTTTCGTTGCCTTACCAAATAAAAATATAATCAATGTGATAATTTGACCATTATCTGATAAAAAAATGCAGGCTTTCGCCTGCATCAAATTAAAACTATAAGGTAGATTCTCAGTTTGCCACGTTGATTATCATCTTGCTATTATCCGGTTTGTAAATTTCCAGACGATAAATTCCTTTTGCAAAATTATTTTTAACCGGGATGTTATGTACGGCTGATCCACCCGAATGTGCAATATTTGTTCTTAGAATTGCCTGTCCTATATTATTATATAATACGGTTTTGTAATTACCCGCTGACATATTGGTCAATTCCATATTTATAGTATTACCGGCAACCATTGCAGCTGTAATGTTACCCACCCCATCCGTAGTTGTAATAACTTTTACTATCACGCTATGTGATGTGCTTCCATCTATACCAACACTGGTAATACGATAATAATTAGTTCCGCTGGTAACAGAAGCATCTAACCAACCATAAGCATCACTTATGTTTGTGCCGGAAGCTTTAACGGCAACAGGTGCAAAATTTATTCCATCAGTTGATTTCTCTACAACGTATTGTTTAATATTTACCTGGTTAGAAACGATCCATTGAACTGTTACGCCCTCTCCTGCTTTTTGTGCTTTAATACTGGTGAACGTTACGGGCAATGGTGCATCTGATGAAGCAAACACCACACTAAAACGTTTATTAAATTGAGAACCGGTGTTGGCGTCTATCGAAAAATCTACACTGGTTGTACCATTTAATGCTATTGGAGTTGATTTACCCGTATAGCTATCCATTAAATATCCGGTTAGATTTGGATGATCCAAGCTACTCGCAATAAATTCGAAGCGATAATTTCTTTGTGTTGTATTGCTCAATTTAAAAGGTATTGTATCTGCTAAACCAATAACAGGTCTTCTTTCTATTGCTAATGATGATGTATTTCTTGCTATTGAGATCGATTCATTGGTATTCGACATTTTCAATGCATCCATAACATCCACACCTGCACTAAACCTGTTATCAAACTGCACCAAATTACCATCCGCTAAAATTGCTGTATCCTGGTCAACCAAATACAAATTAGTTCTGAAAGACTCCGCATTATCTGTAGGTCTGAATACAAGAGTATTTGTATTTGAAGACTTAGCAGTTTCATTAAAGGTTAAACTACATGCTGTGTTAGCGCTTATATTTTCCACAATAAATGCCTGACCTGATTGTACGTATTGATTCTGATGGGTAGTACCCGTTGCAGAAGTTGATACCAGGTAAGTTCCGAAATCTGCCGCATCATCCACAACTACATAAGCACCTACAGTATTTAATGTAGGATCCCAGGTATAAAAACGATTAACAATATTCGTTCTTCCAACGCTGGCAAAATTAACCGGCGATGCATATGGATTACCTATCAGCATATATCTACGACTACTGGTAAAAGACCCCATATTAAATGTTTGCGTTCCTGTTTGTAATTTGCCTCTGCTGCTTAAAGTTGTGCTGTTAACAGGCACTACTACATTATTAGGATTCGCAACAGTTAATGGGTTTCTATCTCCGCGAACAAATATAAAATATCCCGTATTGTCTGCACTGCCATTAGTGCCTCCTGAAATTGGCGTATGCGTATTCTTAACTTCTACCAACGCCTGGGTGGTAATGTTAAAGCTTTTTAATGATGCAGTATTGCTTGTCATATCTAAGCCTGTACCATTAAGAGAACCTGTACCGGTGATGATCGTTCCTTGCCCTTGCGTTGAAGCATTGTATGCAGCCCCACCATTTTGCCATGAATCATAAATATCATTTGAAGCAGTAAGCGGCGCTGTTAATAATCTCCAGGCACGACGTGCAGGAATATAACGTTGCACAATAAAGCGTCCTGTATTACTGTAATTAACTGTTCCGTCTACTTTACTTACTCTTGATGTAAAGGAAGATCCTGACTTCAATGTAAGGTCATAAGATGACAGGTCAAGCGTTGTGCTGCTTGAAACTTTCAATGAGTCTGTGATCGAAGTTACAGCACTTAACGTTTTTGTATTCCCGTTGGATATTTTTAAGCTGTTATAATCAAAGCCTGTAATATTTTGCGTACCTCCATTGTATTCAATTGTATTATTTGTTTTGCTGTACGTAACATTGGTAGCAGACGCACTAAATGTACCTGCAATACCAATTGTTCCCGCCGCTAATGTAACCGTTGCGTTGCCACGATTTCCTGAAATAACAAGATTGTTATAATTCAATGCATTTACAGTTTGCGCAGCAGTAGCAGCATAATCCACTGTAATACCGGTCAATGTTTTATTGCTGATGGTATATTGATTAATAAAATCAGCTGTTGCTGTAGTACGAGTAACTTTCACAGTTCCGCTACCCGTTAATGTACCTGTACCGCCTATTGTATTAGAAGCACCCGGAGAAAGAATTGCATTTGCATTGATAGTTAAATTTCCTGCAGCAGTAATATTTGCAGTTGTAGTTAATGAAACAGGTGATGTAGTATTGGCTACTGTTAACTTATTAAATGCAGTTGTTGCACCGCTGATAGTTTGCAATGAGCTTCCACTGAAAGTAACGGTACCGCTATTATGCGTAAATGTTCCGCTGTTGCTCCATCCACCGGTTACATTAAATGCTCCTGATGATGGTGCTGTTAATGTACCGCTGCTGATAGTTACATCTGCCGCAGATACATTCCCTGTTGAACCTGTAAATACACCTCCCGAAATAGTTAACCCGCCGTTGAATGCTTGTGTACCGGAACCCGCTGTATATGTACCCCCGCTTATAGTAGTTAGATCAGATACAGTGTTTGCAAATCCATTCGCATTAAATGTTCCGGCTGAATTTGTAAATGTGTTGCTAACAGTTAAAGCATTGGATGTTAGCTGTAATGTTCCTGCTGCATTATGTGATATCTTATTAAATAAAGACCCACCCGAATTTAATGTTTGAGTTCCTGATGCTGCATTAAAAATAACAGTTCCTGTATTTGAATTAAAGGTTCCGCTGTTAGCCCAGTTACCGGCAACACTGATAGTATTAGCATTACAAGAAACAATATTGTTGGCACTGATAGTAAAACTTCCGACAGTTGGAGAAGTCTCTAATGAAAGATTGTTAGAACCTGATTTGGTAATGGTAACATTATCCCCTGCATTTGGAATATAACCATCTGCCCAGTTAGCAGCATTATTCCAATCCGAACTGGAAGCGCCTTTCCATACTACGTTTGATGCCCCAAAGCTCCAGTTGGTATTATTCCCATTATTGTGCGAATTAGATGCACTGATAGCTGTAGCATTTGTATTCTTATTATCAGCAACATCTACATAACTAACGCTAAATGCCGATGGATTTATGTTTGCCTGTGTACCGGATGTACTTGATACTAATTTAAGCAAATTACCACCTGATGCACCAGTTAGTGTAAGCGTTCCCGTTATAGTTTGCGTTGTACCTGCAGTGAAAGTAAGTGTTGCAGGAACTGAGGTTGTTTTTGTTAAATTTTTAAAAGAGGATGAACCGGTTATTGTTTGATTAACACCATTTAAATTAATGGTGCTTGTACCGGCCGTAAATGTACCGGCACTATTATTCCAGTTACCTCCTATAGAATGTGTAAATGAACCTGCACTAAAAGTAGCCGTACCGCTGAGGTTAAAGTCTTTTGCAATATTGATCGCAGCCAATGCTGTGGCAGAAACGCTTCCACTTAATAAAAAACTTCCTGCAACTGTTAATGTTGAAGCAGGCATTGTTTTAATTCCTGATCCACTTAAAGTAAGGTTACCATATGTCACTGCGGTTACAGTTTGCGCTGCACCTCCATAGTTAACAGTACTGTTAGAAGTAAATGTTCTTGTTCCTGTACCGGAAACCGTTGCCATTGCAGATGTGCCTGTTAATGTAAATGTTGCATTATCTGCCACACTTAAGCTTTTGTTAGTAGCCAATGTAATGGACAAACCGCCATTGTTTAATGTTCCTGATTGCACACTAATATTGCCGGTTACTCTTGCCGCTGTTATTGCGTTACTACCTAACGTAGATGTTCCGTTATTAATTAATACGTTATTGTACACGATACTGCTTAAACCAATTGGAATAGTTTGAGGATCGTTTCCGTTAAAGTTAAAATTACTTGTTGAGCCGGCTGTTAAAGTACCTGTGTTACTTGTTAACGTTAATGCCCCTGCTAAATTTAATGTACCGGCCCCGCCGCTCATATCTACTACTGCTTGTGCCGCTGTGCTTGATGGAGAATTAAATACTAAATTACCACCAACAGTAAGTGAACCTGTTGTGATCACCACTTTTCCTACTCTACCGGAATTAGTATTACTTCCGCTTATATTTACATTACCTGTTACAGTAGCTGAACCTGCATTAATATTCCATGCTGCAGTAGCAGTAGCACTTGGCTGGCTTATTGTAACATCGCCGTTTACGGCTAAATCGCCGGTTGAACCAAGGCTTAATGAACTGGATGAGCTCGCAGATGCAAAACTCAATGCACTACATGTATTGGTGTTGTTCATTGTATAGCTTGCGCCTGAGTTAACGGACAATGTTGGAAATGTCGTGCTGCCTGAACCACTAAAGGTTTTAGAAGTTCCTTTTAAATTTATAGTTCCTGTTCCTGTTAATGTTCCTCCATTGTTAATCCAGTTACCTGAAAGATTAACGGCATGAGTAGATGCGGCAAAAGTCGCTCCTGACTCAATAGTAATATCGTTGCTTACAGTTAGATCCGCTCCTGAAGTTTTTGTACTGGTACCGGAAAAACTAAGATTATTATAAGTTGTATTGTATATGGATTGATTACTGTTAGATGAATAATTAACTGTACAAGAAGAACCCGTGAAATCAATTACCGGGCTTCCCGATATTGTAATTGGAGTTGCTCCACCCAAATAAAGTGTACCTGATTTAGCACCTGAATTTAAAGACAAAGTTGTTACAGCTCCATTTGGCTCTGTTAAACTAGCAGTACCGCCTACACTAATCGAACCTGATTGTAAATTTAATGTAGCATTATTATCATCACTGGCATCATCTATACTCGTCAGCGTTAAATTACCTGAAACATTCAATGCAGCAATAGTTGATGTTAATGTAGTTGATGCATCACTTGAAAGATTAGTAATTCCTCCACCAACACTCAATGACCCACACTCTAATGTTCCGGCACCACTCACAACCGCAGACAATGAAGTACTCGCAGTATTATTTAATTTAACCGCACCACTAACAGATAATGTTGCCGGTGAATTTACTGCCAACGATGTTCCTGAAGAAGAGAAGGTGAAGTTTGCTGCATTGGTATTACTATTTACAGTAATTGCACCACTTGTATTTGCATCCGTAATATTATTAAAAGAGGTTGCTGCTGTTCCATCAATTGTTTGAGCCGTTGTACCATTGAAATTAACAGTGCTTGTACCCGTAAAGGTTCCGCCATTATTTGTCCAGTTGCCTGAAACATTAATAGTAGACGCATTAGCACTTAATGCACCGCTTTTTACCACATCGCCTACTGTTATTCCATAATTACTGGAAGTTGTATTCAATGTTCCTGTTGCATCAATAGTAAGGCTTTCCAACGTTTTTGTAGCATCCAGTGTAACACTGTTTTTTATTTCTACATTAATATTTGAACCTGAAGGAGGAACACCTTGATCAGGTGACCATGTTGAGGTACTTGACCAGCTACCGTTCGCTACAGTAAAGAATGGAATAGGAACTGTTGATGTAACAATGGAAGCACTTCCAACTGCGGAAGCATTATTATGATTTGAAGTAAGATCATTGTATTGATTAGAAGTACCGTTAAACTGGTAGTATGCCATCAATCCGGATGTAGAAGGATCTATTTCATGATACATATCTGTCTGTATCTGTGTAGCACTTCTAGCAGAATTCCATATTCTTACTTCATCAATTTTTGCTCCTGTAGCAAAATCATAAGTCGTAGTCCCTGATTGACGAGCACCAATAGAAATTACATGTGTATTCGTAGTAGGGAGACTTCCTGTTTTAGTGTAAGATGTTCCTGCAACACCATCAACGTATACTTTAAAATTGGAACCATCGTATGTACCTGCAATATGATGCCATACATTTTTACTTGGAATATTTGCACTGGCTATACAGGGAATACCACTTATCCATGAATAAAATCTTATTTTATTGCTCGGAGAATCTACATCCAACGACCATGCTTCTCCACCACCACCTGTTCCTTTTGTAATAATACAACCGCCACCATTTGGACCTAACGTTGAAAGATTCACCCACGCTTCTACTGTAATTTTAGTAAGCGCCTGGATGCCTGAACTATTTGGAATTGACACATAATTGCTTGCAGTTCCCGGAATGTTTACCGCATTTTGCTGACCATTAGCGTTACCAACAAAACCCACCATCAACAATAGTATAAAATGCTTAAGATGTTTTTTGTTGTTCGCAATGATCTTTGCCGGCGCAAGATCTTTATGCGTTGTGTTTCTTCCCCAATTGCTTATTACTTCTATGCAATAATTCAACAAGAGTGTAAAAAGTTTCATAGCTCAAAGTTTTGTGGAGTTAGCAGCAGAGTTTTACTAACGCCGTTAGATAAAATGATTAATTGACCAGGTTAAGCCAGGAATCAGAATAGTAAATCTTTAAACTTTGTGGGGTTATAGCTTACGCTATCGGAATTTTGAAGGATGACGGATTATATAATATCAAACGAAAATGAAAATCATTTTAGCAAGGGGTGAAAAGCTTATCAAGGAAAAGGTATAATTAACAGGATACGGGAGGGATTGTAAGGTTAAATTGTATTAGGGTACAATTTTTTGATTCAATTGTGTGTTGGCAAAAATAACAACTTTTTTCGTATATGCAAACTTTATAATAGTTTTTTATAAAAAACAGTATCGCCTAAAACTTAAAAACCGCCTGAAAATCAGGCGGTTTTTAAGTTTATAGCTTCTTGAAATTATTGATTAATTAATTTTAGCGCAGTTCTAACTCCGGAAGAGCTAATTACTTCTAAAGTATAAACTCCTGTCGGCAACGCATTGTTCAAATGCAATGTTTGTGTGGCGCTTCCTCCCGAATGACTAATAGAACCAAGTGATAATTTTTGCCCGGTTAATGTGTTCAAATTCACATTATAAATTCCTTTATCCATTGCCGTTAGTTGCAGGCTTATTACTCCTCCTTTAACCGGGTTCGGATAAATAGCAATGCCTGCGTCTTTTGTTGTTAGATTTACTTTGGCAATGGTACTGTATTTAATATTACCATTTTCTTCTACAGCTTTAATTCTATAGAAATTATATCCATCATTTGGAGTAATATCCTGTTGACTGTAACTATTAAATCCTCCATTGTTTGTTTTAGCATTGAGAGTTACTACAGAAGTATAGTTAATTCCATCAACAGATTTTTCTACAACGTAATTTCGAACGTTCTGTTCTGTTGCATTGCTCCAATCAATTTGAACAGCATTATTATTTTGATAGGCTTTGATATTTACAAATGTTACCGGCACTACTCCTGTTTGATTATCTACCCCAAATGGCGAAAATGAAGTAAACCCGGATGTGCTGGAAATATAAGGATCAGCGCCAGTTCCTGTTCCTGTTATTGTTGCGGGCGTTTCTGTCCATGAACCTAAGTAGTGTATGGTATAAACAGGATTTGCAGGATTAAACCCACCCGGCATATCCCCCGTCAACCAGGATAATTTGACAGTTGCATCAGAGCCACCGCTTGTTGCTTCGCTGATATTCCATTGCCTTGGTATTACTTTATTAGGATCGTTTAACGGATGATCAAAAGAATTTTTAACGCCAACTGTAAACACATCCTGCGTTCCTGTGTTTGCTATATAAGCATTATTAGGAGTTATGGCAGTATTTAAACCAATGGGAAATTTAACTTCAGTTGCGCCCACTGTTTGTGATAAATTGCTCGTTGCATCTAACCCAAAAAACAGGTCTCTCACTCCCGATAACCCATCGGTTGTTTTGCCTATTGTTAGCTTGGTTGTTTGTGATGCGTCAATCAAACCACCGTTAATTGCCTGTAAAGTAAGTATACCTGTGCTTTGTCCTCCTGATGCTAATGTAGTATCAGCTTTAAATTCATTCCCCAATTTCAAAACGCCACCATCAACAGTAAGTAAAATGTTGGAAGCAGCCGGCGAAGGCACTTGAATATAACCCGAGATGCCGCCGGAAGACTGGGTATTCGCTGAAAGGTCCAATGTTCCTTTAATGGCATACGTATAATTGCCATATGTATTTTTCACTTCGCTATTATGAAAGTATCCTGTAGGATCTTTTATTGTAACCGTTTTTCCGGAATTAATAGTTAGTGTATAGTTGTCCGTTAGTGCTGCATTATATACAACCGAAAGTGCATAATTGCTTTGCTGATACAAATTAAGATTGGCATCGATGATAAAATTCAACACACCGCCTGCGGTAGCTCCGCTTCCACCAGGTGTACGCAATCTAAGTATATCATAAGCCCCTGTACCGGTAAGTGTAATGTTGGCAGAGTTTGCAGCAGTTTCTATATATAAGCCATCGCCGGGTCCGCCTAATACGCCATTATTTATTAAGCTATCATTTACAGGATATGTAAAACCTGTACCGCCGGCTCCAATTTGTAACCGCCGAGGAGTAGATTTTCCTGCCCAAAGCTTACCTCCGCTTTGTATTACCATACCATGGCAGGCCCTGTTTGTATCTCCCAAAAGAATCGTATTTCCTGTATTAATTATTACTTTATTAGTACCTACAGGAGCATTTAATGCAGGATACGTGCTGGAGCCCACTCCCACTGTACCCGATGACCAGGAACGCCACACGTTTGCATCGCTCCAATAACCGGATGATACAGTTTCAAAAACTGTTTGTGCCGATGCCCTAATTGTTGAACCGGCTAAAATTGTAAGAACCAAAATTTTTGTAAATAATCTATTCATGTTTGTAAGTTTTAGACAGCATTATTACTGCCATAAAATAAAAAATACGGGAACCTTTATTGTAGATTCCCGTAATGAGTTGTAGTATTTATTTTTATTCTGATAATACTTTTAAACTTGATTTTATTCCATTTGGATAAATAATCTGCAACCAATATGCGCCTTTAGCAGCGTTGCTAAATGGAATTATTTGCAAAGCGCTTCCTCCCGGATGACTGATGCTTGTTTTTAATATTTCCTGTCCTAAAGTATTGGTCAAACGAAGAGTATAAACACCTTTTGATAAACTTGTCAGCTTCAGTCCTATTTGTCCATTCTTTATAGGGTTAGCATAGATAGAGATGTCCGATGCAGCACCGGTTGCTACCCTCACAATTTGCGTATATGCTATTGTACCGTCATTACTAACACTATGCACTCTGTAATAATTTACATCCGCTGAAACTTTTGTGTCTAAAATATCATAGATAGAAGCTCCATCTGCTTTAACAGTTCCGATAGGTTCAAATGTTTTTCCGTCTGCAGACTTTTCTACCACATATTCTTTTATATTCAATTCATTCTCTACATTCCACTGAACTGCTATGTTCTTATCTTGCTTGGATGCATTAATAGAGGTAAATGTTACCGGCAATGGCCCGCCATCAGGGAATCCAAAAACAATACGGAAACGATTAGTTACCTGCGACGCTGTATTGGAAGTAATGGCAATATTTACTTTTGTGGTATCACCATCACTTAACACGATAAACGTTTGCTGACCTGTAAATGCATCCTGCAATATTCCTACTAAGCCTGTTTTTGCAAGGTTTTTAGAGAAGAATGCAAACTGATATGTTTTCTGCGAAGTCCCCTTCAAACTTAAAAATATAGTATCCGTTGCCGTTAGTTCCGTTGTTTTATCAATAGCAATAGATTTAGTACTTCTTACAATGGCGAGGTTTTCTCCAGGGTTAGGAATCTTTTGCGCATCTTCCAACCAATTTACTCCATCGGAATAACTACTGCTGAACAGCGATAATGCTCCGTCATTGATATCTGTTGTTCCATCTGCATTTACAGTGCTTAATTGCATTGCAAATTCAGCAACATCTGAACCTACAGGACGAAATACCATGGCACTATTGGATGACTTATCTGTTTCATCGATATTAAAAGTACTTGAACTTCCATTCAAGAAAAATGCCTGACCTGATTCGATCTTGCCTTGTACGAAAGCAGATTGCGGCGCAACATTCCAGGAAGAATATACCCCGGGGCTGATATATGCCGTATACGTGTAATAGCCTACATTATTGTGTCCTCCTTTTGGATCCCACACTGTATAATTTGTTCCCGCCACTGCTGAATGAGCAGAAAGAATATTATCTAAATTCAATTGAGAGGCATATGGATTACCAATTAAATTATAACCCGTGATCAAATTTACCGGAACACTACCCTGATTTAAACCGCCCGTGGTACGCAATACTGTTGTTGTACTAGGATTAAAAGGAGGTGTTGTGACCACCACACTTCTGTCTCCTCTAATAAATATCATGTATGCAGAGTGGCTGGCAATATTGGTACTGTTAGTATTATTAGGTGCCACCCATTGCAAAGTAGATAGATCGTAATACAATATTGATTTGTTATTGGTTACGGCTTTATCGTACCCTGTAGCACTAGGACTTGTAGCAATAGTACACGTAATCTCAGTACCAAATCCTGATTTTGGATTTACAGTTGGATTTGTAACAAGATTGGTTGCCCCTTCCTGCCATGCCTGGTTTATCGATTGCGAAGAAGTTTTAACCGGTACACTTAATAAACGCCAAGCCCTGTAATTATCAATGAAGCGTTCAACAATCACATCTCCTGATATATAATTGGTAGCCCCGGTAGTATTGGGCGCTATGCGTGCAGTTCCGTTAATATTTGATTTAAGCGTAAGGAAGCCTCCTGTTGTAAGTCCTACAGACGAATTACCAATAGTTACAGTACCGGGCGAAGCACTTGTTCCTGCATTAATATTTAATGCATTGCCTAACGTAGCAGTTGCACTGCTGTATAAAGTTAAATTCTGCAAATAATTATTATAAGGAGATCCAACCGTGTTAGTAGCAAACTTCATAATTCCTGCTGCATTGGCTGTAGCATTGGTAGAGCCAATAACAAGATTGGAACTTTGCGAACCACCAAATGTGCCTGTACCGGTAGAATTAGCATATGAAATACTATTATTAACAGTAAGCGTATGGCCGCCTATTGCAAATACACCTCTTGATAAATAAAAGCTATCTGCAGCAATATCGTTTTGCAATTTAACGGTGTCATTACCTCCCGCAAATTGAGCTTTATCTATTTCAAAATTTACTCTTCCGCTTACGATGCCAAATGTTGCCGTTTGATTGGATGAAGCGCCATTAAATACCAGTTCTGCTCTTTGACTGCTTCCTGAACCTGAATATGGAGTTCCTACTAAAGTTGATGTGGCGGCCATATTAAAAGTACCTCCCACAGCTAGTTTCCCATACCATTTAGTAGAACCTGTTGTTTTCATTATTTCAAACTTGGAAGGATATATAGTCGGCAGACTGTCTTTTACAATAAAATCACCCGCAACAAAGAATGATCTGCTTCCACCACCACTAATGTTATTGGCGAGTGCAACATAACCAGATTCCTGTAAATAAGAATTTACATTAACAGATTCCTGAACGCTTTCACGAGAAATTTGAACATAACCTGTTTTAGAAGAAGGATTGCTACCGGTATTTTGAACGATCAATGTGTTCGCTGAGAACCCGCCATAAGTAGCATTGGTAAGCAGCAGTTTACCTACCAGGTTTTGGCAATCAACTTTTACATTACCGAATGTCTGGTAGTTTCCATCAAGTCCTTTATAGTCATTCCCCGATGTGCCGATAATACCTGTAATTAAACAAGTTGAATTAGAGAGCCAGTTTGCAATAGGTATTTGTGTAATACCATTATCTGTATTATCAGGCGTTCTTAATTCAAATACGCCTCCGTTATTTACCTGTATCGTATTGCTCGCAGAAAGGAATATCTGTCCTATTGCATTATTCACCAATGCACCATTTACTTCCAATAAACCTGTAGAGGATGTAGCATTTACAGAAGTTACCGTTGACTTAAGTATAATGCTATCGTTTTGAGGAATTAATAAATTCTTTGTAACTGTTAACGTATTGTCTATTACCACGCTTTCTGCAGCCGGGTTATTTTCACCTACCTGGGTTTTACTTCCACTGGAATTACTTACAACTAAATTATGATAAGTAATTCCTTTTCCAATGCCGGGAATGTATTGCTGCTGGCTGGTACCATTAAAGTTAATAGTGCTTGTGGATGCATCAATTACTCCTGTACCCAATAAGGAAAGATTATTTTTTATACCTGTTGTTCCAGGCATAAATGTACGGTTGCCGGTTCCGCTTAACATCAATGTTCCGTAATTAACTGCCGGCATTACCTGCGTAGATGTCGAAGCAAAATCAACAACACTGCCATCTACCAAAACTCCTAAGCTTAAAGAATCTGTTGCAGGTTCGGGAGAATTTGCTACTAAATTAATCTTAGTATTATACAACCGCAGCGTATCTTTTAAATTTACATCAATAGTATCTGATACAGCGTTCCCTGCAGGAATTGTAAACAAGATAGCATCACTGGCAGATGCATCTCCTACTACAGCTTTTGAAAAATCACCGCTCAAATTCCACGTAGCAGTTGGCGATGAAAAAGTCGCTCCCTGGCGAATAATATTAAATACCTGGTAATCTGCAGTAAAGCTACTCGGTGTTCCACCCATACCAGGTCCTGTATTTGTTTTAGAAGCTCTCCAGGCTCTTAATTCATCAACATTAGTAGATGATGATGACGGCACACTTGAGAAGTTAGGATTGCTGACATCCAGCATAGCAGTATTATAATAGAACGTACAAACAGTTTGTCTACCTGCTGTATCAATCACTGCGGGTGCAATTTTAGTAACCGGTGTTACACCGGCATCAGGAACAAAGCTAAAGTTTGCAGCATAACTGCTGTCAACATTTATATTAGAGCCGTTTTGTGCCGTTGTGCTTACATCGCAAGTAACATATACATAATATTGATCTCCATCCGATAATGTTTGAGTAGAAGAGAAATTAAAAGTGATTGTCGCATGCTTAGTTGCGTCAAAAGAGATAGCGGGTGTATAACTGGCAATTTGCCCTATTGTGGTACCCGTAGATGCATCGTACAAATTCAATTTAAAATTAGAATAATCAGTATTTGTAGTAGATGTTCCTACCGTATGTACTTTAAGTGTTAATCCAGTAAATATGGGCTGTGCATTACTTCCTGCTGTTGCTGCATGAGAAACCAGCGAATATTGACCAATCAATTGATCGGTATTTCCTTTAGCTATGTTTGCTGCTACCGGCTGACTTGGAGCACTGATGGCAACAATAGCAGAAGAGGTTATTGATACTTCATCTGCCCCGATAATTGGAACTGTTCTGGCTTCGCCGTCTATATCTGTTGATGGTGAAATGGCAGACACATCCGAAAGCAATCCGTAATAGCTATTGGAAGGATAATCTGCTAAATGCAGATCTGCAGTTGAAACAAATGTGGTAAAAAACTGACGAGAGTTTACATCCTTACCTGTTGAGTTTTTCCAGGCAGTAAGAATGGCTGCATCTTTAGTAGAAGCTGAATTATTATAACCTACAAAATATGGACTCGTTGTTGAGATCATATCATAAATGTTATAATCTTCTGTATTCAATACGCTTGAACCATCGTTCAAATATATACAGTAAGTTTTATTAGTAGTGACTACCTGAGAACCACTGTATTTAAAAATATTTTCGTTAATGTTAAGTGCTGTTTTAGTGCCTTGGGTGTAAAAACAGGTTACTTTATGAGAATAGCCCCCGCTTAACCAAACAGAATTAAAATAAACATTTCCCGTAGCATTTGTACCACTTGTTGGTCCATCAAAATACATTGCAATCGTTTTTAAGCTGCTTGTACTTGCGTTGTTGTAAATGCCACTTATACAATTAGTAAAGATATTAGTAATTGTGCCCGCTGCAGGTTTTACGTAAAGTCCATATACGCCTGCACTGGAACTTGTGCTTTGATTAGTTAGATCATGTATTTTATTATTATAAATAGAAGTTGTTCCTGTACCTGCACCAACAACATAAATACCATACATCGTTGCTGCATAATTTAATAAAATATTCTGAACTGTGTTGCCGGATATAGTTATACCATTTTGATTGAAGCTATATATAGGATAGGTACTACCGTTAGTTCCTCCAATATTGTCATTTGAATTATTGATCGCAGGTCCAATAGTACAGTTTTGAACCGCATTTCCATTATCTAACGGACTAGCAACACCAGTAAGATAAATGCCATGATAACTGTTATAAACCGTATCTGCATAATAAGTATTTCCTGAGTTGACTACACCTCCATTACCTAATTGATAGATTCCATAAGTCTTATTGCTATTGGTCTTATTCAAAGTTATTTTGCAGTTTCTTATAATATTATTTTGCGCACCTTTTGTTGCACTGCTGTTATTTGAATTGGTAATAAGATAATATCCAAAATCAATCGTTGTATTGGTTGATTTAAGATCAATTCCATCGAATATTATATAATTAGTTCCTTGTATTGTGATAATAGGATCTGAAGAACCCGAAGTACCTGCTGCAGCAAGAATTGTCGGATGGACAGAAGAAGAGCCATCTGTTACAAACGTTACTGTATTAGCTGCGCTTGTAGCTTGTGCAATTGTTATAGCAGGAGGTGTTTCATTAAATACAGCGCCTGCTTTTACTTTGAATGTAACAGGATGTGTACGTGCAGATGCGCAGGCATTTAGTGAATTTATAGCATCTGTAAATGAAACAAAGTTTAATCCTGTGTTAGTCATACCAACGCTATTATCTATGGTAAAGATCCATGGAGAAACTGCAGTACAAAACCTATCTCCCGCAGCAATAATTGTAAATAAGGTTGCATTGGAATTATTAACTGCACCGGTTGTTTTTACGACAATACTTGGTGTTGTTCCTCCTGTACCAGAAACTATCAAGGACGCAGGAACAGTGGCAGATATTTGAGTAGAGTCTGTCCAAGAAACAGTAGTAAGCGCTGTGCTATTCCAGTAAACAGTTGAAACCCCATTTACAAAGTTAGATCCGCTAACTAATAATGTAAAAGAACCACTGCCTTCAGTAATGCTGGAAGGACTAATGCTGGTAATGATCGGATCGGGATATACAACTTGTAAATTGGCTACATTACTCGTTAATGTACAGCTACCATTATCTACTAAACAACGATAGTAATAAGTAGTGGAAGCGCTGGCAACAGCACTTATATTGGTTGTTACAATTAAAGTGTTGACATTACCGCTGGTGCTAACTGAATAGGAAAAATTCGCATTAGGAAATGAACCGGGCAGATCATTCCATCCCGATGTTCCATTAGCACTATATTGCCATTTGTAATTTGATACAGTACCACTTGTTGTAACCGAAAAAGATTTCGTCCATCCGGGGGACATGGTAATATTTACAGGTTGACCCGTAATAGCCAAAGCTGCAGCTACATTTAAAATAGCTGTGCTACTAGAAGTTGCATTCCCTGTACAATTAGAAACGGTTACCTGGTATTGATATCCATTCATTGTAGCAGGTGGATTCGTAATAGTAAGCGTAGCTGTTCCTGTACCTGAATATACTCCTGTATTGGTTAAAGCACTACCCCATGTAACTCCTCCATCTGTACTTTCTTTCCAGGTGTAAGTTAATGTACCACCTCCGCTTGCTGCTACAGTAAAGGTTGATGTTCCTGAACCTGCACAGATTACAGATGCACTTGACGGCGGTGTTGTAATAGCAGGTGCAGTTGTAAATGTTAGCGTGGCACTACCGTTTGATTGAGCGATGGGAGAACAGGTTCCGGTTACTGTGACCCTGTATCTATAACCACTTTTTGCTGTAGTGGCATTTGTTAACGCTAATGTTGAAGTACTTGTTCCTGAATAAATGCCAACGTCTGTTAAATTACTGCTCCAGGTAACTCCGTTATCTGCCGACTCCTGCCATGCATAAGACAATGTTCCCGTACCGGATGCAACTACAATAAAGTTGGCTGTTCCTGAACCACTACAAACAGTAGAACCGGCGGGTTGGGTTGTTATTGCAGGAAGGGTATTTACATTCAGTATTGCCTCATTTGAGATAACACAGCCACTATTTAATTTTACCCGGTATTTATATCCATTTAAAGAACTGCTGTTAACGTTTACTACTAAATTACCTATGGAACTTGCCGTTACAAGTGAACCCGTGTCCACCCATGAAGCTCCTTTATTAACCTGCCATTGATAATCTGTTACACCTGTAGCTGAAGCTGAAAAGGTTGTTGTTACGCCGGCACCTGGGCAAATAGCTGAAGTATTTGCAGGCTGTGTTGTAATGGATGCAGCACAAGAAGAAGCAACAGTACAGGTAAAATTATCAAAATAGTATGTTTTACCTGATTCCCCGGCAGCTGCCATTAAATATCCAAAACTTGTCATTAGCGTACCTGTATAAGTGGCATCGTTACTTGTAAGACTCTGTGTATAAGCAAAAGCAGCAGGATCGTTAGTCGGAGTTGCAGAAGTATTTACTTCATCATTAAAGTAAAATGTCCAAATACCCGTAGCAGGGTTATATGTTATTTTTATATCTACCCAACTTGTAGCAACTGAGGATGTGTTAAAAGTGGCAAGGGTTGTAACTGTACTACCTGAATTATTTTTAAGGCCACCGGTGAATTTTACGAATTCCCATGATTGTCCGCTACCATTCCCCTGGTTCACAATAGCATATCCGTTAACCCCTGTACTAAGAATAAAGGCATTAGTACCTGTAGTAGCCAAAATCAACCCCTGGAAATATTTTCCTCCGTTGTTATATGCTCCTGTTGTTTTTTTGCTAAAGGGAGCCATATTTATTGACCATGTTACAAGGCCGGGATTAGAGCTTAATGTTGCATTAAAAGGACTGCTAAAAGATGATAAAGGAGCTGTGACATTGCTTGCTGTAGACCCACTTGAAGTAGAAGTACCTATTAAAATACTTCCATTATCTGACCAGGCTAATGTTTTTCCTGTTTCCTGGGAAATAGTATATGTTGCCGGAGCGCCTGTTGTTACAGATGCTCTATTGAAATTATCGCTAAAAACAGTTGTCTGCCCAAACGAACTACTAGAAAAAAAAATTAGTAAAAAAGTTATAAAAGAATATATCCCACCTCCCCTTAGTGGATAAGAATTAGATATACCAAAGCCACGTAATTTTCTTTTCATAAAGTATTACTTTTAGATAATCGGCACAAAAATGTTTAGTTGATTTTTTACACGAGGATACTAACCGGTATTTTACAGGGAAAGTGGATTAGAGGTTGAATAAAGGATTTTAACTGATGATGTTGGGGAATAAGGTTAAGCAAACGTCAATCAACGTGAAAGTACAAAAAAGCATACGATTGTCATATAATCCATTCAATGAATATTTGTGCAAACGTTACCGGCAACGTTATCATTAATGGCAATATTTTGATTATACAAACAATCAGCCAAATAATTAATAATTACATAATAATCAATGAATTACTAAAAAACAGCCCGGAAAACTATTATATTTTATCAAAATTCATAGACATATTAATAAAAAAGCGCCCATTTGTAAATGAGCGCTTTTTTTATTACCTGAATGAACATTATTGCAGCAGTAAATTTATATAATTGTGATCACCATTAGGCTTAATAATCTGCAATTGGTATCCGCCTTTAGCTAATCTTTTATCTAAATTTATTTCTTTAATTTCGGTACCGCCGTTGTAAGTCAGTTCTTCTCTCATAATTTCCTGTCCAAGCGGGTTGAATAAACGAAGTCCATATTTTCCCGATGGAAGATTTTCAAATTTCAATTTTGCAACGTTAGTTGTTACCGGGTTTGGATAAATAGTTACAGAAGCCGGTTTCACATTTCCAATGCTAACCTCTACAATTTCACTATAACTAACAACCCCACTATTATCAACACTACGTATTCTATAATAATTTGCATCAGGTGAAGGCTGAACATCTAACCAACCGTATTGAATAGCTCCGTTTGCTTTAACAGTGGCTACCGCAGTAAAGGTATTGCCATCAACAGATTTCTCTACTATGTATTGTTTAATATTCAGTTCATTTTGTACATTCCATTGCACCTTAATATCATCATTTGTTTTGCGTGCATTCACTGTAGTAAAAGTTACAGGTAATGGCCCTCCATCGGGAAATGCAAAAACAATTTTAAAACGATTAACCGCCTGTGAGGCTGCATTGGCTGTAACAGTAAAATTAACCTTGGTAGTATCTCCTGTCAGTGGTATAAAGGATCTTTGTCCCGTGAAACTATCGATCAAAATACCAACCAGCCCCGTTGATGCCAATCCAATAGAAGCAAATGCAAACTGATATGTTTTTTGCTGTGTGCCTTTTAAACTTAAATAGATGGTGTCCGTTACTGTTAGTTCCGTTGTCTTGTCTATTGCTATGCTTTTACCATCTCTTATAATGGAAATATTTTCTCCTGGATTTGGTATCTTCTGCGCATCTTCCAACCAATTTACGCCATCGCTGTATTGAGGTCCGTAAAGTGCCAATGCTCCATCTACAATAGCGATCTCATCAGGATTTACAGCGCTTAACTGAATACCGAATTCCTGAACATCGGTGACATTTACCGGACGGAAAACCATGGCACTTGTGGTGGCTTTGTCAGTCTCTAAAAAATGAGCCGTTCCGGATTTTCCATTCATTATAAATGCCTGACCTGATTCTATTCTACCTTTTACAAAGGCAGATTGTGGTGTTACTGACCATGATGAATATACGCCGGGACTAATAAATGCCAGGTAAGTATAATAACCAACATTATTATGCCCTCCTTTAGGATCCCAAACGGTGTAGTTCTGTCCTACTCTTGGTGAATCTCTTGTTATAAGACTATCTATTATAAATTCTGATGGATAAGGATTACCTATTACATTAAAGCCATTTCCTATTGTTAAAGGAAGAGCGCCTTGTTTTATCGTACCCTTAGAACGCAAAATAGTAGAGGTATATGTATTAGCCGGAGGCGTTTGTACCAGCACACTCCTATCCCCTCTTATAAAGATCATATAACCCGGGAAAGTTGTCATGTCGGTCGTATCTGTTCTGCCGGGCACTTTCCATTTTTGTGCTACTACATCCATATACATCAAGGAAGGATTATTAGTAGCTGACTTATCATATCCTGTAGCAGAAGGTACTGTCGACAACACATTGGTGATCTCAGTTCCATATCCATGTACAGGATTAAATAGGTCGGTAGTTACATTGTTAGTACTATTTTCCTGCCATGCTTGCTTAATGGTTTGTCCGCGGGTGCTTAATGGAGTAGTTAATAAGCGCCATGCACGATAACTATCAATATAACGCTCTACAGTTATTTTGCCTGAGATATAAGTACTTACTGATTTATTAATTGCTACTCTTGCTGTTCCGTTGTTATTTGATTGCAAAGTAAGACTATCATTGGTTGCAAATACAGCACTGGTACCGTCAACAACATTTACAGTACCGGGAGATGTTGTAGTTCCTCCTACAATATAAAGACTTGAACTGGTTGTGCCCGTAGCAAGTGATGCACTTGCATTTAATTTTATAGAATTTAAACAGTTTTTAATCTTGGCAACATCATAGGTAAAAGTTAAAGCAGGAGATGAAGCGCTACTGCCAATAACCAGGTTTGATGTTGCAGAACCGGTTAATGAACCTGCATTGCTTGCACCGCTTGAATAAGTTCCATTTAAAGTAAGTGTATTACCATTAATGCCAAATGTACCCGATGTTAACGCACATCCTCCATTGATCTGCAGATCAGTTCCTAAAGAAACAAAAGCAGCACTGTTACGATTTATAGTAAAACTATTCAATAGTTGGCTTCCTGACGTAAAATATAAAGTACCCACAGAGCCTGTATTACTACCACCAATGAAAATTTTTGAACTACCTGAACCTGTATATGTTCCGGTACCAATATCCTGAATTCCGTTAATAGTTAAAGTATGCGCTCCTATATTAAATATGCCTCCGTTATTCAACGTAATGCTTGCACCGCTGTTAACTGTAAGGCTACTGGAAGTTAAATTAACTGTTGAACCATTGTTCACGTAATAATAGATAGAATCTGTTGCGCCGGTAAAGCCGGTAGGGTCAAATATTTGTGAACCTGATTTTGTAAATATTATCGCATTTATATTAGCAGGACTAACGCTGGAGCTATTTTCACTTGTTTCTGTTACCAACGTTCCTGAAGCTGTTGTAAAATCACCGCTTGTTTTTAGAACGCCTGTACCTGTAGTTGGAGTAAGTACAAAACCAGCCTGTGAAAGGTAAAGCTTACTTGCATTCGTAAGCGTAACATTTTTTGATACGGTAAGTGTATCATTTCCTGTTCCTCCTGCAGAGATTGCCATATTGCCACCATTCATAACCAAATTTCCTAGTACAGATATATTCGTTGAAACATTTGAAGCCAATCTAAGTGCACTGCTTCCGGTATTTACAACTGTCATGTCTCCAGCTATTACCAAAGCAGTTGGTCCTGCTAATGAAACATTTTGCGTTTGTGTAGAATTCCAGGTAAAATTTCCGAATGTTTGATTTAAGCTAACAGTAGATGGTCCGCTTATAACATTACCTGTAAAAAGTACAGTTGAAGTAGTTGGCCAACCGGAAGTTGGTGTTGGTATTGTACCTCCGTTTACATTATTTTGATAGGTTGCATTGGCTCCTATCGTAAGTGTTCCGCTATTTGCAATAGGATTAGATGGGGTTGAACCTCCTGTTGTATTTTTATACGTTCCATTTATTACCAATGCTGTTCCTGTTCCTATATTCGTTACCGCTGTTGATCCTGTTGCAGTAGTAAATTCAAGTGTCTTTCCTGTATTAATAGTAAAACTTCCTCCTGTGGTTGTTAACCTGCCCGCTGTGGAAAAATCAGATGTTAAATTAACTCCTCCTGCACCGGTAACATTGAATGAAGTTGCAAGTGTTGTTGCAGTTAATCCTGCAATATCAGAACAAAAATATCCTGAGCCTACAGACATAGATTGTGCTGCAGATGTACTGGTAAAGTTTACTGTGGCTGAGCTTGCAGAATGTTCAATACTTGCTATTTGCAAACTACCAGTACCAAGATTTGTTCCGGATGTTGTGGTTAAATTTCCAGCAAGATTTAAAGTGCCCGTGTTACCTGTACCTGTACCATTCATGGCAAGAGCAAAAACAGGCGCACTGTATCCACTTAAAGTACCGGAAGTATTACCAAAATTATAAGTCGCATCTTCTATAAAATTACCTGATACGTTTATTACTTCATTTGTTCCATAACTGTTAAGTCCATATCGTCCGGCATAATGATTTACATTTCCCAATACATTAATTGTTTGTGTTCCTGTAGTCATTTGGATATAACTGGATGTCCCTATTCTGCCCAGCGTAAGATTTCCTTGTATTATGAAAGAAGATGCAAAACCTCCAAATAATTTATACGCATTCGTATTCAGACTTGGATTATCAAACGTAATATTTCCGTACCCAGCGGCACCGGGCGTACCTGCTGTAAGGCCGCCTGTAGCAGGGTTACTTAAATTGGTTACATTTATATTTGAATTTGCATGCCATAAAGCTGCAGGAATTTGCCCTGCAGTAGTTCCTGTAAAATTATAATTACCTCCATTAGCAAAACCCAGTGTACTTGATGTAACTGATGCAGCAAATAAAGAAGTGCTTGTCGAACTATTATTCAAATTTCCTTGTACAATAAGATTGCCTTTTGTAACTGTCATAGAATTTGAAACAGCAACACTAGAACTTGCAGCTATTTTACAAGTACCCGTACCGGCACCGGCAACTGACAATGTAGTACCAGTACTGTTATTAATATCCAGATTATAATAAGTAAATGGAGTTATAGTTTGAATAGCTGTTCCATCATAAGAAATTGTTCCTGTTGAAGCAGAAGTAAAAGAGGAACTTGTAGTGAATGTATGCTGAATGCTATCTGTTTTACCTGAAATAAAACTTCTTGTTCCACCACCACTTGGGTTACTAAATACAAGATCATAATAGTTTGCAGGAAGAATGGTTTGTGTAGTAGCTGTTCCGCTATCACTATAATTAACAGTACTTCCCGTTTCCAGAGGATATAAAGTAAGTCCCGAAGTTGGTATAGAACTCGTAACAAAAAGTAATGTTCCTTTATTAGCTACATCAACTATTCCTGTAAAGCTTTTAGTAACTCTAAAAGTAACCAGGTTAGCCCCATCTCCCACAATTATTTTAGAATTGATTCCGCTAACCGACCAGGTAGAAGTTGACATTGTAGAATTATTCGAAATAAATCTAAATATCTGGTTAGGACTTGTAAAATCCGGTGCAGGATTGTGTGCTAAGGAATCGTACCAACCGGAAGGGATACATATATCTGGATAATTATTTCCATCATTAATATTAGGCCTGTCTCCCCAATTATAATAGAAATGACAAATAGTTTGCCTACCACTATTGATTAAAGGTCCTGACCCAATTAAATTAACGGAAGAACTAAAATTGAAATTACTGTAAGGCGTTGAACTTATACGAATACTATCCGGCACCACTCCAGATGCGCCGATATCATCCGTAATGAACACATAGGTAGTGGTTGCTGAGTTTATTGGAATAGCATTTATTCCGCTGAATGTAAAATTAAGAGCACCTGAAGTAGTTGATGGGGCATTTGCAATAGTTGCACCTGCAGCCGTAACTTGAGTAGCTCCTGTTAATGAGTTAGTAGAATTATACCAAAGTCTAAAATTTCCAAAATCTGAAGCACTACTTGTAGAAAAGTTCCCTGATGTATTTACTGTAAGTGATGTTAGTGTTGTATTGGTATTATAAGCAGTAATATTCATTCCAAACAAAACTTGCTTTACAGAACCTCCCGAAACACTACTGTCTCCGGGCTGATTGGAACCACTGATCAAAATAAAAGGAGCAGCAAAATCAATTTCATCTGCACCTATCAATGGATTATCAGTTGTATTTGTTCTTGTTTGATTATCTATATCAATTGAAATATTAAGGCTGAATCCCGCAGCGGTAGTTATTGGTGTAGCTTTATACAAAGAGTTTGCTGTAAACAAACTTAAATGCAGATTTACTGTTCCTATTGTTGTATTGATAAAGCTTGCTGTAAAATTGTTGGAGTTTTGTTCTCTTATTGCAACAGGTATTCCTGCAAGGTAAGTTGTCCACGCACTTAAAGCCTGATAGTTATTCGATGGTGTTCCTCCAATAAATTGCCGGCTTGATGTGGTAATGTCAAATATATTATAATCTGTACTCAAAATAGTTCCACTGTTTATAAAAATACAGTAGGCGTAACCGTTAGAGCTATTACTAACTGTATTTTTGAAAATATTATTACGTATATCTACATTATTTCCATTTACATAAAGGCAAGCTGCGGTTATATTCGTAAGATTAGAATTTGCGAGAATAGAATTATAATAAACATTCACTCTACCGGCACCATTAGTAAATAATAGTCTTTCGTTAAAGTTAGAAGTAGAACTATTTGTAAGGATGTCATAAATGAAGTTGTTGTACACATTAACAGTACTGCCGCTAGGCACATCTACATAAATGCCTGAAACGGAAGGGTTAGAACTATTTTTTGAAACAGCAATTTCATGTACGGAACAATTATATACATTAGAAGTTCCGGTGGCATTTTTTAAATAGATACCATATGCCTGTATACCCGTTGTTCCACTTGAACTGGTAACATTCTTTACCTCAAGATCATGTATAGATACAGAAGATTGATTAAGTGCTTTTATACCATAAGCTGAATCACTTCCGCCACCAATATCATTAGCACTTGAAGAACCAACGTTACAATTTTTTATTTCGCAATTTAGATCGGGGTTTGTTGTATTGCCAGACAAGAGAATGCCGTTATATGCATTAGTAACTGTTATATTCTGATAAAGATTATTTGAATTGGCATTTGAAGAAGAAGAAGGTGTAAACGCGGATGTTTGACAAACGCCGATCGGATCATTTGAATTGCTTCTATACAAAGTAACTGCACAATTTTTAATTGTATTATTTTGTGCCGGACTGGTAGTTGAACTATTGGTTATGTAATAACCGTATTCAATTTCTGCGGTATTATTAGCAGTATTAAGATCAGCTATGTCTATTCCGTCGAATGTTACGTAACTGCATCCATTTAAATTTATTACAGCATCTGTTGTTCCGGTTCCGGCAATAGGATTGATTACAGGGTTATTTCCTGAACCTGATCTTTGAAATACAATCGGCTTACTTACAGAAGACCCGACATTAGGCAATGGAGTAACATACTCATTAAATACATCTCCTGCTTTTACGTTAAAAGTATAAGGTCCTGTAATAGGAGAACAACTTATAATATCATTGATTGCTGCATTAAAAGAAGTATAGTTAGTTCCTGTATTGGTCATACCTACACTATTGTCAATAGTAAAAGTTCCTCCTCCACATGATCTCGATACATAGCAATTAAAATTATCAAAATAAGCTACTTTAGTAGAGCCTCCTGTATTGTGCTGCCACGCAAAGCCAAACAAACTCATAGCGCTACTTGTGTAAGTATTGTCTGTAGCTGTTCCAACTAAAGTATATGCACTTCCTGCGTTAGGGTCAGCAAATGCTGAAGTTCCATCATCTCTTACATAAAAAGACCATTGATTTGTTGTCGGATTATAAACTACTTTAAAACTACCATAGTGTGTTGTTGTCACAGCTCCAAAAGCAGAACCCAATAAATTCACAGGAGTTCCGCCAACACCTCCTGAAAACCTGTACAAACCATAGCTATTAGAACCGGTAATATTCATTACAGCATAACCATTTCCGCTGCTTAAAAAAGAAGAAGCATTGGAGTTGGTAGTACATAATATTGTAGCTATTGAATATTTAGCATTTGTACCTGCTGTATTAAAAGTACCACTTGCAGTATTGTTAGGACGCATATTAAACGTCCAGATAAGTGATTTTGTATTTGACCCTAATGTTGTATTAAACGGAGAAGAATAACTACTTAATGGAGCCGTTGCATAATCAGCTACTGCTGTTGCACTACCTGTCCCAGGATAGGTGTATCCTAATTCTAATACATTGGTACCGGAACTTGTAATTTGTAAATGTTCAGCTGCTGACCCTAAAGTTGCTGTATAAGTAATGGCAGGCGTAGAGCTTGTGGTGAAAGTAGAGCCCGTGGTAGACGTGGGTAAGCCTGAAGTTACACCCTCAAAATTATCTGAAAAAACTGTTTGTGAGTATACACCAATTGATGTAACACATAACAAGCTAAAAAGTACACAAAACACTAATTTGTTTGTATAAAAAGAACAGGGTAAACTTTTCTTCATAACTAAAAATTATCCTTATTGAATTAAATGAATTAGTAGAGGTAGCAAGCATTCAAAGGATAATTGACAAATAAAAAAAAGCGGGCTTAGGAAAGGATACCGGAAAACCTATAGTAATAAGTTATATCCTTGATATTTTAAGGGGAAGAACCATCTTATAATTGGTCATAATATCAGTGGTTATAAGCATCAAAGGTTAACACAAAGATAAAAATTAATTAACAGCATTTTTATTAATCTACGATAACGATTGCGTAAATGATAATGAATAAGTTATGAAATTAAAAAGAGACCCTAATAAGGTCTCTTTTTTAAAAAATATTGAACAAGTGTTTTAAAACGCAATATTTATACTTGTTATTTTATATGCAGGGTCCATAACTTCCAAACGATAAATACCTTTTCCAATGTTTTTATCGATACTTACAGTTTGAGTTGAACTACCCCCCTTATGATTAATAGTCTGTGTTGTAATTACCTGCCCAAAGTTATTAACCAGGCGAACTTTATATGTTCCGCTTATTTGATTATTTAATTGTAACCCTATTGTTTTTCCTACAACAGGATTAGGATATACATTAATGCTGCTGTTCGATTTATTATTGCTGATCTTTAAAATTTTACTGTACTGCGTTTTACCATCTTTACCAATTTCTTTAATACGATAGTAACTATTACCATCTACTATATTTACATCACTCCAATTGTAAGCATTGGAAGATTTACCGGAATTATTATAGCTTACATCTGCAACTTTTACAAAATCGATACCATTTGTTGACCTTTCTACTTCATAACCTGCAACATTGATTTCATTTTCCGCTTTCCATTCAACCGATACCGTGTTATTTACCTGCGAAGCCATAACACTGCTAAATGTTACAGGAACTACTCCACCTAATAATTGAGGAACGGAAGAAAAGATCACCATGAAACGTGTAGCGTTATTAGAAGCAGGGTCATCTGTAATAGAAAACATATAAGAGGTAGTTCCTCCGGTCAGATCTATTAGTGTAGATGTACCAGTATAGCTATCTTGCAAATATGCCAATAAACCCGGATGATTAAAATTAATAGTAGTAAAATCTAAACGATAAGGGATCTTCCTCATCTGGTTAAACGTATAAAATGTTGTATCTGTTGAACCGATCGGTTGTCTTTTTTCAATGGCCATAGATTTGCCGTTTCGTAGTATTGCCAGATTTTCAGTGAAATTTTTCATCTTCATGGCATCCTCCATAGGATTAACAGCATTAGAATAATTGCTGGCATATAAGCTCAATGTTCCATCGTTTAACGAAACGGAACCATCAGGATTATAAGCATATAAACTTGTGAGGAATTGTTCTACAGCCAAAGGTGAATTAGTTGTTGCTTTGGACTTGCCGGCATACGTAGTTGTTGTTAACAATAACAACAGGCATAAGCTGATTGGGTTGAAATGTTGCATTTTCATAGAATTTGGATTGAGATATGTCAATAAAACGGATATTTTTTCTTTTTATTGTTTTTGAATTAAGTATATTTTCTATACATAGAGTGCAAACTCTTAGAAGAGCCTGGTCTTTTCTTAAGAAAATAGTTCTTTCATTCAAAAAATATCTAATAAACATTTAATAAGATATTTTAAAAATAAAAAAGCCGGCAAAAAGCCGGCCCTCAAAAAACAAAACAAAACTTTAATTAAACTGCCTGCTTCAACCTGCCATTTTTAATCCTGCTTAATGTTTCCATGGCAAGGCTAAGAAAAGATGCTACATATTTTAATTGTACACGATCTGAAATATGACCATACATAGTTAAAAATCTTTCATATCGTAAAGACGCGGATGGCAACCGTCCTAACAATGCTCTTTCTTCTGCAGATGCATAATATTGTTCCAATATTTTGCGAACTACACTATTCATTTCATCAAAGTGCTTATATGTATAGTGTATACAATCAAAATGTAATCCTACTAATTCACAATCTTCAGTTGCTTGTATATTCTTTATTGCTGTAGCGCTATTTATAAATCCTTGCATAGAGCCAACCAAACAATTTTCATAAGCGATCCAATTGGTAACTTCTTTAGAGCTGTCTTTTACATACCCGCGCATAATTCCATGCAAAAGCAGATAGGCATGTTCGCAGGTTTCGCCTGACCTCACAAGATGTTTGCCTTTTTTTATTTTACGGGTAAATGTATTTGCATCTAAATATTTCTTTAGCTCTTTACTAAGTGGATGAAATTGTTGCAAAAATAAAGTCATTGGTGAATGACCATTTATACTCTGCCATCTTTGGGCGATATGAAGCGTTGGGCTTGATTGATTCATATTTTGAAAGGGATTTGATTATAAAACATTTTAAAAGGTAGATCTATATCAAACGAAAATATTCTAACATTTCACTGCTAACCATGACCTATATCAATACAACAAAATATGCATTGACATAGATCAAGACTTTTAGTTGGTTACAAAAGTTGCATTAGCAAATGAAACAGCTGCAATCCTTGAGAACATTGATGAATAAAGCATCTTTATTGAAAAATGATTCTGATTATAAAAGGAATCTAAGGTAGAATGTAATTGATAATTATGATATAGAATTACTTCGAAACGATTATAGTATTTGATCGCTTTTCTGTAATTAGTATCTTAATTAAACGCAAACCGGTATGCTTTAAATTAAGTAGAAGAAAATAATATAGAGTAGAGAAAGAATTTATTGTATTTAAAAACAAGCCGTAAGGTTTTGATCTTACGGCTTCAAAAATCATTGTGCATTCCAAATATTATTGGATGGATTGATATCCGGGAATATCTTATCGGGATCTATTACTACAGTTTTCAATTTATCCTTTGTTGGTATATTCACTCTCCATGCTTTTGTATTGTTCCAAACTTCTACGGGAAGTTTAATGGTTCCTTTATCTCCATTTTGAGATTCGTAGTATAAGATAACAGGCATTGCCATCTGATCTAAATTAGCAATAGTTACTACTGTTTCATTGCCTTCTTGGACATCCACAATAGCCTGATCTAATTTATAACTTTCTATAAACCATTCTTTCCAGAACCAGCCTAAATTTTCGCCGGCGACGTTATCCATTGTTCTGAAGAAATCCCATGGAGTTGGATGTTTATATGCCCATCTTTCAATGTAGGTCTTAAAAGCATAGTCAAAACGTTCGGGTCCCAATATTTCATTTCGCAATAATTCCAAACCTGCGCCGGGTTTAGAATATAACATAACACCAATATTGGACTCTTTCATAGCATCGGGAGTAGTCATTATAGATTCTCTCTTATCACTGAAATACCAGGGAGCCATTACACCCATGCTGCGAGGCTTTTCATAAAATTCTCCTTTATTAAAATCCTGGTCAGATAAGGTATTGATGAAAGTATTAAAACCTTCATCCATCCAACCATATTTGCGTTCATTACTTCCAACAATCATAGGGAACCATGTATGTCCAAACTCATGATCCGTTACTCCCCATAAGGTACTTGAAGTTGCTTCATATGGACAAAAAACGATGCCCGGATATTCCATGCCATGAATATTAGTTGCTACGTTAACAGCGCATGGATAAGGAAATTCAAACCAACGTTTGCTGTAATTTTCTATACTGCCTTTGGTATATTCAGTAGCCCTGCTCCACCTTGCTTGACCAACAGACTCTACCGGGTAAACACTCATTGCCATAGCTGTTTTACCGCTTGGTAAATTTATTTTAGCCGCATCCCAAACAAATGATTTGGAAGAAGCCCACGAAACATCTCTTGCATTGGATAATTTAAAATGCCAGGTAAGTGTTTTTTTATCAGGACGAGATGCTGGATCTGTTACTTCTTCTTTCTCCCTTATCATTATAATGGCATCACTTTTTTTAGCATCTTCCCAACGTTGTAATTGTTTTGCGGTAAGCACTTCTGATGGGTTTTGCAAAGCGCCGCTCCCAACTACAATGTGTGATGAAGGGGCTGTAATCGAATAATCAAAATCGCCATACTCTAAATAAAACTCACTTGGACCTAAATACGGCAATGTATTCCATCCATCTACATCATCAAATACACACATGCGTGGGTACCATTGCGCTACTGCAAAAATATCTCCGTTTTTTGTTGACTGGATACCGCATCTGTCTGAACCATATTGTGGCAATACAAATGAATAATCGATTTTAATTTTCACCACATCTCCTTTAGCTTCCATAGGCTTAGGAAGTTTTATTTGCATGCGTGTGTCATTAATTAAATAATTAGCATCTGTACCATCTGCGTATTTTACAGAAGCTATTTTATAGCCTCCGTCAAAATTACTTTTTGCATCACCATAACGGCTACGGTTATCCAAAGGCATACGAGCCTGTCCCCTGCTGTCTTTTTTAAATAGATTTTGATCTAACATTAACCACAGAAAAGGTAGTTTATAAGGACTGTTATTTTTATAAGTAATAGTAACACTTCCGCTTATCTCATGTGTGTCATCGTTTAACGAAACATTGATCTGGTAGTCTGCTTTGTTTTGCCAGTAAGCTGTTCCGGGCTCGCCGGTAGCTGCCCGTGTTTCAGTGCTGCCTGTTGGATAAAATTCCGGAGAAAACAAAATATGCGGATCGTACTTTGATTTAATAGTATCAATATTTACCTGTGCATTCGTATAGGCAGCCGATATAACAATAAAGGAAAGCACAATAAGTTTTCTGAACATACCGTATAAATTTTAAGTAATCGAAGTTAATTAAAACCGATGGATGAAGGACAGAGGAAAATTACCGCTTATCAAATTTTTACAGCAAGCGTTACGCCTACATTGCCTCTGAAAGCTTCAATGGGAGAATTCATTTTTCTTATATTGAAGACGATAGAAGTAATCCTTGGATCTACTTTTTTTATTTCGTCCACAATATTTTGTGCTAAGGTTTCGAGCAAAGCAGTAGGCTTTTGCATCTGTTCTTTAATTAAAGAATAGATCGAAACGTAGTTAATGGTTTCGTGTATAGAAGTGATCTTTTTATCTTCTTTAAATTCGATATCTATATTCACTATATATTCATTCCCCAAAATACTTTCTTCATCATGCAAACCATGATAAGAATAGAATTTTAAATTATCAAGATGAATAGTAAACAATGAAGAAAATTAATAATTAAGAATTAGTACTTAACAATTGAAGACTGGAGACACCAAAGAGAATGAATTATTAATTTTAAATTATTCATTATTAATTAATGCAACCCTTTTTCTCCCAAATATCTCTCTGCATCCAACGCTGCCATACAGCCGCTGCCTGCTGATGTTACTGCCTGGCGATATATCTTGTCCTGTACATCTCCTGCAGCAAAAACACCTTCTATATTGGTTTTAGAAGAGCCGGGAATTGTTTTTATATACCCTGCTTCATCTGTATCAATAAAGCCTTTAAAAATATCGCTGTTAGGTTGATGACCTATTGCCACAAAGAAAGCACTCACCGGAACTTCTGTAATAGCACCTGTTTGATTGTTTTTTATTTTCACAGCTTCCACCTTCTTCTCTCCTACAATTTCTTCCGTTTCACTGTTCCAATATACTTTTATATTCTCTGCTTTTAATACTCTTTCCTGCATTACTTTACTCGCTCTCATTTCCCCTCTTCTAACGATCATGTGTACCTGCGAACAGATCTTTGAAAGATACAATGCTTCTTCTGCTGCTGTATCTCCTGCACCAACAATCGCCGCTTCTTTGCCTTTAAAAAAGAATCCGTCACAAACAGCACAAGCGCTGACGCCGTAACCATTTAAACGTTGCTCACTATCCAATCCTAACCATTTGGCAGACGCACCGGTTGCAATAATGACGCTATTGGCTTCTACCCATTTCTCTTCATCGATCTGCACTTTTAATGGCTGTGATGAAAAATCAACTTTTGTAGCTAATCCGTAGCGGATATCTGTACCCATGCGTTGAGCTTGTTTTTCAAAATCAACCATCATTTCCGGTCCTTGAACACCTTCGGGATAACCGGGATAGTTTTCTACTTCTGTTGTAATCGTTAGCTGCCCGCCGGGTTGAATACCCTGGTATAATACCGGTTTTAAATTAGCTCTTGATGCATAAATAGCTGCTGTATAACCTGCAGGACCTGAACCTATAATTAAGCAATTAATTTTTTCTGATATTTCTGTACTCATAATCGTTTTAGCAAAAAGTAAAGATATTTATTACACTCTATTATATGAATTTGTTTGATTTTTTTATTACACGAATTATTGACACTAATTACACGAATTCTTCTCAGTGTTCGCTGCGCCTCTGTGAGACAAAATTATTTAGGCACTATTAATGTTTTATAGTCTGCCGCATAACCATAGAAAGCTCCTAATGCACCATTGCTGATATTCCCTATTACTTTATTAGGTTGCGCAAAAGGATTGCCGATACTTCTATAAGCAAATTCCCAGGTGTTCCAGAAAGTATATGTCGATTTATCAATGTCTGCTAATTTAACCGTGATCGTATCTCCCCTCTTAAAATAATTACTGTCTAAAGGAATAGGATTGTTTCTATCTACGCCGGGATCTATTTGAAATGAATACGTAGTGCCATCGATCACCTGGTCATTGAATACAGAATTATAACCGGGTAAAAAACCGCCGTTGTTTGTTTTGGTAAAGTATCTGCAATAATCTCCTAAACCTTTAGGATCTGTAAATTTCCCTGACAATAGAATAGCTGTAGTATCATCGTTATACGGCATTTTTTTCCACCACATTGAATCTAATATCTCTCCGAATGCCGGAATGGTTGTTGAGGATGTATACGTTTGTCCTTCTGTAGTAACAGTTAAAGAATAGGCTGTATTAAGTTGCCCTTTAAATGCATTGACATTATTAGAATCTATAGTGTAATAAAAATAATTGTAATTGTTTACGATAGGTACGCTGTATTCTTTTAACTGTTGTGTATCTACTCCATTTGAGATAGTGACAACTGCATTATGTACAAAAGCGCTGTCTAATAATTGAGGAGTAATGCTGCTGAAAAAACTGAAGCTTTTGGTAAGCACAACAACGGGTGGCTTATCATTTTCAATGGATGCATCTACCACCAAAACACCGTTTACATTGTTTAGGTTTAGATTAATATCTTTTTCGCAGGATGATAAGATAAAAGCTGCAATAGCAACAAAAAACAATTTATTCATTGCTGCAAAATTAATGATTGGTTTCACACAACGAGAACAACGAATGCAAAGTATACAACATTTTTAATTTTATAACAACCGTTTTCGTCAAGTTCATATTCACTGTTTTGGGGAAATAGCTTTCGTTGTTCCTTTGCTTTTTTGGCACACCTGCTTGAAACAAAAAAATCCCCGATGGCTTTACCATCGGGGAGAACTTCTAACAACTCTAAAAAGGAATTAACCTAAATATGCTTTTAATGCTCCGCTGTAACGGGCTTTTTGTAAACGTTTGATCGCTCTTTCTTTGATCTGGCGGATACGCTCTTTTGTCAGATCGTATTTCTGCCCGATCTGTTCGATGGTAACACCATTTTCACCATCCAAACCAAAATAAGCATTTACTATTTCTGCTTCACGTGGACTTAATGATTTTAATACACGACGAATTTCATTTCTCAAGGAATCATGCATTACATCTTCATCGGTATCATCACCACCTTGCAATAGATCGCCCATAGCTACATCTTCAGCCTCGTGTACCGGAGCATCTAATGAAGTATGACGAGTATTGCTTTGGAAGATATTATTGATCTCAGTTTCACTCATTTCCAACAACTCAGCCAATTCTTCTGTTGAGGGTTCTCTTTCATGCTCTTGTTCAAAAGCCATGTAAGCTTTGTTCGCTTTATTGTAAGTACCGATCTTATTTTGAGGTAAACGTACCAAACGACCCTGCTCAGCTAAAGCCTGTAAAATAGACTGACGTATCCACCATACAGCGTAAGAAATGAATTTAAACCCTTTGGTTTCATCGAAACGTTGGGCTGCTTTGATCAGACCAAGGTTTCCTTCGTTGATCAAATCACTTAATGATAACCCCTGATGTTGGTATTGCTTAGCAACAGAAACCACGAAACGAAGGTTTGCCTGCACTAATTTATCTAATGCACGTTGGTCGCCCATTTTGATCTTTTGAGCTAAAATTGTCTCCTCTTCAGGAGTGATCATCGAAATTTTTGAAATTTCCTGTAGGTATTTCTCAACTGCTTGTGAATCACGGTTGGTAATCTGGGTAGCTATTTTTAATTGTCTCATCTTAGTGGTTTATGTTTATGCTTTTATTCTAAATTATTGATATTATAACACTTGTTAGATACCAAAAGTTGAAAAAACGTTGCAATGGGGATGTTAATGTCCAATTCTATAAAGATTTGCAAATTTACGATGCGATTTTTGCATTTCATAGCTTTCGTGCAAAAAAGCGTGGAAACGTGGATAAATTTGACTTTTATTACGTTTGGGAACGTTTTCAGCCAAATTATCTATGGTTATATAAAGATTTAGTTAGATCTTTTTAACCTAGTTTACCTAAAGCATTTATTACATTTGATATATGAAAATAGATTTGCGTTCTGATACATTTACTACTCCAACGCCGGGTATGCTGGAAGCCATGTTCAAAGCACCTGTTGGTGATGATGTATTTGGAGAAGACCCTTCTGTAAACAAACTGGAACAGATGACTGCTGACATTTTTGGAATGGAAGCCGGGTTATTTTGCGTAAGCGGTACCATGGCAAACCAGGTTGCCATAAAAACACATACCCAACCAGGCAATGAAGTTATTTGTGACAAATTGAGCCATGTTTACATTTATGAAGCAGGTGGCATTGCTTTTAACAGCGGCTGCCAGGTAAAACCTATTGATGGAAATTTAGGCAGAATTACTGCAGAACAGGTAGAAGAAGCCATTAATCCGATTGACATTCATAAAGCAAAAAGCACGTTAGTTAGCTTAGAAAATACCGCAAACAGAGGAGGTGGAAGTTGCTATAATTTCATTGATATTCAAAACATTAAAGCAGTTTGTTCGAAATATAATTTGAGTTTACATTTAGACGGGGCAAGGCTTTATAATGCATTGGTTCACAAAAATGAAACGCCTAAACAATACGGAGAAATATTCAACAGCATTTCTGTTTGCTTAAGCAAAGGCTTAGGAGCTCCTGTAGGCAGTATTTTATTGGGGACTAAAGAGTATATTAAACAGGCAAGACAAATACGAAAGATCTTTGGAGGCGGATTGCGACAAGCAGGCTATTTAGCAGCGGCAGGAATATATGCTATTGAAAATCATGTAGATAAATTAAAAGAAGATCATGAGCATGCCAAACAAATAACAGCCGCTCTGCGTAAAAAAGACTTTATTGGCACTATTATTCCTGTTGAAACAAACATTATCATTTTTGAAGTAAAAGGAAGATTTACTCCTAAAGCATTGGTGGAGCATCTACAGAAAAAAGATATCCATTGCTTACCTATATCTCCTACACAAGTAAGAATGGTAACCCACTTAAATATAAAGCCGGAAATGGTCAATAAAATTATTCAAATTATAGATTTAATATAAATTATAACAAAAAATATTAAATGCTTATAAATCATACAATTATATAAATTATTTATATTTTTGTAAAGACATTTTTCTAGCAAGATATCTCATTTAACCTGCCAGTCTGAAAATAAAGAGATTCAATAACTTTAGTGCATTTTATAATCCTGTGGCTGGAAAAGCAAAAAATAAAGTTTTGCTAATAGTTTTTAGAGAGCACACTATTTCGTTACAGGCAACGTTACTTTGATGAAGATTATCTTTCATTAAAACGAATGCTTTGCTTTCCTCCTCTCAAATAATAATATTTCGGCAAAAGCAATTATTAATGCGGGTGCTTCGTCTTTGGATAGTAATTGACGATAGAAATATGTTTTACTTGGACGAAGAAAAGCCTATCACAATCAATGCTGACCATCTTCCGATAAAGATCATTGCCAATAATGGCTATCATTCTTCCAAACCATTGCTCATAGAAACGCCAGTCAATGCCCCTCTTTATATTGAAGTGGGATGTACCGCAGACAATCTTCGCCTTTGGGTTGCTTTAATAGCAAGTATCCTGTTTTTTACCCTTTTCTTTATAACTGGTATGGAAGTATTGCTTATTCTCGCCAACATCCCTTTTATTTATCTAATGTATCGGTTTTTCGGAAATCATAAAGAGTTTATTACTATTTCTGTATTAAAGATTGGAAATAAGAAATAGTTTTTGTTACAGTAAGTTTTATTGTAAATGTTTAGCCTGTTAGCAAATTATCAATCACATAGCTAAATTGTCAACTTACCTATATAACTTCAATAATATTTTAACTTTGCTGTAGTTATTTCCGATTTGATTAATTCCTTGTGCTATACAAATTTTTAAAAACAGGATAGAAAACATGATTGCAAGAATTAAAACTTTTATTCCGGCAGGTTTAAAAAAACAAATCAAACTATTGCTGCATAAGGGTAATAAATATACTTGCCCTTTTTGCAATTATTCTTCAAAAGATTTATCAATTATTGGAGTTAACTTACCTGTTTTAATTGAAAAACAAGTGGTTGGCGGAGGCGAGAGACGAGGTGGATGCTATAATTGTGACTCTACGGATAGAGAACGGTTACTACTTGTGTATTTAAAAGAAAAGCTAAACATAGCAAGCATTGCTAAGGAAATGAACGTTTTACACATTGCCCCGGAGAAAAATCTGGCAAATATTTTACTCAAATTAGACTTCAAAAGCTACATATTAGGTGATCTATATACAGATGGCTATTCATATCCTGAATATGTTCAAAATATGAATGTCTTAAACATACCGTATGATAACAATACATTCGACTTAATAATTTGTAATCATGTGTTGGAGCACATTCCAACAGATACTGATGCGATGAAAGAACTACAAAGAGTTCTTAAACCCGGAGGCAAAGCAATTTTGCAGGTACCTATCTCTAAAAACACACTAAAAACATTCGAAGACTTTTCTATTACAGACCCAAAGCAAAGAGAAATGTTATTCGGACAATATGACCATTTAAGATTATACGGACAAGACTATGTTCAAAGACTTGAGCAAAGTGGTTTTAAAGTAAATAGAATAAATATCTCTTCAGAATTTATAAAATATGGTGTTAATGAAGATGAAGAATTATTTATTTGCGAAAAAATGCCGTAACGCCTAATTAATTATTGATAGGAATGGCAACATCTCACTAAAATCCTTACTCAGTATTTTCCTTATTATCGATCTTCATATCAGGAAAAATAGCCGCCAGCATCATAACGATAACGGATAAGCCCATTACATAAATACCAATTCGTTTTTCAGGACAATATGCGTCATAGCAAGAGGTGAATAATACATAGGTTTTAATTGCGTAACCAAACACTAAAGCGCAAATAAAAAGATTAGCACGCTTAGCCCAAATTTTGGGTAATAACATAAATACAAACACCACAACCGTAAAAGGCACTAAAAATTTAGCTGGTCTTCCGTATTGATTTTGTTCAGAAAAAAAACCGGAAAATGTTTTATTTACATCTGGGTAGTATGCCCAAGGCATAAAGCAGGATGCTATCAATGCAATGCAGGCGATCAGCCCGGCGTAATGTAAAATCTTGGTGTTCATTATTATTAAAATTCCCTCCCGGACAACCGAGAGGGATTAAATTTTAGAGGTCTCGACCAGATTCGAACTGGTGTAGAAGCTTTTGCAGAGCTCTGCCTAGCCACTCGGCCACAAGACCCTTTTTAAGTGTTGCAAAAATAGGGTATTTTTAAGCATAATTAAAACTATATGAACAGAATTGCAGAATCGGAATTAATTATTACCAAGAGAGATGCGATCTATCACCTGGATTGTAAACCGGAAGAAATAGCGAACACTATTATCACTGTCGGCGACCCTGACAGAGTAAGTGCAGTGAGCAAGCATTTTGATAAAATAGAATATAAAAATCAACATCGGGAATTTGTAACACACACCGGTTATATTGGCAAAAAAAGAATTAGTTGTATCAGTACCGGCATTGGCACTGATAATATTGATATCGTCTTAAATGAACTGGATGCCTTGGTTAATATTGATTTTAAAACAAGAACAATAAAGAATAAGCTTACTTCTTTAAACATCATCCGTGTTGGCACTTCAGGGTCTTTACAAAAAGATATACCTGTGGATAGTTTTGTAACAAGTACACATGGCTTAGGTATCGACAATCTCCTTAACTTTTATCTACAGTCTAATAATGAAGAAGAAAAACAATTGGTTCAAAGTTTTGTTACACAAACACAGTTACACCAGCAATTTGCACATCCATATATTAGTGGCGCAAGCGGGGCTTTATTAAAGCATTTTGTAAAAGATTTTCACCAGGGCATAACGGTTACCTGCCCGGGCTTTTATGGTCCGCAGGGAAGAGTGTTACGCCTGGGATTGGCGAATCCATCTTTAATTGATAATCTTACCAGGTTTACTTTTGGGCAACACCGCATCAGCAATTTTGAAATGGAAACAGCAGGTATTTATGGAATGGGCAAATTATTAGGACATCATTGTTTATCATTAAGTGCTATCGTTGCCAACCGCATAGACAAACAATTCAGCAAAGATGGAAATGCTGTGGTAGAAAAATTAATTCAGATAACTTTGCAAACAATTTCAGATAAATTATAAGATGAAAATAAGTTTTTCAAAATACCAGGGAACTGGAAACGATTTTATTATTTTAGATAACCGCGATGGTATTTATTCCGGATTAGCCCCTGCACAAGTAAAAAGTTTGTGCAACAGAAAATTTGGTATCGGTGCCGACGGGTTAATGTTATTAAATGCAAATGCAGGTTATGATTTTGAAATGAAATATTACAATGCCGATGGCAATGAGAGCAGCATGTGCGGTAATGGCGGACGTTGTCTAGTACGTTTTGCGCATGATGTAGGCATTCATAAAACGGCTTATAAATTTTTAGCCATAGATGGTGAACATTTGGCAGAGATAGATACCGATGACTCTATCCGTTTAAAAATGATCAACGTAGATAATGTTGAAGAAAAAAACTCACATTTTGTTTTAAATACAGGCTCACCGCATTTCGTAAAATTCGCCTCCAATGTTCCGGAGATTGACGTGGTGGAAACCGGGAGAGAGATCCGCTATAGCAGCACATACGAAAAAGAAGGCATTAATGTAAATTTTGTAGAGATATTAAGCCCTTATAAAATTTTGGTACGTACTTACGAAAGAGGCGTAGAAGATGAGACCTTAAGTTGCGGTACCGGTGTTACAGCATCAGCATTGGTAGCCGCACATAACGACAATGGATTTAATCGTGTAGAAGTAAAAACCCCGGGGGGGCATTTAAGTGTTGAATACGAAAAAATAGATTCGCAGCACTTTAATAATATATGGCTTTGCGGACCGGCTAAATTTGTATTTAAAGGAGAAGTGGAAATTTAATTTCTTACAACGAAATAGAGAACAGTAACAATCAATTCATGCAGCAAATTACTTTACGTGTTTACGGGATTTTAATCAACGATAAAAAACAGGTTTTGGTAAGCGATGAATATATACGTGGTAATTATTACACCAAGTTTCCCGGTGGTGGTTTGGAATTAGGTGAAGGAACAAGAGATTGTTTAAAAAGAGAATTTAAAGAAGAGCTTGATTTGGAAGTTGAAGTGGGCGATCATATTTATACAACTGATTTTTTCCAGGTAAGCGGTTTTAATAATGCACATCAGATCATTGCTATTTATTATTATGCAACAGCATTGGAGCCAATTAAAGCCCCCTTACGCACAAAGCCTTTTGATTTTGACGAACAGCAATTAAAAGTATACGATGAAATCCAACAAACGGAAACTGTACGTTTTATTGAGTGGGATGAGTTTTCGGCAGACAGCGTAACATTACCGATCGATAAAATAGTTTCCACTATGGTGAAACAACAATTTTCATGAGTACCGATAATTTCTTTGAAGAGAACATCGTTCTCGAGAACGATATTGCACGCTTAGAGCCATTGGAAGAAAAACATTTTGAACATTTGTTGCCGTTGGCTTTAGATCGATCACTTTGGCTATACACTATTAACAAGATCAATACAGAGGCTGATTTCAGAACATATTTTGATACGGCAGTAAATGAGCGGACACAGCAGCTCTCCTATCCTTTTGCCATTTTTGATAAAGCTTTCAACAAATATGCCGGCAGCACCCGCTATCATACTATTTCCTTTCCTAATAAAAGAGTAGAGATCGGGCAAACATGGATCCATTCTTATTTTCATGGCAGCGGATTAAATAAAGCCTGCAAGTTTTTATTATTAAGTTTTGGCTTTGATGAATTGCATTTAAACCGAATAGAATTAAAAACAAACAACCTCAATAAACGCTCTCAAAAAGCGATGCTAAAAATAGGCGCTGTGCAGGAAGGAATTTTACGCCGTCATATTATTAATGATGATGGCACAATTAGAGATACTGTTTATTTTAGTTTTATTGCAGAAGAATGGAATACAATAAGAAATACTGTTTTCAAGGAATTTTAATTACTTGAAGTATCTTCGCAATCAGCTAACTATCAATCATTCATTTTTAAATAACCAGAGAATGTTCCCCAAAACAAACCCTACTACAACAGCAGCCTGGCAGCAGTTACAACAGCATTATGCAACAGTTAAAGATGTGCATATGAAAGACCTGTTTGAAGAAGATGCCGATCGTTTCGATAAATTTTCTTTGTACGAAAAAAATATTCTTTTTGATTTCTCCAAGAACCGGATAACTGATACCACGATTGAATTGCTATTGCAATTGGCAAAAGATTGCCAGGTAAAAGAAGCTATCGAAGCGATGTTTAACGGAGAAAAAATAAACGAAACTGAAAATCGTGCGGTGCTGCATACAGCTTTACGTAATTTTTCAGGAAAACCGGTAATTACAGATGGTAAAGATGTAATGCCGGATGTACATGCTGTATTACAGCAAATGAAAAATTTCACTGCAAAGATCCACAGCGGCGAATGGAAAGGTTATTCCGGCAAACCCATTAAATATATTGTCAACATTGGCATAGGCGGCAGCGATTTAGGTCCTGTTATGGTTACGGAAGCATTAAAACCTTATTGGAAAGAAGGCATTCAGCCATACTTTGTAAGCAATGTTGATGGTACCCATATTGCTGAAACATTAAAAAAGATCACTCCCGAAGAAACATTGTTTTTAATTGCCAGTAAAACATTTACTACGCAGGAAACAATGACAAATGCGCATACCGCCAGGGAATGGTTTTTACTACACGCCAAAGAAGAAGCGCATATTGCTAAACACTTTGCAGCTTTAAGCACTAATGAAAAAGAAGTGGTGAAGTTTGGTATTGCAGCTGAAAATATGTTTGTTTTTTGGGATTGGGTTGGCGGCAGGTATAGCTTGTGGAGCGCTATTGGGCTATCAATTGCCTTAACCATTGGATACGATAATTTTGAGAGCTTGTTAAAGGGCGCTCACGAAATTGATACACATTTTGCTACCGCATCGTTTGAAAAGAATATACCGATAATAATGGCATTAATTGGTATTTGGTACACTAACTTTTTTAATACTTCTACAGAAGCAATACTTCCATACGATCAATACTTACATCGCTTTGCTGCCTACTTTCAACAAGGTAATATGGAAAGTAACGGAAAGTATATTGATAGAAATACCAACAAGGTTTCCTACTCTACCGGTCCTGTTATATGGGGCGAGCCGGGCACAAATGGTCAGCATGCATTTTACCAATTGATACACCAGGGCACACAAATAATTCCTTGTGATTTTATTGCTCCTGCTGTTAGTCATAACCCGATCGGAGATCATCATCAAAAACTGTTGAGTAATTTCTTTGCACAAACGGAAGCATTGATGAATGGTACAGATCATGAAAATCCTTACCGTGTTTTTCAAGGTAATCGTCCAACCAATTCATTTTTAGTTACCGAAATCACTCCTTTTATTTTAGGTGAGCTGATCGCTTTATATGAACACAAGATCTTTGTACAAGGTGTTATCTGGAATATTTTCAGCTTTGATCAATGGGGAGTTGAATTAGGAAAGGTATTGGCGAATAAAATCTTACCTGAATTAAAAGATGATTCACCGATTACATCGCATGACTCTTCTACAAATGGGTTAATCACTGCGTATAAGAAAATGAGATTGAGTTAATTTCTATAAACAATATATTATAATGCCGGACATTTTGTACCGGCATTTTTAATTGTCAAGATCAAGAACTTTTGCTTTAAAATTTATCCTGCGTTTATAAGTTGGTAATTTTTCTATTGGCAATTCATTGCCACGTATTTCAGTCCAGGTAATAGCTTCTGTAAGTTTACAGCAGAACGAAATGGAGTTTATAGAATAGCCCCGATGGTAATTATCATAAATTGGTATACTGATAATAACTCTAAGCATTGTGTTCCCATTGCCTTCCAATTTAGTTGTATCATGAGCAGAAGGCAAAAGCCCCCAGTTTACATCGTATCCTGTAACGGAGATTGTTAAGTTAGATCTAGTTAATAGTGTTGGATAAATGTATGCTTCTGAGTTTTTTTGATTGTTATAATCAATAAAGAAATCCTGTATTTCTTTATTGATCTTATCCTGAGGATCATTAGCTTTTGCTAAAAAACGCTGTATTAATAATGCTTGATACCGATTTATTTCCTGCTTATCTTCACTTGCCAGAACCGGTGCTTTATTAATTTTTTTAAGATTGGCAATGTTTTGACTACTTGAAGTCAAATTAAGGCTCAACAATAAAATAAGTGAAAGAAAGCGTATGGTACAGTGCATATTTCAAAATAACTGGAAAGCTAAAAATAAAATTCTTAAACTTTTTGTAATTCGGCTCCACAGCCCTTTATTTTACTGCTAAGCGTGAGGGATTGAAGCGGAAATACTTTTTGCGAGGAACGATCAAAAAGATTGCAGCGTAAAGCCCGACCCTTGCGCAGCTTGGGGCACGCCATAAGTAGCCGTTTTGGATGGTTTTTTTGTAAAGATTTTACATAATTAAATGTTTTCTTTTACATTAAACTATCGGGTAAAAACTTTCTCTATATTTGTGTTATACTTACACAAAGTGTAGCTAACTTTATTCACTTATAAACAAACAAATGCAATTGAAACGACTTGCCTTCCCCACGGCTTTAGTTTTGCTATTGTTGAGCAACGTTTACACGTTTGCCCAGGACACATTAGCAAATCTCCCTGAATTAAGCATGCCGCTCACCTCTAAAAAATTGGTAATAGCGCACTGCATGACACACATCATTCGCTTTGAAGGACATGAATTTGAAGACGGATGCAATCCCAAATATTATCCAATTACGTCGCCGATCGGAGGTTATACGCAGGTAAACGTAATGGCAGACAGTATGCTGCAACACGCAAGCATTGCGGAAGCTGTTGAATATGAAATGCGTGCAGCCAAACGCTGCGGTATTGACGGTTTTCAATTTTACTACCCTTTGGGTAATGAAGCACTGGTAGATACAGTGATCAAAACTTATTTTAGAGTTGCCGACGAAAAAAATATCGACTTTAAGTTTACCTTCTGTTTTTCGCATCCTAATACACCGGGCCTGGACGAAAATGCCAAGCTGATACAATTTGCTATCAGGGTTAATGATATCATGAGTGCTGTTGGCCATGATAATAAACATTGGTTAAGAACTCCGGACGGCAGATTGATCGTTTATTTATGGTATGGCGAACAAATAGCAGATATTCCTACTGATAATTTGGGAAAGCCTGCAGCTTATTACCAGGCACGTGCTTACCGGAAATTAGCCGGCGCTTGTAATGAAAGATTTGCCTGCATGTATTCCATAAATACACAGGTTGACAAAGCCTTTTTGGATGATGTATTAGATTATTTCCCGGGGGTTTGGCTATGGACGGAATCTTATGAACGCAAAGGACAGGATGTGATGGTAGCTAACTATTGCAAAAAAAGAAAGCGTGCCTATACGGGTACTGTTTTCCCTGATTTTTATACTTCAAAAGTTTTAAAACCTAATGATCCTGAATGGCATATTTTAAATAATGCAGATGCTGAATCAGCCGGCTTAGGGGGAATGCAACGTAAATACATGGCAACCGGTTTATCGCAAACATTCAGAAACCTGATGGACTTTGCTATTAAAAATGATGCCCCTATTGTAAATGTGGTTACCTGGAACGATTATCCGGAAGGGCACCATTTAGCACCGGAAAGCAATCATAATTTTGGCTTCTCTGTTTTGTTGAATTATTATAAAAGCGTTCTGCAAGGTGCTGCCAATCCTTACGAAGGAAAGGACGTAGCCATTGCCTTTTTTAAAAAATATAAGAATGGCGTTTCGCCAAAGCCTTATAAAGTTTCGTTGGAAACAATTGGTCGTACGCTACCGGAATTATCGCCATCTACCATCAGCAGCATTGAAGATTCGATAGAAGTAGTTACTATTTTACCGCAGCCTGCACAATTAGTGGTAAACGGAGAAAAAGTGAATGTGCCTGCAGGATTATGCTCTACACGCTTTAAATCTCAACCGGGCAATGTAAGTGTTGCAATTGAAAGAAATGGTGTAGTTTCAAAAAGCTTCATTACTCCTGAAGGAATTACTGATAAGCCTCAGAGAACAGATAGGCTTACTTATTCATACAGTACAGAGGAAAAGGATTTTTATGGAGACATCTTTGGCAATATGCCTTTAAAAGATATTTCTCAATACAGCACTAAACATTAATCTTCATTAATTTAATAAAAACAGATGCCGGAAATACTTCCGGCATTGTTGTTTTTATGGACCGCTCCTATAACAAATCTATTCGAATTGCAATTGAAATGTTTTAATACTTTTATTGCTACCAACGACCTTTAGCTGATACATTCCTTTTGCTATATTTTTATTGATCGATATGGCTTGTGATGAACTTCCAGCATTATGCTCAATTATTTTACTGGCAATTAATTGCCCGTTGCTATTCGTTAAATACAAATAATAATTTCCTTTAGGCATATTGCTTAATTCCAAGAAAAAAATACCATCATGAACCGGATTGGGATATACATCAACAGCTGACCTTACAATATCATTAATAACTACAATTTTGCTGTATTGGATTTTACCTTGTACATCAGTGCTACGTACCCGATAAAAGCTTTGCGAAGAAGAAGTGTTGCCATCTGTCCATTTGTATTGTACATTATTATTGTTAGCTGGAATAATAGCAACAGTACTAAAATTATTTCCATCGCCTGATCTTTCAATTGAATAGTTTACAATATTCAATTGATTCTCTACCTGCCATTGCAGCACTGCATTGTTGTTTTGTTGCAAAATTTCAATACTGCTATACGTAACCGGCACAGGAGCACCGCTTGGTAAGGGAATAATTATTACTGTAAAGCGACTGGCATCTTGCGAAGCTATAGTATTATCAATAGTAAAATTAAAACTCGTGGCTGTATCAAGACTAAATAAAACTGTTTTACCTGTATAAGCATCTTTTAAATATCCCTGTAAAGTGCCCGGACTAAAGTTTGTAGGTGTAAATGTAAATTGATAAGAGCGTTGAGTGGTTTTGGTAAGATTTAAAAACAAGGTATCGTTGGATTGAATGGTAGGTCTTCTTTCAATGGAAAGTAATTTACCATTTCTTAATAAGCCCAAATTTTCATTGAGATTGGTCAGTTTGGTTGCATCTAAATAATCTACCCCAGCACTAAAATCACTCCTGAATTGAGCAACAGTTCCATCAGCAGGATATGCAGTACCATCAGGATACAATAAATTTAAATCGATATGAAGAGTTGCTGTGGGTATTGGTGTGCTGTTTGCAGCATTTGCTGCAACTAAAAGACAGGAAGTTTGAAAGGTGAACAATAAAAAAGCAAGCGTACATTTTCTCATGACCTAAAGTTTTAATTACTAAATGCAGGTCGATGATATTGTATCATTAGAACCGATACAACAAACATCAATGTTGATTAATTAGAAACAATAAACTTTGGAGGAGGGGTACGCTTTAATAAGATTGGATAGAGACAAACAAAGCTAAGCTATGTCTTTTAAAAATCAAAGCATTTAAACATATAAAAATTCAGCTTATAAATAAGCACTAGCTCAATCCATTAGTAATCATCTCTTTATTGATTTTCTGCACCAGCCCTTGTAAAACTTTACCCGGGCCAACTTCTGTGAATTGTGTAGCGCCGTCTGCTATCATTGCCTGCACGCTTTGTGTCCATTTAACAGCCCCGGTTAATTGATCGATCAAATTTTTCTTTATTTCAGCACCATCTATAACTGCCTTTGCTACCACATTTTGATAAACAGGACAGGAAGGAATACCAAATGTTGTTGTTTCAATAGCTGCAGCCAATTCTTCTTTTGCCGGTAACATTAATGGAGAGTGAAATGCACCTCCAACAGGTAATACCAATGCTCTTTTAGCACCCGCAGCTTTCATTCTTTCACAGGCTATTTCAATTCCTTTTAATGAACCGCTGATAACCAATTGTCCGGGGCAATTATAATTTGCGGCAACAACCACCTCTCCTGTTTCACTTTGAACAGAGTTACATATTTCTTCCACTTTTGCATCGTCCAAAGCCAAAACCGCAGCCATGGTGGACGGGTTTATTTCACATGCCTTTTGCATAGCGCCGGCACGTATGGCAACCAAACGCAACGCATCCTCAAAGCTTAATACATGATTGGCTACCAATGCAGAAAACTCTCCCAATGAATGTCCTGCTACCATATCCGGCTTTGCAGGCTGCAACGTTTTAAATGCAATTACAGAATGTAGAAAAACGGCGGGTTGTGTTACTTTCGTTTGCTTTAGATCCTCATCACTGCCTTCGAACATTATTTTAGCAATATCAAAACCCAGGATATCATTTGCTTTGTCGAATAATTTTGCTGCTGTTGGATTGGTCTCATATAAATTTTTACCCATTCCACTAAACTGAGAACCTTGTCCCGGAAATACAAATGCTTTCATACTTTATTTATCTGTTATTCTTTCTTAATGAAGATTAGCTGTAATCAATTTCAAGAATTCACTACGAGTAGGATTTTTCATAAACTCGCCATCAAATGCAGATGTTGTAGTTACAGAGTTTTGTTTTTGAACACCTCTCATCATCATACATAAATGCGACGCTTCTATAACAACCGCTACTCCCAATGGATTTAGGGCGCCTTTAATACAAGTTAATATCTGATGGGTTAACCTTTCCTGAACCTGTAGTCTTCTGCTATACACATCTACTACACGAGCAAGCTTACTTAAGCCGGTTATATAACCATTAGGGATATACGCAATATGCGCTTTACCATAAAATGGCAGCATATGATGCTCACACATGCTATATAATTCAATATCTTTTACAATCACCATATCTTTTACCTCTTCAGTAAATTTTGCAGAATTCAATATGGCATGTGCATCCATATGATAACCCTGTGTCATAAACTGCATTGCCTTGGCCATACGCTCAGGAGTCTTTAACAGTCCTTCACGTTCAACATCTTCTCCTAACAAGGATATAGATTCCCGATAGCTTTGTATAAGCCCAGAGGTCACTTTGTCTTCGTAGTGCTCTGCTTTTTGATATGCCATAAATAAAATTGAAGATTATTATAATGAAAGAGCCTAACAATTAATAAGAGAATTAGTTGCCAAAATATTCAATATAAATACGGGGCGTTTCATACAGCTTAATACTATGTAAAGCAACGCCTTCCTCTCTCAGTACAGGTTCTAATTGACCCCAAATAGCAACTGTAAGACTTTCAGCCGTTGTGAATTTTCCTGCCATAAAATCAACGTCCATATTCAGGTTCTTGTGATCTATTTTATCACACACATATTCTTTAATAATTACACTAAGACGCTTCGCATTAAAAATAAAGCCTGTTTCTGGTTGAGGTTCGCCTTTGATCGTTACATGAATTTCATAATTGTGCCCATGCCAATTCTCATTAGCACATTTACCAAACACTTCTTTATTCTTTTCTGCAGACCATTCTGTATTCCAAAGCTTATGTGCTGCATTAAAGTGTTCTACCCTAGTTAAATAAACCATTTATCATTTTTTTGCAAAGTTAATATTATAGCCTTATAATCGCAATTATAACAAGCTTCGCCAAAAATGCTGAAATTTGTCCTATGATATTATTAGTAGCTGCTACTGAATTCGAAATTCCTTCATTTATGAATAAAGAGGATGCCCATTTAGATGTATTGATCGGTGGTATTGGCATTGCTTCAACGATCTATCATTTACAAAAGAGATTGCATCAATTTGATTATGACCTGATCATACAGGCTGGTATTGCAGGTGCCTTTGATAACAGCTTATCTTTAGGTGAAACCGTATTAATAAAACAAGATGCTTTTGGTGATATGGGCATGGAAGAAAAGAATAATTTTACGCCCGTTTTTCGCTCAGGATTTATGAATGCAAATGAATTCCCGTTCAATGAAGGATGGTTAACGAATGAAAATAAAATTTTAAACCAGTCTCAACTAAAAACAGTAGGTGCTGTTACTGTAAATAAAGTAACCGATAGTATTATTCAAAAGGAACAATTATTAAAAAACTTTTCGCCGGTAGTTGAAAGTATGGAAGGTGCAGCTTTTCATTATGTGTGTTTGCAGGAAAACATTCCCTTTATACAATTGCGAAGCATTAGTAATTATGTGGGGGAAAGAGACAAAAGCAAGTGGAAGATGAAAGATGCTGTCATCAACCTCAACAATGAATTGCATAAACTGATAAACAATTAACCAATTTGAAACACAAACTTACTTTAGGCTTTTCTCCCTGCCCAAACGATACATTTATATTTGATGCACTTGTAAATAAAAAAATCGATACAGAAGATCTGGAATTTGATGTTGTTCTGGAGGATGTTCAAACATTGAACAACTGGGCAATAGAAGGCAAATTAGATATCACCAAGCTTAGCTATGGTGTATTGCCGTTGGTATTGAACGAGTATATTGTATTAAATAGTGGCAGCGCTTTGGGAAAAGGTGTTGGACCATTGCTGATAGCAAATTCCAAATTTCAAATTACTGATTCTAAAATAGAAGATCAACTAATTGCTATCCCGGGAGAGAATACAACGGCGCATTTGCTTTTTTCCCTAGCTTATCCCAATGCAAAAAACAAGCTCTTTTTACGTTATGATGAAATTGAGGACTTTGTTTTAAAGAATAAAGGCTTGGGAGTTATCATCCATGAAAATCGATTTACTTACGAGCAAAAAGGATTGGCAAAAATAATTGACCTGGGAGATTATTGGGAAAAGCAAACCAACAACTCTATTCCTTTAGGCGGTATTGTTATTAAAAGAAGTTTTGACACTAAACTGCAGAAAAAAGCTGATACATTGATCAGAAAAAGCATTGAGTTTGCATACAGCAATTATCCTGAATTAAATGATTACATACGCAAACACTCCCAGGAAATGAGTGAAGATGTAATGCGTAAACATATCGATTTGTACGTAAATAATTTTTCTATTGATTTGGGTGCAGAAGGAAGATCAGCCATAGAGAAGTTGATTGAAGTTTTTAAGCAGACCAATAATAGAACAATTGCGTCTTCCGATATTTTCAGAGAATAAGAGAAGAATAAATTTCCTGTGTCATCTTATTATCAAACTTTCTATTTTCTATAGCTTGCACCCAACGAATGGCATTGATGGAATTTGTTACAAATACTTCATCCGCATTCAGTAATTCGTCTTTATTGATGGCTGCTTCTTTTACATTATAGTTTGCAGAAAGAAGTTTATTGAGTAATACTTTTCGCATTACACCTGCCACGCAGCCTTCGCTTAAAGCCGGTGTACAAATTACTTGATCCTTAATTATAAAAATATTAGCGATGGTAGTTTCACAAACCCTGTTAAAACTGTTTAATAATACCGCATCATTCCAGTTTTGCTGCTTTACCTGTAACGCTGCAAATACATTCGGCAAATAGTTACTATGCTTTAAGTTGCTTAACACATCACAACTTTTTTTTACTTCATTGCAAATGCCCATTATCAATCCTTCCTGGTTCCATTTACCTGCCTGTTCTGCCAAAGACCAGGCTTGAATTATATAATTCGGGAAATTATCTTTTATCGTAAACAGATCTCCTTCTCCTCTAAAAACAGATAACCGAACTCTTGCATTCAACAAATTGCTTTCTTTAATCAATGCGATTATCTCTTCCTGTAAAAAATGTGGTGTAAAGTTGGGTGGAATGGAAAATTGCAGAATGGAAAGCCCTTTCCATAAGCGAGCAAAATGCTCATCAGCAAAAATGATCTCGCCGTTTTTTACTTTAATTGTCTCAAACAAGCCATCGCCATAACGCAATGCCCTGCTATCAGGACTTAGTATTGAATTTCCGTCTTTGTATATCTTTCCGTTATAGTTAAAAAAATTGCCCATCGTAAAAACAACGGGCAAATGTACTCTATTTTGTTTCCCTTTAGAGGAGTCAGAAGGTGCTTTTAAAAGTACTTACTGTTCCAATATTTTATGTTTTACTGCATACATGATCAAACCTGCAGTAGTTTTAGCGCCGGTTTTAACCTTTAATTTATCACGAATAGCTTCTACAGTACGAGGGCTTAGATCAACGATATCAGCAATTTCTTTCGTACTTTTTTCTTCGCACATCAACTTAAGAATGGTCATTTCTTTATCGTTCAAATGCGTTTCCTGCTGCGTCATTTTTTGTGGAGAAGCCGTATTGCGTTGCTTTAAATTGGTAAGCAATGCTTTATTCGTAAGCGAATTGAAATAATACTCCTGTTCAAAACAGGTTTTGATAGCTTCGTAAATAATTTCACTATCGCTGGTTTTAGCCAGGTAACTATTAGCTCCCAGCTCCATTAATTTTGTGATCATGCTATGATCGTCCATAAACGTAAGCATGATAACTTTAATATGAGGCCAGTTCTTTTTAATTTCAGGAAGTGCACCAATACCATCCATGATAGGCATTTGAATATCCAGCAAGATCACATCCGGCTGGATCATTTTAAGCATATTAAGTAAATGCACGCCATTATCGGCTTCTGCAATTACCTTAATATCCTTTTTGGCGCTTAATGCAGTCTTTACTCCCGCACGATACAACACATGATCATCTGCTATTATCACCTTTATCGGTTCTATATGTTCTGAATTTTGCATATCAATGTTTTTTGGTTATTTATAGGATATGTTCGAATTTAAATGCAAGTTGTCACTTTTTTAAACACTATAGTATAGGAAAACTACCTGTTATTTTACATGGGAAATATACCATGCTCATCTGAAGTAGATTTCCGCAACATTGTTTTCTTAATTATTCTATCAGTTTGTTTCTCATTCCGTACATAATTAAACCGCCTATCGTTTTAGCATTTACCTTGGCTTTCATGTTCTGACGAATGGTTTCTATCGTACGCGGACTTAAGAAAATTATCTTTGATATTTCTTCAGTGGTCTTATCCTCTGCCAATAATTGCAATATTTTCAACTCTTTCTCATTAAAATGTACCGGTGTGGAAGTTCCATAATGCTGACGGACATTCTTTTTCTGCATCAACTTCCCCATTACCGCCTTATTCACCAACTCATTAAAGTAAAAATCATCGTTCATACATGTAAGTATGGCTTCGTATATTTCCTCAGGATCGGTAGTTTTGGTCAAATAGGCGTTTGCTCCCATTTCCATCATCTTGCTGATCATTTGCTGATCGTCGTACATAGTCAGCACTATGATCTTAATATCTTCATATTCCTTTCTAATAAGTTCAATTCCGTTGATACCGTCAATTTCCGGCATTCTAATATCCATTAACAGCACTTCCGGCTTTTTAATAGATATTTTATGCATCATATCTTTTCCATCTTCCGCTTCCCAAAGCATTTTAAGGTTTTGTTTGCTTGAAAGCGCCATTTTAATTCCATCTCTGAATATCTTATGGTCATCAGCAATAGCAATCTTAATAAGATAATCGTTAGGGGTAGTAGCCATAATTGTAAGTAAATTTCTTTTGTTCTATAATGATTTATTTCTTTTTGCCGGCTTTATGTAAATCTTCTATAGTAAAACCAACACTATAGAAACGAAAAAATACCTGTTTGATTGTATAAAGCCCTATTTTTTTATGTATTCCAATTGTTATTATAAGACATAATATCATCATTATAAATTCAATCCCTTGTCTTAGTAGTATCACTTAGTATAAATACGAATTAAAAAATGCGTGATTCTACTAGTTTTCTTTTACCGGAAAGTAAATACATCAATTCTTAAAAAGGGTGTTTCCGCTCTTCCATAGGCAATCTGCGGAAATTATCTTTGTTCTCAGTTGATTGACATTGGTGACGTAGTTTATTATCCTGTTTATCCAACTATCCTTTAAACGAAAAACACACTAACCAATCATCCAATATCGCTAGTTAAATCCTGTTTGTGCTTGAGTTTCCAGTGTCAATCAACTCTTTTATCATTGTTCCGCTTAAAAGTCCAACAGAAATTGAGAAATTAATAGTTTTATTTTTAAACAGGTGTTGATAACCGACATTATTCACATTACATTAAAAGATATCAACATTTGTTCCCTGCCTGTATTTTGAGCCTAAAATGACTCTATCTTCATGGAAATCCAATTGACGTAAATCAAATAAAACTTTTCCCCATAGTAGGATTACTATGGGATATTACGTTTTTTTTCCTTAGTAAATTTACTATATAACTTCGTATATTTGCTCGACTTTTGATTCGTTACTTTACGAATTTTTGTTGTAAAACCCCCATTCCTACTGATTTTCGAGCGTTTCTACGCCTTTTATATATGCTTTTATCGGTTGTTGGTAAAAGTTTTTTGGGGGATGTTTACATCTCAAAATTTAAACTAAACCTCAAAAACTTACGACAATGTTTCACAAAGACGAAGTTTCTTTATTCGCTAACGACTAAGTAAATTTTGATTTTGGATGGTAGTTAGTTATTTTTGAAAAAACTAATTGCGATTTGGACATTCTACGAAATTTAACTTACTTAACTGAAGCCTTACCTTGTATCTTTTGTATTGTTTTTCGAAAGAAGATTAATACCAAAGATTTCAAGGTTTTTTTTATTTATACCAGTTTGTTCCTCACGTTTCTTCTTTTAAGGCTTTATGTTAGGTATTATATTTACTCTCCGCCTCTTAAAATACTGATTATCAGAGTAATTATAGTTATTGAATTTGTTTCGCTGTGTTTATTTTATTATTATAATATTAAAAACAAATATAAGAAGTGGATTTTTCTCACTTTCGGCGTTTTATTTTGCCTCTATTCCATCTACGATTATACCATTACTCCCAAGGATGATTTCAATTATATTCCTTTAGTTATAGAATCTTTATTTTTTTTATTGGTCATTCCATATTTTTTTTATGAAAATATGCGTTATAGCATTGAAAAGCCTGTTTATCAATTACCAAGCTTTTGGATATCGATAGCTTTTCTAATATATTTTTCAGGTAATTTCTTTCAGTTTATGTATTCAAAATATTATACAGATCCTGAATTTATTGCCTTATCAAATATGGTATATGATATTGTAACCATTATAAAAGACCTTTTGCTATGTATTGCTGTAATAGTTAACAACCAACAACAAAAACAAATTAGTGCATCTAATATCCCTATCAGTATAGACCTTAAATTTTAACCATAAAGTAAAAACACCAACCCTTTTAACGATAAAATGATTTTTTTACAAGTTACAACCAGCGCTTCTTCGGGCTTTAGCTATATTATGCTATTTGGCACGTTGGCTATGATAAGCCTTACGCTGGGTATTGTATTCTTTGTAATATTTCACCAACGAAAAGTTATTCGTTTCAATAATGAATTAAAGCGTTTGGAAGATGAAAAACAACAGATACTTCTAAATGCATCTATTAAATTCCAGGAAGAAGAAAGAAACCGTATTGCGGCAGATCTGCATGATGATGTTGGTCCACTATTAGCCACAGCCCGTTTATATTTAAACGAAAACCTGATAAACCAGGAACCGGCAGCTCAACTACAATCTATTTTCAGCGCCAAACAAATTATTGACGATTCTATACAATTGATCAGGAATATCAGCCATAGTATGATGCCTCCTACCCTTAGAAACTTTGGATTGGAGAGTGCAATGAGTGATCTGTTCCAGAAAATAAACGGAAGCGGCACCTTAAATGCAAGCGTTCGTTTTCACGATTACCGGACAAGATTGAAATTAGAGCAGGAATTGCTCATTTTCAGGATCATACAAGAGTTGATCAATAACATTATTAAGCATAGTAACGCCGGCTTCATACATCTTACTCAAAATGCCAATGCTACACATATGTACCTGCGCCTGCATCACGATGGACAAGGTATTGTTCAGGCTGAATTCGATCGCTTAAACCATGTAGCATCTGGATTAGGCTTAAAAAATATCGCCAGTCGTGTAAAAGTTTTAAACGGTCGTATATATTTCGAAATTGATCCTAGCCACACTTATTATAAGGTTACATTAGAAGTTCCCAAAGAATTAGCAGCATAAATAATAGATTATTAAACAATACTTTAAAAGAATACTTTAAACAAAATTCTTTTTTTGTATTTTTACGAACCTATCCTAATATTTATGAACGAAGAAGAAATAATCGGCGAAGAGATTAAAGTTGCTATTGCTGACGATCACAAGATTTTCAGAAGGGGTGTTATCCTGTCTTTAAAGCCTTACAATAACATAAAATTTGTAATGGAAGCCGATAACGGCGATGATTTGCTTGCAAAAATCCCTGAGTCTCAACCGGATGTAATTTTATGCGACCTAAAAATGCCTGTTCGCGACGGCATTGATACTACAAAACAGGTTACCAAGCTTTTTCCTAATATTCGTGTTATCATTTTAACCATGTACGAAGATGAACGCTTTGTAGGTCATTTAATGGATTGTGGTGCTGCAGGATACCTTCTTAAAAGTACAGAACCCACAGAGATCAGAAAAGCCATTACCGATGTAATGCGTACAGGCTTTTACCTTAACCCTTTCGTAAATAAAGTTTTAATCAAGAAAAATTACAGTAAGCAAAAATTCAACCCCACCCTTACTTCGGAAGTTGTGATTAGTGAAAGAGAAAAAGAAGTGCTTACTTTAGTTTGTATGGAATACACTGCTTCTGAAATTGCTCAAAAAATGGACATCAGTGCCAGAACTGTAGAAGCGATCAAGGATCGTTTGATGGAACGTTTTGGTGTTAAGAACAGCGTTGGTTTGGTATTCTATGCAATGAAAAACCAGTTGATAGATTAAAACAATCCAAACAACATCGAGTCTATCTTGGTAATGATTTGTCCAAAATGCTCTTCGTTTTCTGCAAATTTATTTTTATCTGAATCAATAACTAATAACGGACCTTCTTTGTAATTATCGATCCAGTTATTGTAATAATCATTTAATTTTTTCAGATAATCCAGGCGAATATTTTCTTCGTATTCTCTCCCCCGCTTTTGAATTTGTGCAACCAATGTTGGTACAGATGCTTTTAAGTAAATTAAAAGATCCGGGGGCTGCACCATTGTTTTCAATGTTTCAAAAAACTTGAAGTAATTGTCAAAATCTCGTTTGCCCATTAAACCCATATCGTGCAGGTTTGGAGCAAATATGTGTGCATCTTCATAAATCGTTCTGTCTTGTATCACTGTTTCTGTGCCACGACGAATTTCCAGCAATTGATTCAATCTGCTATTTAAGAAAAATATTTGCAGGTTGAAACTCCATCTTGGCATGTCTTCATAAAAATCATTCAGATAAGGATTGTGATCAACATCTTCAAATTGAGGAATCCATTTATAATGTTTGCTTAATAGTTCCGTTAAAGTAGTTTTTCCTGCGCCAATGTTCCCGGCTATTGCTATGTGTTTTGGTTTGTTTGCTTTTGCCATAAATTAATTACAAATTGAAGATTGCAGGTAACAAATTAATACTTCAGAATTCAAAATAACGGACTTCAATATAGATATTCTTTTTGAAATGTAGTTTACTATTTTAGTAATTAAAGCCCATTGCTTCTCTTACCAATTGCATAGTGGCTTTTGCGCTCGCCCTGGCTTTCTCTGCACCTAAGTCCATTACTTTTTTTAAATATACTTCATCCTGTAAAATACTATTTGTCTTTTCACGAACAGGGGTAATGAACATCACCATATCTTCAGCCAATTGCTTCTTCATATCACCATAACGGATAACACAATTATTATAATCGTCTTCAAATTTTTTTATAGTGTCTGGCGATGAAACCAATTTCATCAACGCAAAAATATTTTCTATGTAATCAGGCTTGGTTGAGTTGGGTTCTATTGGTCCGCTATCTGTTTTAGCTTTCATCACTTTCTTACGAATCAATTCATCATCATCGGCCAAATACAATGTTGCCAATTGATTTTCACTTTTACTCATCTTACCCGAACCATCTAAACTTGGCACTTTTACCAATTCATCGTTATAATTAAATGCTATCGGCTCCGGAAAAACATCTCCATAACGATGATTAAACCGGTTCACAAAATTTCTTGCCATCTCTAAATGCTGTTCCTGGTCTTTACCAACAGGAACATACCTGGCTCTATGCAAAACGATATCAGCCGTTTGTAAAACGGGATATGTCAATAATCCTGCATTCACATTTTCAGGTTGTAACCGAACTTTATCTTTAAATGTAGTTGTTTTTTCCAATTCACCCTTATAGGCTAACATGTTTAAATACAAATACAATTCTGATGTTTCATATACATGGCTTTGACAATATAATGCCGCTTTTTCAGGATCTAATCCGCAAGCTATATTTTCTGCCAACACACGATGCACATTTGCTTTTAATTCTTTTGTATCTGGATGGGTTGTAAGAGAATGCAGATCTGCCACCATAAAATAACATTCAAAATCATCCTGCATTCTTACATAATTGCGGATAGCACCAAAGTAGTTACCCAAATGCAAAAAGCCTGTTGGACGAATACCACTCATTACTATTTCTTTCTTACTCATAAGGAGAACGAAGATAACTACCATTTACGATTTACGAATGACGAATTACGGTTTTAAATACTCAAATTCCTAAATCGGTATCCGCTATATTCCATTATTTTTGTTATATGGAAATTACCAACGAATTAGTAGATAAAATTGCCCATCTGTCGAGATTACATTTTGATGAAACAGAAAAAGGAGCTATTAAGCAAGATCTGCAGAGAATGATACAGTTTGTGGAAAAGCTGAATGAACTAGACACATCTGGTGTAGAACCTCTTTTACACATGACAGATAACGTAAATATTTTAAGAGAAGATAATGTAAAAGGAAGTATTTCCCGTGAAGAAGGCTTGAGAAATGCACCTTTGCCAGATGATCAATTTTTTAAAGTTCCTAAAGTGATAAAAAAGTGAGACAAGAATCGTCAAACATCAATTGAATATTTTTGATTCTCACGATCAACGCTTCAGGTTTCACCTCCTAATAACAAACATGAACTCCATTATTCATCTAAATAATATTCAAAAAAGCTATTATCTCGGCAAACAAGAGTTGCCCGTTTTAAAAGGTATTACTATGGATATTCTTAAGAATGAATATGTAGCGCTAATGGGACCAAGCGGCAGCGGCAAAAGTACCTTAATGAATATTTTAGGCTGTCTCGACTCTCCTACCGGCGGACAATATATTTTAAACGGTAAAGATGTAAGCAGGATGCCAGATAACGATCTGGCTGAGGTTCGCAATAAAGAAATAGGATTTGTATTTCAACAATTCAATTTATTGCCTCGCTTATCTGCTGTTGAAAATGTAGCATTACCGCTTATCTATAGTGGTATCAACAAAAAGGAACGCATGGATCGTGCCATGCAGGCATTGGAAAAAGTGAGCCTTACGGATAGAAGTCATCACAAACCCAATGAATTGAGCGGCGGACAATGCCAGCGTGTGGCAATTGCCAGAGCGCTGATCAATACCCCTTCAATTATTTTAGCAGATGAACCCACGGGAAACCTGGATACAAAAACATCTATAGAAATTATGGATATTTTTGGCGAGATACATGCCCAGGGAAACACGGTTATTTTAGTGACGCATGAAGAAGATATTTCCGCATATGCACATCGCATTATTCGTTTACGCGATGGTGTTATTGAAAGCGATAAAAAGAAAGAATTCACAACAAGCCTTTCCTGATAATAATGTCTATTAAAATTTATACTAAAACAGGCGATGGTGGTAAAACCTCGTTGATCGGTGGCACTAAGGTCGCTAAAAGCGATCTGCGTATTGAAACATATGGAACAATCGATGAGCTGAATTCGTATATAGGGCTGGTAAATGACCATCTTGCAGAAGAGCATAGTAAAACAATTTTAAAAGAAGTTCAAGACCGTTTATTTACCATTGGTTCATCTCTTGCTTGCGATACAGACAAAGAACCTAAAATGAAGATTCCTGATCTTAAAGAAGAAGATATATTACTACTGGAGAAAGAAATTGACAAGATGAATGAAGTATTACCTGAAATGAAATCTTTTATTCTTCCCGGTGGTCATGTTGCTGTTTCTACCACACATATTGCACGCTGTGTTTGCAGAAGAAGTGAGCGGCTTTGTGTAAACATGACTGAAAGCAATTTATTCGTAGAGCCTTTGATAATAAAATATCTTAATCGTTTGAGCGATTATCTTTTTGTTTTGGCTAGATATATTGGGCATTTACTTAACGTAAAAGAAATTGCCTGGAAACCCCGATTGAATGGGTAATTTTTATGGAATAGATTATTGATCTACCATCTTTCCATCCTTCATATGTAATATCCTATCGCTTAGTTGCGCCAATTCCTCGTTATGTGTTACAATTAAAAAAGTCTGGGCGAATTGATTACGCAGATCCATAAACAACTGATGTAGTTCTTTTGCATGAATACTATCTAAATTTCCTGTAGGTTCATCCGCCATTACGATTGCAGGATTATTTATTAAAGCTCTTGCTACAGCAACCCGCTGCTGTTCACCCCCTGAAAGCTGTTGAGGCTTATTTTCCAACCTTGCTCCTAACCCTAATATTTGCAACAATTCTTTTGCTCTTGATTGTACATCTTTCTTTTTTTTGCCGGCGATCCATCCCGGAATACAAACATTTTCCAGTGCAGTAAATTCCGGCAGCAAATGATGAAACTGGAAAACAAAACCGATGGATTGGTTACGAAATGCAGCCAGCTTTTTCCCTGAAAGTTCATCAATACGCTTATCGTTTAATGAAATAGAGCCTTTATCTGCCTTATCCAAAGTACCTAAAATATGCAGCAGCGTACTTTTTCCGGCTCCGGAAGAGCCAACAATACTCACTACTTCTCCTTTGTTAATGGTAATATCAACCCCCTGTAAAACCGGCAACGAACCATAATTTTTAAAAATATTTGAAGCCTTCAGCATGCCTCTAAAATAACTAATAAATAAGAATACACAATAATTTTAGCGAAACGCCGGTTATTAAAAAAATCTACGTTGAAAAACACTTTTGGTTAATTCAGCCAAACTTCTACATTTGCAAAAAATAAAACCTGTTAAAAGATGTTTTGGACATTAGAACTTGCCTCACATTTGGAAGATGCGCCTTGGCCGGCCACAAAAGATGAACTGATCGATTATGCAATCCGCAGTGGCGCTCCTATTGAAGTAATTGAAAATCTCCAGGAATTGGAAGATGACGGTGGAGAAGTGTATGAAGGACTGGAAGACATTTGGCCGGACTATCCTAGCCAGGAAGACTTCTTTTTTAATGAAGATGAATATTAGGATAAATTCCAAATAATAAATTTCAAATTCCAACTTGAATTTAAAAAGTAAAAGCCGCATAACTGCGGCTTTATTATTTTATGTAGTCAACTTTTGTACTACTATTGAACATTCTTGTGTCACTCACTGCAACGGCTGTACTACTATTTTTCCATTTGCTCAATTACGGCTTGTGTTACACCTGTAAATGAGAACCCTCCATCATGAAAAAGATTTTGCATCGTAACCATCTTGGTTAAATCGCTGAATAAGGTAACACAGTAATTCGCACAATCATCTGCGCTTGCATTTCCTAAAGGGCTCATCTTTTCAGCATAATTAATAAAGCCATCAAATCCTTTAACACCGCTACCAGCCGTAGTTTTAGTAGGCGATTGAGAAACCGTGTTTACTCTTACATGTTTCTTCACTCCATACTGATAACCGAAATTGCGGGCAATGCTTTCCAATATAGCTTTATTGTCTGCCATGTCGTTATAATCAGGAAATACACGTTGTGCAGCTATATAGCTTAATGCCACTACAGATCCCCATTCATTGATGGCATCCTCTTTCATACAAGCAGCTAATACCCTATGCAAGCTTAACGCTGAAATATCCAGCCCTTTGTGACTGAACTCGTAATTATTTTCTGTATAATGAATTCCTTTGCGAACATTAATGCTCATCCCGATTGAATGCAAAATAAAATCTACTCCACCACCAAAATGTTCTTTTGCCTGCTTTATTAAATTGGCAACATCTTCATTGCTGCTAACATCACAAGGTATAACCGGTGCATTTACTGCAGCAGCCAATTTGTTTATCTCTCCCATGCGCATCGCAACCGGTGCGTTTGTCAATAATAATTGGGCTCCTTCTTCATGGCAACGCAACGCTGTTTTCCATGCAATAGATTTTTCGTCCAATGCGCCGAATATGATGCCCTTTTTTCCTTTAAGTAAATTGTATGACATAGCTGATTATTTGTGACGGCAAAAATATGATATTGCTTTCGGAATTGGATATTAGAATCTGAATTATTCAATTACATCAACCATATAACTTTTCCCCTTCTTTTCTATTCTAAATTTAACTTTACAAAACACATCAACGTTTCCTCCATCTTGTAATCCGGGCTTTGTTTTATTATAAATGCAAAAGCTGTTTTTGATGGTATTTTTTAATGCCTCACTGCCATTACCGGCAATACTTTGTGCTACAATATTTTTGTCTTTTGTAATTATATAATAAAGACATATATCCACTATATTCTTAGGCTTGTCCTTTTTATTTAGCTGATCGATTTTCTTTGTAAGCGAATCAATAAATGCAGTAGCTGTATTAATAAAGTAAGGTTGTATTTCCACTTTTACCATTTCCTGATTTCCGTTGTATGGTTTTTTTTGATCGATTTTTTTATCAGTCTTTATATAATCAATTTTCAACTCGCCCTGAAAAAGGTTTTTAAAACTAAACCTTTTTATAGAATCCTTTGAAGTTGCATATGTGTATATAACAGTGGTTAAGGTATCTAAAGGAAGTGTGATTAATAAATATTTATTTGAGCTATCAGCTATAAAATAACAAGCTTTGTAACCAACCGAAGTCAGCTTAACAACATCACCCAGTTCAGCATTTTCAAGTCTAAAATGTCCTTCAGTATTAGACCAGGTACCTATTCTATGCCAATTCTTTTTAGTAGCTGTGAGAGTAACATATCTTGCAGGCTCACCTATGCTTGACCTGATCTCTCCTTCAATAGCAAAAAAATTTAGCTGATTTGTTTGGGCAATAATTTTAAAAGGCAGAAGAATAAGAAAGAATAAAAAATATTTCATTTTATAAACCAATTTTAATTGGATACCATTTCTCGTGCATTCTCCAATGCAGCAGCAGTAGGTTTTTCGCCGCTTAGCATTTGTGCGATGGTAGTAATTCGTTCATCATTACTTAATAATTTAATGGCTGTAACGATCTTGTCATCCTTAATTCCTTTATAAACAAAATAATGCGATTGCGCTTTAGCAGCGATCTGCGGCTGATGAGTAATAGACAACACCTGGTGCGATTGCGATAATTCTTTCATGATGATACCCACTTGCTTAGCCGCTTCGCCACTAATGCCGGTATCTATTTCATCAAAGATCAAAACAGGCAATTGCAGTTTTTTGGCTACCAGCGATTTTATACAAAGCATTAACCGACTCAATTCCCCCCCACTCGCTACTTTACGCAATGGCTCAAAACGATTGCTCTTGTTGGCGTCAAATAAAAACTCAATGTCATTATTGCCAAACTCGTTTAATGCAACAATGGTTAGCTGTACTTGTATCCTTGCATTGGGCATACCAACCTGGGCTAACAAAGCATTGACTTTTTCCGTAAAAGGCTTGATCACTTTATTTCGATTAGCAGAAATTTTATTTGCCAATCCTTCACTCTGTTGCGACAACTTATCTTGCTCCTGCTCTTTTTTCTTTATTTGCTCTGAAAGATTTAGGATACTATTTAGCTTTTGCTGAAGTTCGTCTCTTATGGCTAATAATTCATTGGTAGTTGTAACTGAATGCTTCTTTAATAACTTATAACCGATCGTTACTTTATCATTCACCTGTTGAATCCGTTCAGGACTGTATTGCACTGAATCGTTTATCCGTTCCAATTCATCAGCAATATCACTTAATTCAATTTGGGTACTTTGCAACCGTTGTGTTAGTGCTGGAATATCTCCATGATATTGCTCCAGCGCATGCAACTTACTATTCAGCGATTTTAATTGCTGTACAACAGGCAATTCACTTTCTTTCAATTCAAAATAAACAGCGCCTAATTGTTGCTTAATATTTTCCGCATTGCTTAAGAGCTTTAATTCCACATCTAAAGCTTCCAATTCATTTTCTTTTAAATTGACATCATTCAATTCATCAAATAAAAATTGGTTGTAGTCAAGTTCTTTATTGGCAGCGGATTGTTGCGACTGCAATGTTTCTAATTCTCTTCTGCAGCTTATGTATTGCTGATAAACATCGCTGTATTCTTTTAATAACGCTGCATTATCAGCCAATGCATCCAATACTTCCCGCTGAAAATCGCTATCACCCAATTCCATTGTATCAAATTGCTGATGCAGATCGGCCAGTAAAGAACTTAATTCTTTTAATTGATTTAAATTGACCGGCGTATCATTGATAAATGCTCTTGACTTTCCGTTGGGTGCTATTTCTCTGCGAATCACCAGCTCATCCTCCATATCCAGGTCATTCGCCGATAAAAATTGTTTTACTGACTTATTGGATGCGGTTTTGTAAAAAGATTCTACTACACATTTCTTTTCTTTATTTAATAAGGAGGCACTGTCTGCCCTTTCTCCAAGGGTCAGGTTCAACGCTCCCATTAAAATGCTTTTACCAGCTCCTGTTTCGCCGGTTATAATATTTAAACCTGTTGAAAACTCAACCGATAATTCTTCAATAATGGCATAATTCTGTATATGTATTTTTTGAAGCATGAAGCAAAGGTATTGGTTTAGCTGTTTATTCGTTTATTGCGTTCAACTTTTAGGTTCCATATTATATCCTTTGTCATCAAAAGGCTTCAGTTCATCTATATACATTTTCTCCAGTTGCTTTACATCTTTGCTATAGTCCACAACTTTTGTTTCATCCTGCTTGATCTCATCCAATATTTCAAATTGAAAATTTTCTTCTCCATATTGATTCCAGTCTTTTTGCAGCTCTTCATTCCGATGTGCACCAAATCTCAATTGAGCAAAATTGCTGTTCCGGATCGCATCTAAATTAACAGCACTTGAAATAAATATTTTACCGTTTACAGTGTTCCGGATTTGAAACACTCCTATTTTGAAGCGTATCTGTTTATAATCTTCTTTTAATTCTTTTTTTGTTTTCATTATTGCATTTATAATGATGAATGTATATAAATAAAAATCCCTCTTACTAACGCAAGAGGGATTGTATAAAGTTCACGCCTGACGCTTAACGTCTCACGCTATTAATAGTCCATGCCGCCCATACCAGGAGCACCAGGCATTGCAGGAGCATCTTCCTTAGGTTTGTCTGCAACTACACATTCCGTAGTTAACAACATACCAGCAATAGAAGCAGCATTTTCCAATGCAATACGAGATACCTTAGTTGGATCGATAACACCGGCTTTCAACATGTTTTCATATACTTCTGTACGAGCGTTGAAACCGAAGTCAGCTTTACCTTCTTTAATTTTTTGCACTACAATAGAACCCTCAATTCCACTGTTAGCAACAATTTGACGTAAAGGCTCTTCAATAGCACGTTTAACGATCAAGATGCCGGTTGCTTCATCATCGTTAGCGCCTTTCAGTTTTTCCAAACTTTCAATAGCACGAATGTAAGCAACGCCACCACCCGGAACAATTCCTTCTTCAACAGCCGCACGTGTTGCATGTAAAGCATCATCTACACGGTCTTTCTTTTCTTTCATTTCAACTTCGGTAGCAGCACCAATATACAATACTGCAACACCGCCGCTTAACTTAGCTAAACGTTCCTGCAATTTTTCTTTATCGTAATCAGAAGTAGTAATTTCTACTTGCGCTTTAATTTGATTTACTCTTGCAGTGATATCCGCTTTCTTTCCTTTACCGCCAACAACAGTTGTATTGTCTTTATCGATGGTGATAGAAGAAGCCTGGCCTAAATAAGTAAGATCAGCATTTTCCAATTTGTACCCTTGTTCTTCGCTGATAACAGTACCTGCAGTTAAGATAGCGATGTCTTGCAACATTTCTTTTCTTCTGTCGCCAAAGCCGGGAGCTTTAACAGCAGCCACTTTAATAGTACCGCGTAATTTATTTACCACTAATGTTGCCAATGCTTCTCCATCAAGATCTTCAGCAATAATTACCAAAGGACGTCCGCTTTGAGCAACTTTTTCCAAGATGTGAAGAATATCTTTCATTGCAGATATCTTCTTATCATAAATCAAGATATAAGGATTTTGTAACTCAGCTTCCATTTTTTCGCTGTTGGTTACAAAGTATGGAGAAATGTATCCACGATCGAATTGCATACCTTCTACTACTTCAACAGTAGTATCAGTGCCTTTTGCTTCTTCAACAGTGATAACACCTTCTTTACCTACTTTAGCCATTGCTTCAGCGATCAGCTTACCGATCTCAGCATCATTATTAGCAGAGATAGAAGCAACCTGTTGAATTTTTTTATTGTCGTTACCAACCGTTTGAGATTGACTTCTTAAGTTTTCAACAACAGCTTTAACAGCTTTGTCAATACCACGTTTCAAGTCCATTGCATGAGCGCCGGCAGCAACGTTTTTCAAGCCTTCGCTAATGATCGCTTGCGCCAACACAGTTGCCGTTGTAGTACCGTCTCCTGCTACATCAGCAGTTTTAGACGCTACTTCTTTCACCATTTGCGCACCCATGTTTTCAATCGGATCGTCCAGTTCAATTTCTTTTGCAACAGTAACACCGTCTTTTGTTACAGCAGGTGCCCCGAATTTCTTTTCAATTACCACGTTACGACCTTTTGGTCCTAAGGTTACTTTAACCGCATTCGCCAAAGTATCTACACCCTTTTTCATTTTGTTGCGGGCTTCGATATCAAAATATATAAGCTTTGCCATTTTTATAAAGTTTATTTGTTTGTTGGTTTATTTTTATGAGATGAACAATTGTACTGCTATTAAGCATCGTTGTGTCACTCCTTTTTACTTTTAATTTTCTATTCAGCAATTAAACAATTGCCAAAATATCGCTCTCTCTCATGATCAAATACTCAGTACCATCAACATTGATTTCGGTACCTGCATATTTACCATAAAGAACAGTGTCGCCTGCTTTAACTGTTACAGGTTCGTCTTTTTTGCCGGGGCCGGCAGCCAACACAACACCACGTTGTGGTTTTTCTTTCGCTGTATCAGGAATAATAATACCGCCTGCAGTTTTTGTTTCAGCAGCGGCCGGTTGCACAATTACTCTGTCGTGTAAAGGAGTAATGTTTAACTTCTTAGCCATGTTTGTATTTTTTTTTAATTAATTGAAAAAAATTGAGGACAGCAAAGGTACTCGAATTTTATACCAAGAGTCCAATAAAATCAAAATTGTCAGTTTTAGGACAATTTTTCGTGAATAGTGAATGGTCAATCGCCAAATCTTTACAATAGCCTGTTCTTCACCGCCATTTTTTCACCATTACCTATTCACTACTCACCTTTGCGCCGTAAACCTTACCTTTGCCCCCTTAAAAGTTCTTTTTACATGATCAGCAGAAGAAATATACGGGTGAAAGTGATGCAGAGTTTATACGCAGTGGACAGCATGAACGAGGTAAAACCCGGTGAAGCACAAAGTATTCTCACCAAGAAAATGGAACAAAGCCGCAGGCTTTTTATCTACCTTATTTATTTTATTACCGAAACTGCCCGTTATGTAGAAACGGATGCCCGGCAAAGAGCTTCCAAGCATCTACCTACAGCAGGAGATCTAAACCTAAATACCAAAATTGCAGGCAATGAACTGCTTTGGAAGATCATTGAAAACAGCAATTACATAGCTGCCATTAATGAGATAAAGCCGGAACATATTATCGATAAAGAATTGTTGAAAAAGATCTATCAATCTTTAACTGAATCAGAAGAATATAAGGAATATGTTGGTATTGCTGCAAGGGATAAAAAATCAGAAAAAGATATTCTTGAATTTATTTTCAACACACTGCTTCTCCCGAATGAATCATTCATTAATCACGTAGAAGAGCATTTTATTAACTGGGATGATGACGCTGAAATGATGCAGCAATTAGTTTTAAATTATTTGCAGAAATCCTCTATTTACGATTACAAGGAAATAGCCGGTAAAGACAAGCTGGATTTTGCCAAAAGTCTTTTGCAAACAGTATTAGACAAGAAGGATATAACTATGGAAATGCTGAAACCCAAGCTCAAAAACTGGGATGCAGACCGTATAGCATCGCTTGATCTGATAATAATACAAATGGGCATTTGTGAATTTTTATATTTTGAAACAATCCCCACCAAGGTTACCATTAATGAGTATATCGACCTGGCAAAAGAATACAGTACACCGCAAAGCGGGCAATTCATTAATGGGATCTTAGATAATATTCATAAGGAATTATCGGCTGAGAATAAAATTCATAAAGTAACTTTTAAGAATAGCACGCTGTAAAAATATACCTTTGCGAAAATTTTTCAACCGGATGCAAAAAGCAAAATATCTTCCTTTCATTATCGTCTTCTTTTTTGTTTCATGTGCCATGAAAGACAAAAAAAGAAACAACAATATTGTAGATGACAATGAACAGGCGATGAAAGATATTGCTGAAAAAGATACGACTTCTGTTCAGGTACTTGATACCATTTTTAATTTCGGAACAATTAAACAAGGAGACAAGGTGGAACACGATTTTGTTTTTACCAATACAGGAAAAAAATCGTTGGTATTTCCGCAGGAGCCACAGGCTAGTTGCGGGTGCACCGTTCCTAGACGCCCGGAAAAACCGGTATTTCCAGGGCAAAACGATGTTATCAAAGTGGTATTCAACAGTGCAGGAAAACGTGGTCATGTTGTAAAAACGGTAAGAGTTTTTTCCAATGCACATCCCGGATTTCCACAGCTGGTTTTAACCGGAGACATCCTGGTAGATTCAACTAAAAATTAAACTCAACAATAAAACACAATAACAATGCAATTACCTAGTATTTTTTTAATGACAGCACAAGGCGGTCAGCAAGGCGGCAGCGGATTCTCTTTTATCTTTTTAGGATTAATGATCCTGATCTTCTGGTTATTCATGATCCGTCCGCAGGCTAAAAAAGCAAAAGAACAAAAAAAGTATATTGAGAATCTTCAGAAAGGAGATAAAATAGTTACCATTGCAGGCATACATGGCACTATCAACAAAGTAAATGAAGATGGTACCATCAGTTTAGAAGTTAGTCCTGGCAGTTATTTAAAGATAGAAAAAAGTACTATCAGCATGGAAATGACGGCTGCAGTAAATAAAAAAGCGGCTGGCACTACCGAAACAAAAGCGTAATAAATTATAAATAACAGATACTAAATTCCAAATTCCAATGTGCAGATTTTGCTTGGAATTTGGAATTTTTATTTTTAATTAATCCCCCGCTTCTCTTTTTGGAATTTGTTATTTGTAATTTGATATTTGTATCATGTTAAGAGTTGGCATAACAGGCGGCATCGGCAGTGGAAAAAGCACTGTAGCCAAAGTGTTTGAAACATTGGGTGTACCTGTGTATTATGCCGATGACGCCGCCAAGCGTTTGATGAATGAGAACAATGAACTAAAAGAAGAATTACAGAAGCAGTTCGGCAAAGAGACCTATCTTAACGGCACATTAAATCGTCCCTATCTTTCTTCCCTTGTTTTTAATGCTCCTGAAAAATTAACACTATTAAATTCTATTGTTCACCCGGCTACTATTATAGATGCTGAAAACTGGATGAGCCGTCAATCTGCAGCTTATGTAATCAAAGAGGCTGCTTTAATTTTTGAAAGCGGATCACAAGAACAATTGGATAAAGTGATCGGCGTATATGCCCCTGTTCCACTTCGTATTTTAAGAGCAATGAAAAGAGATAGTATTTCAAGAGAGGATGTATTGGCAAGAATGGATAAACAGATCAGCGAAATAATAAAAATGCGTTTATGCGATCACGTTATTACTAATGATGAACAGAAAATGTTGATACCGCAGGTTCTGGAGTTACATGAAAAGCTGTCTAAAGAGGGTTAATAATCATTTGCAATATGAAAAAGATGTTCTTACTTATCCTGTTGTTCTACGGGAAAATGGCGTTTTCACAAACAACTATTGAGGACAAATTATTGGGATATTGGGTATCTCCGCACGCTCCCCACACTACTGAGCTTACTTTTGTTAGCGGCAGTACTGCAATACGTGACAGCAGCCATTTATACTATACCATTACTAATTCAGAATTTCCTGTTATGCATTTAACAGGCTCCGATCCTTCCGGGAAAAAGATTGATGAGTATTGGCTTATTAAAGTATTAAAAGATAAAAAGCTGGTATTACAAAAAAGATCGACTAAAAAGAAAATGACATTTAAAAGAATTCGATTTATACCCCCAAAAATTGTAAGAGAAACAAATTAGCCTTGTACTTGTTTTTCTTCCAACCATTTATTTCTTCCCCAACCGGCAATAACATGTTTTTCAGAATGATAAGAGGAACGTACTAATGGTCCGCTTTCAACATAATCAAACCCCATATTATAACCGATCTCACGCAATTCTTTAAATTCATCGGGATGTACAAAGCGATCTACAGATAAATGTTTGCGGGTAGGCTGTAAATATTGTCCTATCGTAACAACATCTACATTACTATCTCTAAGATCCTGCATGGTTTGGATCACTTCATCTTTCGTTTCACCTAAACCTAACATGATGCCGCTTTTGGTTCTCATACCGCCTTGTTTTAAAGCACGCAGTGTTTCCATACTACGCCAGTATTTTGCCTGTATGCGGACTTGTTTTGTTAAGCGTTCAACCGTTTCGATATTATGAGAAACCACTTCCGGTGCTGCATCAATAATACGTTGAATGCAATTTATATCAGCCCTGAAATCGGGCACCAATGTCTCTAATGTCGTATCCGGATTTAATGCTTTCACTGCTTTTACGGTATTGTACCAGATCGTACTTCCCTGGTCCTGCAGTTCATCCCTATCTACAGAAGTAATAACCGCATGTTTTACTTTCATCAAATGAATAGCTTCAGCCACACGCTGAGGCTCATCCCAATCAACAGGGTCCGGCTTACCGGTAGCTACAGCACAAAAGCCGCAGCTGCGTGTACAAATATTACCTAATATCATGAACGTTGCCGTTCCTTCACCCCAACATTCGCCCATATTCGGGCAATTACCGCTTTCGCAAATAGTATGCAGCTTATGTGTATCTACAAGATTACGTACGTGTTTATATTCTTCGCCTATGGGCAGCTTCACCCGCAACCAATTAGGCTTTTTGGGCTTTTGTTCTACCACTCCGTCTATTACCGGCAATTCATTCATTCTTATTTAGATTGAGTATTTTTTACTTTTATTATTACAGCGAATTAAGCAGATTGTTTATTTGCGTGAGCCAAACATCAATGTTATATATCCTGTTAAAAAAAACTGTTTTTGCGGCTGATACACCATTAGCGGGATCTTCTTTGTATAGAATTCTCCAATTAGTCCAACTTCCAATGCGCTTATTACTTCATTATATTTTCCATAATCAAATCGAACCGCTGTTTTTAAATATAGTCCCGGTGTCATTTTTAATTCATTCCAGCCTTTACCTAAGTCAGGTCCACCGAGTATGGGTCCATTTACAAAGCGGGAACTATCCGGGGAATTATACTTTATGTCTTTATCGTAGTAGATCTGTTGCTGTGAAGTATCTATTCGTCCCACCTGTACATAGTAAGGACGTAATAGCCCTAAAGATAATCCTCCGCCAACATTGGCTGTAACACTTACGCCATTTTTATTAGCTTTATTTCCCAATAGATATTGTTGCTGTACTCCTAAACGGACCGGGTAAAAGAAGTTGATCTTACCGTATATATAAGGTAGAAAAGAAAAGTCTGAAATGCCCGATACTTTTTCTTCCCGTGGATCTTTTAACTCTGATATCTGCAATTGAAACAACAAGGATTTACGAATCGATTGCGCCCTGCCCATCTCCATAAAAGCTCCATAACCGTTGGTATGTAACATTAATCCAAAAAGGGTATGCTTCTTATAGGCAATCACACCCTCTTCCTCTTGTTTTATCAAAGCATTGATACGCTCTTTTCTAAGCTCCCGCTTACTTTTAGCAGGTTGTTGCGCTACAACAGACAATGATACAATCAATAAGGAAAAAAGAAAGAAAATTTTATGGTTACTATACCTCACGCTTTTATGATTAATATTTGCTTTAGTAAATTTATGCAAAAATAGCACAATGACAGCAACGATCGCATATGAAGGAAATTTAAGATGTAACGCTATGCACCTGCAAAGCGGCACTAGTATTGAAACAGATGCTCCTACCGATAATCGGGGGAAAGGAGAACGTTTTTCACCGACCGACCTGGTTTGCACAGCCCTTGGCACTTGCATGATAACAACCATGGCAATGAAAGCGATGGATATGAATATTGAATTAAAGGGCACCACCATCGAGGTTAAAAAACATATGCTTGCCGATCCAAGAAGAATTGGAAAGATCGATGTAGCAGTATCCTTTTTACCGGACTTAAACCTGTCTGATAAGGATAGAACTATTTTAGAAAGAGTGGGTGATAATTGCCCGGTTATAAAAAGTCTTCACCCTGATATTGAATTGAATATTGCATATAAGTGGTAATTCCATTTACTATGGTCTATTGACTTTTTAGCAATTTATTTCCAACTGCACACTCAAGGCAACGCTTATTATTACAATATTCATTTTTTAATTGTAATAACGCCTGCGTATCAAATGCCTGCTTGCTTGTAATGCCAATAGCATCAAACCCTTTTGTAATAACATTTGATTCTGCGGCTGTTTGTGTTAACCACAATAAGGCTTTTTCTTTGTATGAATTTTCATTGTTTTTATAGCCATAGGCAAACAATACCGGCACAATGGTATTAATGATAATACTATTGATCATTTGTGTGCCTGTTTTTTTTATTTTATAAGATGCGGGATGATTGAATGTATAATGATAATGCCAGTAATCGTTCGCAGTCACATCTAATAAATCTTTTACCTCCTTTAAAGAAACGGCTTCCTTAATTTTTGAAAAAAGATGTTCGCTCTGCTGTATCAACGCTGCTAACTGCGCTAACCGAACAGTTGGAAAATTGGATGGGCGCATACGCAAAAGATACAACGCATTTTTTACCGGCGCTAATTGATATTTATTGGACAGAAAATGATATTCCTTTTGTAAAAGTATTGGATAATCTTCCTCATGTACAGTCTCTAACAATCCTGCCTGCCCAAAGAGTAATGCTTCCAGTTGATGAATTTGATGTTTATGTTTGGCAAGTATGTTTGTAGAAACAGAGCGGGCAATTTTTTCAAAAGCATCACTGTTTACTTTGGCGCCAAATGTACGAGCAATGAGCCACCAAAACGTTTCTTCCCAATGGTTATTGCTATCATCTAAGTATTGAAAAATGAGCTGTGATTTTTTCTGCAGTCGTTCGATCAACAAACGTTCTTTCCATGAAAGCCATATAATATCATCCATATTACCTACCAGGTTTTCACAGGCAATAAATGACCGATCATTCATTAAGTCGTTATACCTGTTTAAAAGTATTTTAGGAACAATGGCTTGCAGCTCTACTGTTGGGAAAGAAATATTGACCTCTTTATCATGCAACCAAACTACATGCAGAATTACATTCTGATAATTTTTATCTGCTGCATGATCATGATCTTCCCAATCAGAAGATCGTAAATGCAACTCAACCGACCCATACCAGGTAGTATTATTTATTTTGATCTTTGCATTAGTAAAATCGGGTCCCTGATTGGTATTATGAAGCCCGGGAAAAATTATAGAGATCGGCTCTCCTTCTGTTGTTTGCAGTTCCTGCTTATTAAAGTATTGAAATTGCCAGATGTATTGCAGTAGTGCTTCGTTCATAGAGCAAGTAGTTTATCGTTAAACTTCTATGACGAGGAAACACCTTACAACGTTGCCAATGCCTGTACTACCCTGCTTACCGGCAGCCCCATTACGTTATAAAAGTCACCATTAATGGATCTTATGCCAACAACCCCGATCCATTCCTGTATGGCATATGCTCCGGCTTTATCGTACGGTTGATATTTATCTACATAAAACTCTATTTGTTCTTCTGTCAAAGAATGGAATTCTACTGTTGTTTTATCTGCAAAAGCTATTTCCTTTTCATTATAAAGAATAACCACACCGGTTATAACAAAATGTTTTTTTCCTGATAGAACCATTAAAATATTCACTGCATCTTCTCTGTTCTTTGGTTTTCCGATGATTGTATTATCAATAACCACCACAGTATCTGCTGCCAATATCGGTAATGAAACATTTGAGGTTTGCTTTATGACCAATGCCTTGTTCCTTGCAATATGAACAGGAACTTCGTCAATAGCCATTCCGGGAGGATAGGACTCATCTGTTTCTTTTACTAAAATATTAAAAGTAACTTCTGCCCATTCCAATAGTTGTTTGCGACGCGGTGATTGCGAGGCTAAAATTATTTTTTGCATGTATACCCTATATTGTAATTAAAGATGCCATTATGTATGTTGATGAAAGAAATATGATCCTTCGTACCTCAGGATAAACTTTATGATGCTGCCATGAAGACAAATGGAGGTATCAAAATTAATTCAAGAATACATCCACAAAAAGATCATGGACAAAATACCTGATAACATTACCAGTTTAATAGCGCTGCTTAATTGATGATATTGTTTTGACTCCTGCGCCTCGTACAGCTTTTTTAATACCCATACTAATGGAACAATGATCAATACAAAACAATACAGAGCGCTTAACCACCATCCTAATTGCAATACATAAAATTGTACTATTGCCAAAGCGCTTATCAACACAATTATCCAAACAGCTGCAAATACCTTTGATGCCGGAATTCCCCAAACAATGGGCATGGTGGTGCAATTGTATCTTTCATCGCCCTGTACATCTTCTATGTCCTTTATCACTTCACGCACCAACGAAATAATAAATGCAAAGCCTGCATATAAAATAGCATACTTAAACAAGCGACGCACCGCAGCTTCTATTTCAGAAGCATAACTTATAGTAATGAGATTGGTAATGTTAACAGCAAAATAGAGTACCAGTATGGTCCATGCTGTTAATAACGAAATAATGATATTGCCGGATAATAATTTTTTCTTGAATGTAGTTGAATACAGCCACAATAGCAATGTGCAAACAACATTTAATAAAAAGATAAGCTTGTTTGAATGTGCCGCCACATAAAAACTTATGATCACTCCCGCTGTTGTCAATATTAAGTGTAAAAAAATTGCCCACCGGCGATTGATTATTTTTTCAACTACTACCTTTTCCGGTTTGTTCACCTGGTCTATATTCACATCAAAATAGTCATTGATTATGTACCCACCTGCTGCGATCAATACAGATGCCGCCATTGTTAAGTAAAATATTTTTATTGTGATGTGATGTGGCAGCGAATAATAAGACGGAGGTAAAACAGGAACTATGATGCAATAATAAAAAAGCATCTGCGTAAGCGCAATAAAAACCAAATTAGGCCAACGAACTAAACGAAAAAAAGCGGCGATCAATTTCACGGATAATGTTTAAAGCCGAAGTTACTACTTATTTATTTTGAACAGAAGTATCAATGCCCCAATGTCCGTTTAATTTTAAAACTTTTTCTATAACATCTCTTGCACAACCTTCTCCACCATTAAAGGGTGAAATATATTTAGCAATTTCTTTGATCTCAATAGCCGCATTGGCGGGACAACAAGGCAATCCTGCTGATTGCAAACAATAATAATCCGGAATATCGTCGCCCATATAAAGCACCTGTTCCCACTTTAAATTTTTAGAGGACACATATTCTTCCAGCTTTTGTTTTTTATTTTTTACCTGCAGGAAAATATCGGTTATGCCTAAACGCTCCAAGCGAATTTTAACCGCATCAGAGTCGCCTCCCGAAACGATCGCCACATGATAGCCTTTTTTTACAGCTAACTGCAGCGCATATCCGTCTTTGCTATTCATGTTACGGGTGATCTGCCCTCCTTCTAAAATCAATAGAGTATCACTGGCTAAAACACCATCAACATCAAACACCAATGCCTTAATTGCTTTAAAATTTTCGAGAACATTCATTGTTGAATACTTTATAACACGAGAATAAGAAATTATTTTTGATTGTCTCTCCACTCATATACCCAACTGCTTTGTATCATTTCCAAATGACCTTCATTGCTTTCTTCTGCTTTGCCTTCAAAACCGGGAATCTCCAATACCCATTTATGCAGATCAGTGAAACGAATACGATAGATCTTTGCTTCGTTGAATTCATCACCGAAATGCTCATATAACTTCAATGCTATATCTTCATAATCGTTCCAGTTTATAGGAGGTTCGTATGTCATTTTTATTGTTGGTTTAGTACTTATTTATTACTCACCTAAAAATTGAGTTTGATCAGGAAGCGTAACAACTATATTTCCATTACCCGGTTGTAAAACACATTGACAACCCAACCTGGAATTTAATCTTGGGTTAACCGCTCTGTCTATAAAATCTTCTTCTCTATCTGTTAATTCTTCTACCAGGTCCTCTCCTTGTTCAACATATAAATGGCAAGTGCTGCAGGCGCAAACGCCACCACAATTATGATGTAATTCGATACGATTTTTCAAAGCCACTTCCAGTAATGACTGATTAGAACTGACGTTAGATAAGGTAAGGGGCTCCAACCCTTTCTGTTCAAACTTGAACGTTATATTATACATGCGTGCTAAAATTCAGGCTGCAAACCTACTGTAGAATTGTGAATTAAGAAAAAGTTACAGCAATTCTTATCTTCCGATAATGCTTTCTGTAATTTTCAGGTACATGTATTTAAGCTTTGGATAATCTGCCAATAGCTTTAGATGCTTGTCCAAGGTAAGCGTATCGTTCCGCATAGCAGGTCCGGTCTGCATTTGCGAAGGTGAATAGGTATGAACACGATTAACGGTTTCATCCATTAAAGGAAACAAGAGGCTGAAATCGAGGTATTCTTCTTTGCAATAATCTGCAGCCAATGAAAACAAATGATTGGTAAAATTATTTACTACTACCGCAGCTACGTGTAATTTTAAACGCTGCTCATCGGTTGTTTCATGAACATTGTCTGAAATTGTTTTTGCAAAAGCAGATAAAAACTCAAGCGCTTCATCACTATTGGCATCTATCAGCAAAGGCATGGGAGGAATAACCGTCAATTCTTTCCGTAAACTTTGCAATGGATACAACACCCCGTAATTTTTTGAAACTGCCTTCAACATTTCTTTTGAAACAGCGCCGCCTGTATGTACTACCAACTTATCTGCAAATTGAAATTGCTTCAGATCGTACAACGCCACATCGGATATGGCAAACAAATAAACATCTGCGTGTTTGTAAATACTTTCAACAGTATTTGTAGCATCGCAACCCAATTCAGTTGCCAATGGTTGCGCATGTTCTATCTTTCTGCTATACACCTGCATCACCTCATGTTGCGCCTGTTTTATTTTTCGTCCTAATACTGTTGCTACATTTCCTGCGCCTATCAATACAACTTTCATATATGCTATCTTTGAATAAATGAAGATAAAACAAAAAACTGCAATTGCTTATCTGCGTTTAAAGTTGAAGCTGATCGCTTTTTTCTCAAAGAAAAAGGCTGCCGCCACAGCCTTTCAGGTATTTTGTACTCCGTCCAAAAATGCTTTAAAAGAGGTTCCTGCAATTTTTACCAAAGGAGAAAAAACAAGCTTTACATTAAACGGAACAACCATCAGAGGTTACAAATGGAACGCTCCGCATCAAAAAAAAATATTGATATTACATGGATATTCTTCCTCTTCTTTCCGCTTTCATCATTTTGTACAACCTTTTATAGATAAGGGTTTTGAAGTACTGGCATTTGATGCGCCCGGGCATGGTGAAAGTGATGGAACTACTATCAATGCTGTGATCTACAGAGAGATGGTGAAAGAAATAATGAATCAATACGGGACTATTCACTATTTTTTAGCACATTCTTTTGGCGGTTTGGCATTGTCTCTTGCTTTAGAACAAATGCCGCATGATGAAAACACCAAAGCGGTATTTATTGCACCTGCTACAGAAATAACCACTGCTATTGATGACTATTTAAAATTATTAGGCGTAACCAATAAAAGAGTTAAAGACGAGTTCAACAATATAATATTTGGTATAGAAGGTAATAAAACCGAATGGTATTCCATGCGAAGAGTTATGCATACTATTAAAGCTACCATTTTATGGATACATGATGAGGACGATGAAAACACGCCGCTTAGCGATGCGTTACCAATACAACAGGATAACTTGCCAAATATAAAATTCGTAATCACAAAAGGTCTCGGACACAGAATGATCTATCGTGATGAAGCAATAAAAAATATGGTGGTGGATTTTTTAAGTTAGCTTATTCTTTTGCCCGGGATATAGGTACAAAACGAGGCTGCCTGTCATTGCGAAAAAAAAGCTACCCAATCCTAAAAAGATGAATATCAGGAAATGAAAAAATATGCCGGCGATCATCAACCAAAACCGGGCTTTGGGCTTAAATAAAATGCCGGCGCATAACAGCAGTTCAAACACTATAGTTCCCCATGTAAGTATTGCAACTCCTGCCCTGTTCATTACAACAGGCTTTATAAGATTCAAGAGAAAACCGGATGTACCAAACTCACTGTTCAACACCCAATAATACATAGCCGTGCCATCCAGCCATTCTTTACTTGCCAGTTTTCCCAACGCTGCATCCAGATAAATATAAAATACCTGCAGTTTAATAATGAATAGTATGATATTGCCAATACCAATAGAAGACTCTGATTGAGGAAGGGATGCATACCAGTGATTTTTGCGCTTGTCCAATACTGCTATGAAAAACAAAAAGAAGGTAAGTATGCAAGCCAATTGATCTCCGCCGTTCTTAACAACAAACACATTGAATAAGCTGAAAGAAACCCACCAATGTAAGAAGCCTGTCAGCTGTGGATATATTCCTGTTATTACTGACAGTAATACAATTATACAAAGCGCTTTTGAAAACCAAAGATGCTTATATCCTATTAAAATAAATAGATTAATATGATTGAGATTATGAGCGTATACCGATGAAAACCTTTCCGGATCAAATAAAACAGCAGAGCTGTTGCAGAGTAATATTAACAAAGAGCCGATTGCCAGGAATGTTCTTGCAACTCCATATGTTTTGGTAAATGGAGAGTTTAACCTGAACGCAGCTGCCTGTTGTTTAAAATATGTACTAATGTGAAATTGCATTAATTGATTATTACCTGCGCATATTTATATTGAATTACACTGTTATTTCTATCGTTAAAAGAAACGGGATCATGTAATACGATCAAACAAGTATCTCCTTTTGTGATGGGCAAATACGCTTTATTATTGATGGAATAAAGATTATTTGCTAAAAGAAGCGCATTGGGATTGTAAGTGATTTTCCATGTACTGTCAGGAATTTTTCCAAGAATAGCTGTTATTTCTGTTCTTATTTCCTTGCCTTTCCTGGAAAATCCAAAATCATTTGCTGCATCTGCTTCTTTAAAAGTGATCTTATCAAAATGACCATTTTTCCATACGTATACATCTTTTATCGTTGTATTTGCCTTTCTTGTAAAAAAAGCCCAGCCTTGGGGCAATAAGAGACGTATATTCTTTCTTAAGAAAAAATTTAAAGGAACAACTTCTATTCCTACAGACGAAACAAACAAAAAAAGAAGAATACCCCCTATTAAAACATGCACCGCCTTTTTATGGAATATTTTTTTCATTAAATACATTCAAACTGATGACGGAAGGTAATTATTTTCGGTATATTTCTTATTTTTGGAAAAACACTGTTTATGAAGAGAATCTTTTTTTTACTGCTGCCTGTAGTTATTTTTTATTCTTGTTCTAAAAACGATGGCGGTGGCAACACACCTCCTCCACCTACAGATACCACCACTACTAATAGTTATGTAAAAAAAGCAGTCATACATCCTCTTGGCATTTCAAGCGGGGATACTTTACAATTTAGCTATGATGCACAAAAAAGATTAACGCAATATGCATTAAGCGGAGTAGATAGCGCCAGCAATCCATATTTGATTCAATACAGCTTTATTTATACAGGCAACAATACATATCCTGATAAATACATTGGTGCAGATAACTCGGGTAATACCATTATTGATATTTTAACCTGCGATCAATCCGGTCGTGTTATTAAGGATTCTGCTATTGGCGATATAACTACTAATATAAATTATAGCAGCAACGTTATTACCGCCACCTATACCTATCAAGGACAAGCGTTGCAGGTAGATAGTCTTATATTTAATCAGAGCAGCAATATAAACCAGTGGGCAATTGATACTGCGCAGGATAATGGAAATTATTCAAGAGTAGAATTGATAAGCTATGACTCGTACAGCACTTTCGACAATCCTTTTGCAAATTTAAAAACACTTGCTCCTGTATTGTATAAGATCACTTCGTTGTCAGATCCTTCGCTGTGGTATTCACAAAAACTTCCCGGAACAACTTCAGATAGCCAAGGCGGCCAATCACATTTTACCTATGTATCAGATGGATCAAAGATCATTCAGATCAAACTAACAGATGATGTGGGGGGAAGTACGATAGCAGTCGATCTTTCTTATTAGTTTATTTCTTCAAACTCACCGGTGATCTTGTTCTTACGAACATTATCCCAGTTAAAATATCTGCCATTCATGGCAACGTACACGCCTTTGTGCAACGTTTGTACAAAAGCCAGGGCGCTGCCGAGATTAAATAAACCATCGCTGCTGCCAAATTTATAAGGGATCATAGCGCCGGTTAAAACAATGGTTTTATCCGATACCAGTTCTGCTAATTTTTTCGCAGTATCTGTCATTGTATCGGTTCCATGGGTTATAATGATCTTATCTTCTTCAGAACGAATGCAATAGTCAGCTATCAATTTGCGATGCTCCTCTTTCATTTCCAGGCTATCGATCATCATCAATGTTTCTACATGTACATTTACACGACTTCTGCCCAAGCGCAGCATTTCAGGCAAATGCGTATCCTTAAAAAAGAGAGTTCCTTTTAATTCGTTGTATTCTTTATCGAAAGTACCGCCTGTAACAAAAATTCTTATAGCCATTAGTAAATGACAATTCTATGCGATGTATTAACGACAGGCGCATCAACTTTAGGAAAGCAAATAGATAAAATACCTGCCTCATATTCAGCGCTGATAAAATCCGTTTCTATATTTCCGGGAAGATCTATTAAATGAGAGAAGCATTCAAAATTAAATCCGTGCACATGATAATTGATCGCATTGGTTTCTTTTGGCTTCATTACTACGATCGATAACTGGTTATCCTGCACGTTTACTACAAAATCATCTTTTGTAAGGCCCGGCACTGCTAACTCTACTTTATAATAATCGATATGCTCTATAATATTTACCGAAGGATTTATTTTTCCTTCACGAGGCTTACCTAATTCTTTCATTAACTCTTCCCAATCAAATTTTGGAGGATTGAATGTTCCCGGATATGTATATGTATTTTCCGGTTGAAGTGAAGTAATTGTTGTCATAACAATCGTTTTTTGGAGGTGTTATACAAGTTAACCATTAATCCATTGAATTCAAAGAATAATTGATCCGTTAACTTAAAAAAAACGTTTGACGATCTGCGCAATGATCATGAATAAAATACTGAATACAATGCAGGTAGTAACAGGAAAATAAAATTTAAAATTTTCTCTTTCAATCCTGATATCACCGGGTAAATGCCCGATCCAATGCAGCTTATCATGAAACGCATAGATAATCAATCCAATGCAGACAATTAATACGCCTGCAGCAATTATATATTTTCCCGTTTCGCTGTTCATTGAAAATTTAGTTGTGAATGGTAAATAGTGAAATGGTCGTTAGATAATAATCTTTATATTTTTACCATTGACAATTCACCATTCATTAAAGTTACTCCAACCCTTAGTAACTTTGAAAAAAAATGCAATAATGACCAAGCTTTCTGTCAACGTAAATAAGATCGCTACGCTTCGTAACAGCCGTGGTGGAAACAATCCTGACGTTTTAAAAACAGCTTTGGATATTGAACGTTTTGGTGCCGATGGTATTACAGTTCATCCACGTCCTGATGAACGACATATACGTTATGCAGATGTATTCGACATTAAGAAAAACATTCATACAGAATTTAATATTGAAGGCAATTGCACCGAGCAAAAATTTGTTGAACTTGTTTTAGCTAATAAACCTACACAGGTAACATTGGTACCCGATGCGATCGGGCAAATTACTTCTAACCATGGCTGGAATACCATTGAACATAAAGATTATCTGACCAACATGATCAGCGTTTTTAAAAATGCCGGAATCCGTGTTTCTATTTTTGTAGACCCGGTTGTAGAGATGGTGGAAGGTGCTGCGGCTACCGGCACAGACAGAATTGAATTATATACAGAAGGCTTTGCCAAAGAATATGCCATCAATAAAGAAAAGTCTATTGCTCCTTATATAGCAGCCGCTAAAAAAGCGAATGCATTAGGCTTAGGTATTAATGCCGGTCACGATCTTGATCTGCATAACTTAAACTATTTTGCACAAAACGTTCCGGGCTTGCTGGAAGTGTCTATTGGACACGCTTTGGTTTGTGATGCTCTTTACTTAGGATTGGAAAATACCGTTCAATTATACAAACGGCAGCTTTTATAAGGTTTACAATTGAATAACAAGTAAGCCAACGGAAATTGTTATTTTCGCAGAAATGTCCTAAAAATGAAGTGGTTACGAAGAATCCTGTTCATTCTACTTATTACAATTATCTCTCTTTTAGTTTTATTGGTAATCTTCATCTCTCCTATTGCTAAATGGGCTATTGAAAGATATAGTGTTGAATATACCGGAAGACAAATAAAGATGGATAAGCTTCGTATCAATCTATTTACCGGGAGTGTAAGCAGTAAAGGATTAAAGATCTATGAAGCCAAAAGCAGCAAGCTTTTTTTTCAATGCGCTGAATTATATGCTGATATTGAAGAACACAAACTATTTTCATCTACTTATGAATTAACTGAGATACGATTAGATAACCCAACCTTAAATGTTATTGAAAAAGGCAAGCGTTTTAATTTCAGTGATCTTATAGATCGTTTCAGTTCAAAGAAACCATCTACGTTAAAAGATAATAAACCTGTAAAATGGGAAATAAAGAAAGCAGATGTAAATAACGCTGCTATTGTTTATGAAAATTCTTCTCCTCATAACATCATAACAATTAAACGTTGCAACATTCATATTCCCGGCATATCGTGGAATAATAAAGTGTATAGTATTAATACTGATTTTTCTTTTGCTTCCGGCGGAGATGTAAAAGGTAAAATATCGTTTGATAAGAATAGTTGGATGTATGGAATAAATGCTGATATCAAACGCTTCGATGTAAAACCTTTCTTTATTTATTTAAAAGATTACCTGAAAGTAAATCAATTGAACGGCTTGCTTTCCACGCATCTGAATATAAGCGGCAACATGCACAATGCTACGGCTGTAGCAGCTTCAGGAAATATAACTGTAGAAGATTTTTCTATCATTGATAACGTGGATGATAAATTAACTGCAGTTGACAAGATGTCGATCGATATTGACACATTGAATACAGAAAAGAACATGTATCATTTTGCGACGATACAAATGATACGACCTTATTTAAAACTGGAGATGTATAAAGAAGGTTACAACTTCGACAGGTTAAGCTCCTCTCCTGTTGCTATGGATACTTCCACTACTACATACTCCAATATCTTTACCATGATCGCTGATTATGTACAAAACATTGTGAGCAATTACGTAATAAGCAGCTACAACGCAGATAAATTTGTTATAGAAGGCGGGCAATTCCGCTTTGTGGATTATACGCTATATGATAAGTTCCGTTATTCATTTGATTCATTAGATCTGTTAAGCGACCGCTTAAGCAGCAATAGCACAAAAATTCATTTTGATGCATCTGCCATACTAAACAGAAGCGGCAAGCTAAAAGGTTTTATGGATATCAATCCCCAAAACTTTAAAGATTTTGCTATTGATTGTTCTGTTAAAGATCTGTCCATATCCGATTTCAATCCTTATTCTAAATATTATGTAGCTACTCCTTTTTTAAAAGGAACTATTGATTATACGAATAAGACCACTGTTGTAAAACGACAGTTAACCAGTGATAATATATTGGATGTACAACAAATAATTGCGGGCAAAAAAGACAAGACCAATAAACCGCAATACAATATGCCGGTGAGATTAGCCGTAGCATTGCTAAAAGATGTGCATGGCAATATTCATTTAAAGATACCTGTTACCGGCAGCTTAGATGATCCTAAATTTAAATGGGGCAAAATAGTTTGGCAGGTATTGGGCAACTTGGTTACTAAAGCTGCCGCTGCACCGTTTAAATTGCTGGCTCATGTTTTTGGTGGCAAGGAAGAAGATTACAAAGAAGTAGATTTTGATTATCTGCAAACTACTGTTAGCGATAACCAGCAAAAACAATTGGACCAGCTGGCAAAAACATTAAAAGACAAACCGGGAATAAAATTAGAGTTGGTACAAGTATCCCGCAAGCACGATGAAATGGAAGCATTGGCTATTCATCTGGCAAAGAAGAATTATTTAAATATTGCCGATAGTACCGCCGAACAACAGCGGCAAATAAATTCCTTCAATATTAATGACTCTGCATTCATTGCTTATGTAAATAAGCAGTTACAAACAAATTCTAACCTGGAGTCGATCCAGGAAAAATGTATACGACTTGTAGGGAAAGATGCTTTAAAGGAGAAAGTTGAAGCCATCATGCAGCAACGTATAGATGCGATCACAAACTATTTATTACAGAAAGAAATACCCAAAGAAAAAGTACTGGTTCATAATTCTACTGTACCTAATGACCCGAATGTTGGTAATGCGCCAAAATTTGTCATCAATGTTGCTGAGGGCGAAGATGCAACCATACCAAAACAAGAATAAGCTTTGGCAACTATTTATTGCTGCAGTCCGTTAAGTGTTTGGTGTATTCCTGCAAGAATTGGTCTCGTTGCTTTTTGTAGTCATCTACACTTTCAAAATTTCTAAATTCCGGCTTAAGATTATTAAAGTAAAAATACACTGTAACACCGTTTCCGGGAAACATAATAAAAGTTCCCAACGTACTTCCTACTTCAATTGTACCGCGGCTTAACCCGAAAATTTTATAGCCATTAAAATCAAGCGTAATAACATCTTTAGTCTCCATGCCCGTAGAGTGAGCATTTAAATATTTGAGGTTATCCAACAGCTTTTTTTTGTCGCTCTCATACGAGTTTGAATCAGAAAGCTCAACCTTTAAGTTTACAAATGGAACTTGCTTAGCATTGTTATACAAAATTCGATAACCGTCAATTCGTGTAACTTCCACCTCCCCGTCTTCGGTCTTTACTGTCCGGAATTTTTCAGACGTTTCAGGAAGCCTGTCAGGAGTTGCTGCTGTCAGATTAGTCGCTGTAGTAAATGAAATAAAGCAATTGCCGATCTCATTTTTATTCTTGAAACTCAGCAACGCAATTGTCAATAAAAATATTGAAAGCATTAAGATTTTTGATCTCATAAATTATATTTACCTGTTATGATCTGTAAGCTTGTATATTCTTACAAATGTTCAATACTGAAGAGTATTATTTCTTTGCTTTAGCAGGATCAAACCCGGTACTGGCAATAGTTTTTACTTCCTCTATCAATAATTTATTTTTGAGTTCTTTTGCTAATATTGAATATAATTCATCAGCCAGCAACTTAGAAATATCTTTTTCAGGTGATGCATAAGAGAAGGAAGAATAATCCCGGTTATTTACAGTTATCAAAACTTTATATAGTTTTTGTTCTTCCTGCTCCTCCTCTAAATATTTAATGACGATATTATTCTTTTCACACGCATTCATAAAAACGTCAAACACATCAGCGTCTTCATAACCATCAATTACGGTACTTATAAATCTCCTGGAAGAATTACCTTCTCTATCTTGAGTAGAAACTATAATTTCTCCAAAAAGCAGTTGATCGATAACAGGAGAAAATTCCATGGTGGTTGTTTAATTATAAATGTTCTGGCGTCAGCTATTGCAATATCCTAGAAAGCTTTCTTTCTAACTTATCGCCACGAAGATTTTTGGCTATGACCTTTCCCGTAGGGTCGATCAAAATATTTTGAGGTATCTCATTAATGCCGAATTGCACAGCTACTGCATTTTGCCAGCCCTGCAGATCGCTTACATGTGTCCAGGTCAGGTTATCCATTTTAATAGCGTCAAGCCATACGTCTTTTTTATTATCCAATGATACGCCTAAAACGGTAAAATTTTTGTCTTTAAATTTATTATACGCAGCTACTACATTTGGATTTTCTCTGCGGCAAGGTCCGCACCAGCTTGCCCAAAAATCAATCAATACATATTTGCCTCTTAGCGAGCTTGTATTAAATGCATTTCCAGCGGTATCAGGTTCAGAAAAGTCCGTCAATTGTGTACCGATTCCATTTTGCGAAGCTTTTGACACCACTTGCCCTAAATACAATCCTAAAGGAGATGATTTAATGCCCGTGGACAATGTATTATATAACTCTGTTGTACGTTTATCGTTTTCTGCCACCTGGCTATACCGAATAATTGCTAATGGTGTGATGTATGAGTCGGGATGTTGCAGTGCAAAGTTTTCAGTAATCTGCGTAGCATTGGCAACTGCTGCTGAATCATAAGGAATATCCTGCCCTGAAAATAGATTTTGATAAGGCGCCAAAGAACGGTTTAATTCTAAAAACTCGCTGTTGGAAGCAGAACCTGTTATACTCACTGCATTCAATGCATCTTTTGTTCCTGATATTTTTACATTGCTGTTATCTAAAAACAATACAATGTATGGCTGCTGTTGTTTATTAAAAGTGATCAGGCGGAAGTCGGGAAAATCCATCTTTCCTTTTAATACAAATTTGTTTTGTTGGATAGCAGTAGATGCTATTTGTGCTCCTGTTTGATTATTGATAAGATCAACCGAAGTTCCATCGGGATAGCCGGTTATTATGGCGTTGATAACAAATCCTCCTGCAGGTGTTGCGACAGTTGTTGTTGCTGCTTTTGGTTTGGGTTTTACTTTGGGCTTGGTTTGAGCAATTGAAAAGAAAGGCAAGAAAGCTATTAAAAGAAAATAATTCTTCATGATGGTATTTTGATACGCAAATTTAGTCGCTTATCGCATTACTTTAATGAAGAAACTTTTAACCAGGATACGTTAAAAAAACCAGCTTAGCCAGGCTTTACCGTCTTTAGCACTTACCATATCATAATGCCCGTCATCTAATCTCACCAGGTAATACCCCTCAGGAATTATGAACTGGCTTAAAGTAAGCCCGGGATCGCCAGTTGTGGGATACCCGAAATTAGTTTGAAGACTGAACTTAAGATAACCCAAGCTATCTGTAAAAGGCATTTCCTGGATATAATCAAGAGTTAACGTTGTATAGGTAGAATTTAAAAATATCGGCGCTAATGCATTGTACTGGGAGCCTAAAACATCCGCAGGGAAATAAGACAAATAAAAATATCTTGTATTGATACCGTCTTTATTATTGTTATAGGCATCTCTTGTTCCATTCACATAGAAGCCGTCCCAGCTTGCCCAATATCCTCCATTATCCAAGGCAAAATTTATCCATTTAGAAGGCAGCGTGGTATCTATCTTTAATGGCAAAGTTGTTTCTGTCAAAGTGCCTGCTGTATTGTTGGCTGTAATGTTCAATGTACGGGTAGTAGCGTCCCAGGATGTAATGTTTAGCGTATTGATATTGATCGTTCCGTTATTAACGGGTTGTAATAACCTTATACCATGCGTAAACCCATCAGGTGATACTGTTTGCGTAAAGCCTACCTCTTTATAGATGATACTATCGTTACCATCCAGCCAGCTAAACATAAGAGTACTATCACTATAAGAATGTACATCAAATAAATTACCGTTAACTGCAAGACGGGAATAATACGTCAGGAATTCTTTGTTCAGGTATCCTCCTACTAAACTCGAATTCCATTTACCTGCATTAAAAATATCCGCTTCAGCTTTGGTAGCTCTTACAAAAGTCAATAAAGAACCATTGGTTTTACCGATCATTCGTATGGTATCCTGTTGTATCAGACTCTCATCTACAATAAATTCAAAATCGGTTTGTAATCCTTTACTGATATCGGGTATTGGCAGATCATTTTGCTTGTAATACCAGGTATTCAAAACCGTTGGACGGCTTATATTAACGTCTGCAAATATCCCGGTATTGGCTTCATTAGGATCCGCTAATACATGTATATAAGAATACGTATCGAAGATGAACGTTGGTTGTTGTTGCTCCCTGAATCGATATCCTGCATCCTGTAAAGTAATGGCGGATTGAGCAGTGAAATCGGATAACATTTTCACCCGGTTGTCATTAGTAAAAACAAAATAGAACGCATATGTTTGTCCTTTACTGTTTCGGATAAATCCTTTCCATCCGTTCTCTGCACCGGTCAATTGCGCCTGGTATTTTGCCAACGCCTCATTTATGCGATCATCAGGTGATTGATTGAAAACAGCATCTTCTTCTTTTTTACAAGCCGATAAAAAAACAGCTATTCCTATAAAAAAATAAAATAGTCTTTTCATAATTCTTTTTTATTAAGCTCAAATACCGCTTCGTAATCAATAAAATTCTTTTTCAATGGTAGCTCTCACCTTTGCCTGCAGATCATAAAAATCTATTTGCCAGCTGGTTTTAAAATAATCAACAATAGCCGCTTCTTTAGCATGCAATTTTTGTTGCGCATCCTGGTTCGGAACTATTATTATATTACCCAAGCCATCATCCTGGTAAGTAACAATACTTGCTACAAATGCGTCCCAGCCGGGCTTTCCATATACCAACATATGCGATATCATTTCTGCAAAATCTTCTGTAGCCACGCTGGATGCATATGCAGTAACAAAGCCTTTTTGATTGGCGTCCGGGTCCTGCAGGTTTATCCAATCGGAAGAATAATCATTTTGCGTAACGAGGTCAAAAGCATTCGGACGTCTTTTCAATTGATCAAAAATGTGAGAGAACTCATGATGCACGGTAAGAAAAACATTGCGTTGCACCATGGTATCCGCCAATGTATAATCCGGGGAAGTTTTATTTTTAAAATAATTCAGCTGTAATAAATTTATTTGTCGCCCTCCACCGGCTACACCAACAGTAGCTCCATCGGCATCCGCAGCAGAACTACCGGACAATACAAAAAACTTAGGTGCTATCTTGTTAAAAAATATAAGATTTGTTTCTTCTATATACGGCGTTGCCCATATTCTTAAGAGCGATGACATAACAGGTATAACTACTTCTTCTTTTGGCGGCACAACATTATCACTGATAAGGTCGGTTGTGAATTGATTCCATCGATATTTTACATCAATATTATAAGGAACTACCAGGCTATCGTATATCCATTTATCAATAGGAGTTTGTGCAGTAGAATCTCCTCCTAAACCGGGTATGTCTGCAGCATTCCCCAATGGTTCCTCTTTTTTACAAGAAACCATTAGCATTGTTACTGCCAAACTGAATACTGTTATCTTACTTAGTTTCATTATAAAAAATTTAATTATCGTGGATTTAATTGTAACCCTGCCTGCGATGCTGCTGTTGCAGGAATTTGAAATACTCTATGTGGGTTATTGGGTGTTAATGCGATCTCATTTATTTGATCATAAGGATGTGTGATCTGGAATCCGTATCGTAATATATCAAACCAACGCATTCCTTCATGCACAAATTCAGCCCTGCGGTATTCAAGCAACGTATTGATGACTGCTTTCTGTACATCATCCAATGAATAATAAGCAGCAATGGAAGTTGGTTTTCCTTCCAGGTCAAATATGCTGATAATGCCATTGCGTAATTGTGTAAGTGAATCTGTTGGCAACGTATAATAGTTTATCAATTTGTCTTCGTCAATATTATCGTTTGTTGCATCGTAATCTGTTATTCGGGTGCTTAGATAGGTATTCAACAATGATATTGCACTTGCAGTCTGTCCTTTATACGTGTATGCTTCAGCCAAATTGAACAACACTTCCTCCGCAGTGAACAATGGCACCATTTGCCAGCCATCTCCTATTCCGCTTCCAATAGAGGTTTCCACAAAAAATTCATTGATCTTGGGAATCAAAGAATGTTTATGCGATCCTGTACCAAGTGAATATAGCGGGAAAGACCATGCACCACCCGATACGGGAGCAGATCCTGTAAAATAACCTCCCAGATCCTGAGTTAACCCATATTTGCCACCTCCAATAAGCCGGCTCCACCAGCATTTTGTTTGCACCAATAGCAAGTTTGCTTTTTCTGTAGCTTTTGAATAAACAGCACTGATGCTGTTACTACCATTGGCCGGTAACGTATTATAATATGAGTTCCATTGTCTTAAATTAAGTCCATATGCATTTTCCGGTAACGCAGCTTGTGCATATTTAATTACACTATCATAGTTCAATTTATATAGGTAAAATCTTGCCGCAAATGCACTGGCTGCCGATTTGGTAAAATGATATTTTATTGCGTCCGTTTGTGGATAGGCGCTGTTATCTATTAAGGGCAATCCCTGCTGCAGATCTTTTTCTATCATATCATATACAAACTGCACAGTTTTACGATCATATTGTTTTATGGAGATTGTTTCAGGCTGTGTTACATAAGGAATTCCCAGGTCAGATGATGCTGTTGACGCATTATAGAATTTAGAAAAAAAGTTAACCAGCATAAAATGACTATACGCTCTTGTTAACAAGGCTTCTCCTTTTTGTGCCCGGTAATTTTGAGGATCAGGTGCTTCATCAATTGCCTGTAGAGCCAGGTTAGATGCGGCTATTGCCTTATAACAACCAAACCAATAGTATTCCGGACCATCTTCATCTGTACCGTTATTGTCCTGGTATAAATAATAATCATTTACCAGCTTGCTCCAACTTGCCTGGTCAAGATCGTTGTTAATATTATCGCCGACATTGTCTGATGAAAGCTCTGCCATTGCCTCATAATTAGCTTGCGGATAAGCTGATGCCAATAATTCAGAAACACTTTGCGGAGAAGTGAGCTTTGCCCTGTTATCCGGTTCTTTATCTAAGAACTTTTGACAACCGGCAGAAAGAATCACTACCGACACTATTAATAATATGCTTGTATTTTTTTTCATTGTTACGCTGTTTAAAATCCTGCTTTAACAGAGAATATTATTTGTTTTTGCAAAGGCTGTGCAACACCGCCGGCATTAAAAAATTCAGGATCCTGTCCTCTTAAAGCTTTATCGGAATAGATAAGCCATGGGTTGTTCACTGCAAGAGTAAAAGAAAGATTCTTAACACCTTTCATATGCTCCAATGTTTTTTGATTTAATTGATACGATAATGAAACTGATTTTAAACGTACAAAATCACCTTTGGCAACTCTTACCTGCGAATAGTTATAATTATTATAAGGATACTCTGCGTTGTTATTAGAGATGATGGAATAATATCGATCGCTTACCTGTGGGATATTGGTCAGCTTCTCATCTCCCGGCTTAAGCCATCTATCTGCCAGTTCAGTAGGAAATGCATCAAAATCTGAATAAGGAGCATTTGTAGGGAACAATGGATTTAAGCGTATCACATTTCCACCCTGATAGCTAAAGAAAAGATTTAGTGTAAAAGATCTGTAAGTGAATGCACTATTGAAACCACCGGTAAATGTGGGATCAACCTGCCCCGAATAAATTAAATGCCCGATGCTATCCGATTGAAGATCGACACCTTGCGCATTGGGGTTGCCATGTTCATCTACAAAATATGGAATACCTGTTAAATGATCTAACCCTTGAAAGTTAATAGAGAAAAGACTGTTTACCGGATAACCTTCAGTATTACCACCTTCCTGTTTTACCAGGTCATAAATAGTAGGCTGATTTTTAGCATTGGTGATTTTATTTTTATTATATCCATAAGTGAAATTCACTTTCCAGCTAAAATCTTTCTTTTTAATAAGAGTTCCGCCGATCATCAGATCAATCCCATGTGCATCCATATCGGCATAGTTAATCGCTTTATATGCTTCACCTCCAATACCTGCTGTTTTAATTATACTGATAAGGTCATAACTGTTTCTTTTATACCAATCAAAACTGAAATCCATTCTTCCATTAAAAAACCCTGCATCAACACCTATATTTAACTGATGATTCTTTTCCCAGGTAAGATCATCGTTTTCCAGATTCACCAGGTTCAATACAGCTTCTCTTTCTGTGGCATATGTACGGTTAGGAATAGCACTTTGTAATACTACATTTGAATTGGTAGCAGGACCTAAACTTGCAGTTAATCCATAGCTTGCTCTTAATTTTAAGTAATCCACTTTACGGACATTATCAAACCATTTTTCTTCATCAATATTCCAGGATCCGCCAAAGCTCCAGGTAGGTAACCAGCGGGCAGTTTTGGATGAGCCTAATTTATTAGAGCCATCATAACGAATAGTGCCATAAACATTATATCGTCTATCGTAAGTGTATTGCGCATTAAAATAATACGCCAGGAAACGGTCATAGGTTCTCGTCATGCCATAGTAAGGAAAGTTAGCTTCAATGGTTTGTTTAAGAATATGATAGTCAACAAAGGGTACGCCACCATTATCATACTGGTAGCCATACCCGGTGTTGTTTGAGCTTTGCCTATCGGTATATTTTGCCTGTTGCCCTAATAACAATGATAAAGCGTGCTTTTCATTAAACGTATTAGTGTAAGAAAGGCTGTTTCGTACATCATAGTTTACCAACATATCCTCCTGCCTGTTATAAAAGCCTCCATATGGAAGCACCACAATTTTTTTGGTTGGATCCAATCCATCAGGATCGGAATACAAGAACTTGTTACCGTCAATGATAACCTGTGTAGCATTGGAACGATAGGCATTTGCCATGTTGGAATTTTCGGTAATCTGGTCTTCGATAGTAGAATTGGCATAACGTAGTGCACCTACAAAATCGTAACGAAGATGCTTATTAAATTTATAGCCCAATTCCGCCTGCAGTTTCACATCGATCACGCCAACATTCAGATAGTTATTATTTAATTCATTGATGATATTAAAAGGTGCCCAGTTTCTTCTGAAATACTCAAGGTTGCCATCTTCATCATAAGGTGTGAGTGCACGACTGGTATTCAATGCATAACTAAACGGGTTGATATCAAAATCTCTCGTATACGCTCCTTTTACTACATCATCCGTACGTTTAATTGTACCCGGTGCCCTTTGCTGACGATAAGATCCTGTTACTAAAAAACCTGCAGTCAGTTTATCGCTAAATGTGTAGTTGTTTCTGAAGTTGAGTGTATACCGTTTTACATTATCCGCAATGGTCCAGCCATTATCATCATAATAACTGGTAGAAAAATAAGATTGAGATTTATCATTACCGCCTGTGATGCTTAAAGAATGTTCCTGTATCAACGAGTTTTTAAACAGTACATCAAACCAATCGGTGTTGGCATTGGCATATCGTAACAAAAAATCTCTTCTTCCATCTGTTGTATTGATAATTGGGAAGTTTCCAAAATCATCACCATACAATTCATCGTACATTTTACCATATACTCCATAATCGGCTGAAGAAGCCAATGCTGCCGGTTCAAAGTAACCATCTCTTTCCAATGACGCCAATGCAGACATCTGCTGTACTGAATTCATGATATTATAATCAGAGTAGCTTGGCTTTAACTGTGTACTGAAATTGCCTGTATATTGAATGGTAGGCTTTCCCTGCTTGCCTTTTTTGGTAGTGATCACCACTACTCCATTCATTGCTCTTGCTCCATACAAAGCAGTAGCTGCAGCGTCTTTTAAAATATCAAAGCTTTCTATATCATTCACATTGATCCCTGCAACAGATGATCCCAAAAGTGTTGTGGGATCTCCGCTCGATAATTGATCATTGGAAATATTCACAAGATCTTCCAACACTACTCCATCTACCACCCACAATGGCTTGTTATCCCCATTAATAGAAGTAGCGCCTCGGATACGTAATTTAGGCGCAGAACCAAATGTGCTCGAAACATTTTGTACCGCAACACCGGCAACACGTCCTTCCAGCATTCTGCCTGCATCTACAATACCATCTGTTTTTATATCATCCGTCTTAATCTTAACACTTGCACCCGTAAATTTCTTCTTATTGATCTGCTGAAAACCGGTTACCACAACATCTTTTAAACTTACCACATCTTCTTTAAGAGTTATATTTAAAGAAGCGCTGCCAGCTTTTATCTCTTTTGTTTCAAATCCAACATTAGACACAACAAGAGTAGCATTGGGCTTTACCTTTATTTCAAACTCACCCGCGGCATTGGTGGTCGCACCTCCTTTTTCACCTTTTTCTACAATGGAAACACCAGATAAAGGTTTAGCAAGATTGTCCACCACCTTACCTTTAACACTGATCGTTTGTGCTTCTGTTTTAGTAAAGCAAAAAAGAAAGAAGCAAAAAGCGAACCCTGCTTTATATGCAAGTGTAAATTTTTGAACAATAGATATATACCCCCGAAAAGTAAATGGCTGCTTACTCATAATTTTTGTTAGTTTGATATTGGTACCTATCAGCAGATAAATGGTTTCTGAAGTATGTATCAGCCGATAGTACCTAAAGCCGCAAGTTGTAAAATACTAATAGAATGTCAACTACTTGCAAGTAAATAAAGATTTCTCACTAAAGTTACTTTTTTACAAAAAAAATGAAACTAAAAGCGCATCATTGTTTTCCACAATAACAATGATGCGCTTTTCTACCTAAAAAATAATCTATGCGTGGCTCTAAAGAGTAATTGTTTTTAAAAAAGCCTGGGTAGAAGAATTAATATCAATAGAATTTTCCAATGCCTTAATATATGCTGTACCGATAATGGCACCATTACTAAATTCGCATGCATCGGTGAAAGACGCTTTATCTTTTATACCAAAACCAACCAATACGGGATTTTGTAGCTTATACGATTGTAATTTTTCCAGGTAATGTTGTACGCTTGTAAAATTTTTATCTTTCCCTGTTGTAGAAGAAGAGGAAACAGCGTATAAAAAACCTGAGCTTAATGCATCAAGTTTTTTAACCCGTTGCTCTGATGTCTCGGGAGTTACTAAAAAAATGAAATCTAATCCGTATTTTTTAATGATAGGGCCATATTCTGTTTCAAATTCATATTCAGGCAGGTCAGGCAGTATCAATCCATCCACACCAACGGCTGCCGCATCTTTACAAAATTTCTCAAATCCATATTGCAGCACAGGATTCATGTAACCCATTAACACTATAGGAACTTTTTTTTGCCCCGCATCATGCAATGTTTTTAACTGTTCAAAAAGCTTATGAATGGTCATTCCATTTGCCAACGCAATAGTGCTGCTGGCTTGTATTACAGGGCCGTCTGCCAATGGGTCGCTATAAGGCATTCCTATTTCTACCAGGTCTGCCCCGTTTTGTTGCAACGCTTTTATTACTTCCAGCGTGCTTTCCAATTTTGGATAGCCCGCTGTACAATAAACATTTAATACATTATTCTTTTTATGCTGAAATAATTCTTTTATGCTGCTCATAATCATTATTAATAAGATGCTGTAGTCACTTCCATCAGATTGTTTTTATCGCCTAGTTTAATAAAATGATATTTTGGCTTTGCATCTATATCGAGTGTTATTTTGTATAAAGCTGTTTTCTCTCCTTCTTTTGCTTCAGGAAAAGACAAGGTTACTGTATCACCAATACGGCTTACGGTATATTTTGATTCATCAAAATTATCCGGGAGGCAATAATGAAATTCATATCGTTCTCCGCTTGTATTACTGTTCATGCTCATTGGCGTTTCCGGTTGTGAGCACTCTCCCAATTTTTCTGCTTTTAATGTATGATTGATAAAGTCGCCTGTATCGACGCAAGAAGAAAGGATTGTTGCGAGAATAGCTGCAAATAGTAATTTCATTATTTAGATTTTATTTGTGTCCATTGCCTTCATATATGTTGCCATGTCCTTATCTCCTCTACCGCTTAAACAAACCACCACTACATCTCCTTTTTTAAATTGCAACTTATTTAATCCATACAACGCATGAGATGATTCCAACGCAGGAATGATCCCTTCTAATTTTGCCAATTCAAATGCTGCTTCCAGGGCTTCTTTATCAGTTGCGCTTAAAAAAGTCCCTCTGCCGGTTTTATATAAATGTGCATGCAATGGTCCGATACCGGGATAATCCAACCCCGCTGAAATGCTGTGTGGCTCCACTACCTGACCATCTTCCGTTTGCATTACATAGCTTTTGCTGCCATGTAAAATTCCTGGCTTACCTAATTGCGTTGTAGCTGCACTCATACCACTGTTAATTCCGCAACCCGCTGCTTCCACAGCCACTAATTGCACTTGCTCATCATCCAGGAAATGATAAAAAGCACCCGCAGCATTACTACCCCCACCAACACATGCAATTACATGCGATGGCAATTCTGTTCCTATTTTTTCTTTTAATTGTTCCTTGATTTCTTTACTGATCACACTTTGAAAACGTGCTACCATATCGGGATAAGGATGTGGACCAACGACGCTACCAATTATATAATGCGTATCAACAGGATTATTGATCCAATCACGGATAGCTTCATTAGTTGCATCTTTTAATGTTTTGCTGCCGCTGGTTGCAGGCACTACTGTGGCACCTAACATTTTCATACGGGCAACATTCGGCGCCTGGCGTTCAATATCTTTTTCTCCCATGTACACAATACACTCCAATCCTTTTAAGGCACAAACTGTTGCTGTTGCCACGCCATGCTGACCGGCACCTGTTTCAGCAATGATGCGCTTTTTACCCAATCGTTGTGCCAGTAATATTTGCCCGATAGTATTGTTTACTTTATGTGCTCCTGTATGACACAGATCTTCCCGCTTTAAATAAACGGGTACGCCATACTTTTCGCTTAAGCGCTTTGCATGATATAAAGGCGTTTCTCTTCCTGCATAATCTTGTAATAGATTTTGAAACTCTTTTTGAAAGCTTTCATCGTAAATAATATCCAAATATTTTTCCTGCAGCTCTTCCACATTCGGATGCAACATTTCCGGAATGTATGCTCCGCCAAACTCTCCGTAATAACCGTGTTCATTTACACTAAACTTCATTTTATATTTTTTATGTTCCTGACATTTATTCTTTATTCAACATCGTTGCAAATTTGAAATGAGACAATCTCACTTTTATTTCATTTCTTATTCTACCTGATTTTGAGCTTTTTTTGACATCATCAACTTTTCTTCAATTTTGTCTACGTGCTGTAAACTTTCTCTTGGATAAAACTTTAAGGTCTTTAAATAATATAACGGCTTATCGATACCAATTTCATAAACAGCTTGCCCCAATACACTTATTGATTCACTACCTGAAAATTTTACTATAAATGCCCCATCGCGTTCAAAGTCTTTATCGGTAACATAATTTTGCACCGGATAACCTAACTTATTTTTATTTTCCTTGTAAATCTTCTGCAATATTTCAATTTCTTTTTTATACTGAGTATATGCGGGGAAAAACTTTAACAAAGAATCTTTTTCTGTATACAAGCTATACCGGATAATGCGTTCTAAAATAGAATATTTATAATCCAACAGCTCTTTATCATATCCATCTGCCAACCAATATTGAGCTGGCTTAAAATATAAATCAAATAAAGAAGGACAGTTTATATCAAGATAATATTGCTGTGCCCGTAAAAAAGGGGTTCGCTTGTCTAGTGGTACGCTCTTAAATATTGTCATATATTTCCTGATGAAAGACGTATCGCTATAATACTCCTTAAAACATACCTGCATTACGCTATCCTGATTATATCCCTTCTTTTCGTGCGCTTTAGTTATACATCCACAGATTCTATCATTTATCTGATCAAACAATGAATCATATTTTTTATTTGCAGTATCATTTTTATACAAATAATGGGTAAGAAATATTTTATTCACTTTGGGCAAAAGCCAATTGAACAAGGAATTACTATTTGGAAATTTTTTACTCATTTGAAGCTTTCGAATAATAGCAGTTGTCTGGTCATCCTTTGGAGCTAAAGCAAATATATTTGCTTTAGACACAGAACCCGGTGTAGCTTCACTATCGCCATTTTGAATAAACTTAGTTTGAATATCTTGAGCAATACTATTCAATTCTGATGCTGTTAACTGGCATTGCGCATGAAGCACACTAAAAAAAACAAAAAACAAACCTGCTATAAACGTTTTCATTCAATATGTGCTATTGTTTTACAATAATCAATTCCAAAAATTTCAGATCCATCCATTTATTAAACTTAAATCCTACTTCTTTAAAATGTGCCACTTCTACAAAGCCAAACTGCTGATGCAGTTTTATGCTTACTTCATTTTCACCATCAATACCTGCAACAATTGCGTGTATGCCTAACTGTTGGGCGGCTTCAATTAAAGGTGGCATTAATAGTTTGCCAATGCCTTTGCCCCGTTGATCGGAAGCCACATAAACAGAATTTTCTACGGTATGCTTATATCCCTGCCATGCACGAAATGTTCCGAACGTACTAAAACCAACTATTTTACCATTTTCTTCTGCCACAAAAATGGGGAAACCTTGTTCTTGCTTGGTTTTAAACCACTCCTCTCTCATTTCCAACGTATGTGTATCGTATTGCCATACAGCAGTGGTGTTTATAATAATATCATTATAAATTTCCAGCATTGCAGGCAAATCGTTGATAACAGCATTACGAATTACGATCATTCTATTTTTTATTACACCAATAAAAGCTATTCAATATTTACACCCTTCAGTATCTGAGGCTCTCTTTTTCTAATACTAAGCAAAACTTTTTTAGGAGACTCTAATTCATCCAGGCTGGCATATTTATATTTTGTTCTGCCCAGCTTTGACTCTACAAAAGCATTGTTCACATACATATACTTGGTAACAAGATATCTGTGGTTTGCAAAATGCGATTCATCTTCTTTAAAATTCCAAATGCCTTCCAATTTAATTATCTCATCATCACTAATAAAATAAAATAAAGACAATTCATCTACACTATACAAAAGATGCATTGCGATGTTATTTTGCGCTGCAGTAACTTCGTAGCATTTACCCGCAAAACCCGAACCTCCGCCATTAAATTCTACTTCCAGGAACAACCTGCCTTTTTCACTAATACTATCGCTTGAAATTTTAAAAATATGGTAATCATTTTCTTTAAATCTCTCAGAATAAATGAGTTTGCCCGTTTTATTGTTTTTAACAATAAAGATCAACCCTGTACTATCATTTTGTAAAGAACTATTATCATTGCTGTCATCATCATCATTATTGGGGTTACGAAATATCTCTATCGAATAAACATGATCATTGATATTCGCATTATTTATAAGAGTATCAAGTATAAAACCGTCGGTATCCTTTAATGCATTCACTTGTCCATTACAAATATTAAAACATCCCAATAAAACGCAGCTATAAAAAACCAATAATTCAAGTTTCATATCATTTTATAATCTTCAATTATAAATAAATAGTACTTTATTGCTTTGCATTGATAGCCGTTGTGAACTGCTTAATACTTTCCAGGTTCTTAACGCCGGGCATTACTTCAAACTTGCTATTGATATCTATAGCGAACAATGCCTTTGCTTCCGGCTTTGATGAAAATTCTTTTAATCGGTCTATGTCGTTCGGTTCAATACCGCCGCTTAAAAAATACGGTTTGCCAATCTCAATATCATTCAATTTATCCCAATTAAATTTTTTACCGGTACCACCATAACCAGCGCCTTCGGTATCAAACATAAACATATCACATACTTCCATATAATCTTTAATGCGCCAGCTAATGTTATCAGTTTCGGATATACGAAAAGCTTTTACAACGGAAATATAATCAGCGATCTTTTCACAATACTTAGGCGACTCATCCCCATGCAACTGCACCATATGCAAGCGGCATTCATCTACCATTTGCAATACCTCTTCCACCGCTGCATTTACAAATACACCAACTTTATTTATGTTATTTTCTTTTTTGATCTGCGAAGTAGTCATGTGACGTAAAACGTAGCGTGGAGATTTAGGATAAAAAATAAATCCGCCAAAGGTAGCGCCCACGGACGGCAACTGCGCCAATTGTTCTTCTTGTGTAATGCCACAGACTTTTACTCTCATGCTGTTTTAGGTTTAAGTTGTTCAACAAACTGAGCAAAAGCAATCGCAGGATTGGGTTCCTTCATAAAGTTCTCCCCTATTAAAAAACCTCTGAATCCTTCATCTTTGAAGATACGAATCGTTTCGATATTACTGATACCACTCTCTGCAATTTTAATTTTATCTGCCGGAATTTGTTTACTCAACGCAATCGAACGATTTATATCTACTTTGAATGTTTTTAGGTCCCGATTGTTCACACCTACTATTTCCGTTTCGTCACAAATATGACCCAACTCCTCTTCGGTATGAATTTCCAGTAACACTTCTAATTTTAATTGTTTTGCAAAGCTTGCCAGTTCCTTTACTCTTTCAGTAGATAAACAAGCTGCAATTAATAATATAACATCTGCCCCAATTGATTTTGCTTCCGTTATCTGGTATTCATCTATAATAAAATCTTTGCGAAGAATGGGAATGTTGTTTACTCTTGCTTTTACCAGATCATTATCACAACCACCGAAAAATTTTTCATCTGTTAGCACCGATAAACAGCTTGCGCCATTTTGTGTGTATGCAGAAGTTACTTCAACTACATCTGCTTTATCATTTATAATTCCCTTAGATGGAGATTGACGTTTAAACTCAGCAATGATGCCGGTTTTTGTTTCATCCAATAAAAATTGCTTTAGAGAGAACGTTGGTCGTGCAAATAAACTACTGCTTTCTAATTGAGCTGTACTTATCAATTTTTTTTTCTCTTCTATAGCTAAAGCTTTATTTTCTATTATAGCGTCAAGTATAGTCATTAAGCGTTAATTAATTTTTGTAATGATTGATAAGCTTTGCCGCTTTCTAAACTTTCAACGGCAAGCTGATAGCATTCATCGTAGTCTTTATATTTCCCTGTGCATTGCAATGCCATTGCTGAATTAGCCAGCACCACTGCATTCTGCGACCAGGTTCCTTTTCCCTTTACTATATCTAAAAATATTTTTGCTGATTCTTCCGGAGTAGTACCACCTACTATATCTTCGGCATGTACTAATTTTTTACCGATGATCTCCGGTGCAATTATTTGTTCGCCTTTATTGGTGAACACTTTTGTATCTCCTGTTAAAGAAATTTCATCATAACCATCCAATGCATGAATAATGGTAAACGCATTGCCTGTTTGTTGCAACAGGTAATTATATATTCTTGCCATCTCTAAATTATAAACCCCGATCAGTTGGTATTTGGGAGATGCAGGATTTACCAATGGTCCAAGCATGTTAAAGAATGTGCGAACACCTAAATTTTTTCTTATTGGTCCGACAGCTTTTAATGCAGGATGAAATAATGGCGCATGTAAAAAACAAATGTTAGCCCGCTCTATTTCTTCTCTCAATACATTCGCATCATTTTTAAATTTATACCCCAATTGCTCCATTACATTAGATGCGCCGCTAACAGATGTTGCACCATAATTACCATGCTTGGCTACTTTACTACCGGTGCCTGCAACAATAAAACAACTTAAGGTTGATATATTGAATGTATTTTTCCCATCCCCCCCGGTGCCGACAATATCCATTACTTCAAAGCCTTCCATATCTACTTTAACACACAATTCCAATAATGCATCTCTGAAACCTTGCAATTCCTCAATGGCAATACTTCGCATAAGGAATACCGTTATGAAGGACGTAACTTCATTTTCATTATACACTCCTTTAGAGATGTCCAGTAAAATTTCTTTTGCTTTTTCTCTGGAAAGTGTTTTATGTTCGAACAAATATTGAAGTATCTTTTTCATTATTATTATTTCAGCCAGTTTCTCAAAATTGTTTCTCCATCAGGAGTTAACACACTCTCCGGATGAAATTGCACTCCCTGCACATCATACTTTTTATGTTGCAATGCCATGATAAAACCATTTTCATCTTCTGCTGTAATTTCCAGTTCAGCAGGAAAATCTTTTTTATCAACTACCCAACTATGATAACGACCGATCTCTATTTCAGAAGGCATCCCTTTGAATAAAGGTGCATTCTTATCCAATAATTTACAACTGGTGGCTACTCCATGATATACGGTGCTTAAGTTAGTTAATTTACCTCCAAAAGCTTCGCCAATTGCCTGGTGCCCCAAACATACGCCCAATATAGATTTTGAAGGCGCATATTCTTTTATCAAAGGCAATAATAAGCCGGCTTCTTGCGGAACGCCCGGTCCCGGTGATAAAATTATCTTATCGTAATCTTTTACTTTTTCTAAAGCAATTTCATCATTACGATATACATCCACTTTCTGATGCAATATTTTCTCCACCAAATGCACCAAATTGTAAGTAAATGAATCGTAATTATCGAACACTAAAATTTTCATCTTATATAGTTTGCGCCAATTCAATAGCTTTTTTCAATGCGTTTAACTTATTATTTACTTCCTGCAATTCGCTTTCGGGTTTAGAAGCTGCCACTACACCTGCTCCTGCCTGGCATATCAATGTATTATTCTTACTTAAAAAAGTGCGGATCATGATCGCATGATTACAACTTCCATCAAACCCTATAAACCCGATAGCGCCGCCATAATAGTTACGAGCCACATTCTCATATTCATCGATCAACTGCATGGCTTTATATTTTGGCGCACCGCTCAATGTACCTGCAGGAAAACTTACCGCCAGCATTCTAAACGGATTTGTACCGGGGTTAACCGTTCCCGTTACTTCACTTACCAAATGAATAACGTGTGAATAATAGGTAGTCTTTTTATACTGTGTAACTGTTACATCGCTGCACATGCGGCTTAAATCATTACGAGCCAGGTCAACCAACATCACATGCTCTGCATTTTCTTTTTCATCTTTCTGTAATGCTTCTGCTGCAACCTTATCTTGCTGATCATCTCCGGTTCTTTTAAAGGTTCCTGCAATAGGATGAACAATAGCTTTCCCTTTTTCAACGATCAACTGACTTTCCGGAGAAGAGCCCATCAGTTTATAATCCCCATAATCAAAATAAAATAAATAAGGACTTGGATTGATGCTGCGTAAAGCCCTGTAAACATTAAATTCGTCACCTGTGAATGACCGTTGAAACCTGCGGCTCAAAACAATCTGGAACACATCTCCGCGATAACAACTGGCGATTCCTTTCTTTACCATTTCAACATATTCTTCATTGGTAAGATTAGAAGTTTCATCATCATTACTCTTGAACGGGAAGGTTGGTACATCCTTACTTTTAATAAGACTTTCCAACAGATCCAATTCGCTATTAATCCCTGCAATCTTATTTTCGCAAATAAACAATTCATCTTTAAAATGATTGATTGCAATAACGTATTGATACAAGCGATAACGTAATCCTCCTACTCCATCCAATACATCTTCATTGTGCAATTTGATGGTATCAAAAAACTGCACGGCATCATAATTGGTATAACCGTATAAGCCCTGTGCAAATTTTGCTTCTTTGCTTTCGGAAGGTTTTATGTCAAACCGTTTCATAAAACTCCATAAAGTATCAGGCACCTCCATAGGATTATTAATGTTTGTCTTTTCAGGCTGTTGTCCCGGCAACTTATATTCTATTAATTGCGGGGTTTTAACTTCAATACCGGCGATCGCATTTACCCCAATAAAGGAATAGCTGTTTTCACTTGCATGAAAATCGGTGCTTTCCAATAAAATAGTATCACGAAAGCGATCACGCAAGCGCAGGTAAATACCTACTGGTGTAAACACATCTGCCAGCATTTTCTTTACCGAAGTTTCTATCTCTATTTTTTTCATTTCTTCTATCAATTAAAAAAGCCTCGACACGTTGTGCCAAGGCTTTACTTATTTAAAATACATTTATAGCAAAAGGCACAATCAAATTATTTTGATTGCCACCACCAGCTGATATTTGTATAATTTTTTGTCATTTATTAATGCAAATATGCGGATGAATTTTTAATTCCACAAATTTTTGTTGCTAATTTGCTTCAAATTAAAAAAATGACAGTTACAATATTCGGCGCAACAGGAACAGTAGGCAGGCAACTAGTAAAACAAGCTTTATTTAAAGGTTACAAAGTAATTGCGTTTGGAAGAAATGTTTTTACGACTGATTTTCCTAAGGATGATAACCTTGAATTATTACAAGGCGCTTTGTTTGACGAAGAACAAGTATATGATGCTGTGAAAGGTAGCAACGCTGTGCTTTCTGCAATTGGCGGCGCTTTTGACGGAACAGACAAAGCACGCTCCCTGGGAATGAAAAATATTATTAACCAAATGGATAAAGCAGGTGTTGAGCGTATTGTTGCTTTGGGAGGAATGGGAATTCTGAATGCGGATGACGGCACTTTACTAATTGATGGAGAAAACTATCCGCAACAATATGTGCCTGTTGGATTGGAACATAAAAAAGCCTACGAACATCTAAAAGCAAGTAATTTAGATTGGACATTCGTTTGCTCTCCTGATATCATCAATGCTGATGCAACAGGAGAATTTGTTGTAAATGCAGACTATCCCCCCACTCCTAATAAGTACAAAATAAATGCAGGCGATCTTGCCCTGTTTATGGTAAACGAATTAGAAAAAAATGAGTTCATTAAACTTCGGGTAGGAATATCGAACTAAAGAACATGCGAAAGAAATTATTGATAGCGTTTTTGATCATTTCATCCATAGGCAGAGCACAAAAAATAGACAGCATTTTTGTTGATCTTTATACGGATAGCTTAAAAAAGGGAACGTATAATTATATCAATATCGTCGGTCGTTTATCAAACGGAAGATATTTGCCTTTGGATAGCACCGACATTCAATTTACATCTTCTGCAGGAAGATTTTTCGGTAATAGCTTATGGGTTGAACCTGATTTCAACGAAGATAAAATTCATATAACAGCAACACTCAAACGTGATCCTGCTTTCCGCAACGAGTTTGATATGTACATTAAGAAGAAACCTGATGATGAACATTTGAAAACAACGGAAGAAATAATGAATGAACTGAAGAAAAAGAAAAATTAATTTTCTTGTAATCGACTTTGTACTGCTATCAGCATTTTTGTATCATCTGTTAGCTATCTGATTTCCTGCACAATATATTTTCAATACAACAAAAAACCTGCGAGGTATCAATATCTCGCAGGTTATATTTTATAACGCTTTATATTCTATCTCTATTATACAAACTTTTTAGCGTCTTCTAAAAATTTAGCTAAGCCTATATCTGTTAATGGATGTTTTAATAAGCCAAGAATTGACTCCAGAGGACAAGTACACACATCAGCACCAGCTTCTGCACACTGGATAATATGATTCGGATTACGAATAGATGCGGCTAATATCTCTGTTCTAAATCCTTGAATAGTATATATATTACTGATCTGTTGAATTAATTGAACACCATCCCAACCACTATCGTCAATGCGGCCAATAAATGGCGAAACATAATTAGCTCCTGCTTTCGCAGCCAAGATCGCTTGCCCGGCAGAGAATACCAACGTACAATTGGTTCTGATGCCATTGTCAGAAAACCATTTGATTGCCTTAACACCTTCTTTTATCATAGGTACTTTTACCACGATATTCTTATGAAGCGCTGCTAATTTTTTTCCTTCTGCAATAATGCTGTCAAAGTCTGTAGAAACAACCTCCGCACTAATATCACCATTTACCATTTCACAAATGGTAACATAATGCTTGTTGATCGCTTCGTGTCCTTTAATGCCAACTTTTGCCATTAATGATGGATTGGTGGTAACACCATCCAATATTCCTAAATCATTTGCTTCTTTAATTTGAGCAAGATCTGCTGTATCAATAAAAAATTTCATTGTATATATTTTTAAGTTGAGTAAAATTACTCTGTAAAATTAAATAAAAAAGGCAAGTTACTTACATCGCACCGCTCAACCACCTACCCTTGCTACCTTCCGGTCCTGGGGGAGTTCAGCAGGAGCTGGTCGTATAAGACTTGCCGGCGCAAATATAGCGCAATTCAATTTATTAAAGATCGAATTTGCAATAAAATAAGAAGAGTTATTGCAGCTTAACAGTAGTGCCGGTTTTAGCAGATAGCTTTGCTGCTTCCAAAATTTTTACAACCATTAAATTATTTTCCAAAGAATAAAATCCGTATTCAGGTACTTTGATCTTTCCTCTTACTACGTTAATGAAATAGGCAAAAGGGTCTTCATACACATCAACATCAGTAGCACTGATATATTTTTGCTGTTCGGGTTCAGACTCTTTATTTTTTATCCGCATATTATTTTTATCCGTTGTAATAATATAGCCTTTATCGCCATATATCTCCATATCCTTACGACTGAACGGCCAATTCCACGAAGCTTGTATAATGCATTGCGATGTTGGATAATCTACAATAATGGTCGCATCATCTTCTACCTTTGGATACACAAGTGGTTTGTAATGACGTGTTACAGCAGTTACCGATAAGGGTTTTTGTCCATGCATAAGGCTGGTCATTATATTGGCTCCATAACATCCAAAGTCTACCAAAGCACCTCCGCCATTTAACTCCGGATCTGTAAGCCAATTTAAAAACTCCTTGGTACAACCAATTTCCTTAGGTCCTCTGTGACCATCGTGAATTACAACCTTTTTAATATTTCCAACAAAACTGCTGTCATTGATCAGCGTATATGCCTTGGCGGTAGTAGGATACCAGGATGTTTCAAAGTCAGTTAATAAAATAATATTATTCTGTTTTGCCAGGTCTGCCATTTCTTTTGCATGAGCTTCATTAACTGCCAATGGCTTCTCTACCATTACATGAATATGCCGAGGAGCACAGGCTTTTACTACTTGCAAATGGTCAAACACAGAACCGAAAGCTACCACTGCTTCAGGCTTTGCTGCGTCCAGCATTTTGTTTAGATCCGTGTAAATAAGACTTGTATCAAATTTCCATTTTTTAGCATAGCTATATGCGAGTTCTGTATTAGGCTCATAAATTCCCACGATCCTAATATCGCCGGTGTTATTCCTGTTCATTAAAAAGGCAATATGATCATGAGTTAGGCCTGCAACACCTAAACGCAGAGGTTGCATGGCTTGGGCATTACTTGTAAGAGTCATAAAAGCAAATAATAGTGTACAAACAATCAGTTTAAAAAATTTCATGATGGGGAAGTTTATCTTTTCACTTCAATATACAATCAATTTATTATCTTGCAGCAAATTTTAAAGCTATCTCAGCTGTTTTGACCATACAAAAATTCCTCGGTTCTAATCTCGATCTTCTTAATCATCGAGGTTAAGATTCTTTTATCTCCCAAAGGGAGAATATTTCGCATTTTCATTATTCAGTTTACTTTTCATAACCAATTTATATGCAATCAACTATTTCTGTTTCTGCCAACTCACAACAATATATCGACCTGGAAGATAAATATGGCGCACACAATTATCATCCACTACCTGTTGTACTAAGCAAAGGTGAAGGCGTTTTTGTTTGGGATGTAGATAACAAGCGCTATTACGATTTTTTAAGCGGGTACTCCGCTGTTAACCAGGGGCATCGTCATCCAAAGATCATGGAAGCTTTGTTACAACAGGCTTCTCAACTAACATTGACGAGCAGGGCTTTTTATACCAATGTATTGGGCGAGTTTGAAAAATTCATTACCCAATATTTTGGATATGATAAAGTATTGCCGATGAATACCGGCGTAGAAGCAGTAGAAACAGCTTTAAAACTGGCTCGCCGCTGGGGATACGATGTAAAAAAGATAGAAGAGAATAAAGCGAAGATCGTAGTTGTGGAAGATAATTTTCATGGACGAACCTCTACAGTTATTTCTTTTTCAAACGATCCGGCATCTTACAAAGGTTTTGGTCCATATACTCCGGGCTTTATTAAAATTCCTTACAACGACCTGGCTGCTTTAGAAAAATCCTTCCAGGACAAAGATGTAGCAGGTTTTTTGTTTGAACCTATTCAGGGTGAAGCCGGCGTTGTTGTTCCTGATGAAGGTTATTTATCTGGCGTAAGAAATCTATGTAATGAATACAATGTATTAATGATAGCCGATGAAATACAGACAGGATTGGCGCGTACGGGGAAAATGCTTGCTTGTGATCATGAGGATGTTCGTCCTGATATTTTAATTTTAGGAAAAGCATTAAGCGGCGGCACTTTACCTGTAAGTGCTGTACTAGCAGATGATGAAATTATGTTGACAATAAAACCGGGAGAACACGGCAGTACTTACGGTGGCAATCCCCTGGCTTGTGCTGTTGGTGTTGCTTCTTTAAAAGTTTTAAAAGAAGAACAGCTTGCAGAAAAAGCCGCAGCCTTGGGAGAATTGTTACGCAGCGAATTAAAAAAATTAAATTCTCCATTTATTGAAGCCATACGCGGCAAAGGATTATTAAATGCCATCGTTATAAAGCATAAAAACCCCGAAGCGGCATGGGATTTATGTGTTCAGTTAAAAGAAAATGGCTTATTGGCAAAACCAACACACGGCGATAAAATTCGTTTTGCGCCGCCTTTAATAATAACCAGAGAACAAATACTGGAGTGTGTCGGGATAATTGAAAAAAGCTTAAATACACTTAAAGATTAATATGGAACCTGCTATACACAAAGAGGAACATTTAAGAAGCTCACAATTACTGAGCGATATTGTTATCGGCATGAGCGATGGACTGACTGTTCCTTTTGCATTAGCAGCAGGCTTATCCGGCGCCGTTAGTAACAGCAATATCATTGTAATTGCAGGCATAGCCGAAATAGCTGCAGGAAGCATTGCAATGGGATTAGGCGGTTATCTTGCCGGCAAAACAGAACAAGATCATTATACCAGCGAAGTAAAAAGAGAATACTACGAAGTAGATCATTTGCGTAGCCGTGAGATTGAAGAAACCAAAGAGTTTTTTGCCAACATCGGATTAAGTGAAAAGCTACAGGAACAAGCTACAGAAGAAATTGCCAATGACAAAGACCGTTGGGTTGATTTCATGATGAAGTACGAACTAGGTTTAGAAAAACCAGATCCAAAACGTGCGACCAAAAGTGCTTTAAATATCGGACTTTCCTATATTGCCGGAGGTATTATTCCATTAAGCCCCTATTTCTTTATCAATAACTCTACTGATGCACTAAAAATATCTGTAGTTGCTACCTTGATCTGTCTTTTTGTTTTTGGATATTTCAAAAGCAAAGTAACGGGGGTGGCTGCATTTAGCGGCGCTGTAAGAGTTACCTTAATTGGTGCCATGGCGGCGGCGGCGGCGTTTGGAGTAGCTAAGTTTTTTGAGAATCACTAATTTTTTTCAAGAATTATGAAATCTCATAATTTCCGTCATCTATTTAGTGTATTTTCATTTAATTACTTAACAACCTTTAATATTTCCCTTATGAAGAAGCATCTTCTCTCCTTCTCACTATCTTTTATTTTTATTTGTTTTACTTATGCCCAATCTGATAGAGACTCAAGAGTTGCTACACCCGAAGAACAAAAGGCTATTATGGAGCAATTCGATTCCTCTATATTTTTACGATCTTCCGGTAAAGCAGCTTGTAAATGCATTGATTCCATTTCTCTTGCAGATAAAGACAGTAAACAGGTAGCGGCAGATATTAGCGAGTGTATCAAAAAAGAGGTTACCATGTACGCCATGCAGGTACAACTGTTTGGTGGTTTAAAAAGTGGTAATAAAAATATTAATATCAATGTTGATGAAAATCCTAATTCCGCAGCTAACAAAAAATACTATTATCAATTGGAAAAATGGTTAAGAGACAGCTGCAGTTCATTAAAGCTTGCGCTGGCTTCGCAAAATAAGATTAAGGAAGGTTCCGTCTCGAAAAACCCTGAGGCAATAGACCAATACGATCTCGGAATAAAACTCTTTGATAAAGAAAATTATAAAGACGCACTTCCCTATTTTAAAAAAGCAGTTGAAATAGACCCTCAATTTGCATTTGCCTGGGATAACCTAGGTGTTTGCTACAGGCAAACTGATGATTATGACAAAGCATTGGAAGCATACCAGAGATCTTTAGCGATAGACCCAACAGGGGCTTTGCCTTTACAAAACATTCCTATTGTGTACGATTTTAAGAAGGAGTATGACAAAGAATTAGACGCCTATCAAAGTTTTATTGCAGCTTATCCCAATGATCCGGAAACTTATTTTGGTATTGGCAGGGTTTATACTTACCGTAAAAACGACCTGGAAAAAGGATTAAGAAACATGTGCATTGCCTACAATTTATATATAAAAATGAATTCTCCTTACCGGGTGGATGCAGAAAAAAACATTCAATACATCTATAAGAAAATGAAAGAACAAAATAAGGAAGATGTATTTAATAAAATATTGGAAGAAAATAATATTTCTGCAAAATAATTCTATAGATGATGCTTATTATCTCTTGAAATATTCTCGATTGTCCAGATAATTTTTCTTTCAAATGGATGCTGACGAACTTTGCAATCATCTTTAGTGCATATTCTGCAGCCAAACTCAACACAAGGATCTGAATGCACAAAAAGTTCTAGAGAACTATCAAATTCTTTTTTAACCAACGCTGACAAAGCATCTATCTCCGCATGCGCTTCCCAAACATTCAGGTACCAGGGAACTGTTAAGTGACAGTCCAGATGTAGCTTGCCGCCATATTTAATTATGCGAAGATTATGCAGATCTATCCAATTCTCCCGGCGATTGGCATTTAGAACAGCTACCATTTTATTCAACAACTTGGTATCGGCTTCATCCATTATACCGGCAATGGAACTGCGGATAATTTTATACCCCGTCACCAAAATTATTATTGCAAATACTATTGCAACAGCACTATCGATCCAACGATATTTAAAAAAGTACAACAGTACTAATCCGGCAATAATTCCTATTGTTGTATACGTATCTGTTTTTAAATGCTTGCCGCTTGCTACTAAAGCAACGGAATGATTTTTTTTGCCGGTTTGTACACATAAATAACCCAGCAAGTAATTAACAGCACCAGTAGCCGCAATTAAGATCATTCCAAAATCTAATTGCTCTATTGGTTCGGGGAAAATAATACTTCTACCCGCTTTGTATATTGCTAATATCCCGGCAACAATAATCAACGTACCTTCTATTGCTGCTGATAAAAACTCTATTTTACCATGTCCGTAAGGATGATCTGTGTCTTTTGGCTTAGCACTTATATACAGGCTATAAACGCCAACTAATCCAGCTACAACATTCACAATACTTTCTAATGCATCAGTTAATATTGCAACCGATTTGGTTGCATACCATGCCCACATCTTTACTAAAAACAACAGAACACCTATTGCTGTAATTATTTTTTGTAACCTGAGACTTTGTTGTTCGCTATACAAGATCAATTATTTTTATACAACAAATGTAATTATTAAAACGCCTTTATAATTATGCTTTACTACGAGTTTTGTTAAACAAGACTTATTGCCGGGTTTATTTAAAATTCAATATCTTAACTCCATAGTTTTATTAATATGAAAAAGCTTTTTATTTCTATTTTATATTTTTTTATTGTGTCTTTTGTTTTCGGTCAAAAAAGCAAGAAGACCAAGCTTCCATCACCTGTTACAACGCAAACTGTGGCAGACAATAGCAGCTGCATTAAAAAAAAGTATAAAAGCTTTAGCGATCGATTAAAAAATTATCCGTTTAATATATCAACACAGATACAATTCGTTTCTTTTCCTCAAGGTATTTTTATAGTAGACAATGAAATTATTAAAAAAGATACAGCAATTTCGATCAATGACTCTCTTCTATATTCCAGGCTTACGGAAGTTAAGACACTTACTTATCAACAAGTAGATAAACTAACTGATATACTTTATGATCATGGCTACAAAGGAACACTTGCCTTCACATCAGAAAGAGGCTGCTACAATCCCCGAAATGCAATATTATTTTTAAACAATAATAAAGTAGTTGGTATTATCGAGATATGTTTTGAATGCCAGGAAGTAAGTAAAAGTGATGAAAATATTTCTTTGGGTGAAATATGTGACGAAAAATTAAGCATGATCTATGATCTGTTTAAAAAAGTTGGGATTGAATATGGCGTCACAAAAGGAGTTCGTCCCGGAGACTAAACCAAACACCATTTATTAGCTGTTTTATGTACGTTTAAGGTGTTTATTTTTCTATTTGTAAATTTGCCGACAATTTTATTAACTAATCAATATTCAATAGATATAGCTTGGAACTGAGTAAAAATTATATCCCCAACGAAATTGAAGCCAAATGGTATGAACACTGGCTGGATAAAAAATATTTCAACAGCACTCCTGATAACAGGGAACCATATACGATCGTGATGCCGCCACCTAATGTAACCGGTGTGCTGCACATGGGGCATTGCTTGAATAACACGATCCAGGATATTCTTATACGCCGTGCAAGAATGCAAGGCAAAAACGCCTGTTGGGTACCGGGTACCGATCATGCTTCTATTGCTACTGAAGCTAAAGTGGTACAGATGCTGCGTGAACGCGGCATCAATAAATCCACCTTAAGTCGGGATGAATTTTTAGCTTATGCGTGGGAATGGAAAGAAAAATACGGCGGCATCATTCTGCAACAATTAAAAAAGTTGGGATGCAGCCTTGACTGGAATCGTGTAAACTTTACAATGGATGATGATTATTACCAATCGGTAATAAAAGTATTTATCGATCTGCATAATAAAGGACTTATATATCGTGGTAAACGAATGATCAATTGGGATGTAAAAGCCAAAACTGCATTGAGTGATGAAGAAGTGATTCATAAAGAAGTACAGAGTAAACTTTACTATATAAAATACTACATCGATGAAGGCAACACAAGAGATGCACAATTTGATGCAACGCATATAACCATTGCTACTGTTCGTCCGGAAACGATTTTGGGTGATACTGCTATTTGCGTGCATCCTAACGATGAACGTTACCTGCATTTACACGGCAAGTACGCATTGATTCCCCTAATTAATCGCCGCATACCAATTATCGCGGATGAATACATTACAATGGATTTTGGTACCGGCGCTTTAAAAGTTACGCCGGCGCATGATATCAACGATTATAATTTAGCTAAGAAACATAATCTTGAAGTCATCGACATTATGAACGATGACGGAACATTGAACAATGATGCGCAACTATATATTGGCGAGGACAGAATGGATGTTCGCAAAAAAATTGCAAAACAATTGGAAGAAGAAGGTTATTTAGAAAAAGCAGAAGACTATACCAACCAGGTTGGCTTTAGTGAACGTACCGATGCTGTTGTTGAGCCTCGATTGAGCCTGCAATGGTGGGTAAGCATGAAAAAGATGAGTGAGCCTGCATTAAAGTCTGTTGTAGAAGATGCTATAAAATTTTATCCTCCAAAATTCAAAAATCTTTACCGTTACTGGATGGAAAATATTAAAGACTGGTGCATCAGTCGCCAGTTGTGGTGGGGTCACAGAATACCGGCGTGGTATGATGCAGAAGGAAGATTTGTTGTTGCTGCTAATGAATCTGAAGCAAAAGAAATATTCAATAAACAATATTCAATATCCAATGCTCAATTAAAACAGGATGAAGATGTGTTGGACACCTGGTTCTCTTCCTGGTTGTGGCCGTTTGAAGTATTTAAAGGATTAAGTAAGCCTGGCAATGCAGAAATAAAATATTATTACCCTACCAACACATTGGTTACAGCTCCTGAAATTATTTTCTTTTGGGTGGCTCGTATGATAATGGCAGGTTTTGAATGGATGGATGAAAAACCTTTCAGTGAAGTTTATTTTACCGGAATTGTACGGGATAAGCTCGGAAGAAAAATGAGCAAGAGCTTAGGAAATTCTCCGGACTTGCTGGGATTAATCGATAAATACGGCGCTGATGCAGTTCGCTTTGGAATTATGATCTCCTCACCTGCCGGCAACGATCTATTATTTGACGAAGGAACGTTGGAACAAGGAAGAAATTTCAATAATAAATTATGGAATGCGCTGAAGTTGGTAAAAATGTGGGAAGGGCGGAAAGCTGTAGATAATAAACGTGAGGCAACAGACAATTTTGCTATTGAATGGTTTGAGAATCGTTTGAATGAAGTAAGAAAAGAAGTAGATGAATTAATGAAACAATTCCGCTTAAGTGAAGCATTAAAAACAATCTACTCTTTAATTTGGGATGATTTCTGTAGCTGGTATTTAGAATGGATAAAACCCGGATTCGAACAACCGATAGAAGCATCTGTTTACAACAAAACAATTGACTTCTTCGATGAATTGATGCAGCTACTACATCCATTCATGCCTTTTATCACGGAAGAGATCTACCATATAGCAAAAGAGAGAACCAGCGATCTGACCATTAAGCAACAATTACAAATTACAGATAATAAGTTGCAAATTTTAGAACAGGGTGAGCTGCTGAAAAAAGTGATCACTGCTATTCGGGATGCAAGAAATAAAAACCAGATAAAACCAAAAGACCTGATTCAATTACATATTCAAACGGCTTCAACTAATGACTATAAAGCCATTGAACAAATATTGAGCAAACAGGTAAATGCACAATCGGTTGCATTTGTGGAAGACACCATTGCAAATACTATTGTGGTGGCTGTTGAAAAAGATAAATTTTACATCGGATCTGAGAAAGAACTAGATAGCGCTTCTTTAAAAGATGACTTGTTGAAAGACCTGGCACATCAAAAAGGGTTCCTTGAATCAGTATTAAAAAAACTCAGCAACGAACGCTTTGTTCAAAATGCCAAGCCCGAAGTAGTGGCTTTAGAGAAAAAGAAACAAGCGGATGCAGAAGCCCGGATCAGGACGATTGAAGAGAGTTTGGCAGCGTTAAATTAACATATTTTCAAGGGTTTATACAATAAATTGCTTTATCTTGAGTTAACGATTATGATGCCGAAATTTTACACTCAACGCTATATTGTATATTTTCTGAGCCTGTTCATATCGACAGCGTCTTTGGCGCAGCCACCGTCAAAATCAACGGCTAAATATAAGCCCCCTGTAGTAAGCACTACTTTGGGTAATATCACTGGTGACGGTGTCAGCGTTTCTGTGGAGAGCTGTAAACAGCTAATTGCATCTTCCCTTTCTATAACAGACAGCAAAAAAACAAGTTACGAATTGGTATCGTACCAGTTTTCCTATAAACGGATTGGTATAAAAGAAGATGAAGCAAATGGCCAGCCATCTGTTGCAAAGGATATGGTTGCCGATCGTTTTAAAACTACGCCACTTCCCCCCATTTGGATAAAAACTATTCAGGATGAATTACATAGCGGAGAAGAATTATACTTCTTCGATATAGTCGTCAAAGACAAAGAAAACCATCTTTTCTTTGCACCTGAACTACGCATCGTCGCTCAATAACCTATAACCAATAGCTGCTATGATTACCATTAAAAAAGTAGATGTATCTGCCATTCCTATTATTATTCAATTAGCCAATCTTATTTGGCCCCTTACTTACAAGGATATATTGACAGAAGAGCAAATTGCCTATATGATGAATTTGTTTTACAGTGAACAATCATTAAAAAATCAGATGGAACGTGGGCATCAATTTATTTTGGCATTGAAAGATGGTATTCCGGTTGCATATTCATCCTATTTCTCTAAAAACAAAAAAACTATTCATCTTCAAAAAATATATGTAATGCCTGATCTGCAAGGACACGGTATCGGGCAATTGTTATTGGGTCATATCATTAACGATATTGAACCCTTTGGATACCAGGCAATGACATTAAATGTAAATCGATATAATAAAGCTGTAGATTTTTATAAACGCATCGGCTTTGAAATACTAAAAGAAGAAGATATTGATATTGGCAACGGATATTTCATGAATGATTATGTAATGCAAAAAAACATTGTGTAATAAAAAAGGTCAGGAAAAAAACCTGACCTTTTTTATTATTTTTTAAATTCTTCTTTCAGGTATTTCTTTACTCTGTCATGCACCGGTTGGCTCAACGGCACTAATGGTAAACGCAACACATTTTTAATAATCCCTAATTCAGCTAAAAAAGCTTTTACACCTGAAGGGTTGTTCTCTTCGAACAAAAGATCATTCCCTTCCAAGCATTTATAATGCAAAGGTCTCGCCGCAGCATAATCGCCGGCAAGGCAATAACGTGTCATATCAGAAAACTCTTTAGGAAAACAATTAGCAGTAACACTAATTACTCCATGCATACCCGCTGCAATTAATGGAAGCGTTACATGATCATCCCCACTTACAATTAAAAAATCTTCAGGACTGTCGCGAATGATGTGCATGCACTGCTCCATCAAACCACTGGCTTCTTTAATCCCTCCAATGTTTTTCACTTCATGTGCCAGGCGGTTAACAGTAGAAGCTTCAAGATTTCTTCCGGTTCTCCCCGGTACATTGTATAACAATACAGGTTTAGGACTGGCAGCAGCAATTGCTTTGTAATGCTGATACAACCCTTCCTGCGAAGGTTTATTATAATAAGGACTGGCACTTAAAATAGCAGTAGCTTTATCTAAAGGAAATGTTTCCAACTCGTGAATGATCTCACGGGTGTTGTTACCACCAATTCCTACTACAACCGGCTTGCCGTTTGCCTTGTCATAAACAAAATTTACGATATCTATTTTTTCCTGCTTGCTTAAAGTAGGAGCTTCTGCTGTAGTACCTAAAGCAGTCAAATATTCTACCCCATTGCTTAAACAAAAATCAATGAGCTTTCCCAATGCATCAAAATCAACCTCAAAATTTTCTTTAAATGGCGTTACCAGTGCAACGCCCGTACCTTTTAATTGCTCTTTTAAGTTCATCGTTAAAATTTGTGCGAAGTTATATTTATGAATTGAATTGATAAAACAAAAATCTCCGGTAATACCGGAGATTCAAATTATTTTAGATGTGCTGGCATTACCGGTTAGATGCCATATCCTGCATACCGCTTTGCTTCAATATCCTGGAAGAAGATAAATAGCTATTATCGTTTCCGTATATGAACAGGCAAGTGCCATTTTTAATTTTATTGATGATCGGTCTCACCATTTTAGGAGACACTGCCGGGCAACCTAAGCTTCTGCCGATATATCCACGGGAGCGGATCAATTGTTCGTTTACATAATCAGCACCATGCATTACTATATCTCTTGCGTAAGCATTATCGTTAAATCCTTTTTCTAATCCTTCCAGGTGCATGGAACAACCATGTTTGCCTAAGTAAGTATCAGCAGTTTCATAAAAACCTAAACTGCTTTTGTTACTTTCATCCAAATTTGAAAATTTAGTTGCGAAAGCTTCTCCGGAATTCTGTCCATGCGCCACATATGTATTAAATAATACTTTCATTTTAGTAAGATCGATCGTAAACAATCTTTTTTGCGCAGATGATTTTGTAAAGTCGATAATAGTAAGAATATGATCATTACTTATTTTCCCGATCTCAGTTAAGTAAGAAAATCCTCTATATGCATAATTAAACACCTCTTTTCCTAATCCTATTGAACTCAGCTTAAGCGAATCATACAGATTCTGCATATGAGCTACGGCATCATTATTAGCAGTTGCCGGAACGGAAATATCACTGTCCTTTATAGACAGCTTAGGAAATGGCTTAGCTTTTGCAAATACGAATGGTATGTGTAATACTAATGCAAAGAGAAAAATAGTTACTATATGTGTCTTTTTCAAAGCAAGCATTTATTCTTGTTTATAACGAGGTAAAAAACAAATTGATTTCTTTCGACCACACATTAGCAATTCATATGCCAAAGGGATAGGTAGATTTATTAAAAAAATACTAAAACCGCGGGAACGATTGCAGCACTTGTTGCGTTTAAACGCAACAAGTAGAAACCTTACTACAAGCCATTAGAAATCATATAGATATCTGTTATTTGTCCTTGATTTATATCATGCTAAAAGATTAGCAAATATGATATACATCAACCTTGCCCATTTTGCTTTAAAGTAATTTTGACTTATAACTTTAACGTGAAAATACAATGACTACCGAACCAGAAGTACTCCAAAAATTAGGGGGCAACATCAAAAAGATTCGTCAGAAAAAAAACATGACTCAGATTGAATTAGCAACAGAATGTAATTTTGAAAAAGCAAGTATGTCGCGTATTGAATCGGGGCAAACAAATGCTACTATTCTTACTCTTCAGAAAATAAGCAAGGCGCTTGAAGTACCATTAGGGGAGTTTTTTAAAGATTAGGCTTTTAATCCGGCTAAAGAAAACCAAGTTGCAATTTTGCTTCTTCACTCATCATTTCTTTACTCCAAGGTGGATCAAATGTTAACATTATATTGGCATCGCTTACCCCCTGAACGCTTCGAACTTTATTATCAACTTCGGCAATAATATCCCCTGCCACAGGACAGGCAGGGGCTGTTAATGTCATTTCAACATTTACATAGCCGTTGTCTTTAACATCAATAAAATATACGAGTCCCAACTCGTAAATATTTACCGGTATTTCAGGATCGAAAACGGTTTTAAGCGCTTCAATTATGTCTTCTTCTATTTTCTTTTTATCAACCATTAGGTTTTAGATTGTAGTGCCAATGCATATAGTTTCATTTGTTTGATCATCGAAACCAATCCATTGGAACGTGTTACAGAAAGATGTTCTTTTAATCCGATTTCATCTACAAAATATAGGTCTGATTGTACAATTTCTGCAGGAGCATGACCGGACAGCACTCTAATGACCATGCTTACCAGGCCTTTGGTTATAATGGCATCGCTATCTGCCGTAAAAAAAACGTTACCGTCTTTAAACTCTGCATGCAGCCATACTTTCGACTGGCATCCTTTTATCAAATTTTCTTCTGTTTTATATTGCTCATTGATCAATGGCAATTCTTTTCCTAATTGAATAATGTATTCATATTTCTCCATCCAATCTCCCAAAAAAGAAAAATCATTTATCAGTTCGTCTTGTGTTTCGTTGATGGTCATTTATTTTATCGAGATTTTTTTAGTACAAACAGTTGTTCCATGATTAAACATCGTTGTGTCACATTTCGTTCATCATTTGTACTGCTATTAAGCTTCTATTGAAGCGAAGCCGAAGAGTAAGTTTACTTTTTATGATAGCATTTCTATTGCTTTTTTAACACCAACCACCAGCGCATCTATTTCCTCTGTAGTATTATAAAATGCAAAAGATGCACGTGCTGTGCCAGGAATACAATAAAAATCCATTAAAGGTTGTGTGCAATGATGTCCTGTACGAACAGCTATGCCTTGTTTATCCAATATAACACCCACATCATAAGGATGCAGCTTATCTATAGTAAAAGAAACCAGGCTGGCTTTATTGTTAGCCATACCTACAATTTTTAATCCCTCAATATTCAGCAGTTGTTCAGTTGCGTATTGCAATAATTGTTGCTCATATTCATGAATATTTTGCAAACCGATCTCATTTATATAATCAACTGCAGCACCTAAACAGATAGAGGCCTCAATATTAGGCGTACCAGCTTCAAATTTAAACGGCAGATCATTGTAAATAGTTTTTTCAAACGTTACTGTCTTTATCATTTCTCCCCCACCCTGGTATGGCGGCATTTTGTCCAACCATTTTTCTTTACCGTATAAAACCCCAATACCGGTTGGCCCGTACATTTTATGTCCGGAAAAAGCCATAAAATCAACATCCAATTCCTGAACATCAATTGGCAAATGTTGTATTGCTTGCGCTGCATCCAATAAAACAGGAATGTTACGGTTATGCGCACACGAAATAATTTCTTTTGCAGGATTAACAGTTCCTAATGAATTAGAACAATAGGTTATTGCAACCAATTTCACTTTGTCGTTTAGCAATGCTTTAAATTCAGCCATCAATAACTCTCCTTTTTCGTTGATGGGAGCCACTTTCAACGAAGCGCCTTTTTCTTCACAAAGCATTTGCCAGGGAACAATGTTTGAATGATGCTCCATAGCAGAAATAATAATTTCATCGCCTTGCTGAATAAATGCCTTACCAAATGAGGATGCAACAAGATTGATACTTTCTGTTGTTCCTCTTGTAAAGATCACTTCATGATCATGCGCAGCATTAATAAATGCAGCTATTTTTTTTCTTGATTCTTCGAAAGCGTCAGTAGCTTTCTGACTTAGGTAATGTACACCACGATGTACATTGCTATTAAGAGAAGTGTAATAATCTTCAATTGCTTTGATTACTTTCCAGGGCTTTTGAGAAGAAGCCGCATTATCAAAATAGATCAATGGCTTGCCGAATACTTTTGTGCTTAGTATCGGAAAATCCTGCCTGATCTTTGCAACATCAAAGGTTGATTTTAGTATAGTATCCTGCGCTAACATTATGCTTCATTTAAAGCTGTTTCAATCAAATTATCAACATGAGCACGAATGGCGGGAATCGCAAATTTTTCTGTTACGTCATATGCAAAAGCCTGTACCAGCAAGGCTCTTGCCTTATTATCCGCAATACCTCTCGAACGCAAATAAAACAGTGCATCTTCATCAAATTGCCCGATTGTTGAACCGTGACTACATTTAACGTCATCCGCAAAGATCTCTAACTGCGGCTTTGAATCTACTACTGCTTTTTTACTCAGCATCAAATTATTGTTCTGCTGAAAGGCATTTGTTTTTTGTGCATCTTTTCGTACAAATACTTTACCGTTAAACACACTTTTTGCTTCATCCTTCATCACTCCTTTATACAATTCATTACTGAAACAATTTGGTTCACGATGATCAACAACTGTATGATTATCTACCAATTGCTGTCCGCCTGAAAGATATAAACCAAACAGGTGGCTTTCTACATTTTTACCATCCAAAGCAACGTTCGTGTTATTTCTCAACAGATCAATACCGGGAAACGATGCCTTGTAATTATTATATAAGCTAGAAGATTTTTGATTCACTTCTACCTGCTGCACCAACCTAACTTTATTATTACCCGTCTGAATATTATAATGATTCACTTTTGCATTCGCATCCACTACTATTTCAGAAACTGCATTATAAAAAACAATCCCATCGCCTTCTGTAACATAACTTTCAACAATACTTACTTCTGCGTTGGCATCCACTACTATTAAATTACGCGGATGAATCAAAATATTTTTATCTGAAGAGGATACATGTACAAAATGTAATGGTTTATCAACAATTACATTTTTTCTTATTTCAATAAAAAGCCCATCCTTATATAAACTGGTATTTAACGCTGCAAAGTGATTGTCTGTAATATTAATATGCTTACCAAAATGATCACTAAACCCTGCAAAGTTCTTAGCCTCGTGAATTGGGTGCAATGCAACAACAGAAGGCATTTCATCCGATAGCTTTGAAATATATTTTCCGTTATGCAGAACAATTGTATAACAATCCAGTCCTGAAATATTTTTAATTATTTTTTTATTGATAGCCGTTGCATCATAATTTTCTACAACAAATTCATCTTTCAAAAAATTATGTACGTTGGTAAATTTCCAATCCTCTACTTTAGTGGTGGGAAACCCTAATTTTTTAAATTGAGTGAACGCGTTTTCACGAAGTGATGAGACCAATTTTCCTTCTAAAGCCCATTGTTGCGACCTTTCTTCAATATGCTCAACCAACTGACCGTATAATGATGTTTGTATTGCTGTATTATCCATTTGCCAATTCTTTTTCAGGAGATTCTTTTAACCAATCGTAACCTTTTTCTTCCAGTTCCAGTGCCAGTTCTTTAGAACCGGATTTTACAATTTGTCCATTATATAATACATGAACAAAATCAGGAACGATATAATCCAACAGTCGTTGATAATGCGTGATAATGATAAAAGCATTTTTATCGGAACGCAGCTTATTTATTCCTTTTGCTACGATCCGCAAAGCATCAATATCCAAACCAGAGTCTGTTTCATCTAATATTGACAATTGAGGATCCAACATTGCGAGTTGTAATACTTCGTTGCGTTTCTTTTCACCACCTGAAAAACCTTCGTTTAAAGAACGGTTAGTAAGCTTTGCATCAAACTCTACCAGCTTTTGCTTTTCTTTCACCAGCTTTAAAAAATCTTTTGCTTCTAATGGCGGTAAGTTTCTATATGCCCGTATTTCTTCCAATGCAGTTTTTAAGAAGTTTATATTAGATACACCGGGGATCTCAACGGGATATTGAAACGCCAGGAACACGCCTTCTCTTGCACGTATTTCAGGAGCCATTTCCAACAGGTCTTTTCCATTAAAAAGCACCTCGCCTCCGGTTATCTCATATTCATTTTTACCTGCCAATACGGATGCCAGCGTGCTTTTACCGGAACCATTCGGTCCCATAATAGCATGTATCTCCCCTGCGTTTACATTCAGGTTTAATCCTTTCAAAATTTCTTTTCCTTCTACCGAAGCTTTCAGATCTTTAATACACAACATTGCTAGTTTCTATTTTTGTTTTTTATTTTTCTTTTAGAGGAGTCAATCTATCCTACACTTCCTTCTAATGAAATTGCCAATAATTTTTGTGCTTCAATGGCAAACTCCATTGGTAATTGATTTAATACTTCTTTGGCATAACCATTTACAATTAAGGCAACGGCTTTTTCTGTATCAATACCACGTTGATTCAAATAAAATATTTGGTCTTCACCAATTTTAGAAGTAGTCGCCTCATGCTCCACTACTGCTGAAGTATTTTTTGATTCAATGTAAGGAAATGTATGAGCGCCGCATTCATCACCGATCAGCAAAGAGTCACACTGGGTAAAGTTCCTGGCGTTATCAGCTCCATTAGATACCTGCACCAATCCACGATAACTGTTTTGTCCTTTCCCTGCAGAAATACCTTTTGAAATAATGCGGCTACGGGTATTTTTCCCAATATGAAACATCTTGGTACCGGTGTCGGCTATCTGCAAATTTTTGGTCAACGCTACAGAATAGAATTCACCGATCGAATTATCGCCACGTAAGATCACACTTGGATATTTCCACGTGATGGCAGAACCTGTCTCTACTTGTGTCCATGAAATTTTTGAATTTGCACCCTTGCAAATTCCACGCTTGGTAACAAAGTTGTAAATACCTCCTTTACCATCCTTATCGCCGGGATACCAATTTTGAACAGTTGAATATTTTATCTCTGCATTTTCTAAAGCAATTAACTCTACCACAGCAGCGTGCAACTGGTTCTCATCACGCATGGGTGCCGTGCAACCTTCGAGGTAGCTTACATAACTTCCTTCATCAGCAATAATTAAAGTACGTTCAAACTGGCCGGTGTTTTCAGCGTTGATCCGGAAATAAGTAGATAATTCCATCGGGCAACGAACGCCTTTTGGAATATATACAAATGAACCATCGGAGACGACCGCTGCGTTTAATGCTGCAAAAATGTTATCTGTATGCGGAACAACAGAGCCCAGATATTTCTGTACCAGGTCCGGATGTTTTTGTACAGCTTCACTGAAAGAACAAAATATAATTCCAAGCTCATTCAGTTTTTCTTTATACGTTGTTGCTACCGAAACACTGTCAAACACAACATCTACAGCAACTCCGGCTAATTTCTTTCGTTCGTTTATCGGTATACCCAATTTTTCGAAAGTTGCCAATAATTCAGGGTCTACTTCATCCAGACTCTCATATTTAGCTTTCTTTTTTGGAGCCGCATAATATGATATTGCCTGAAAATCAATATAAGGCATTTCAAAATTTTGCCAGCTTGGCATTTCCATTTTTTGAAATTGCTGTAACCCCTTTAAACGTAATTCCAGCAACCATTCAGGCTCATTCTTTTTAGCAGAAATGAACCGCACTGTCTCATCAGACAGGCCTTTGGGAGCATATTCTGTTTCTATATCGGTTGTAAATCCGTATTCATATTCCCTGGTAGAAACATCCTTTAATATATCTATATCAGTACTCATTATTAAAAAACTTAGCCTTAGTGGAAATTCAAAATCACACGTAGGAAAGCGTAAAGATAACACCCAAAACGCAAGATTAGTTCTAATGACAAAGAACGATATATGATCCAGTGCCTTAAATGGGAAAAATGAGGAAAAAAATGTAAAAAATTATTTGGTTTAGAAAACATCTCTTAAAACCGAAAAAAATTAAAAAAATCATAAAAAAGTAAGGAAAAAGCAGTGCTAACAGATGTTATTCTTTAAAACAAATTTGTCTCAATAAAAAATATTCAAATTTAAATTTATCAATATATATAATTAACTGAGTTAATTTTTTGCTAATTAGATTCTTAGCTGTAAATTGTACGCATAAAACGATTAAACGATTTGCTTGTAATAAGACTTTTCTCCTCATTTTGCTTGCGGAATTGCTAACTTAAAAATCTTATTGTACAGGTTGATTAATTTTTCAATTATTAAGATGGATTTTATACCCTTTGATGATTTGAAAGGCATTAAAGAATAGTAGATAGTAGTGAAGATTGTGAAAGGCTTTCCTTAATGATAACATATCCCAAAATCGCCCTCAGTTTTAATATGTTAATGGAGAATCTTGTTAAATGAAAAACCCAATTCTACTTTTTACATTATTGGGTTCTTTTTGGAGAATGCTGCTAACCGCCATAGAAAAAACTATGGGCAAAGGCTTTTTTTTTATATCCTTCCGCAAACTTATTTTTCCGTTTTTATTAATTGCATCGCTTTTTTGCACTACTAATACAATTGCACAAACTTTTTGCCAAACCTGGTCGTTAGCATCATCAACAGCGCAAACAGCTAATTCGGGCAATTCAACAACAGGCAATACAGAATTGATCGGCGCAGGAATGGCTACTCCAACCTATACAAACTCAGGTGGCTTTAGCTGGCAACGCTTTAATAAACCCGGTGGTGTAAACTGGCCGGCTACCGTTAATACAGCCGATAATATTTATCTTGAATTTCCTATAACACCTGCAACTGGGAATAACCTAACAATAACGAGTATTACTTTTAATACATTCCTAAGCAATAGTTCAGGTTCTCTTATTTTTAATGTATACGATGGAACTACTCCAACCGGAGCAACAGGCACAGCCTCTTCTACCAGTTCCGGTTCACCAGATAATGTTTCTATTCCGGTATCTATTTCGGTCCCCAACGGTTCTTCCAAATCATTACGCTTATATATAACAGGTAATAATGGAAGAACACTTGCTATAAAAAATGTTGTTATATGCGGAACATCAACTGCTGCATTCTGTGCCAATGCAACGTTAGGTGCTAATACTGCAGTGGCCGCCGGTACAATGGGTGCAGGAACCACCAGTAACATTCTTACTAATTTTTCTGTTGGTGCGCAAACAGCTTTAACCTTAACGAATTTTACGTTTCCATTTACAAATAGCGGGTTAACTGCAAGCGATATATCTAATTATAAACTTTACTACACTCCTACCAATATATTTACAGGAGCTACTTTATTAAGTACTGTTACTACTAATTTAACAACAAGTCCAATTAATTTTGGTCCGTTTTCTCAATCTATTACTGCAAATACTGCAGGATATTTCTGGGTGACTACCGATGTTGCAGGCGGTGCTACATCAGGGCATAGTATTACACCTTCCGCAATAGCCACAAGCAATTTAACTTTTTCGGGCACACCTACTACCTGTGGCTCCATAGCAGCTCAAGGCGCACAACAGATCATCGTATTATCTCCTCCAACTATTACAACCACTGCAGCCACAGGCGTTACCAGCACAACTGCTACAACAGGTGGTAATGTTACCAGCGATGGAGGCTCTAATATTTTAGAACGGGGTATCATTTATAGTACCAGCCCAATTACAGATACCAATAGCACATCAGGTGGCGGCAAAATCCTGAACGGAGTGAACAGTACCGGATCTTTTTCTACTTCACTTACAGGTTTACAACCCAATACCACTTATTATGTAAAAGCTTTTGCCGTTAACTCCGCAGGAGTAACCTATGGTACAGTACAAACATTTACCACACCGCCAACACCTCCAAGAAATTGCCTTAGTGGAGGAACCTACAATGGATGGCCCGGGAAATACGGTTCTTTTTATTTATACGCATATGCTAAAGCAGGAGAAAAAATTGATTGGGATGTTATTAGAACAAATGATGGAGGTAATCCCGGTACATGGACAATTAATATATATACACCTACCGGTTTTTTGACCAGTTGTACTATTAATGGTACGGTAGGAAGTGATTGTACAACAGCATTACAGAATGTAACAGCAGGTACAGAAGGTATCTGGACATTAGAAGCGATCCCCACCAGCACTTCAGATGACAACATTGTTTGCCCACGAATAAATGTGTACAATTCCGGCGGTACAGAAATTACCGGAAGAACATGGACAGAAAGCTTACATGGACATGATAATTCATCCGGCGTTGAGCCTGATTTTACTTTGTATTTTTTAACTCCGGGCGGATATCAATATTCTGCTACTTATTCCGGCATGAATGGTTTGTATTATACCATTGTATCCGATTCATTGGGTGTTCGTACAGCACCGGGGTCTTGTACTTCTGCTTATTCAAGCGTTTCTTATTCGGGAGTTAGTTCAGGTTTAGGCCCTGATGATGCCAATTGCGGCCCTTCTAACAAAATATTCTTTTCTTCTTTTGATGCCGGGCTTCCTGCATCGGCTCCACGTTTTAATGTAGCTGCAGGGAGCGGACAAGTAACAGAATCATTACTAACGCCACCGGTTATCCCAACTCTTTCAAATCCTGTTTTCAGCAGAACGAGCGCTTGTTTGGCAGCAGGTAAGATCAATTTTAATGTAACCAATTTTACGGGATCTGGAGTAATAGAGATTGATGTAAATAATAATGGCAGCTATGACGATCCTGTAGATATAAAAGATACGCTAAACTTTTCCAATGGCGCCAACTCTATTCCATTTAATGGATTAGACGGACTAGGAAATCAAATACCTATTTGGCAGCCAATGAATGTGAAAGTACTGATCGATAAAATTGGTGAAACGCATTTTGTACAAACTGATATAGAAATTTTTGGAGGGTTAAGAGTGACCAGGTTAAATGGTCCTCAAGCGCCGGACAACACTATTTATTGGAATGACACTAATCTTCCAAGTGGTTCTAACTGTTCTACTACACCATTAATAAACGGATCAGGTGGAGTGAATAGTTCCGGTGGCGGCGTGCATGACTGGACAGGTTGCGGAAGCAGTGCTACTGATAACGGAACAAACAGCGGTTCTATTAATCAAGGCTCCTGGGGTAATCAACGTTTAATTGACAACTGGGCTTATGTACAAGATAGCTCACTAACACATACTCTATTTGTTGCGCCTGTTATTGATACTACTTTTGCTTCTGTTTGTACAACTGCTTTACCTTATGTATGGAGCGGTCATACGTATAACACATCAGGAACTTTTAATGACACATTAACAAGCTCATCGGGTTGTGATTCTATTTCAACATTAGTATTGTCAGTAACCAATTGCGGTACATCCTGCGATGCATCTATGATCGTAGATGCAACATCAGCCATTACTATAAACGGAAGTGTAGAAGCTGCGTGGAGCAAAGCATTACCAAAGCCCATTCAAAAAGCAACTATCGGTACCATACCTGCAGATTTTGTAGGCACACAATGGAGAGGAATGTATGATGCCAACAATCTGTATTTATTAGTGCAGGTTAATGATCCTAATAATCAAAACGATGGCCCCAACTGGTGGGATGATGATGCTGTAGAAATTTTTATTGATGGCAATAACAGTAAAGGGACATCATACGATGCGGATGATTTTCAATTTGGGGTAAAAAGAGATGGAACAAAACAAGGTGGAACAAATATTGGCAGCAGGCTTGCCAATATAACCACTGCTGTTAATTCTAACGCTGCCGGGTACACGGTAGAAATTGCCATTCCCTGGACACAAATTGGAGGAGTACCTACAGATGGAAGAACGATCGGCATTGATGTGCAGGTAGATGATGATGATGATGGAGGTGCGAGAGATAGACAGGTTTCGTGGAGCACCAATAACAACCAGGCATTTACCAATCCAAGCTTATTTGGACAAGCCCCTTTGAAAACATGTACGCCTGCCCCACTTTCATTAATTTATGACAATACGAATCCGAGTTGTTCAGGATTTAGCAATGGTTCTATTAAAGCAACAGGTAATGGAGGAACACCCCCTTATACTTACACACTTACTGGTCCGGGAGGTCCATATACTTCCACAACAGGAACATTTTCAGGTTTAGCACCCGGGAATTATATAGTAACGGTAATGGATGCTGTGCCTAATACCGTTTCAAGCTCAACTATTACGATCACCAGTTTTGATAATCCATTGATCGTTTCCAACGATACAACTATCTGCCCCGGATCTGCTGTTCAATTATCTGCAACCGGCGGAAGCGGCGTATATACATGGTCTCCTGCGGGAAGTTTGAACAATCCGAATATTGCAAATCCTACTGCAACGCCAACAAGCACCACCACTTATACGGTTACTACTCAAACCAATACCAATCTTATTACCAATCCTGATTTTGAAGCAGGCAATGTAGGTTTTACATCTGATTATATAAACTATACATCACAAACAATAGCACGACAATCGTATGCTGTCGGTACAAACCCTCAAAACCTTGATCAGTATTTTACAACATGTCCCGATCATACCACAGGTTCAGGTAAAATGTTGATCGTTGATGGATCGGATGCGACTAATGGCGCTAATTATACGTTTTGGCAACAATCTATTCCTGTTAATATTGGCTCTACCTATACATTTTCTTATTGGATACAAAAAGTGTCAACCGATCCTGCACGCGGAAATGTACAAACGCAGATCAATGGAACACAAGTAGGTAGCACTATACAAGCGCCCGCTACTACTACATGCGGCAACTGGCAACAGGTTACGCAAACATGGGTAGCAAACTCAAGCACTGCAACCATATCATTATATGATCTGGATATAACAGGTTTAGGTAATGATTTTACTATTGATGACATGAATTTCTCTACACCTTGTACCGTAACAGATACGGTGAAGGTCATTGTGGATACCGTAAGAAAGAGTATTTCTGACACAAGTGTTTGTAGTAATTCATTCCCTGTAGTTTGGAATAGTAATACATACAATGCAGCTGGTTCATATAATGATACATTAACAAGTCTCGTTACTCATTGCGACTCGATTGCAACATTGCATATCACAATAAAACCAATAAGCACCAGTACAAAAGACTCAAGCGTTTGCAGCAATGCCTTACCTATAACATGGAATGGAAAAACCTATTCAACTCCAGGCTCTTACCAGGATACATTGGTAAATAGTGTAGGATGTGATTCCATTGCAACATTGAATTTGACAATAAAAGCAGTTACTACAAAAATTATTGACACAAGTGTTTGCAACAGTACGTTGCCCTTTAATTGGAACGGGCATAATTATTCATCTGGAGGTTCATATAAAGATACTTTGGTTAATAGTGTTGGCTGTGATTCGATACTGACTTTAAATCTAACCATTAAAGACACTACAACAAGTGATACTGTGGTAACCAAATGCTCTAATCAATTACCATTTGTTTGGAATGGCAATAACTATAATACTTCGACTGTCGCTTCGCTTCACTTTACTAACAGTGCAGGTTGTGATTCGATCGCTACACTTCATTTTACAGTTAAGGACACAACAACAAGCGATACAGTTGTAACTCGTTGCTCCAATCAATTGCCGTTTGTTTGGAATGGCAATAACTATAATGCTTCGACGGTCGCTTCATTACATTTCACTAATAGTGCAGGTTGCGACTCAATCGCTACGCTTCATTTTACTGTAAAGGATACAACGGTGAGTGATACAGTGGTAATTCGTTGTTCCAACCAATTGCCGTTTGTTTGGAATGGCAATAATTATTCTTCGTCGACAGTTGCTTCATTACATTTCACCAATAGTGCAGGTTGCGACTCCATCGCTATGCTTCACTTTACTGTAAAGGATACAACGGTGAGCGATACTGTGGTAACCAAATGCTCTAACCAATTGCCTTTTGTTTGGAATGGCAATAATTATACAAGCTCTACTGTTGCTTCATTACATTTCACCAACAGTGCAGGTTGCGACTCCATCGCTACGCTTCATTTTACTGTAAAGGATACAACGGTGAGTGATACAGTGGTAATTCGTTGTTCCAACCAATTGCCGTTTGTTTGGAATGGCAATAACTATACAAGCTCTACAGTTGCTTCATTACATTTCACCAATAGTGCAGGTTGTGATTCGATTGCTACACTTCACTTTACAGTTAAGGATACAACGGTGAGCGATACTGTCGTAACTCGTTGTTCTAATCAATTGCCGTTTGTTTGGAATGGTAATAATTATTCTTCGTCGACAGTTGCTTCATTACATTTTACCAATAGTGCAGGTTGTGACTCCATCGCTACACTTCACTTTACAGTTAAGGATACAACGGTGAGCGATACTGTCGTAACTCGTTGTTCTAACCAGTTGCCGTTTGTTTGGAATGGCAATAATTATTCTTCGTCAACAGTTGCTTCATTACATTTTACCAATAGTGCAGGTTGTGACTCCATCGCTACACTTCACTTTACAGTTAAGGATACAACGGTGAGCGATACTGTCGTAACTCGTTGTTCTAACCAGTTGCCGTTTGTTTGGAATGGCAATAACTATTCTTCGTCAACAGTTGCTTCATTACATTTTACCAATAGTGCAGGTTGCGACTCCATCGCTACGCTTCACTTTACTGTAAAGGATACAACGGTGAGCGATACTGTCGTAACTCGTTGTTCTAATCAATTGCCTTTTATTTGGAATGGTAATAATTATTCTTCGTCGACGGTCGCTTCATTGCATTTTACCAATAGTGCAGGTTGCGACTCCATCGCTACACTTCACTTTACAGTTAAGGATACTACAACAAGCGATACAGTTGTAACTCGTTGTTCCAACCAATTACCGTTCATTTGGAATGGTAATAATTATACAAACTCTACCACCGCTTCACTTCACTTTACTAATAGCGCAGGTTGTGACTCCATCGCTACTCTTCACTTTACAGTTAAGGATACAACGGTGAGTGATACTGTGGTAACCAAATGCTCTAATCAATTACCATTTGTTTGGAATGGCAATAATTATATAAGCACTACAACGGCTTCGCTTCACTTTACTAATAGTGCAGGTTGTGATTCTATCGCTACGCTTCACTTTACAGTTAAGGATACAACGGTGAGCGACACTGTCGTAACTCGTTGTTCCAACCAATTGCCGTTTGTTTGGAATGGCAATAACTATAATGCGTCGACGGTTGCTTCATTACATTTTACCAATAGTGCAGGTTGCGACTCCATCGCTACGCTTCACTTTACTGTAAAGGATACAACGGTGAGTGATACTGTCGTAACTCGTTGTTCTAACCAGTTGCCGTTTGTTTGGAATGGCAATAACTATAATGCGTCGACGGTTGCTTCATTACATTTTACCAATAGTGCAGGTTGCGACTCCATCGCTACGCTTCACTTTGCTGTAAAGGATACAGCGGTGAGTGATACTGTGGTAACTCGTTGTTCTAACCAGTTGCCGTTTGTTTGGAATGGCAATAACTATAATGCGTCGACAGTTGCTTCATTACATTTTACCAATAGTGCAGGTTGTGACTCCATCGCTACACTTCACTTTGCTGTAAAGGATACAGCGGTGAGCGATACTGTCGTAACTCGTTGTTCTAACCAGTTGCCATTTGTTTGGAATGGCAATAACTATAATGCGTCGACGGTTGCTTCATTACATTTTACCAATAGTGCAGGTTGCGACTCCATCGCTACGCTTCACTTTACTGTAAAGGATACAACGGTGAGTGATACTGTGGTAACCAAATGCTCTAATCAATTACCATTTGTTTGGAATGGCAATAATTATTCTTCGTCGACAGTTGCTTCATTACATTTTACCAATAGTGCAGGTTGTGACTCCATCGCTACGCTTCACTTTACAGTTAAGGATACAACGGTGAGCGATACTGTCGTAACTCGTTGTTCTAACCAGTTGCCGTTTGTTTGGAATGGCAATAATTATTCTTCGTCGACAGTTGCTTCATTACATTTCACCAATAGTGCAGGTTGCGACTCCATCGCTACACTTCACTTTGCTGTAAAGGATACAGCGGTGAGTGATACTGTGGTAACTCGTTGTTCTAACCAGTTGCCGTTTGTTTGGAATGGCAATAACTATAATGCGTCGACAGTTGCTTCATTACATTTTACCAATAGTGCAGGTTGTGACTCCATCGCTACACTTCACTTTGCTGTAAAGGATACAGCGGTGAGTGATACTGTGGTAACTCGTTGTTCTAACCAGTTGCCGTTTGTTTGGAATGGCAATAACTATAATGCGTCGACAGTTGCTTCATTACATTTTACCAATAGTGCAGGTTGTGACTCCATCGCTACACTTCACTTTGCTGTGAAGGACACAGCGGTGAGCGATACTGTCGTAACTCGTTGTTCTAACCAGTTGCCATTTGTTTGGAATGGCAATAACTATAATGCGTCGACGGTTGCTTCATTACATTTTACCAATAGTGCAGGTTGCGACTCCATCGCTACGCTTCACTTTACTGTAAAGGATACAACGGTGAGTGATACAGTGGTAATTCGTTGTTCCAACCAATTGCCGTTTGTTTGGAATGGCAATAACTATACAAGCTCTACTGTTGCTTCATTGCATTTTACTAACAGTGCAGGTTGCGACTCCATCGCTACGCTTCACTTTACAGTTAAGGATACAACGGTGAGCGATACTGTCGTAACTCGTTGTTCTAACCAGTTGCCGTTTGTTTGGAATGGCAATAACTATAATGCGTCGACGGTCGCTTCATTGCATTTTACCAATAGTGCAGGTTGCGACTCGATTGCTACGCTTCACTTTACTGTAAAGGATACAACGGTGAGCGATACTGTCGTAACTCGTTGTTCTAACCAATTGCCTTTTGTTTGGAATGGCAATAATTATTCTTCGTCGACAGTTGCTTCATTACATTTTGCCAATAGTGCAGGTTGTGATTCTATCGCTACGCTTCACTTTACTGTAAAGGATACAACGGTGAGCGATACTGTCGTAACTCGTTGTTCTAACCAATTGCCTTTTGTTTGGAATGGCAATAATTATTCTTCGTCGACAGTTGCTTCATTACATTTTGCCAATAGTGCAGGTTGTGACTCCATCGCTACACTTCACTTTACAGTTAAGGATACAACGGTGAGCGATACTGTCGTAACTCGTTGTTCTAACCAGTTGCCATTTGTTTGGAATGGCAATAACTATAATGCGTCGACGGTTGCTTCATTACATTTTACCAATAGTGCAGGTTGTGACTCCATCGCTACGCTTCACTTTACAGTTAAGGATACAACGGTGAGCGATACTGTCGTAACTCGTTGTTCTAACCAGTTGCCGTTTGTTTGGAATGGCAATAACTATACAAGCTCTACTGTTGCTTCATTGCATTTCACCAATAGTGCAGGTTGTGATTCGATCGCTACACTTCATTTTACAGTTAAGGACACAACAACAAGCGATACAGTTGTAACTCGTTGCTCCAATCAATTGCCGTTTGTTTGGAATGGCAATAACTATAATGCTTCGACGGTCGCTTCATTACATTTCACTAATAGTGCAGGTTGCGACTCAATCGCTACACTTCACTTTACTGTAAAGGATACAACGGTGAGTGATACAGTCGTAACTCGTTGTTCCAATCAATTGCCGTTTGTTTGGAATGGCAATAACTATAATACTTCGACGGTCGCTTCGCTTCACTTTACTAATAGCGCAGGTTGTGACTCCATCGCTACTCTTCACTTTACAGTTAAGGATACAACGGTGAGTGATACTGTCGTAACTCGTTGTTCCAATCAATTGCCGTTTGTTTGGAATGGCAATAATTATACAAGCTCTACAGTTGCTTCATTACATTTCACCAATAGTGCAGGTTGTGATTCGATTGCTACACTTCACTTTACTGTAAAGGATACAACGGTGAGCGATACTGTCGTAACTCGTTGTTCTAATCAATTGCCGTTTGTTTGGAATGGTAATAATTATTCTTCGTCGACAGTTGCTTCATTACATTTTACCAATAGTGCAGGTTGTGACTCCATCGCTACACTTCACTTTACAGTTAAGGATACAACGGTGAGCGATACTGTCGTAACTCGTTGTTCTAACCAGTTGCCGTTTGTTTGGAATGGCAATAATTATTCTTCGTCAACAGTTGCTTCATTACATTTTACCAATAGTGCAGGTTGTGACTCCATCGCTACACTTCACTTTACAGTTAAGGATACAACGGTGAGCGATACTGTCGTAACTCGTTGTTCTAACCAGTTGCCGTTTGTTTGGAATGGCAATAACTATTCTTCGTCAACAGTTGCTTCATTACATTTTACCAATAGTGCAGGTTGCGACTCCATCGCTACGCTTCACTTTACTGTAAAGGATACAACGGTGAGCGATACTGTCGTAACTCGTTGTTCTAATCAATTGCCTTTTATTTGGAATGGTAATAATTATTCTTCGTCGACGGTCGCTTCATTGCATTTTACCAATAGTGCAGGTTGCGACTCCATCGCTACACTTCACTTTACAGTTAAGGATACTACAACAAGCGATACAGTTGTAACTCGTTGTTCCAACCAATTACCGTTCATTTGGAATGGTAATAATTATACAAACTCTACCACCGCTTCACTTCACTTTACTAATAGCGCAGGTTGTGACTCCATCGCTACTCTTCACTTTACAGTTAAGGATACAACGGTGAGTGATACTGTGGTAACCAAATGCTCTAATCAATTACCATTTGTTTGGAATGGCAATAATTATATAAGCACTACAACGGCTTCGCTTCACTTTACTAATAGTGCAGGTTGTGATTCTATCGCTACGCTTCACTTTACAGTTAAGGATACAACGGTGAGCGACACTGTCGTAACTCGTTGTTCCAACCAATTGCCGTTTGTTTGGAATGGCAATAACTATAATGCGTCGACGGTTGCTTCATTACATTTTACCAATAGTGCAGGTTGCGACTCCATCGCTACGCTTCACTTTACTGTAAAGGATACAACGGTGAGTGATACTGTCGTAACTCGTTGTTCTAACCAGTTGCCGTTTGTTTGGAATGGCAATAACTATAATGCGTCGACGGTTGCTTCATTACATTTTACCAATAGTGCAGGTTGCGACTCCATCGCTACGCTTCACTTTGCTGTAAAGGATACAGCGGTGAGTGATACTGTGGTAACTCGTTGTTCTAACCAGTTGCCGTTTGTTTGGAATGGCAATAACTATAATGCGTCGACAGTTGCTTCATTACATTTTACCAATAGTGCAGGTTGTGACTCCATCGCTACACTTCACTTTGCTGTAAAGGATACAGCGGTGAGCGATACTGTCGTAACTCGTTGTTCTAACCAGTTGCCATTTGTTTGGAATGGCAATAACTATAATGCGTCGACGGTTGCTTCATTACATTTTACCAATAGTGCAGGTTGCGACTCCATCGCTACGCTTCACTTTACTGTAAAGGATACAACGGTGAGTGATACTGTGGTAACCAAATGCTCTAATCAATTACCATTTGTTTGGAATGGCAATAATTATTCTTCGTCGACAGTTGCTTCATTACATTTTACCAATAGTGCAGGTTGTGACTCCATCGCTACGCTTCACTTTACAGTTAAGGATACAACGGTGAGCGATACTGTCGTAACTCGTTGTTCTAACCAGTTGCCGTTTGTTTGGAATGGCAATAATTATTCTTCGTCGACAGTTGCTTCATTACATTTCACCAATAGTGCAGGTTGCGACTCCATCGCTACACTTCACTTTGCTGTAAAGGATACAGCGGTGAGTGATACTGTGGTAACTCGTTGTTCTAACCAGTTGCCGTTTGTTTGGAATGGCAATAACTATAATGCGTCGACAGTTGCTTCATTACATTTTACCAATAGTGCAGGTTGTGACTCCATCGCTACACTTCACTTTGCTGTAAAGGATACAGCGGTGAGCGATACTGTCGTAACTCGTTGTTCTAACCAGTTGCCATTTGTTTGGAATGGCAATAACTATAATGCGTCGACGGTTGCTTCATTACATTTTACCAATAGTGCAGGTTGCGACTCCATCGCTACGCTTCACTTTACTGTAAAGGATACAACGGTGAGCGATACTGTCGTAACTCGTTGTTCTAACCAGTTGCCGTTTGTTTGGAATGGCAATAATTATACAAGCTCTACTGTTGCTTCATTACATTTTACCAATAGCGCTGGTTGTGATTCTATTGCTACATTACATTTAATTGTAAGTCCTCCGTCAGTTATTGTGACCGATTCTATCAAGGATTGCAGCAGCGTCACCTTTAACGGTATCACTTATACCTCATCTGCATCTGTAACGGACACGACAAGAAGCGGAGGTGGTTGTGATAGCTTATATCATACTACTAACATCATTATTACACCAATAACTCCGGTAACGGTTACTGACTCGATAAAAGATTGCAGCAGCGTCACCTTTAACGGTATTACTTATACTTCATCTGCTTCGGTAAAAGATACCACAAGAAGCGCAGGCGGTTGCGATAGTTTGTATCATACGACTAATATCATTATTGCGCCAATAACTCCGGTAACGGTTACTGACTCTATCAAAGATTGCAGCAGCGTCACCTTTAACGGTATTACGTATACCTCTTCAGCGTCCGTAACAGATACCACAAGAAGCGCAGGCGGTTGTGATAGTTTGTATCATACTACAAACATTATCATTGCTCCTATTGTTCCGGCTATTACTGTTGATTCTATCAAGGATTGCAGCAGCGTCACCTTTAACGGTATCACTTATACCTCGTCTGCATCCGTAACGGACACGACAAGAAGTGCAGGTGGTTGCGATAGCTTATATCATACTACTAACATCATTATTGCGCCAATAACTCCGGTAACGGTTACTGACTCTATCAAGGATTGCAGCAGCGTCACCTTTAACGGTATCACTTATACCTCGTCTGCATCCGTAACAGACACGACAAGAAGTGCAGGTGGTTGCGATAGTTTGTATCATACAACCAATATCATCATTGCACCGATCGTTCCGGTTATTACTGTTGATTCTATCAAGGATTGCAGCAGCGTCACCTTTAACGGTATCACTTATACTTCATCTGCTTCAGTAACAGATACCACAAGAAGCGCAGGCGGTTGCGATAGTTTGTATCATACTACAAACATTATCATTGCGCCGATCGTTCCGGTAACTGTGACTGACTCTATCAAGGATTGCAGCAGTGTCACCTTTAACGGTATCACTTATACCTCTTCAGCGTCCGTAACAGATACCACAAGAAGCGCAGGCGGTTGTGATAGCTTGTATCATACGACTAATATCATTATTGCGCCAATAACTCCGGTAACGGTTATTGACTCGATAAAAGATTGCAGCAGCGTCACCTTTAACGGTATTACGTATACTTCATCTGCTTCGGTAACAGATACCACAAGAAGCGCAGGCGGTTGCGATAGTTTGTATCATACGACCAATATCATCATTGCGCCGATCGTTCCGGTTATTACTGTTGATTCTATCAAGGATTGCAGCAGCGTCACCTTTAACGGTATTACGTATACCTCTTCAGCATCCGTAACAGATACCACAAGAAGTGCAGGTGGTTGTGACAGCTTGTATCATACTACAAACATTATTATTACGCCGATAACTCCGGTAACGGTTATTGACTCGATAAAAGATTGCAGCAGCGTCACCTTTAACGGTATTACGTATACAACGTCAGCATCTGTAACAGATACCACAAGAAGTGCAGGTGGTTGTGACAGCTTGTATCATACTACAAACATTATTATTACGCCGATAACTCCGGTAACGGTTACTGACTCTATTAAAGATTGCAGCAGCGTCACCTTTAACGGTATTACTTATACTTCATCTGCTTCGGTAACAGATACCACAAGAAGCGCAGGCGGTTGCGATAGTTTGTATCATACGACTAATATCATTATTGCGCCGATCGTTCCGGTTATTACTGTTGATTCTATCAAGGATTGCAGCAGCGTCACCTTTAACGGTATCACTTATACCTCTTCAGCGTCCGTAACAGATACCACAAGAAGCGCAGGCGGTTGTGATAGCTTGTATCATACGACTAATATCATTATTGCGCCAATAACTCCGGTAACGGTTATTGACTCTATTAAAGATTGCAGCAGCGTCACCTTTAACGGTATTACGTATACTTCATCTGCTTCGGTAACAGATACCACAAGAAGCGCAGGCGGTTGCGATAGTTTGTATCATACGACCAATATCATCATTGCGCCGATCGTTCCGGTTATTACTGTTGATTCTATCAAGGATTGCAGCAGCGTCACCTTTAACGGTATCACGTATACTTCATCTGCTTCAGTAACAGATACCACAAGAAGCGCAGGCGGTTGCGATAGTTTGTATCATACGACCAATATCATCATTGCGCCGATCGTTCCGGTTATTACTGTTGATTCTATCAAGGATTGTAGCAGTATTACCTTTAACGGTATCACTTATACTTCATCTGCTTCGGTAACAGATACCACAAGAAGCGCAGGCGGTTGTGATAGCTTGTATCATACGACTAATATCATTATTGCGCCAATAACTCCGGTAACGGTTATTGACTCGATAAAAGATTGCAGCAGCGTCACCTTTAACGGTATCACTTATACTTCATCTGCTTCGGTAACAGATACCACAAGAAGCGCAGGCGGTTGCGATAGTTTGTATCATACGACTAATATCATTATTGCTCCTATTGTTCCGGTAACGGTTACTGACTCTATCAAGGATTGCAGCAGCGTTATTTTTAACGGTATAACTTATACCTCGTCTGCTTCAGTAACGGATACTACCAAAACTGCTGGTGGTTGTGATAGTTTGTATCATACAACCAATATCATCATTGCACCGATCGTTCCGTTAACGGTTACTGACTCTATCAAGGATTGCAGCAGTGTCACCTTTAACGGTATCACTTATACCTCTTCTGCTTCCGTAACAGACACGACAAGAAGTGCAGGTGGTTGTGATAGCTTGTATCATACAACCAATATCATCATTGCACCGATCGTTCCGGTTGTTACTGTTGATTCTATCAAGGATTGCAGTAGCGTCACCTTTAACGGTATAACCTATACCTCATCTGCTTCGGTAACAGATACCACAAGAAGCGCAGGCGGTTGTGATAGTTTGTATCATACTACTAATATCATTATTGCTCCTATTGTTCCGGTTATTACTGTCGATTCTATCAAAGATTGCAGCAGTGTCACCTTTAACGGTATTACTTATACTTCATCTGCTTCGGTAACAGATACCACAAGAAGCGCAGGCGGTTGTGATAGCTTGTATCATACGACTAATATCATTATTGCGCCAATAACTCCGGTAACGGTTATTGACTCGATAAAAGATTGCAGCAGTGTCACCTTTAACGGTATCACTTATACCTCTTCAGCATCCGTAACAGATACCACAAGAAGTGCAGGTGGTTGTGATAGCTTATATCATACAACCAATATCATTATTGCGCCGATCGTTCCGGCTATTACTGTTGATTCTATCAAGGATTGCAGCAGCGTTATTTTTAACGGTATCACTTATACCTCTTCTGCTTCAGTAACGGATACTACCAAAACTGCAGGTGGTTGTGACAGCTTATATCATACTACAAACATTATCATTGCGCCGATCGTTCCGGTAACTGTGACTGACTCTATCAAAGATTGCAGCAGCGTCACCTTTAACGGCATAACCTATACCTCATCAGCATCCGTAACAGATACGACAAGAAGTGCAGGCGGTTGTGATAGTTTGTATCATACTACTAATATCATCATTGCTCCTATTGTTCCGGTTATTACTGTCGATTCTATCAAGGATTGCAGCAGCGTCACCTTTAACGGTATTACGTATACCTCATCAGCATCCGTAACAGACACGACAAGAAGTGCAGGTGGTTGTGATAGCTTGTATCATACAACCAATATCATCATTGCACCGATCGTTCCGGTTGTTACTGTTGATTCTATCAAGGATTGCAGCAGCGTCACCTTTAACGGTATCACTTATACTTCATCTGCTTCGGTAACAGATACCACAAGAAGCGCAGGCGGTTGCGATAGTTTGTATCATACGACTAATATCATTATTGCGCCGATCGTTCCGGTAACGGTTACTGACTCTATCAAGGATTGCAGCAGCGTTATTTTTAACGGTATAACTTATACCTCGTCTGCTTCAGTAACGGATACTACCAAAACTGCTGGTGGTTGTGATAGTTTGTATCATACAACTAATATCATCATTGCTCCTATTGTTCCGGTAACGGTTACTGACTCTATTAAAGATTGCAGCAGTATTACCTTTAACGGCATTACTTATACCTCGTCTGCTTCAGTAACAGATACTACCAAAACTGCAGGTGGTTGTGATAGTTTGTATCATACTACGAACATCATCATCGCTCCAATAGTTCCGGTAACTGTGACTGATTCTATCAAAGATTGCAGCAGTGTCACCTTTAACGGTATTACGTATACCTCTTCAGCGTCCGTAACAGATACCACAAGAAGTGCAGGCGGTTGTGATAGCTTATATCATACGACTAATATCATTATTGCGCCAATAACTCCGGTAACGGTTATTGACTCGATAAAAGATTGCAGCAGCGTCACCTTTAACGGTATTACGTATACAACGTCAGCATCTGTAACAGATACCACAAGAAGTGCAGGCGGTTGTGATAGTTTGTATCATACGACTAATATCATCATTGCTTCTATTGTTCCGGTTATTACTGTCGATTCTATCAAGGATTGCAGCAGCGTCACCTTTAACGGTATCACTTATACCTCTTCTGCGTCCGTAACAGACACGACAAGAAGTGCAGGTGGTTGCGATAGTTTGTATCATACAACCAATATCATCATTGCACCGATCGTTCCGGTTGTTACTGTTGATTCTATCAAGGATTGCAGCAGCGTCACCTTTAACGGTATCACTTATACCTCTTCTGCGTCCGTAACAGACACGACAAGAAGTGCAGGTGGTTGCGATAGTTTGTATCATACAACCAATATCATCATTGCACCGATCGTTCCGGTTGTTACTGTTGATTCTATCAAGGATTGCAGTAGCGTCACCTTTAACGGTATAACCTATACCTCATCTGCTTCGGTAACAGATACCACAAGAAGCGCAGGCGGTTGTGATAGTTTGTATCATACTACTAATATCATTATTGCTCCTATTGTTCCGGTAACGGTTACTGACTCTATCAAAGATTGCAGCAGTGTCACCTTTAACGGTATTACGTATACCTCTTCAGCATCCGTAACAGATACCACAAGAAGTGCAGGTGGTTGTGACAGCTTGTATCATACTACAAACATTATTATTACGCCGATAACTCCGGTAACGGTTATTGACTCGATAAAAGATTGCAGCAGTATTACCTTTAACGGTATTACGTATACAACGTCAGCATCTGTAACAGATACCACAAGAAGCGCAGGCGGTTGCGATAGTTTGTATCATACGACCAATATCATCATTGCGCCGATCGTTCCGGTTATTACTGTTGATTCTATCAAGGATTGCAGCAGCGTCACCTTTAACGGTATCACGTATACTTCATCTGCTTCAGTAACAGATACCACAAGAAGCGCAGGCGGTTGCGATAGTTTGTATCATACGACCAATATCATCATTGCGCCGATCGTTCCGGTTATTACTGTTGATTCTATCAAGGATTGTAGCAGTATTACCTTTAACGGTATCACTTATACTTCATCTGCTTCGGTAACAGATACCACAAGAAGCGCAGGCGGTTGTGATAGCTTGTATCATACGACTAATATCATTATTGCGCCAATAACTCCGGTAACGGTTATTGACTCGATAAAAGATTGCAGCAGCGTCACCTTTAACGGTATCACTTATACTTCATCTGCTTCGGTAACAGATACCACAAGAAGCGCAGGCGGTTGCGATAGTTTGTATCATACGACTAATATCATTATTGCTCCTATTGTTCCGGTAACGGTTACTGACTCTATCAAGGATTGCAGCAGCGTTATTTTTAACGGTATAACTTATACCTCGTCTGCTTCAGTAACGGATACTACCAAAACTGCTGGTGGTTGTGATAGTTTGTATCATACAACCAATATCATCATTGCACCGATCGTTCCGTTAACGGTTACTGACTCTATCAAGGATTGCAGCAGTGTCACCTTTAACGGTATCACTTATACCTCTTCTGCTTCCGTAACAGACACGACAAGAAGTGCAGGTGGTTGTGATAGCTTGTATCATACAACCAATATCATCATTGCACCGATCGTTCCGGTTGTTACTGTTGATTCTATCAAGGATTGCAGTAGCGTCACCTTTAACGGTATAACCTATACCTCATCTGCTTCGGTAACAGATACCACAAGAAGCGCAGGCGGTTGTGATAGTTTGTATCATACTACTAATATCATTATTGCTCCTATTGTTCCGGTTATTACTGTCGATTCTATCAAAGATTGCAGCAGTGTCACCTTTAACGGTATTACTTATACTTCATCTGCTTCGGTAACAGATACCACAAGAAGCGCAGGCGGTTGTGATAGCTTGTATCATACGACTAATATCATTATTGCGCCAATAACTCCGGTAACGGTTACTGACTCTATCAAGGATTGCAGCAGTGTCACCTTTAACGGTATCACTTATACCTCTTCAGCATCCGTAACAGATACCACAAGAAGTGCAGGTGGTTGTGATAGCTTATATCATACAACCAATATCATTATTGCGCCGATCGTTCCGGCTATTACTGTTGATTCTATCAAGGATTGCAGCAGCGTTATTTTTAACGGTATCACTTATACCTCTTCTGCTTCAGTAACGGATACTACCAAAACTGCAGGTGGTTGTGACAGCTTATATCATACTACAAACATTATCATTGCGCCGATCGTTCCGGTAACTGTGACTGACTCTATCAAAGATTGCAGCAGCGTCACCTTTAACGGCATAACCTATACCTCATCAGCATCCGTAACAGATACGACAAGAAGTGCAGGCGGTTGTGATAGTTTGTATCATACTACTAATATCATCATTGCTCCTATTGTTCCGGTTATTACTGTCGATTCTATCAAGGATTGCAGCAGCGTCACCTTTAACGGTATTACGTATACCTCATCAGCATCCGTAACAGATACTACCAAAACTGCAGGTGGTTGTGACAGCTTATATCATACTACAAACATTATCATTGCGCCGATCGTTCCGGTAACTGTGACTGATTCTATCAAAGATTGCAGCAGTATTACCTTTAACGGTATTACTTATACCTCATCTGCTTCGGTAACGGATACTACCAAAACTGCTGGTGGTTGCGATAGTTTGTATCATACGACTAATATCATTATTGCGCCAATAACTCCGGTAACGGTTACTGACTCTATCAAAGATTGCAGCAGGGTCACCTTTAACGGTATAACCTATACCTCATCTGCTTCGGTAACGGATACTACCAAAACTGCTGGTGGTTGTGATAGTTTGTATCATACAACCAATATCATTATTACACCAATTACACCTGTCACAATAATTGATACACTGAAGAATTGCAACAGTGTAATCTTTAATGGCATCACATACACCTCATCCACTTCAATAGCAGATACAATAAGAAGCATTGGTGGTTGCGATAGCTTATATCATACAACAAATATTATTATCCTAACTCCTACTAATAGCTCAGACACAATTACTATTTGCACCGGTGCATTACCTTATTCATGGAATGGAAATTCTTATACTTCGGCTGGCATATATAATGTACCATTAATCAATGTTGCAGGCTGTGATTCCACTGCAACTCTTGATCTTATGGTTAGCGACTCAACAACAAGCTTTGATTCTGTAACAGTTTGCACTACAGCTTTGCCTTATCACTGGAATGGTGTTGATTATTCTACCGCAGGAACATATAATTATCACAGTACCGGTATAGGCGGTTGCGATTCTATTGCAACATTGAAATTGAATATTGTTATTTGTTGCGATACGACAAGAAGTACCAATACACAAACTATCTGTTCTAATCAATTACCGTATCATTGGAATGGTGTTGACTATACAGCTACCGGTTCTTATACTTATCAAACTGCAAATGCAGGCGGATGCGATTCAATCGCAACATTAGTATTAACTGTAACAGATACTACATTAGGAACAGACAGCAAAACCATTTGTTCCAATCAATTGCCATATACATGGAATGGAACTGTTTATACAAGCGGTGGTACTTACCAATATCATACTACCAATGTAGCCAATTGTGATTCGCTCGTTACTTTAACATTGACTGTAACAGATACTACCAGAGAAACAATTAATAAAATTATTTGCTCCAATCAATTACCATTTAACTGGAATGGCGTTGATTATACAATTCCGGGAGCTTATACTTATCACACCGCAAGTACTGCCGGATGCGATTCCATTGCAACATTGATCTTAACGGTTTCTGACACTACCGTTGGAACAGACAGCAAGATCATCTGTTCCAATCAATTGCCATTTAACTGGAATGGTGTTGATTATACTGCTGCGGGCACTTATCAATATCATACTGCCAATGCAGCCGGTTGCGATTCTATCGTTACTTTAACATTGACCATCCACGATACTACTACCAGCTTAACAACTACTGCTGTATGCGCAAGTCAATTGCCTTATTCATGGAATGGTAACTCATATGCTGATTCGGGAAATTACCATGTACAGCTAACAAATGCAACAGGATGCGATTCAATTGCTACCTTACACTTAACATTAAAAGCCACAAGTTCGAGCATTACGAATATCAATGTATGCCCGGGACAATTACCTTATTCATGGAATGGCAACTCCTATAATGGCACAGGAAATTATTCTGCCACATTTGTAAATGCAGCAGGTTGCGATTCTGTCGCTATTCTTAATCTGACAGTTTCGTCTACTATCAATACTTCTGTGGATGCAAGCACCTGCCCATCAGCTTTACCATATAGCTGGAATGGCAATAGCTATGCCGCTGCCGGCGACTATAGTATTACACTGAAAAATATTGCAGGATGCGATTCTGTGGTGACCTTACATTTAACATTGAAGAATACAACTATTAGCAATACTAATATCGCAGTTTGTGCGGGCAGCTTGCCTTACACCTGGAATGGCAATCCGTATACATCTGCTGGTGTTTACAATGTAACCTTGACCAATGCGGCTGGTTGTGATTCTATTGCCACATTAAATCTTACATTAAAAGCAGCTACCAACAGCACTACTAATATTGCTGTTTGTGCAAGTCAATTGCCTTATTCATGGAACGGAAACGCATACTCTGCTCCTGGCAGCTACAATGTAACATTAACAAATGCAGCAGGCTGCGATTCCATAGCCACATTGAATCTTAGCACTAAACAAACATCGGCAAGCAGTACCACCATTTCTGTTTGTCCAAATCAATTACCTGTTAGCTGGAATGGGAACGCATACTCTTCTGCAGGCAGCTACCCTGTAACTTTAACGAATGCCGCAGGTTGTGATTCTATTGCCACACTTATTCTTCAGGTAAAAGCAGTTACTACCAGCAACATTACAACAAGCATCTGCCCATCGCAATTACCATATACATGGAATGGAAATTCTTACTCAACCGCAGGTACTTATGCCGTAACGTTAACAAATGCAGCAGGCTGCGATTCTATCATAACACTGAATCTTATTGTAAATTCGGCTACGGCAAGTGTTACCAGCCAAACAATTTGTCCTAATCAATTGCCATATACCTGGAATGGTAAAACTTACTCGTCTGGCGGAACTTATTCGGTTACTCTAACCAATGCGAACGGTTGCGATTCTGTTGCCACTTTAGTATTGAAAACATTGGCGGCTCCTGTTGTACAGGCTACGTCAGTTTATGGATGTAACAGCTTAACGTATGAAGGAGTAACTTATACTCAATCGACCAAGCTGCAGAAAAATATAACGAACGTGAACGGTTGCGATAGTATCCAGATAGTTACTTATGTAAATATCACTACACAACAGTTTGATCTGCAACTAACGGCTACGCCTAACCCGGTTGATAAAGGCAAGCCGGTAACTATCAAAACAGGTTCTACCACTCCTTATAGTATAACGGCATGGGAACCTGCAGTTTTGTTCGGTTCGCAAACAGCGCTGAGCCAGGTATTAATGCCTGACACGGCAACAGTAGTAAAAGTAACGGCTAAATCAGATGCAGGTTGTGTTACCACTGCCGAAATTGCAATAGCGGTGCTGCGTCCATACGATTTCTGGGTGCCCAATTCATTTACTCCAAATGATGATGGCATGAATGATTATTTCAGTGTATATGGAACAACGGTTAAAAAAGGTTTATTGCGCATCTACAACCAATGGGGGCAATTAATATATGAAACCACAGATATAAAACGTGGGTGGGATGGTAAGTTCAAAGGAGTACCGCAACCTGTAGGTGTTTATGCATATGTAGTATTTGCCGAAATGTATGATGGCAATTCTGTTACTGATAAAGGATTTTTGAATTTAATAAGATAGACTCGAAGCTATTGTTGAAAAAAGAATAAGCAGTACAAGGGAGTGACACAACGATGATGCTATGAAAACCCAATGTCCGTGCCATGAAAAATATAACAATGCGAAAACTAGTGTACATATTAACGTTAGTAATTGGAGTAATGCTCTCCATTACTTCCAAAGCGCAGGTTGATCCGCACTTTTCGCAATACTATGCCTATCCGCTATATCTGAATCCTGCTTTTACAGGTGTAATTGACGGAGATTACAGGGCTACTGCTATTTATAAGAATCAATGGTTAAGTGTTGGTACGCCCTATTCAACAACAGGCTTATCCGCCGACATGACAACGCTTACAGACCTCAACATTGGTATGAATATTTTGCGGCAAACAGCCGGCGAAGGCGGTTACCAGTATATACAGGGATATGTTACGCTGGCATACCAGGGTATGCGGTTTGATGCCAATGGATATAACCGCTTGATATTTGGCTTGCAGGCAGGATTTTTAACCCGGAAATTCGATCCTGCAAAATTAACTTTCGGTGATCAATGGACGCCGGGATTGCGTGTTGATCCATCAACACCTTCGGCAGAAATATTTGCACAAACATCTGCTTCTACTTTTGATGCAGGCGCTGGCGTTGCATTTTTTAATAGCGACCCCAATAAAAAAGTAAATGTATATGGCGGCTTTTCCTTGAATCATCTTACACAACCTTATGATCCCTTTATAGTAAGCGGCAATAAAAGAAGGCTGCCTTATCGTTATACATATTATGGTGGTGCAAAAATTGCTTTAGACAACCGCATGTCGATAACGCCGCATTTTATTTACATGCGCCAGGGCAATGCAGAAGAACGCACATTCGGCGCTTATATGCAAAAAGGCACAAACCGTGAAGATGTAGATGTGATGTGGGGTGTAAGCTATCGTTATAAAGATGCGATCATACCTTATGCAGGATTAAAATTCACCAATGTGTGGATGGGATTAAGCTACGATGCCAACGTTTCTACATTGGGTGCTTCTGTTCCATTTACAAACAGCATTGAGTTATCCATAACCGTTATTGGCAAACGTTCGGAAGAGAATCGTCATTATTTTTCTTGTCCGCCGCGTTTTTAGTTTTTGTTACGACAAAAATAAAACAGATGAAATTTCTACCTTTTGAAAATTACACCATAACAACAACATTATCGCAGCAGGAAATATTAAAACGTATTGCTGATAATATTGAACCCAAAAGATCTTACCGGTTTACATTTTTTCGTCCTAAAGCAAATGTTGCTTATGAAGGGAAGATCGTACAAAATACATTTTCTATAAACAGGATCATTTATTATAGAAATTCTTTTATTCCTTTAATAAAAGGCAATGTAACTGCTTTTTCAGATCATACAGAAGTTCACATTAAAATGCAATTACGGTATTTCACTTTATTATTTGTAGCCATCTGGCTGGGCTTTACAGGAATGATCTGCAGCTCTATTATATCTTTTATTTCAATGGATACCTATGCTATTTTTAAAGGCAAAATTCCTTCTATTTTAATATTGCCATTTGGGATGTTCATTTTAGGCTACCTTATTACTATACTAAATTTTACTATTGAAAGCAAGAGATCAAAAAAATTCCTGGCAAGATTATTAGAAGCAGGAGAAGAGTAAGATCATCCAATCAACCCTTATTGCTTCTCTCCCATTCGTCCTCAGGATTTTCTTCTTCGTTATCAGGGATATCTTCCGTCCAATCTTCATCCGGCAATATGTCATCATCCTGTTGAAGATCTGTTTCTACAGTATTTAAAGCATACGCCTGGTTATCGGTATCGTCCGTTCCTAAAACATCTAATTCTTCTGCAGAAATGTCTTCTTCATCTTCAGCTTTATATATATCAGCACTGGTGATATTCTTATTACCTTCTGCCTCTTCATTTGTATCGGCAAATTCAAGGGTATCGTGTTTCAGATCTATTTTAGGATCCTGTTGTTTTTCTGTCTTTTTCATACTAATTGATTTTATTCGTTTATATATTTACAAAGAACAAGCCAAATAAAGCAGAGGTTTTACAACAGAACATCTTATTCATTTACAGCTTTCTCCGCTTTATTGTAAGCTATCATGCACTTTATTTAATAAATAAGACATTTCAAAAGGCTTTGCAATGAACCCATCTGCACTATATGCTTTTGCTATTTCCTGTATATTGGAATTTGCAGAAATAAATAATACAGGAATATTCTTTGTCAATTCATGTCTCTTCAATTGATGACAAATTTCTCTGCCATCTAACCCCGACATCCAGATATCCAGCATAATAAGATCAGGCAAGTCGGCTTTTTCATAAGCAAAGATGTCATTGGCATTATTGCTGGTTATTACTGAATAATTTTCTGTCTGTAACATTATTTGTATAATGCTCAGAATATCGTGATCATCATCTGCTACAAATATCTTTTTAGGCGTTGTCATATTGTAAAATTTAACTTGCAATCGGTAGTTCAAAATAAAAAGTAGATCCTTGTCCTTCTTCACTTAACACGCCTATATTTCCTTCGTGGCGTCGTATTAACTCAGAGGATATGTATAATCCAAGTCCAAGTCCTGCATACGTGTTTTCTTTTTCATAATTAACCCGAAAAAACCGTTCAAAAATTTTGCTTTGCTGGTCTTTTGGTATCCCTATACCAAAATCTTTTACTGATAATTTAATCTTTCCATTCTGCAAAGAGGTGCTAACCAGAATATCTGAATTAACGGGGGAATACTTACCGGCATTATCGATAAAATTTGTAATTACCTGCCCTATTTTATTTCTATCTCCGTAAATGGTTTTTGTATTACTCAATATCTCTTTAATAGAATGTTTATCCAAAACACGTCCCGTTTCTTCAATAATTTCTTTAACTAAAATATTAAAATCAAAATGCTCTTTATGTAATTGCAACTGTCCTGTCTCTATTTTTTTCACATCCAGCAAATCACCTATAAGCGTAGTAAGCTTATTAACCTGTGTATCCACTTTGCTTAGTACTTCTGCAGCTGCATTGTTTCCTTCCTTCTGAAAATTGAAACGCAATATTTGTATATACCCTTTAATACTGGTAACGGGTGTTTTTAACTCATGGCTCGCAATGCTTATAAACTCGTCTTTCTTTTCCATTGCCTTTTTTTGTGTTTGTGTTTCTTTTTGCAAAGAAAGATCGGTAGCTATGATACTTAACACTACATTGTCATCAATTTCAATTCGGTTTAGCGATAACAATACAGGCAATGGCTTGTCTTTTTTAGCAAGTATTATTTCTGCTTTACTTTCTCCTTTTAACCATGCCTCATTGATAATTTCGTTTACAACAGAAATATAAGCATCAGGAATAATTTCTGCTAATGCAATGCCTATTAAGTTTTCCAATGGAATTCCCAATATATGGGCGAAGCTGGAGTTACAATAAAATATAATACCGTCTTTACCAACCGTCATCGCTCCTTCGCTCATTTTCTCGATAAATATCCGGTAGGTTTTGTCAGCGCTCTTTAGCGTATACAGTTCATGCCTATCCTCACTTTTTACAATAAAAGCATCTACTTCTCCTTTTCTTATAGATTCCAGTATGTCTCGTGCTTCATTTACTTCTTGGCGGAGATTCTCATTTTCTATTAATAGCTGGTCATATGTTTTGCCTCTATCCATATTTATTTCATATTGTTGAACTATTTAACTCAAGTCCATCCAATACTTTTTTTGTATCAGACATATTGCCAATTAATTTTTTTAGCGGTAATGGAGATAACTTAACTAATAAAGGCAATGCAATTAACTGTTCGGCTTTTGCTATAAGCGGTTGTTGATAAACATCTATAATTTCAAGTTCGTATTTATCTTTTATGTATAGCTCACAAATAGACTTTAAATTACTGATCGCTTTTACGGAATTGGGAGAAGCGCCGGTTATGTATAACCGAAATAGGTATGGTTTCGGGTTCGAGCTCGCACTAATCTTTCCCATTTTCACGTTTTGTTTATTAATCTTTAATAGGCACAATATTCAAGCCAACTAAAACTTTTTCTTCATTTGATAGATCACCGATTATTTTACGAATAGGTTCAGGTACTTTTCTTACTAATGTAGGAATCGCAAATATCTGATCTCCTTCTGCTAATTGTGGTTTTACCAACAGGTCTATTACTTCAATTTTATATTGTCCTTTTAGATGCATCTCACAATACTTTTTTAAGTTTTTTAATGCCGTAACAGATTTAGGAGTTTCTCCTGCTATGTATAATCGTAATTGCCATGCCTTTTCCATACTATCTTATTTTTTTTGATGGGTTTTAATATTCCTTCCTCTTAATTTTTCAATTTGCATCTTATTCTTTTCTATTACATCGCTTTTTAATTTTTGCTCGATGTGTTCATTTTGTAATTCGTCTTTTATGGATTCAAACTCAGAAGTTAGTCCTGCGATCTTTGCTTGTAATTCTTTTGCCCTTCTTTCAATTTCTTTATTTTTTCTACCTAAAGCATGTTTATTTAAAATCTCTTCTGTTTGTTTTTGCAGTTTATGAGCTTCTCTTGCAGAGCCCGTTAATACTCCATCAGCGCTTAAATAAACATCTTCCAAATGCAATCCATCACCGGTTATAATAAATTCACGAACCTGGTTAGAATGTTTCATTCCGCGACTCTTCATTATATATAAGCCACGGTTACGTTCTCCATTTAATTCTATGTCACGTATCGATATCCATGTATCTACCAACGATGAAACACCTTCGTCTGTCTGTTCATTAACTATATTATTTAATGATAAAGCTGTAAACATTACAGTTATCTGCTCTGTTTGCAAAAAATCGATCAGGCGGGTTAATATGGATTTTACTTCCCCTACATTACCTACAGTAATAAGATTACTTATAGGATCAAGTATGATCGTTTTAGGCTTAAACTGTTTTATCATTTTATAAATGACTACCAAATGCATTTCCAGCCCATGCAGCGTAGGACGTGAAGCATGAAACTTCAAGAATCCCTTATCAATATGTTGCTGAAGATCTACGCCGATCGAGCGCATGTTTCTTATGATCTGTTCGGGCGATTCTTCAAAAGCAAAATAAATACAACGTTCACTTTTTTTACAGATCTGATTGGCAAAACAAGACGCAATACTGGTTTTACCTGTACCTGCTGTCCCTGAAACAAGGATACTGCTGCCTCTAAAAAATCCTTTCCCGTCTAACATTTCATCTAAAGAAGAAATACCTGAACTGATCCTTTGAGAGGAAACCTTTGCCTCAAGTTTTAACGAAGTAACCGGCAGTACCGATATACCATCTTCATCTATCAAAAAAGGATATTCATTGGTACCATGAACCGAGCCTCTGTATTTAATTACTCTTAAACGGCGGGTAGATATTTGATTGTTTACACGATGATCCAATAAGATCACACAGTCAGATACATACTCTTCCAATCCTTCCCTGGTAAGCATTCCGGATCCCTTTTCTCCGGTGATCACAGCAGTAACCTTTTTATCTTTTAACCATTGAAAAAGCCTCCGCAATTCTGCCCTGATGATCGCCTGGTTATTGAGTCCTGAAAAAAGATTTTCGATAGTATCTAATACGACTCTTTTGGCACCTATACTTTTTATGGCATGGTCAAGCCTGATAAAAAGTCCATCGAGATCATATTCCCCAGTCTCTTCGATTTCGCTCCGTTCAATATGAACATAATCGATTCTTATTTTATTTTGAGTAACCAGTTTTTTTAAATCAAACCCTAATGACGTTACGTTTGCTGTTAGCTCTTCTGCCTTTTCTTCAAAAGCAACGAATACTCCCGGCTGATTATATTGCGTGGCTCCTCGTATAAGAAACTCCATGGAAAATAATGTTTTTCCGCAACCGGCTTCACCACAAATTAAGGTTGTTCTACCTGCAGGTAAACCACCATTTGTAATTTCATCGAAACCGTTTATACCTGTTAATACTTTAGGAAGAGAAAATAACTTTGAAGGGATAGTCTTTTTAATCATTTAATGAAAACTTTATTAATTAATCTAAGATAATTTGAAAAAAAGGTATAACTACTAAAAATTTATGCTAATTAAAAAATTGTAGATTTTCTTCCCCAACATGGCTTATTTTATGAACAGCAAATAATATGCAAAACTTTATAATACAGGTTTGCCATTATTTGTAAGAACTATTGCTATCATTCTTTGATTACATTATAATAAGATGATGCAACGTGAAAAATCTACAAATAAGAACAAGAGTATGATAAACTGCTATTCTTTCTACCTGCTTTACCCCTTGTCGTGGTGGAGTGATGCAAATAAAGGCGTTAGCACAGGCTAAATATTCGCTACATATAAAATCTGCCTGAAGGGAAGAATCTATTTTTATCTTTAAGCCAATAAAAAATACACAATGGAGACAACAAATATTATTAGCAGTAGCATACTACTACCTCAAACTTTAATTACGGTATTCTTTACATGGCGTATAAATAAAACGCTGGGATTGAAAGCATCACATAGAAATGATGAAAGAAATGCTGTAATTGAATTTTATTCTAAATACCAACAATGGTTTTTTACTATTATTCAAACAAATATTGGTATGGGAGGAATTGATTATTTAAAAGAAATTATAAAAAATAGAATTACAATGGATAGCTTTTATGCAGAATCGGGAATTAGCCAGGCAAAAGTAAAACTGCTTGTAAAGGATAAGTCAATTGTTGAATTAACAGAAAAAATAAATCTGGAACTTTATAATTTTCATATAAGATGGGAAGGTGATTATTCAAGTTTAAGATTCAATCTTGAAGACTACCATAAAATGTTTATAGAAAAGTATAAGAAAGAACAAAATGAATCTGAACTTGAGATTAAAGAAAATACCGAAGAACGAAAAGAAATAATTAACAGAATGATAAATAAAAGAGAAGAATTCAAAAAAAGAATACTAGCCTTAGATAACGAATTTACCAATAAGGTAAAAATATATCTTACTCACTAAAAAAATAAAAACCCGCTACCAGAGCGGGCTTTTTGTCATTTTTGCGGACCGGACGGGACTCGAACCCGCGACCTCTGCCGTGACAGGGCAGCATTCTAACCAACTGAACTACCGATCCTTACCTTAAACAAATATTTTTTGTTTTCGGGAGTGCAAAGATATAGGTTTTTTGTTCTCAGAAAAAAATTCTGTGAATAAAAAAATCAGCATTGTTATTTTAGGTTTATCATTCTTATTTTCACTACTTTATCTTTGCACAAAGAAAATTATTTACAATGCCTAAATCAGAAAGCCGGCAATACCTGGATTTTGAAAAACCCATCAGGGAATTATACGAACATATAGAGCAATTAAAGGAAGGTGCCGTAAAGACCAAAACCGATATGTCGGATTCTATTGCCGCACTCGAAAATAAAGTAATTGAAACCAAGCGAACACTTACTCAAAACTTAACGCCTTGGCAAAGGGTTCAATTAAGTCGCCACCCGGAACGCCCTTATACCTTAAAGTATATTGAGAAAATGACGGATAAATTCATTGAATTACATGGCGATAGAAATGTAAAAGATGATAAGGCAATGGTGGGCGGTTTTGCTGAACTTGATGGTGAAACCGTAATGATCATTGGCCAGCAAAAGGGAATCAATACCAAACTACGTCAATTAAGAAATTTCGGTATGGCAAACCCCGAGGGCTACCGGAAAGCATTGCGCTTAATGAAGCTCGCCGAAAAGTTCAATAAGCCTGTCATTACATTGATTGATACCCCCGGCGCATATCCCGGTTTGGAGGCAGAAGAACGTGGACAGGGAGAAGCCATTGCACGTAATATCTATGAGATGATCCGCCTGAAGGTGCCGGTTATCTGCGTTGTTATTGGTGAGGGTGCAAGCGGCGGTGCCTTAGGCATTGGTGTTGGCGACAGGGTATATATGATGGAGAACACGTGGTACACTGTTATTTCGCCTGAAAGCTGCAGCAGCATTTTATGGCGCAGCTGGGATAAAAAAGAGAAAGCAGCGGAGCAACTTCGTTTAACCGCTAACGATATGTTGCAATTTGGTTTGGTAGATGGTGTAATTCCTGAACCATTAGGCGGCGCTCATTGGGATTATACTGAAGCTGCTTCTATTTTAAAGAATTTCCTTATGCCGATTATAAAGGAATTAAAAACAATAGACCCGGAACAAAGATGTAACCAACGCATAGAAAAGTTTGGCAAGATGGGCTTTTGGCAAGAGACAGCTCTTACACAATAAAAGCCCATAACAAAACAGATGAAGGCTTAATAGTAGCAATGGCGACGAACGTATTGTGACACAACGATGCTGAATTAAGAACTACTCCTTGTATCAAAATAAAAATTATTTTTTAATCGCTACTAATTAATGGAACGCATTATGCTAAAAATAGGTGTATTGGGTGTTGGGCATTTAGGTAAGTTTCATTTGAACAACTGGAAAGAAATTGAAGGTGTGGAACTGGTTGGTTTTTTTGACCCTGATGATAATGTATCTGACCAGGTGGTTGAAAAATACAATTTAAAACGTTTTGCTACAGCAGCCGAACTAATTGAGGCGGCAGATGCCGTAGATATTGTAGCCCCTACGTCTCACCATTTTGAGTTATGCAAGGCTGCTATATTAAAAGGAAAGCATGTATTTGTTGAAAAGCCTTTGGCAAACACAATGGAAGAAGCCAGAGAGTTGGTAAAACTGGTAAAGGAAGCTAATATAAAATTTCAGATCGGGCATGTAGAACGGTTCAATCCCGCTTTTTTAGCATTGAAAAAATATTCATTGCAACCTATGTTCATTGAAGTGCACCGCCTGGCACAATTTAATCCGAGAGGTACAGATGTAAGTGTAATACTGGACCTGATGATCCATGACATTGACATTATTTTAAGTTTGGTAAAAAGCAATGTAAAATCCATCTCAGCAAATGGCGTAGCTGTAGTAAGTGATACACCGGATATTGCCAACGTTCGTATTGAGTTTGATAATGGATGTGTAGCAAACCTTACCAGCAGTCGCATTTCAATGAAAAAAATGCGCAAGATGCGTTTGTTTCAAAAAGATGCCTATATAGGCATTGATTTTTTAGAGAAAAAAACCGAGATCATAAAATTGAATGTGCCGGACGATACCAATGTTTTTACTTTTGATATAGAAACAACTACCGGAAAAAAAACGATTGCCATAGCGAACCCTGTGGTGAAAGATGGCAATGCCATTAAGATGGAACTGGAAGATTTCCGTAATGCTATTGTGCAAAATATCAACACTTCAGTTACCGTTTTAGATGGCTTCAGAGCAATGGATGTAGCGCACCAGATATTAGAAAAAACCGGAACCAACAGCTTGCCTTAATTTTCATACCTACTTATAAAAAATTGAATCAATCAAGGATAAATATTAAGTGGTATATCATTGTTGATATTTTAACAGCAGTACTTACCTGGGTTTGTTTTTATTATTTACGTACACTTATTTACGGTTGCGCTTTCACCATACCCCCTGGCTTTTATTTAGGATTATTTTTATACACCGCTGGCTGGCTCTCATTGCATTTTTTAACAGGGGCTTATGAATCCATTTACCGAAAAACCATACTGGACGAGGTTTTTAAAACAATACTTACATGCACCATCGGTTGCTTGCTATTGCTTTTCTTTTTTATTTTAAAAAACCCGCTTGTTAATAATGATGATTATTACCTGGAGTTTTTTAGCTTACTCGTTCCCGTTACTCTTTTAACAATTCTATTGCGTTTGCCTTTTTTAATAAAAGCCAAAAATCAATTATGGAATAAAAAAGTTTACTATAACACCTTATTGATCGGGACTGAGAAAAGTGTATCGCAATTCTATCAATCGCTTATCAACTCAAAAACAAGAGGCTACCGGATCACCAGCTTTTTAAGCATCAACGGCAATAAAGAAGCTATACTCCCCTCCAACATCAATCAATATAATAATCTTGACGATATTACTTCCATTATCGATCTTAATAAGATTGAAGAAGTGATCATTACGGTTGATAAAACAGACAGAACCTTACTCACACGCATTTTACAAAGGCTTAGCGATAAAAATGTAAACATCAAAATAACTCCCGATACGGTTGACATTATCAGCGGCGCTATTAAAACAAAAAACCTTTCAGGCATTCCGTTGATCGATGTTCATAGCGGACAATTACCTGTTTGGCAAAAAAATATCAAGCGTTTTATCGATATCATTGCAGCTGTTTTAGGAATCATTTTTCTATCTCCTTTATTGATCTTTACTGCCATTCGTACAAGATTATCATCCAAAGGGGCCATCCTTTTTTTGCAGGAAAGAATTGGTTATAAGGGCAAGCCTTTTACCATCTTTAAATTCAGAAGCATGGTGCAGGATGCGGAAAAGGATGGACCTGCTTTAAGCAGCACTGATGATCCCCGTATTACCAACTGGGGCAAAGTGATGCGTAAGTGGCGATTGGATGAATTGCCGCAACTTTGGAATATTTTAAAAGGAGAAATGAGCCTTGTTGGACCAAGACCTGAACGGAAGTTTTATGTTGACCAGATCGTGCAACAACATCCTGAATACAAATATTTATTTAAAGTTAAACCCGGCTTATCAAGCTGGGGCATGGTCAAATTCGGGTATGCCTCATCGGTAGATGAAATGATACAACGCATGCAATATGATCTGTTGTACATAGAGAACGTTTCAATTATTCTTGACCTGGAAATAATGTTACTGACCTTACGCATCATTTTTGCGGGAAAAGGAAAGTAATCCGCATATTGACCTTGTATATCTTGATTTTGATTTAGGAGTTTGGAATTTGTTATTTTTGATTAAACATCATCGTCTTGAAAAAGCATCTCACCTTATTTATACTCTTTCTTTTATTCTTCTGCACATCTTTCAGTCAAACTTATTGGCAGCAGCAGGTTGATTATAAAATCGATGTAAGTCTAAACGATTCTGCCAATACATTGGATGGTAATGTAAAAATGGACTATTTCAATAACTCACCGGATACTTTACATTTTATCTGGATAGAGCTTTGGCCAAATGCTTTTAAAAATGACAGAACCGCTTTTAGTGATCAGTTGTTGGAAAATGGGAGAACAGATTTTTATTTTAGTGACGACGACAAGAGAGGATACATCAACCGCCTGAATTTTAAAGTAGATGGCATCACTGTAAAAGCAGAAGATCATCCTCAACACCAGGATATTATTAAAATATTGCTACCGCAATCGCTTGCGCCAAATAGCAGTATAAAAATTGAAACGCCTTTTCATGTAAAGTTACCCTATAATTTTTCCGGCGATGGTTATACAGGCAGATCTTATCAAATAACTCAGTGGTTTCCTAAACCTGCCGTGTATGATAAAAAAGGCTGGCACGAAATGCCTTACCTGGTGCAGGGAGGGAATTATAACGAATTTGGTAATTACGAGGTGCAAATAACCGCCCCGGAAAAATATACTGTTGCCGCAAGCGGAGATCTCCAAAACAGCGAATCAAAAAATGCTCTTAAAACATGGCATTTTCAATTAAACAACGGTAGTGATTTTGTTTGGTTTGCTGATAAAAAGTTTCTTACCAAGCAAGAAAATATTCAGCTAGCAAGCGGTAAAAATATCAGCATAAATATTTATTATAAAAAAGATTCAGCTAATATTTGGACCAATAGCATTGACGCAGTAAAAAAAGCATTGATCGAAAAAAGCACCTTGATCGACGATTATCCTTATAATTCCATTTCTATTGTTGAAAATACTTGTAAATACAATTATACGACGAGTTATCCCAGTATCGGCTTATTAAAACCTCTCGGGAATGAAAAAGAAAGAAGTTACCTATTGAATCATTTAACAGGTGCGAATTGGTTTGGCAGTGCCATAGCCAATAATGAGCAACGTGAATTATGGCTTAGCAAAGGATTAAATGCCTATTATGATGATAAGTATTTAAAAGATAGAAATTTAACTTCATTAGAATTGGCTGATATCAAAAATAAGTTCCTTAAAAAAAGGCTACCGGATAATTCTGCCCAAAATTTATTAAGAACTGTTACCGGAATAGACCAGGATCAACCTACTCTTACCCGAACCGATTCTTTAACGAATTTTAATTATTTACTCTTGCCTCAGAAAGGATCCAATTTCGTAAAATCTTTAGGAACATTCGATATGGATACTGCAAAACTTTCTGTCGTACTTAAAGAATTTTATCAACGTTGGAAATTCAAACATCCGACAACTGAAGACTTTAAAGCCGTAGCAGAAGAAATAAGCAAGAAAGACCTGAGCGCATCTTTTTCTTATTTAAATAAACCAGGATATACTTTTGAATCAAAAAGAATTGATACTTTCCCCGATTTTCATCCTAAATACAACTTTAATAAAAAACTAAAACTAGCATCATTCTTTAGTTTTAAAGAGACTAACAAATACAATTATATCTTCCTCTCCCCTGCTATCGGTTATAATTATTACGACAAATTCATGATCGGTGCAGCTATTCACAACTATACATTACCATTATCTAAGTTTGATTTTTTTGCTACGCCCATGTATGGCACCGGCTCTAAAAAACTTACAGGTATAGGAAGACTGGATTACCATTTGTATCCTCATAACCTCTTTCAGCATATTGATATAAGCTTAAGCGGCGCTACTTTTACAACAGATCAAAACATCGATACTGCCGGCAATACCATATACAGATCGTTCTATAAAATTGTACCGGGTATTCGTTTTACATTCAGAAAGAACGATCCCCGCAGTACTATTACCAAATACATTCAGTTTAAATCATTCTTTATACAAGAGCAGGCGTATGATTATCCTGTAGATACAACTATTAACGGCACAGATACTTCTTTCAAACAAAAAGCTATTACTATCAATCAGCATCGTTTATTGAACCAATTGATGTTTGTTGTTGAAAATAACCGTGCCCTGTATCCTTATAGAGCAGAGCTGAAAGCTGAGCAGGATAAAGGTTTCATCCGCCTGGCATTTACCGGTAATTACTTCTTTAATTATGCCCATAGCAAAGGCGGTGTTGCTGTTCGCTTATTTGCCGGCAAATTCTTTTATACAGACCGGGCTACTGCTAATGCCGGCTTATATGGCTTTAGTTTGTCTGCCCCAAGAGGAGGAGACTCTTATAATAGTAAGGGTGGCGATTATACCTACAGCAATTATTTTATAGGAAGAAATTATTATCCTTTTAACGTGTCGGGCACGGATTGGCAGTTCTTTTACCAACAAGTAATGATAAAAGACGGCGGCTTTAAAGTAAATACCGATGCAATGGGAAACATTGAATCGGATGACTGGCTGGCAGCTACTAATATTGTTTTTGATGTTCCGAAAAATATAAACCCGCTTTCTGTATTGCCTTTTAAAATTCCTTTAAAAGTATTTTTGGATGTAGGCACTTATGCTGAGCCATGGGCAAACAACAGCGGCGAAAGCAAATTCTTGTATGATGCAGGCTTACAATTATCCCTGGCAAAAGGAGTTGTAAATATTTATGTTCCGATACTTTACAGCCAGGTTTTCAGCGATTATTATTCGTCTGTTATACCGGATAATGGCAGATTTTTTAAAACGATCTCTTTCAGCATTGACCTGCAAAATATAAATCTTAGAAAAATCATTCCGCAATTATCTTATTAGGATATGCCTATCCGCTATATTCAATATAATGAAATTGATAAAAGCAAATGGGACCATTGTATTACCAATGCTTCTAACGGGCTGATCTATGGTTATTCCTATTATTTGGATGCAATGGCGGGCAATTGGGGTGCGTTAATATTGGATGACTACAAAGCAGTGATGCCGCTTACGTGGAAAAAAAAATATGGATTTCATTATTTGTATCAACCTTTTTTCGCAGCAAGTCTCGGCGTTTTTGGAAATAACATAACGGCAGACTTACTAAATGATTTTTTACATGCCGTTCCCGGTAAATTCAAATTTTGGGATATTTATCTAAACCACGGCAATCATTTTTCACTGCCCGATTTTAAGTTATATGAACGCATGAATTATGTGCTTCCTTTGAACAAACCATATGAAGAATTATACTCAAGCTTTAGAGATAATATAAAACGAAACATAAAAAAAGCTATACAGCTTAATTGTACTTTCAGATCAGACATTAGCATTAAAGAAATTATAGCATTAGCCCAACAGCAATCAGAACACTTTTCTCCCATCAGCGATAAACATTATGATCATTTTGAGAAGCTGTACGACTATCTACATTCACAAAAAAAAGCCATTAGTTATGGAGTATATGCTTCAAACAATGAATTGATAGCCTCTTCTGCTTTCTTTTTTTCTCATAAAAGAGCTTATTATATTTTGGTTGGCAATCATCCTAATGGAAGAACTATTGGTGCATCTCATGCACTGATCAATAATTTTATAAAAGATAATGCCGGCCGCGATCTTTTATTGGATTTTGAAGGAAGTGATATCCGGAATATTGCCTTTTTTTACAGCAGCTTTGGCGCTACAGAAGAAAAATTTACAGGCATAAAGCTGAATCGCCTGCCTTTCTGGGCAAAATGGTTCAAGAAATAACACCACATCATTTCTGTTTTAATCTTTTTTTGATATCTTGTGTTTGCCTGAAAAAAATTTAACAATTGCTAAATCCCATCTAATGAAACAAAATTTACTTGCTACTCTTTTGCTTACCAACAAAAAATCGTTCACAAAAATTTTACCGGTACTGCTTTTAGTAACGACTGTTACCAAAGCTCAATTATCGAGCTATCCTACAACAATCGATTTTACGGCAGCAAAGCCTGCGTATATTACTACGCCTACGGGTACTAATTACAGCACTTCAGTGCCCGATTGTAATTCAAATATTACCGGCGGTATTTCCTATTCATCCAGCAGTAAAAGCTGGACGCTTACGGCAACAAGGTGCGGTTCACTCATTTATACCATTAAGCAACCAAGCACTGCCAGGGCTGTTACAGTGAGTAATAATCAAAACGGTGTTACCAAAACTACTACCAACACAAAAAACACTTGCGAAACAGACACGCTTGTTGTTAACTACGATGGTTCGGCAGGAAACATTATTATCACTTTTGCAGGCGGAAGTGGCGGGTCCGGCCAGTCTATTATTGCATTAACCGTTAATGACGTAACGGTTCTGCCTGTTACATTTACCAGCTTTAATGCACACCCGGTAAATAATACTATTAATTTTAACTGGAGTGTTGGAGTACAAACAAACATTACACGATACGATATTGAAAGTTCTGCCGACGGAAAATCTTTTTCCAAAATTGGTACTGTAGCAGCTGCGAATGCACAATCCTATTCGTGGAGTGCGGCTTTTAATGCTGATAACTTTTATCGCATAAAGGCTATTGATAATGCAGGAAATGTTTCGTACACAAATGTTTTATCGCTTAACGCCAATAATACACAAGCATCCATCACTGCAACAAATCCTGTCGTTAATCACAGTTTGACGTTACAATTAAATGCATTGAAAAAAGATAATTATGCTGTTACGCTTTATACAGTCAGCGGCGTAAAGGTATTTTCTACCGCAATAGATCATGCAGGGGGATCCTCTATAAAAACATTACAATTACCAACCTTGCTCCAGGGAATGTATTTTGTAAAACTTTCAGGCAAAAGCATGCAATTAAACAAAACGATATTTATTCAATAGTATCATTAATAATTCACCGGCTAAAACGCTTATCTTGTAACGAGATAAGCGTTTTAATTTTTATAAATAATAATTTAGTTTTAAGAGTTATGAACGAAGTTGATCAATACATTGCTGCATTCCCTAAAGAAACCGCAGCTTTATTACAGGAGTTGAGAAAGATCATTACAAAAGCTGCTCCAAAAGCGGAAGAAACGATCAGTTATAAAATGCCCGCTTACAAATACCACGGAGCAGTGGTCTATTTTGCCGGATATAAGAATCATATCGGCTTTTATCCTACCGGGTCCGGTATTAAAGCATTTACCAAAGAAATTGACGGTTATAAAAATTCCAAAGGAGCTGTTCAGTTTCCGTTAGATCAGCCATTACCTGTAAAACTAATTACACGTATGGTGCAATTTAAAGTAAAGGAGAATTTACAGAAAGTAAAAATGAAGAAAAGAAAATAGCTCCAGGATCTTTAAAAGACAATAGAGCTATTTTAAAAAAAATTTAAAGCACTCCGCTATATTCGTCTGTATCCAATAATGCATTGGTTAGACTTGAATCAAATACCTGTTCACGATTGGCTATTACCTGGCGCAGAATATCATGAATTGTTACAATTCCTATAAAACGCATTTTTTCGTCGTAAACCAGCAAATAACGTGCTTTGTGTGCATTCATCAGGTGCATGCAATGTTCAGCTGTATCTGTTAAAGTAACTACCGGCAGGTCGGTTGTCATTACTTCTTTTACCATCGTTGAATTACTGGCACGTCCTTTCAATATAACGTTGCGGGTGTAATCACGTTCACCAAAAATGCCTTTGTACTCTTCTCCATCCATTACAACCAAATAACTAAGATTTACAGAATTTAATTGCACCAGTGCATCGTACACCAATGTATCGGATGGAACAATATTAAAAACCTTTTGCTTTGAATCAAGAATATTTTTTACTGTCGTCATACTGTTTTTTTACTGCGGTAAGTTAGGTAATTTTTGTATTGATTTATTTTTCTTCCAGCATCTTTTCTGCAATTAAAAGATCGATGGGGTGGGTGATCTTTATATTTTGCTCCTCTCCTTCCACTAAAGTAACTTTTACGCCGAAATCCTCTACCACAGTAGCCTCATCGGTAAATTGTTCTTTATATTTCACATGAAAAGCCGGCAGTAAAATACTGCTTTTAAAGGTTTGCGGAGTTTGAATGAGCTTTACACTATTTCTGTCAATTGCTTTGTTCTGATCTTCTTCTACAATGCGCACACTATCTTTTGAATTAACTACGGGAATGGCAGTACCTGCGGCTAACGCAGTTTCATAACATCGATGTATCAATGTAGCACTTAACAGGCATCTTACGCCATCATGTACAAATACAATGCTTTCTTCTTTTATCAGTCCTAATCCATGCTGTACAGATGTAAAACGATTTTCGCCGCCTGTAATGATGTGAAGCATTTTTTTATCGGGAAAATACGAACGAATGATCTCTACTCCTTTTACAAAGTAATGCGTAGGTAACACCAAAATAATTTCAATATCAGCATAAGCATTTAAAAATGCAGAAATAGTATAATAAAGAATTGGCTTCCCTTTCAATAATAAAAACTGTTTAGGTATAGCCGCATTCATTCTACTTCCGTTTCCCCCCGCAACAATTACCGCATATTTTTTCATCTATGTAAATAATAAAAGATCTACAATAGTTGCTTGCACTCCTGCAACAGTTTTACTTTATCAATTGCCACCGTTCCTACTTCTTCACAAACGATACCTCCTGCTATATTGGCTATTTCGGACATTAAATGCATATCTTTTGTAGCTGCATATACCAGCGATGCCACAGCAATCACTGTATCCCCTGCTCCACTAACGTCCGCAATGTTACGAAGATGAGCCGGTATCAATTCTGCAGTTTTGCCTGATTGAGAAAAAACCCCTTTTTCGGATAATGTAATAAATGATATTTTATGTTGAAGCTTAGCTTCCAGTTGCGAATGGATATTTTCCAATGACGACAGATCAGCATTATCAGCTATAATGTTTAACGCTTCTTTTACTTCTTTCAGATTTGGCTTGAAAATATCCACCCCTTTATAAGCAAAGAAATTTTTTCGTTTAGGGTCTACCGTTACTATAATATTATTTTGCCTGTTTAATGCAATTATTTTAGCGATGCAGCTTTCTGTCAGCACGCCTTTATTATAATCTTCCAATATTATTACATCAGGTTTTTCCGAAGCGATGAATGCTTCAACGCTTTGCACTAATTTGTTCTCATCATCAATGCTAATATCATTTGTCATTTCCGCATCAAGGCGCATCATTTGCTGGTTGCGGCTGATGATACGGATCTTATTTGTTGTGGTTCTTTCTTCACTTTGTACCAGGTAATCGGTATTGATGCCGTTGGCTTTAGCCAATTCTATAAATTGTTTCCCATCATCATCTTTACCTAAAACACTTATTAAAAAAACATTGGCTGATAATGACTGAAGATTCAATGCCACATTTCCCGCACCACCTATCCTGAATTCTTTTTTTGAAACAGCCACCACCGGCACCGGCGCTTCCGGAGAGATGCGGTCAACTTTACCCCACCAATAAGTATCCAGCATTACATCCCCCACTACAGCCACTTTCAGTTTAGCAAAATGCTGAAATAGATCATCAAAATTCATGCAGTATTAATCTTTTTGTTTGTTTGCAATTGCAAGATAATAAATTGGGATACCTATAAGTACAATAAGCAAGCCCGGCCAGGTATATTCTTTTTTATATATAGCAAGTAATACACAAAATGCAATTGCCATCAATATATATATAACAGGAAGCACAGGATAACCAAATGCTTTATAAGGTCGTTCTGCATCAGGGCGTTTTTTGCGAAGAATGAATACACCAAAAATGGTAAGTGCATAAAACATCACTACCACAAAAGAGATCATATCCAGCAGATCACTGTATTTACCGCTTAAGCATAATGCGCAAGCCATTACACATTGTATCCATAAAGCCCATTCAGGCACTATGTTTTTATTTAGTTTAGATGCCTGCCTGAAAAACAATTTATCATTTGCCATTGTATAATATACTCTTGCTCCTGCTAATATCAAACCGTTATTGCAGCCAAATGTGGAGATCATGATCATGATCGCAATAATTTTTGTGCCGATATCACCAAATATGGCATGAGAAGCTTCAAGCGCCACCCGGTTGTCTTGTGCAAAAGCCAAATTATTTAACGGAACTGTTGCCAGGTATACAACATTCATTAAAATATAAATAATGGTAACGATCAATGTTCCCAAAAACAAACTCAGTCCTATATTACGCTTGGGGTTTTTAATTTCGCCTGCAATAAATGTTACATTGTTCCATGCATCGCTACTGAAGATACTGCCCACCATGGCGCTTGCAATAGCACCCAAGCCTACTGCTGTCAGAAGCGGCGTGTAGCTAATAACACCATTTTCTTTAGAGATATTCTGCAGTGTCCATGCATTATGCCAATTGCTAAGCCAGATATCTTTTTTAAATACAATGAAGCCGGCTAATATTAAACCGAATAAAGATAATAGCTTGGTGGAAGTAAAAATAGTTTGAATGATCTTGCCTGTTTGAATGCCTTTAGTATTTACAAATGTTAAGAACACGATCAACAAAATTGCCACCAGTTGCGCATAATGAACTTTTAATCCCAACAGGCTAAATGTATTGGCATCGTCCCACACCAATGCAGGAATAAAATAACCCGCAAATTTTGCAAAGCCTACTCCTACTGCGGCAATGGTTCCCGTTTGTATCACGGCAAAAAAACTCCATCCGTATAAGAAGCCGATCAAAGGGTTGTACGACTCTTTTAAATAAACGTATTGTCCGCCTGCTTTCGGAAACATAGCGCTCAGCTCGCCATAGCTTAACGCTGCAGTTAAGGTCATAAAACCGGTGATAAGCCATGCAAATAGCAACCAGCCGGAACTGCCTACATATTTCAGCATATCTGCACTTACAATAAAAATACCTGACCCTATCATAGACCCGGCAACGATCATGGTAGCATCAAATAAGCCAAGTGTGGGTTTAAAAGCAGTTTGGTTTTCCGACATAAAAAAATCCGTTTTGGTAAACGGAGTTGAAGATAAATGTTAACCTTGGTGAAACAAAATTTTACTTTTTCTCTTTTTTATATGCTTGATTCAAGCCGTCAATCACATCATTGGTAATATCCAATGTTGAATCTCTGTAAACAATCAATGCCGGCTCATATGAAAACACATAATTGAAATGTTTCTCCTTATTATAATCAGCTAAAAAATCCTGTACTTTTTTATAAATAGAATCTTTCATCCTGGAAGAAGATTGATAAAGCTGGTTATCCAGGTTTTGTTTTTTTATACCTAGATCTCTTTGTATCTCTGCATATCTTTTTGAAGCGGCTTCCTGTTGCTGCGGCGTCATGGTTGGCGCTTTTTGCTGAAGTTCTGCAAGCTCCTGTTCATACTTGTGCTGGTACATTTCCAGGTCGGCATTTCCTGCCTGTTGTTCTTTTTCAAAAGAGCTTTTCTTCTCTTTAAAATATTCATAGTTATTTTGTAAAGAATCCATGTTTATCCAAGCCATCCGGGATGCATTTACAGGTTGTGAGCTATTGGATGCAACAACTGTTTTATTTTTATTATCTGTTCCGCCATTGCCAGAATACTGTTTATAAAACAAAAACCCTACCGCGGACAGCAAAACAATATTTAACGCAAGTAATAAATTTTTCATTCGTTCTATTTTAGCGTGCAATATAAAAACAAACAGCACAACAGCCATATTTTATACGTTTTTTTGAGAAAGTATTAACCTGGTTTTACAGCTTGTTAACTTTTAGTGTTTTCCTTCTTCTGCTTTTATTAATTTACACAGTAATCCAAAAAACTGCATATATGTCTCGATTTAAAAGAAGCAATCCTTTTTCTAAAGTTAATAATGATACAGGCTTTGGGGCGAATGTTACCAATAACGGAGGTCGTTATATTAACCGCGACGGAAGTTTCAACATCCGCAAAGAAGGTATGCCTGCATGGGAACGATTCAGCATTTATCATTCCATGCTAAATATGTCCCGCTGGAAATTTTTTATTACGATCATATTGACATATTTCTCCATTAATCTTATATATACTTTTATTTACCTGCTGATCGGTCCGCAGCAATTACAAGGGCTTACTGCCACCACATCGTGGCAACTGTTTAAAGAGGTCTTTTATTTTAGCACGGAAACATTTACTACTGTGGGTTATGGGCGTGTAAACCCAATAGGCGATGCGGCAAATTTGGTAGCTGCTATTGAAGCAATGAGCGGCTTTTTATCTTTCGCTGTTGCAACGGGTTTAATTTACGGACGATTCTCTAAACCCAAATCATACCTGGTCTTTAGTAAACAGGCATTGATCTCTCCCTTTAGAGATAAAACTGCACTGATGTTTCGTTTTGCTTCTTATAAAGACAAACATGTATTGACCGATGTAGAGATACAGGTGAACATTGGGTTAAAGCTGCAGGATAATCCTGATAAAGATGCGACTTACAAATATTTTAATTTACCGCTGGAGCGCTCAAGAGTGGAGAATATGCCGATGAACTGGACCGTGGTTCATCCAATTGATGAACAAAGTCCGCTATGGGGTTTTAGTGTAGATGATATGATATTTGCCGATGTGGAAGTATATGTATTGGTACGTGGTTTTGACGACACTTATTCCAGCCTGGTATTGCAACGCACTTCTTATACTTTCCAGGAGATCATTTTTCATAAAAAATTTGTACCGATGTACAGGGAAAGTGATGAAGAACAAACTACTATTTTAGAATTGCATAAGCTGAACGAGTTGTTTGATGTAAAACTGTAACTATTATTATACTCACCGCTTATTTTTTAAAACTAAAAAGCTCTTCCCGCAGGAAGAGCCTGATCAATAAACATACTGCTGTCCTTAGTGATGCTTACGATGAAATCTTTACTTTAAAAGTACTGTTGGTTACATTTATAGAAGTACTTGACTGCGGGTCATAACCCGTAAATTCAAATGTTCCTTCTATATAATTTTTTTAAGGCTAATGATGATGTAAAAATCAATAAAAGGAGTACATGAGAACATACCCTGTAGAGGGTATTTATAGAAGTAAATGATTGTTAGATCTCTTAAAATTTTTCGCAAATTGGAAAGAAGACAATTAAAATTACTTTTGCGATCTTGTCAAAGCATTGATGCTAATTTTAAATAATATAGTATGACTTGGTTTTTTCTACACGGAAATGAACTTTTTATTCTCTTTTTGACTCCCATTGCTGGACTTATTTTTGACTTTTTCATAAACAAGAAGGCAACTTTCTACATTTTGGGAATAAGTCTATTCCTATTACTTCCACTATTAACAGGATACGGCTATACAATACCTTATACTCCTCAAATTTTGGGCTTAACAGCGCTAAGTTGTTTGTATGGGTTTTATTCAAAACAAATTGGAAAGAAGTCCATTAAAATTATTTCTGCGATCTTGTTTTCGGGACTTTTGTTTATTATTTTCGGTTATTTCGCTTTCATGAATTCAATGTCAGGATACCAAAGAGTAGAAAATAGCTGGACAATTAAAAACTATAAAATAGAATATATCGCTGACCAAGGTTTTGCAGGCGGTCCATTGATGAAGTATGAGATCAGCAAGTATGGGCTAATTCCAATTTTTATAAAAAAGATTGACTACTCAGTTGACAATGACACAACGAACAATTGTTTAATCCATTTTACAGACATTAAAATGGATTTTGATAAATGTAAAATAACACTAACTGAAAGACAATGAAATTGATGTCAACATTGTCCTACTGCTACATCACTAAAGCTTAAACCCGACAGCCAATCATTATGAAATTCCTCATACCACTAATATTAGTACTGTTCTCTTTTTGCTGCTATTCACAAACACTTGTATCAAACCAGAGCAAAATTGAAACGGCAAAAATAAAATTGAAAATAGCAATGACAGACTTTGATAGTTGCATGGTAACCTCTGACCTGGACAATTGTATTGTTACGTTATTAAAAAACACAGACAATGAATACAAGAAATATATTATCGGTGGTTTGCTTTATGATATAGATAAAGACAAGTCTTTTCAACTTCACAAGGAAACTTATTTATCAAAACCAGAGGATCTTAATTTTAATTTAGAATATGCAATTGAACTTCATAGAAATGGAGAATTTGAAGAAGCCGCAAAACTTTATGAAAAGTATGAAAAAGAAAAACCGGAAGATTTTAGAGTTAATGTTTGGTTGGCGGACTGTTATATAAATATAGGTGACGTTGAGAAATCAATTGAAAATTGGAACAAATCAGACCATCCCAATCATCATACGAGTATTGATTTTGCCATACATACCATTTATGGCAGAACTGACCAAATAAAACTTAGAAATGACTATCGCAAAGAAATTGAACAGGGGAATATAGAGGCATTTTATCCCTTGATCCTTCTTGACATGAATTGGGAGTTAGATTGGTGGAATTCAGTTATTCAGGAATATTTTTTGGCAGAAGATCTTCTTCTTGCAAAAAACAAGCTCAATCAAAACGACAATGATTACAAAATCATTCAGGCATACGTAAAGATCAAGAATCTTTCAAAATCGGGAAACAATAGCGATTCTATAAAGTCAATATTGATCCAGAATAAATTAATTATGGATTCTAATCCTTTGCCTACCAATGGTCAATTAACATCCGATCTTCTACGGATATGCTTTATTAATAAGATACTATCTGAAAATGATTTTTATAAACAGCGTGGGAACGATTTACTTAACCTTGCTAAAAAAACAAAAGACAAAGAGACATTAAATATTTATGCTTACCTACAAGCAACCGTGAATGATAAAGTTGACTCATTCATTGACAAGCTAGGCTGGACTGATTTTAAAGATGAGCGATTTGCAATTAGTTACTTTATGGGCAAGGCTGACAAAAACAGGTATGATGATAAAGAACTTTCGCAGGCATTAGCAGACTTTCCTAATTCATCAAAACTTTATTGGGTCAAGGCAAATTGTGCTAAAATTGAAAATAAACCATTAAGGCCTATTTTAATTGAGCTAATAAAAAGAGAATTTAAGACCTTAGGATCAGATGAAAATCATTCTTCTTATCCTTTAAAATCATATTTCTATTACCTGGAAAACGAAAAATAACTTACCTGTCATATAATTTTCATCCACCTACTAAGAGTATCAATAACCTATTTTACTCCCCAGCTTTTATTCGGCTTATCTCCCATCATTAATTCCAATGTTCCCCCATTTACAATATCATTGTGCGTAAAGAAAGGTGTATCCAATACTTTACCATTTAGCTTGGCTGATTGTACGTATTTATTTACATCCGAAGCATTGGTTGCAATTACTTTAAATGTTTTACCATTCGGCAAGCTGATGGAAACATTGGTAAATACAGGACTTCCGATCGTATACTCAGGTTTACCCGGAGTAACAGGATAAAAACCCATAGAAGAAAATACTACAAAGGCAGACATGCCACCACCATCTTCATCGCCTGGAATACCGAATATATTATCATCGAACCAGGTCTTTAATAATAAGCGAACACGTTGCTGTGTTTTCCACGGCGCATCGGTGTAATTATATAGATATGGAATAAAGAAGCTTGGTTCATTACCCATGGAGTATTGTCCTACCAACCCGCTTGCATCAGGGAACTTTGCCCAGAATTCATATTTGCTTCTGTCCAATCCTTCGCGGAATAACTGATCCAGGCGTTGTTCAAATCCTTTTTGTCCGCCCATTAAATTTATTAAACCGGGAATATCTTCCTGCACCTGCCATAAATAGGTCCAGCCATTGTTTTCATCATAGTAATCACGGCCGCCCATGCCGCCATCAAACTTAGGATCAATATCTATCCAATTGCCTTTATCATCTTTAGGCAAAAAGAATTTTTTATCTGCATTCCATAAGTTTTTATAATTGTCACTCTTTTTGATAAACAAAGAGTAGTCATCCTGCTTATTAAGATCCTTAGCCATTTGCGCTACTGCCCAATCATCGTAACAAGTGCCTAATGTAACGGCTACAGCCTGGCGTTTTTCAAAAGGATGCACTCTTGCTACGCTTTCAGTATCGCCTTTACGCAACGCCGGAAAGTAACCATTGGTATAATAAAATGAATCCAGTGAACAAGCCGGGCCGTTGCGCCACGGAAGCATGGTTGCTTGTGTAGAATTTTTGCGCATGCCTTCATATGCTTTGTTGAAATCGAAATTGCGCAAGCCTTTACGATAAGCATCTAACAACATTACAGAAGAATGAAAGCCATTCATACATGCATGATCACCAAACAACACCGGAAAGGTAGGCATCCAGCCGCTTTGATCGTACATGCGAACATAGGATTGTAACATGTCTTCTTCTCTCGCCGGATTTAAAATAGTGCGTAGAGGATGTAATGCCAGGTATGTATCCCATGTCCAGTCATCTACATAAAAAGGACGGGCATCTGTATGCACTTTATTATCGAAACCGCTGTAATACTTTCCGTCTTCAGTAATATTGATCATACGTTCATAGCAACGATATAAGGCTGTATAAAAACTTCTTTTCTCTGCATCTGTGCCGCCTTGCACTTGTATTTGCCCTAAAGTACTTGCCCATGCTGCTTTTGCTTTGGCAGATAATTGTTCAAAAGAAACATTGATCAGCTCTTCCGTAAAATTTTTCTTTGCCTGTTCTTCATCGATATAAGATATGGCATAGCGCAGTTCTATAGTGTTGCCTGCATTTTTAAAACTACTGTATGCTTTTACAGACTCACCTTCAATATCTTTTTGAGAAACAATTGAACCATTAGTGATCGTTCCATTTTGTGCAGGATGATTGAACCTGCCATACACGTACACTTTAATTGGCTCATGTCCTTTTTCAGGAGCATACCATTGCATACCAGTAAATGTACTATCGTTTATAAAATGCCAATTGTTTATACCACCGCTATAGGTATTCCATAATAAATTTTTAACCCCGTTAACAGGAAAAGTAAAACGAAACATTCCGGCTTTTTTTCCTTGCGTGTATTCTACCGTAACATCATCATTTAGTAAATAAGTTTTGTAATGCCAGGGCATACGTTGTTCATAGCTTTGATCGTATGCTATTTTTTTATTCCAACTGTTTTCGGTTATTACATTATCTGTATTCGGTAATAACGAAAAAGCCTGCCCTATTCGATGCGAAACCACGATCAATGGGAAGCTGCTTATCTCATCATCCAGGTAATCTTTACGGATAGGCGTCATGCGCATCATCTCATTTGGAAGCTGCATGGCAGGCCTTGTCGGCTCCAGCATCCATCCTACCCCGCCAATTTCAGGGCTTAAATAATTCAATACAGATGGATTGGTTTGAGATCGAACAGCAACTGTTGATAAGCAAAATATTCCACTTATCAATATTGCAATCGTTTTTGAAAAAGTATGCATACTATATTTTATTAAAAATAGGGCATCTTTACAGATGCCCATCTAAAAACAATGAAACGATCAATGGCTATAACTCTTCTATTATATTTTTCTCTACTAAAATTTTGCTTAAGGCATCGGCTTTGTCGGACGTGTAGCAGTTAACCCAATAGTTCCCAGGAACATTTTTCTACCATCCTGTGTAAGACGCATATAATAGTCTGATGAACAAGCAGTGCCATCTTCATCCAAACCAAGAATACCGGAACCGGCAGGGATCATAGATGCATTCTCTGCTGTTTTCGCAATTTGGTTTCCTTCGTTATATTCATCAAACATTGAAATATAAATACCTTGTGAGCCTGCTCTTGTCATATTATAAAATTGACGCCACATGAAATCTCCGTGAGCACGCTGTTTGTCTTGTAATGTACCGGGTAATACGCAAGGTTGATAATCTATCCCATTGGCTTTACAGAAGGCTACATCCGGAACATTTGTTTGAGTATAGAAATTATCGGAATCAATTGGCTTGCTCATACGACCCACCATCCATGGAGACAACATGTTAAATGCTTTGTATACATTGATAAAGCCGGCCTTTGAATCGCTATTCTGATCACGCCAGTGTGTGGGAACACCCCCTATTACATAACAACCCTGGTCTTTAAACCATTGAATAACATCCAAACAAACATCCGGGGTCCAGGGGTGATTATCATCATTGAATCCGAAGCCCCAGATACAAACAACCGGTTTGCCGTTTTGCATAGCATAGGCTGATGATGACGTATATTGTTTCATTTTGTTTGTCCAATCGGCTTTAATTTCTGTTTGCATGTTTGTCCACTGCGTTACATCATACATAATATAAAACTTGCGGCCATATTTTTCTGCAGAGGTTTTCACCTTAGCTGTAACAGCATCTCTTACCGGACCTTCTATACCATTAGGATTAAAACGTTGCAACGCGGCCACATCAAGGTCATATTGTTGCATCCAGGAGAATTGCACATCCACAGTTTGCGCATCATAATCAGAAAATAATTTTGCAGGATCCCCGCTTCCTAAGTTAGGATAGGCGGTAGCGTAAGTATTGGTATAATCACGAACATCCGGCCAGGATATGATTGCTGTATTGGTTAAAGAAGGCGCCTGCCCCCAATTGCCGGCCCAATGCCACCACTTTGTATCTGATGGACCACCATCGCCATCACATGCAAACCATCCCTGGTACCCCACGGTGATCTTTCCTACTACATCACCGGCAGGAGAAGGCCAAGGAGTAGTAACCGTGGTATCATCACCGCCTCCAGATGGCTTATACCTTCCCAGGTCAATATCTTTTGCACAACTTGAGGCAAGTATTGCCGCTGTTAATACATACAAAAAATTTAGCGCAAGCTTTTTCATATTACTGTTATTTACGTTTGTTTATTTTCAATTATCGTTTTGTTACAGTTAAATTAATTCCCTGTAGTTTGAATTACTTTTTTAATAAGACCATTATCATAATACCCCAATGTATCTACACACACAGAGCGAAGCCAATCGTAATTTGATATTGCAGAATTATGATAGAATGCATACCATTTACCTTTGAACTGTACGATGGAACCGTGGTCTGTGGAACTTGTTGTTGATTCTATGTAAACACCTCTATATTGCCATGGACCTAATGGGCTGCTGCTTACAGCGTACGCCATTTGATTTCCTTTATGTGCATTGCTATTACTATAATTGTTGGCATACGATAAGTAGTACATTCCATTTCGCTTATGCACCCAGGTTGCTTCATGAAAATCCTGTAAGCCATCCATACTTTTCATCTGCCCGTCAATCTCCATCATATTAGATTTCAGCTTTCCTCCTTTACACGTGCCGCCGCCACCGTAATACAAATAAGCTTGTCCGTCATCGTCAACAAATATGCAAGGATCGATCAATGATTCTAATCCGTCAATATATTTTTGAAAAGTAAAATTGGCTGCAGGTTCAGAACTTGTTGCTACTCCAATTTTCCAATTTGTATTCCATGGTGAATCTACCGCATGAGGAAAGTATAAATAATAAGTTCCATTCTTATAAGCGCAATCAGGTGCCCACATAAAAGAGCCTTCGGACGTACCCGGGTATTGCAATGTATTTACCTGGCTTGCTTCCAGCACCTGCCCATGATCAGTCCAATGCACCATATCATCGGTAGAAAACACATGATATTTATCCATCCAGTTACAACCGTAAGCCGGTGGTATATCATGCGAAGCATATACATATAATCTTCCATCTGCCCATACATGCGCCGATGGATCAGCAGTGTACATGTCCGTTATGAAAGGATTTTTATGGTTCGCATCAAAATACCTCCATGCCGCATAATTACTTGTATCGACAGTAGTAGTTGTATCTGTAGGAGGCGGAGGTGGAGTACCTGTGGTGCTGCTTTTGGAACAGCTAACCAATACTATTAATATAAACGCAACAAAAATCGATCTGCTCTTATTCATAAGTTTATTTATTTTTTACTCGCCACAGAATCTTTTAATCCTGATGTTTGAACTACCATTTTAATGGTACCATCTTCATTGTAATATAATTTATCTACGCAAACAGAACGCAACCAATCCTGGTGCGATAAGGCACTGTTATGATAGAAAGAATACCATTGTCCTTTGTATTTTACAATAGAACCATGATTGGTATAGCTATCCGTTGGCTCCATATAAATGCCTTTATACTCCCACGGACCTAACGGGCTTTTGCTTACCGCATAATTCATCCTGTTATGCTTACCGTCTTTGTCATGATTATCTGAGTAAGATAAGTAATACAATCCATCTTTTTTATGTACCCATGTAGCTTCATGAAAATCCTGTAAGCCTTCCATGGTTTTCATTTCGCCATCAACTTCCGTCATATTATCTTTTAACTTACCCCCTTTGCAGGTTCCACCGCCACCATAATAAAAATATGCCTGTCCGTCATCATCAATAAACACACAAGGATCTATCATTGATTCTAACCCTTGTATATAACCCTGTACCTTAAAATCGCTGGCAGGCTTATCACTAACGGCTACGCCTATCTTCCAGGTTTTGTTCCAATCTGTTCCGCTTGGGTGAGGAAAATAGAAATAATATTTCCCATTTTTATATGCACAATCCGGCGCCCACATAAAACCACCTTCGGTTCTGCCCCAGGGAACCTGGCTGGCACGTAATATTTCTCCATGATCTTTCCAATGGATCATATCATTAGTAGAAAATACATGATATTGATCCATCAGGTCGCAACCTCTTGCAGGATAAATATCATGCGAAGCATATACATACAATCTTCCATCTGCCCATACATGCGCTGATGGATCAGCGGTGTACATATCCCGTATGATCGGGTTGCTTATAGAAGCCTTTACCTTTTTATTTTGTTTTATCCAGGAGATCGTTCCTGTTACAACAACACCTACAACAATCAATATTGCTATTGCTTTTACTTTTGCTGTTACGTTTCCTGCTCTCATATAAACCGCTTTATCATTTGTTTAAAGAAGGCAGAAAACAGATCACTCTTGTTTCCTGCCATTCGCTGCTAATTGAGAAAACTACTGCTACCTATTTTAATTATTTACGTTGAATAATAATATTATCAATTCCAAACGTATAATCAACTGCAACCTTATCTGTTGACCAGAAGAATATTTTGAAATAATTCATGGCTGTCAGATCTGGACCACCATCGCCTGATACATACCCGTCTGAAAGATTAAGCTTGACAAGATTCCAGCCATTGTTCAATGTTGGGATTATGTTTGCTAAGCCCCAACCTACACGATTTTTATCCGGGTCTTTTGCACTACTGAATTGTATCTGTCCATCTAATTTTAAAATAGAAACATCAGGAACAAAGAACCAGAATTGCAATTGACCGTTATCTATGGTTACTTTAGTATCAACATTGGTTGGCAAGGTTTTAATGAATTGTAAAAAGTCGTTACCTGTTTTCAATGTTCCTTGTAAGTAACCTGCTCCTTCTTTTTGTCCTGCAGTAGCAATAACAGGAGTACCCACTGTTTCCCAACCATCTGCCGCATCGCAATTGTCTATTACAACCGGAGGTGGTGGTGGTACCGCAACTACTTTAATATCATCGATACCAAAGGTTTGATCTGCTGCCGGTTTATTGTTAAGCCAGAAGAACATTTTAAAATAATTCATGGCTGTCAGATCAGGACCACCATCGCCTGATACATACGCATCGGCAAAATTTAATTTTATCAGGTTCCAACCATTGTTCAATGTTGGGATTATATTTGCTAATCCCCAGCCAATACGATTTTTATCGGGATCTTTTGCACTACCAAATTGTATCTGTCCATCTAATTTCATTAAAGAAACATCCGGAACATAGAACCAGAATTGCAATTGACCGGTTGTCATTGTTACTTTGGTATCAACATTAGTTGCTAAGGTTTTAATGAACTGTAAGAAGTCATTATCAGGATGAATAGTTCCTTGTAAATAACCGGTACCTTGCTTTTGTCCTGTTGTTGCGATAACAGGTGTACCTACTGTTTCCCAGCCATCGATCGCATCTGCAGGATCGATCTCTACACTATTGTCCGGTGGTGGTGTGGTGGTTTGTTTTCTTTTAAATTGAATGCCATCTATTGCGCAAACAAAATCTGCAGTTGTTTTATCAGCTGTCCAGAAGAACATTTTGAAGAAGTTAACTGCAGTTAAATCTGCAGGTCCGTCGCCGGCAACATTTGCAGCACTTAGATCTAAGGTGATATGATTCCATCCATTTTGTAAAGTAGGAATGATAGACGCAAAGTCCCATCCATATCTTTTAGAATCAGGATTAGTGCCTGAACTACTGATCTGTATCTGTCCATCTAATTTCAATTTGCTTACATCCGGGATGTTTAACCAAAAAGTTAACTGCCCGTTGTCTACTGTTGTTTTTGTATCTAATGCAGGCGTTCTTTGTTGTTTAATGAACTGAAGAAAATCGTTACCCGTTGTAATTGTTCCCTGGATATAACCTGTACCTTCTTTTTGTCCTGTTGTTTGAACGATAGGCGTACCAACGGTTTGCCAATCGCTACCCCAATCACCCACTGCATCGCAGGCATCAAACATTACCAGTGTTGTATCAACCGGTGGTGGCGGTGTTGTTGTATCAATTACCGGAGGGAGTATTCCGCTGGTATCTCTGGAGGGATAATTTTCTTTTGTACACCCCGCAATAACAAATGCCATTAGGATAATGACGCCTGCTATTATTGATTTTAATGATTTCATTGTTTTTATATTTAAGAATATGATAGAAAAATCAAATCGTTTTATTGATAAGTAACCTGCATGATGTTAGATAGATTAGAGCTTCGATAACTATCATTGAACTTTATACCTGCCCGTATAAAAAATGATCTTTCTTTAAGAGGTGTTGGAAATGGAATTTTGATCTCACAATTTTTATCTCCGTCTGTAAAATCTGCCCATTCTTTAGAAAGAGGCACGATGTATTTTCTTGGATCATCCTTAGTACCGCTTGATAACACATCAATAGAAGCACCCGGACCAACGAATTGTGTGGCGCTTGTATACACCTGCATTTCCAAAGGCTTAGGAATACCATCTATAGGCGCTTCCAAATGAAAATCCACTACTAATGTTGTATCATCAAAATGCGCAGAAGCATTGTTAAGGAACAGATAAGGTATCAATTGAAAATCCAATTTCGAACCTTTTGTAACATCTATTTCTTTTGATTCCACCGGCCAAAATGCACCACCTAAAATGGATACCCGATAATGCCCGCTGAACAGTTCGGTATTTTGATATGTACCGTCTGCTTTAATCGGAATATCTTGAGGTGTAGGAGTACTGCTCCAACTCAATTGTTCCAATCGGATACTAAAGTTGGATGTACATGTTTGAATAGTGTCTGCATTATTGCTACCATCAACAAACATTGTTCCTGACAAGGATGCATCCGGACCCAGATAATTATCTTCCTTAACACAAGAAGACAACCCTATTATGCTTATTGCTACTACTGCTAAAATTGAACTGAATTTAAGTTTCATGTCTTAATGATTTATGATTCTTAGTAACCGGGATTATTTGGATAGAGGTTAGGATTTTTTGCCAATTCACCGCCTGGTATCGGCTCGTAATAATATTTCTTTTCGAAATTGTAATTACGATCGAACAACTCTGTTTCTTTTAAGAAAATGTATTTGTTTTCATTGGCAACATAATAAGGCATTATACCTTTAAAGTGTGCATTGTTTAAAAGAACGTCAGCAATTCTCCATCTTCTGATATCCCACCAGTAATGATGTTCGAACGCCAATTCTTTACATCTTTCATTTTGCACTGTTTGTGCCGTCATATCTGATAAAGAGAATGCGGATGCACCTGCTCTATCTCTAATATCATTTAAACAAGTAAGCGCATCATTCACCTGCCCTGTTTCAATGTCTGCTTCTGCCCTGTTCAATAACACTTCTGCATATCTCAATTCTATCCAGGGTGTAGTACTTGAGAATAATTTCACATCAGCAATGTTTTTATTGTAATCGATATATTTACGAACATAGAAACCGGTTCGTGTATTATCATCGCTACCAAAAGCCGGCGGATACATACCTGCATACCCATTCACCAATCTTCCGTTGTTTAACGTATTGTGATTACCTGAACGTAAATAAGTTCTTGACGCTACCGGTTTAGCAACTTCGTCAGCTGCAGTACCGCTAAAAGATGGATAAGTACCTTCCTGCTGATCGAAGAGCTTACCTCTTAACATATCACCCGGAAAATATACCGTACCTCTTAAACGTGGTTCTAAATTCTGGAATGGATCGCCGATATTATCAAAACGTTTTGGTGTTCCATCAGGATTGGTAATCCCATTTAGTGAATCTGTACGTTCTACGAATTCCAATGTTGGATAAGATCTTGACAATCCTTCACTGGTCATATAATTCAAGCCACTGTTGGGCGAGTAAGTAGCATCCCAGCTATGGCATCTTTCAGGATCGCCTGCATAAAAACCTCTTACCAAAATATTTTCAGGACTTGTAGCATCTAAGAAAACATCGGTGTAGTTTTTTACTTTATCTGCTGATTTGCGATATAAAGAATAATGTCCTTCCAAGGTTTTTGCTGCATCAATTGCTTTTTGATAATAAGCATTTGCTTTCCCGGCATCAATCCCAACAAAACCATTTGCACGAGCATCACCATCAACATAATTTACTGAACCGTATTTGGCAATACTTCCGGCATATACCATTGCTCTTGATTTCAATGCCATGGCTGCATATTTGTTTGCTCTTTCAGGCGCATTGGCTTCAGGTAATAATGCATAAGCACTATCCAGATCATTACCAATAAAATCCCATGTTTCTGCCTCTGTATTACGAGGGACTTGTAACTCTTCAATAGTTTGCTGAGGATATGTAAGTACTCTTGTAACAATTGGCACACCTCCATATCTTTTTGCTAAAGCGAAATAAGTATATGCTCTACAGAAATAAGCCTCTCCTAAAAATTGATTCACCTGGTCTTGTGTATAACCGGATGCATATTTAGGCATTGTTTGAATAAAGTAATTTATATTACGGATATCAGTATAAGGCCAATAGCCAAAGCCACCACCAATATCCATACCGCCATAAGGTCCTACCATTTCTCCACAAGCGGCGCCGGAATGGTAAAAATGTTCCCATTCATGGTGCAAATTGAATGCTACATCGCCCACACCATCATTACGACCATCGGGACGATACTGAAAATCTTCGATAGGAAGCTTTCTGTACATGGTGGCGAAATAAGTAGTTATACCTGCTTCAGATTTGAATATCTGATCATCGAGTATGATATTAACAGGTTTTATATCATCCAGGTGTTGGCAGGAAGTAATGGATAAGAATATTCCCAACGTAACTGCTATCAATAGTTTGTTCATATATTTTAAATTCAAAGTTTAGAATGTTATGTTACCGCCAATATTGAATGTTCTGTTCAAAGGATATTTATAACCACCCAATGCATCATTAAAAGAAGCATTAGGGAAAGTACCCGGATGTTCAGGATCAACACCATCTTCCAAACCGGTAAACGTTAGCAGGTTATAACCGTTGACATACACACGGCAATTTTTAATACCTACTTTATTCAATAAACGTTTAGGTAACGTGTATCCAAATTCCAATGTTTTTAATCTTACATACGATGCATTCAATATGCCTTTAGTTGAATTATTTATTTGCGAGTAGTCATAACCCATTGATGGATACTTACCGCCTATCCATTGTGTATTGGGATCATAAATATTATCCGTAGGATTTACAGTATGCCAGCTATCTAAAAATTTAGACAAAGCACTTCCATTATACATTAACGGCATTGCCTGTTGTTCGCCATATTCTGTCCAAACTGCAGCTGCACCAGCAAACAAGGCTGTTACATCAAAGCTTTTAAAAGTAATGCCGATATTGAAACCAAAATTTATTAAAGGAAGATCCTGCGTGGCTATCGGGTGATAATCATCTCCATTAATAACTCCATCACCATTCCAATCCTGCATATAATAATCGCCCGGAACAATTGTGTTATTACCGCTACCATTATTTACAGGAGAGTTATATATCTGCGAGTAGCTGCTGTATTGCCCACCATAATCGGTTCCCCATAAAATATTGGTATACCTGTCTGCTTGTCCACTTTTCCACGCCAAATATTCATTTCCAAACACACCATCTTCTGTATGTACTAAGTTGTGTGAGCGAGAATAAGAAAAATTGCCGGCTAGTAAAAGACCCAGATCCTTACCTATCCTATTCTTATATGCAAGACTTACTTCAATGCCTCGTGTTTCCCTGGAATCAGCATTTACCAAAGGTTGCGTTTGACCTGTAGTACCTGGTATTGTTACTAATGAAGGAGCTAATACTCCATAGATGTCGCGATTATAATATTCAACCGTTCCATCTACTTTTCCATTAAAAAGGCTAAAATCTACCCCGATATTTCTAATGATAGTTGGCGACCATGATAGATCAGGATTAGCGGTAGGACGAGGTGTTAATCCAGTAACAAATTGCCCGTTGAACATGTATCCTAATACTTTGTTATCGGCAGGATCTACAGATGGATAATCATATCCCTGTAAGTATTGATAATTGATCCTGCCATCCGTAGCATCCGCTATTTCAGCATAAGACGCCCTGAGCTTTAAATTGCTAATGAATTTTGGAGAGATATTATTTTTAAAGAAAGGTTCATCACTAATTCTCCAGCCTACAGAAACCCCCGGAGTAAATATCCATTGCTTATTCCCATAAAACTGGTTAAAAGCATCTCTTCTAAAGCTAAATTCCGCCAGGTATCTTCCTTTGTAATCATAATTAACTCTGCCAACAATTGATTTTTTTGCAGATTCGCCTACTCCATTTTGATTAGCCGATCCTATTTCTCCTGTTCCTGCTATACCCTGGAAAAGATTATAAAGCAATGGTAAAGGAAGATAGCGTTGTGCAAAAATATTATCGGATGTACCATGTAATTCTTCATAAAGCAATAAAGCTGTAACATTATGCACTTTCTTAAAGGAGGCAGCATAGTTAAGTGACAACTGCATTACTGTAGAATTGCTGGTACCATAAGCCCTGTTTAAGATAGGATCGTTTAAAGCACCCGATCCATTAACCAGCGAAGGAACATACGTGCTATCGCTTGCGTGAAACGAATACAGATCGTATACATTCCTGTAACTGGTATTATCAGATACATAATATGCGTACGTGTAAGCACCTTTTGCCCTTAACCCTTTTATACCAGGGATATCATATTCCAGGCTTCCCTGAGCCTGTATTTGCCTGGATGTTGATTTTACATATCCAACCTGTGAAGGATCGATCGCTGCAACAGGATTCACATTATCCGGCATTACATTTAAGTAATAGGGATTGTTGTTGGCATATATCTGGTTGATCGGAAGTGCATTCCATGCATATTTGAATATATTCCACAAAGGCTGAAAAGGTTGATTTTTTGTATCAGAATAACCTGAAATCAACAATTGAGCACGTAGCCTGTTATTGATCTTTACATTTATATTAGAACGCAAATTCCAACGGGTGTAATCCAATGCATTTGATTTTAATAAGCCATCCTGTTTTGTATACCCCAAACTTGTAAACGTGCTTATCTTATCGTTACCGCCGGTGATATTTATATTATGTTGTACCTGTGGAGACGTGGTATTAAAAGCAGCATCTATCCAATCAGCACCTTTTGCCGTTCCGTTTATCCATGGCTGCAGATCATAATAACCATAGTATAGAGGTGCAGTGGCATCTGCATACAAGCTCATATCACGTTTTGCTTTTTCGTTGGTCAACATCATATAGTCAACCGGACCAACGCCCTGGGGCATTCCTAAAAATTGCTGGATGGCACGATTAAAAGAATAGGTTATATCCAGTTTGCCATCTTTATTCGCTCCTTTTTTAGTAGTTACTAATATAACACCAGAAGCTGCATTAGCTCCATATACTGCTGCAGCAGCATCTTTCAATACCGAAATGCTTTCAATTTCATTAGGATCCATTCTTTCCAATGCCCCCCCGGGAATTCCATCAATTACTACCAATGGAGCACCACCATAACCACGTATATCATATGAATTTTCATAAGAGCCCGGCTCTGCAGTTTTTTGCACCATACGCAAGCCCGGTATTTTACCGGTAAGCATATTATAAGTGTTTTCATTTTTTGTGGTCACCAACTCACTTCCTTTCAATGTAGCGACTGAGCCGGTCAAATTAACTTTCTTTTGCGTGCCATAACCTACTACAACTACCTCACCAAGGTCTGCCGACGCAGCACTTAAGCGTGTACTTATTGTTGAACGCCCATTGATCTTTTCTGTAATGTCTCCAAAGCCAACATAAGAGAATGTGATCTCTTTTGCTTTATCCGGAACTGTAATAGAATACTCTCCCGCATCGTTGGTGGTGGTTGCTACTTTAGCAGCCCCCGAACCTGCGGTTACGGTTACACCGGATAATGGAGCTCCATCTTTTGAATTGGTAATTTTTCCTGTGACGGTTCGCTGTTGTGCCAGGGCACCGAGCGGTAAAAAGAATGCGACAACTAATAGTACCCGAAATACTTTTTTCATACTGCAATTGTTTTAAGTAACGTTTTATTTAAACCGGATCAATAAAACATTTAATACGATCTTATTAATCCATTTAATAACAAGAAAATTATGGCTCTAGAAAGATTGACAAGCAATTAGTGTTCGTTATACACCTGTGATCTAAATCATTGAATCACATATACAAAGTCAAGCAATCACTTAGCAAAAAAACTAACAAAACCTTAACACAGTGATTAAAATCCCATTAAAACGCAATTAATTTTGGCTTTTTTTGAACTTTTCTTTTATAACTGAGTAAGAATCAAGTAAAATTACTGTCTCACTTAGAAAAGAATGTCTATAATCACTGCGCCTTTATTTCAAAACTCTCCAAAACAGGTTAAGAATCCTAAAAATATAAGAACTGTATAGAGCTATTTATCTTAATAATGCTATTAATAAGCTTATTAATAACCATTTAAGGTTCTCCCGATTATTCATTTATTATAACATCCTGTCTCCTGTATTCAGGTATAACTTTTATTTCTTCCAGTTTCCCATTTCGCACTTTTCCTTCTATTGTAGTTTTATAAGGAGCGTTTAATTTAAAATTCGCATTCCATTCTTTTGGCCAAGCCGGTAAGATCATGATCTTTTTACCGTCTGTTTGTAATAACATTTGTTGTAACCCGTTTTCGCCATTTCCACCGTTATCTTCATCAGGAAGATAATCGGCACCCACATCCCAAAAAGCAGGAAATTTTAAGCCAGGCGCTTTTCGGGTAAGGTTAAACGTTATGTAATCTTTTGCTGTTTCAGCCAAACCCAACATTGCAGCCTGAACGGGATCTTGAAACCAGCAACCTTTTTCCTTAAATTTTCTGATAGCGAATGTATTTTTTGCCAGTTCCAGATCAGGCTTTCCCAAACCATACAACCGGAAAGGATAGATCGCATACAATTCCGGATTTTCTGCATTATGAGATTTTATTATCTGAGGACCTGTATAAGGCAACAAAACCTGTGCTCCTTCTTTTGTACCTACGGGTAATGGTGGCAATTCATTTTGAAAGCGAATCCATTCTTTGCGCTGTTGTTCGTTTATTAAACTACCCGGCAAAGCAATCAATCTTGACAATACTGCATGTAACCCTGCAATATCGGGAGCAGGGTTGTGCACTTTCCAGAACATTTCAATCGAATTATCAGGATCTAACAATAATTTGCCCGAAGAATCTCTACCAAAATGCTTATCAAAGAATAAAATTCCATTGGAGGCTATCGGCAATAAAATATTTTTAGCAAAGGCTGTGTCCTGGGTATACTCAAAATAATCAAACGCCATCATGCTCAATTCCAAAACCGGCGTAAAGTAATGTCCTGTCCAGTTTTCTTTTACTTCAGGTCCCATATATAAAAGTCCGCCCCAAAACGGAGATGTTTCCGCAAAGTAAGAACCGGCATGATCATAATATTTCCTGACCAACGGCTCATTTGCCTTGATCATATTCGCATACATTTTGAACAAAGGCAGCATTATATCAAAATCTCCTGCCTGCAATCTTGGCCAATACATAGGTCTTGTATTTTGAAACCAATATTGGCCTCCCCATTCTCTAAAGTCCGCATTCATTGGAGTTAAAGGCTGATTTTTATCTCTGCCATTATAATCCGGGTTATCAACATTAAAAATAGAACCGTTGAATTTTACCGGGTAAGCACCCCTGCCTGAGCAAGCAGTAACATACCGTTGCAATAAATATCCTTCTGTGGTTTTAGTTGCTATGCTATCACCCTCTATAAATATCCAACTACGGTTCCAAAAATCATCCCACCATTTATAATGTGCTTTTCTCGCAGTTTCAGTATTTGTCTTATTTAGGTTGATGACCTGTTGATCGTTTGTACTAATCCAATTGTCAGGTGTATTCACATTTTGGGTCAGAGGATAAATAGAAATAACCTGATTAACTGATGCATGGGATGATTGTAATGTGGACTTGTCAGTTTTTACTAATCCTCTTCCATCAATTGTAGCACCAAACACAATATTTCTTAAAGCAGAATCAGCCTTTTCCGAATTATGATGATACCATTGAATGCAATTCGATTTATTTAAAACAGTGTCTCCTTCGCCGTTAGTTCTCCAATTATCCAAAGTAACTTTTAGTGAAACAGGATAACCACTTGCCTGTTCAATACGAATGACAGGATTGTTAGCATCTACCCAAATTTTAAAATCAATAGCATTATTACCCGTTCCTTCAGTTATCAATAGCTCACTTTCATGCAACTTTAATATTTGCCTGAAATAATCTCCTTTTTTAAAATGATTATTGACAACACTTATACGCACCAATCCTAACTTCATCAATACTCCACCTTGTTTCATCCAATCTCCCCTATCTTTTACTTCTTCTCCCCATGCATCTGTTTTAGAAATATAAAAAGAGATATCGCCGTTTGCTTCTGTCCATACATTCAGCCCAATATCACCATTACCAATAGGCATAGATTGATAAGATGTTGGTCCGGGTTCATCCCAACTAACATTGTATTTGTTTAATAATGCTACATCAATACGTTGTCCAAACGTTGTACTTATTAAACCAATAAAAAAGAAAAGTAAGCAATATTTTTTCATATTTATTTTACTGTCTTACCTGTTAATGCTTTAAAAATAGTTTTTGCCATGATGGTTGCGCCTGCGGCATTTGGATGAATACCATCCGGGAATAGATCACTATGTTGTTTCAATGGTTTGTATAGATCGATCATTGGTATTTTAAGTTGGTGCGCCAGTTTCTTTTTCATGGGATCTAATTCCTTATTTACTACAGAAGCCCTTATTCCCCATTTATCCTGGAACACAGGGATCTCTCTGCATAAATATATTTTAGGGTGAGAAGATAAATTTTGAAAGATGGTTATCATTTCAATATAGTCACTTAAGAATTCATCTTTATATTGCCAGTTCTGTGGCTGCACATCATTCACTCCAATATTAAAGATCACGATGTTAGGAAGAAAAGCTTGTGCATCTTTAAATGCCTGTGTATTCCAATAGGGCAAGCTTCCTTTCTTTATTATTCCTGATGCATCCACTCCGAAATTTTTTACATCCCATTTACTACCAAGCATTTTCCCAAGCTGCGCAGGAAAAGAATTTACCTCCCTGTTTTCTATATTGCCACCATAGGTTGTACTTGCACCGATGCAGGCAATACGAATCGTATGATTATATACCAAAGTATCAACAACTTTGCTTTGGGCAATTGATGTTATTCCAAAAAGAAAACTTATCAATATGATGAAGGCATATTTCATCTTTATTAGTTACGAACAGGTTTTATTGCAGAATACTTTTTATCTCCATGAAACCAGTTAGCGGCTTGTCCTGCCAACCATAAATAATAATCACTTTTTAAACTGTCATCAATTTCTACAAGAACCCCTTTTGGATTTAACGGCAGGTTACTTTTTGTAGCGCATTTAAAGATCGATGTGCCTTCATTCATTTCATCAAACATAGCAATGTAAAGCATGGAAGCATTAGCTTGTTTTGCTCCTGCAACCTGTTGCCAAAAGAAGTTTCCATTTTCCCTGTCGATCGTTCTTGCATTTGGTCCATTCATATTCCTCCATGAAAAACCGGGGAACGCTAAAGGCACATAGTCCACATTATTGTCTTTACACCATTTCATATCATCTACTATATGTTGATGAAACTTTGGATAATCTTTCATTTCGTACCTACCAACAAACCATGGTGCCGCGATAGCACATTTTTTAATCAATGTATGCAGGCTATCACTTTTTATTGCATCAAAACCAAAGTCACGCCAGTAAGTAGGCACACCCAACATTACACTATAACCTCTTTGATTTAGTCCATCTATAATTTTATCGGCTTCCGTAAACCCATACCTGCGATTATCATTAAAACCCACGCCCCAAACTGTTACCAATGGCCTACCATTATGATGCAGATATGTTGGAGAGATGATCGAATCTTTATTCAGCAACCCATATTTTTTATTCAATTCATCAATATCATTTAATACCAGAGAAACATCTTGTGGGTTCATACCACTTAAATCATACATAATACATATAGCCCTGTTGTTGAGCTTTGCTGCCTGCATAGCATTTTCCAATACAGTATTGAAATGATGTTTGCCACTGGCGCTTCTTATCTCTGCAACAAAACGCTGCATAAACACACCATCAATTCCGTAATCTTTCATCCATTTAAAATGCAGGTCAACCGTGCTTTTATCATAAGCGCTGAAAACTGTAGCTGTTTTACCATCGCTGAATTTAAAATCAGTAGGATATTGTTTTTGATATTCCGTCATGTCCGGCCATAGATCAATCTCGCATGAACCCGGAGCAAACACGTTTCTTCTTTGAAAATGATGCCAGCTACGACCGGCTCCATCTGTGGGTGTATTGAACCATCCCTGGTAACCGGCCATTACCAATCCTTTATAGGTAGGATAATGATACCCGTTAGTTGTATCCTGTGCATATAGTATTCCTGTAATTAATATGCATGTTATAAGTGTTATCAATCTATTGCTATTCATAGTTATTCGATTTTTAAATTTGTTGCCAGGTGAATATCATTGCTGGAGCTTCCTGCCTGGATAGAATACATTCCTTGGTATACTTCGTAATTATTCTTCTGAGTATTGAACTGACGTAATGATTGTGTTGAAACAGGTATAATCACCGTTTTTGTTTCTCCCGCCTTTACTGAAACTCTTGAAAAGCCGATCAATGTTTTAATTGGCCGGAACTGCTGCATGGTAAATGAAGAAGCGTATAACTGCACCACTTCTTCTCCATCAACAGCTGAAGTATTTTTTAGTGCAATACTTACCTGGACAGAATCTTTTTGCGATGCGCTTTCTTTTGAAAGCGTTATTGTTTGATAGTCAAAAGTTGAATAGCTTAATCCATAGCCAAAAGTATATAAAGGAGTTCCTGCAAAATATTTATAGGTTCTACCCTGCATATTATAATCTTCAAATGCAGGCAGATCATTTACTGACTTATAAAATGTAACGGGCAAACGACCTGCAGGATTATAAGCACCAAATAAAATATCTGCGACAGCACTACCGCCATTCTGTCCCGGATACCATGCTTCAAGGATCGCATCCAGGTTTTCATTTTCCCAATTCAACGACAAAGCGCCACCGTTAGTTAATACCAAAATAATTTTCTTTCCGCTTGCTTTCAACGCTTTTAATGCAGCTAATTGCACATCCGGCAGATCCAATGATGTTCTGTCGCCGTGAAAAAATCCTTTTTTCTCAACAGGCCCTTCTTCACCTTCTACACCCGGCGATAAACCTCCGCAGAAAACAACTACATCTGCATTCGCACAATCTTTCACTAATAATTCAATACTGTCTTTTGCATTTTTTTCATTGGCATAATCTGCATCCGGCACACGGATGTAATTATTGGTTGTAACAGTAACTTTTTCTCCGACAAAATTTCCTATCCCTTTCAAAAAAGAAATCGGGTTTGTTGCGTCGCCATTATAATTACCACGCAACACTGTCAACTCATCTGCAAAAGGTCCAACAACTGCAATGCTTTTAATGGATTTTGACAAAGGCAATATTCCTTTATTTTGTAACAGCACCATACTTTCTAAAGATGCTTTCTTCGAGAGTTCATCATGTGCCGGACTATTATTTTCATTGAACGGAATATTTGCATATGCGACATTCTTATCAAACATTCCCAGCTTAAACAAAGCCAATAATAATCTTGAAACAGAAACATTGATTTGTTGCTCGGTTATTTCTCCTTTTGCAACAGCTTCTTCTAAAGAAATATATTCGCTGCCACAAGTAAGATCGCAGCCGGCATTTACGGCAAATGCAGCAGCCTGAGATTCTGTTGCTGCATATTTATGTCCACGATAAATATCTGTTATAGCTCCACAATCAGAAACTACATATCCCTTAAATCCCCAACGTTTACGTAACACTGTATCCAGTAAAAAAGCATTAGCACAAGCAGGCACTCCGTCCACACGGTTATATGCCCCCATTATAGAGTATACCTTGCCGTTAGTTACTAAATTTTCAAATGCCGGAAGATACGTATCGAATAAATCCTGTTTACTAACTTCCGCATTAAACCAATGACGATTGTATTCGCTGCCGCTATGTACTGCAAAATGTTTGGCGGTTGCAATTACTTTAAAGTATTTGGGATCATTGCCCTGCAAGCCTTTTACAAAAGCAACTCCGGTAGCACCTGTTAAAAATGGATCTTCTCCATAGGTTTCTTGCCCTCTGCCCCAGCGTGGATCTCTGAAAATATTTATGTTAGGCGTCCAAAAAGTTAAGCCTTGGTAAATACCTCGCTCACCTTTGCGCACATGTTCTTCATGTTTAGCTCTTGCTTCTGTTGATACCGTTTCACCGATCTTGTTCATCAATGGCAGATCCCACATAGCAGCCATGCCAATGGCTTGCGGAAACACGGTGGCTGCTCCATCTCTTGCTACACCATGTAAACACTCATTCCACCAATTGTATGCAGGAATTCCTAATCGTGGTATTGCTTCGGAATTATTCTGCATCAATGCGATCTTTTCTTTTAGTGTTAACCGGCTTACGAGATCTGCTGCACGTTGTTCAAAAGAAAGTGTTGCATTCTGAAAAGGATATTGTGCACTATTTTTCTGCGCCTGCAATTGTACGGGCGACAAAAAAAATAGTATTAAAAATAGTTTTGTACCTAACAACACAGTTTTAACCAGCATTGTTGTGTCACTCCCTTGTACAGTTTGTTTTCTATTCATCTTTTTTTGAGCTTCTTTTCAAACAAGTTCAGCTTGTTATAATTCACAGCATACGATCAAACTGAACTTGTTGAAAATTTTTATGTTTGGATTCAAAGCGGACTATTAAATGTTGATGACACAGATTTAATGATATTTGAACAGCGTTCTATTTAACTTCTACACTACCGGTTAATCGAATATCATCTGATGAACTTCCTATCATTATTTTAAACTCTCCCGGCTCTACAACATTTTGCATATCTCTATTCCATAAAGACAATGCCTCTTTCTTATTTAATTTAAAAACAACTTCTTTTGTTTCGTTTGGTTGTAAATAAACCCTGCTAAATGATCTTAAGGATTTTTCTGGAGTGGTAACACTTGATATCATATCTCTCACGTACAACTGTACTACTTCTGTTCCGGCAACTTTTCCTGAGTTAGTAAGATTCAACTTGATCTCAATGATCGAATCGGAGTTCAAAGATATTGAGGGCAATTTCAAATCGGAATACACAAATGTAGTATAACTCAACCCGTAGCCAAAAGCGTAAAGTGGCGTATCTTTTTCATCAACATATTTATGATAAGATGTTGGCTTATGATTATAATAAATTGGTATTTGCCCTACCGAACGTGGAAATGTTACAGGTAATTTACCACTTGGATTTACATTACCTAACAAAACATCCGCAATTGCCAATCCGCTTTTTTCACCGCCAAACCAACTTTCAACAATCGCCGGAATATTTTCGGCCACCCAGTTAATACACAATGCCCGCCCATTCATTAACACAACCACAACAGGTTTGCCTGTTTGCTGCACTGCTTTTATCAGTTTCATTTGTGCATCACTTAAATCCAGGTCAGCTCTATCTTTGCCTTCTCCTATTTCTTCCAATTCTTCACCCAGGGCAACTACCGCTACATCAGACCGCTTTACTAACTCAATTGCTTTTTGCAATGCTGAATCATTATTGATCTTTGAAATTCCAGCAGTGTAATCAATAGTAATATTCTTTGCTCTTTGTTGTAAAGCTGTTAATAATGAAATGGCAGTGTCTTGGGTATTAGAGTATCCGCCGAGGTAATTGCTTACCGCCATTTTACCTATCAATGCTACCCTGCTTACTTTTTTAAGCGGCAGCACCTCTCCTTTATTTTTTAATAAACAAATACTTTGCTGCGCTGCCTGTAGTGCTAACTGCTGATGGAATTCACTATGTTTTTCTTTACTCCATAAAGTGGTGTCTATATAAGGGTTGTCAAACAAGCCTAATTCAAACTTCACACGCAGCACATCACCAACAGCACTGTCTAAACGCTGTTGAGTTATCATTTTATTTTGTAAAGCTGAATCCATAGCACGATCAAAATCATTGTGCACAAAATCATAGAACTGCATATTCAATCCGGCATTTAATGTTTGTGCCAAAGCATCTGTACGACTGCTTGCTACAAAATGATTTTCCAATGTTAATTTTATTGCTCCCAGATCTGACAATACAAATCCTTTGAAGCCCCACTCCTTGCGCAATACATCTGTCAACAACCATTTATTGTCAACCATCGGCAGTCCATCAATTTCATGATAAGCAGCCATTATTCCCCAAGCCTTTCCTTGCCGAACTGCTTTTTCAAATGTGGGAAAATATACGCTACGCATTTCCCGTACCCCAACATTTACCGGGCTTGTATTACTACCGCCCTCGGGTATGCCATGTACAATAAAATGTTTCGGTTCACTGATTACGGCGTCATTATTATTAATGCCATTGCCTTGCAAGCCTTTTACCATTGCCAAGCCAATTTCGGAAACGAGATATGTATCTTCTCCATAGGTTTCTTCCATTCTTCCCCAACGAGGGTCTCTCGCAATATCGAGCAATGGACCTAATATCATATTCGTACCATTGGCTCTTGTTTCGGTAGCTATAGATCGGGCTACTTTATATATCAATGCTGTGTCCCATGTGGCTGAAAGGGCCAAGGGTATGGGGAAACTTGTACTACCCTTGCCCAAATATCCATGTAAACCTTCTTCAATGAACATTACAGGAATACCCAACCTTGAATGTGTGATTATATATTGCTGCACCTTGTTGGAAACAGCTGCATAAGCAGGATAAAAATCGTGAACAGAACCAATTGAGAAATTACCCAAAGCCCGGGCAATGAACTTTTCGTCATATACAGTTGCTTCATGGTTTGTCATAGGGGTTACTTCTTTACCCCAATACATGTCCAATTGTTTTATCTTTTCCTCGTTCGTCATCCGGGAAACGAGGTCTTTCACTCTTTCTTCTACCGATAAAGAATTATTTTGATATGGAAATTTTTGGCAATAGCCTTTATCTACCACAAATCCTATTACTAAAAAAAGGTAAAAAGCCTGTAATGAAAATTTCATATTGCAATGCAAGATTTATAGATCTCCTTGGTGAGAGGTTTTAGCAATTAATCTTGTGCAAGAAACGGTCGGGAGCCTAATAAATACTATAAATTATAATTAATGAGAGATTAATTTTTGATTGGATCGTTAAACAAATGGAAATCAATCAACAAAAACGGTATCATATCCTAAAAACCAAATTGCCATCTTTATCCACCACTACATATTTACCATTGTTTATATGTTGTATTAAGTCGCCGGGCTTGGCATTAACCGATAAAACAATACGATGCAGGTCCTTTAATTGCCCGTCACTCATTTCCACCTGAACAATGTTGTCCCCTATGGATACAATTTTACAAATTCCTTTTACAATGGAATTTTCTTTATTAAAATAACGGTTGTTTATATGATTGCTTTTTGTAAACAGTAAAACAAAAGTAAAGAGTGGGATCAATTGATGCCATCCGCTTAGCCCGATATCATGACATCTCTTAGTTCCCTGGGCTACCCTAAACCACACCATCACAAACAGTAAAAATGCTATAAAGAAATACCCCAGCTTCCAACCTATAGCTAACATTATAAAAAAAAGCCCAACTATCCCGACATTACATATTAATATCGACAGCCCAAACTCTCTTCTTGAGATCATACCATTGAAAGAAAAAGGCGATTTGAACATTAAGGAAAAAATTAAATTACACCAATCACTTCAGCACATCTGTGAATGAAACAGGAAAATCTTCTCCATACACTTTGCGATACTCTTTCGCAAAACGTTCGTATGTAGTTTTAGCAATAGAATGCCGACCTAGGCGATCAAGAGTTTGGCATTTAAAATGAAGCGCATCTTCATTCAACGAATCGAAGTTGAAAATGCAATTAGCTACTTCAATAATATATTCTGCATCCGTATCAGGATTGAGGTTTTTATTTTCTTCCAGTAACTCATCAATGATCTTGTTGCTTACATCCGCTTTAATATCATCCAGCCATGCATATTCTGCCTGCTTTAAAAAAGCACCACGAGAAACAAAGTACAACATCTTTGATAAAAACTCTTTTCCATGTTGGCTTGGATAACGGGAGCGCAACTGTAAAAGATCAGCCAGGTCAATACTCACTTTATTACTGTCGAATTCACATTCCCAGCGTTCACCATTTTTTACAATATGTATATCACTTATCTTACTTAAAATACTTTTTAAACGGACAATGTTTACAGAAAGATTATTCTTCGCATTTTTACCCGTCTTGTTCTCCCAAAAAATATCATTCAGCTTTTCTGATGTAATTCCCTTCCCTCCTTTTAACGTATTCAATAAAATAACAAGGAACATTTCTTTCAATAAAGGAGAAAATTGTTTGCTGATCTCATTGCCTTCAGTATCCACAATTTCAAAATCGCCAAACAGGTAAATATTCACGCTACTTTCTCTTGCCGTAACAAAATCAGGCACTTCAAACATGCGTTTATCGCCCAGTTCTATAAATACCCGGTTAGGTGAAGGTTCTGCTACATTCATTACTTTTTCTTCTACAATAATATTCTTTTCAGTAGATACTTTTTCTTCCTCCGTCAATGTTCCGTCATTCGTCACTACCATTTTTTTCCTCCGAAGAAAGATCATTAGCAAAACAAAGATCAATATAGCAGCAGTTATAAACGCTATTAATTTTTTACTTACAAAAGAGGGATTAGCCGGCGCTTCAGAAATAAGCGGCAATGGTGGAAATGCAATATTGTAGATCTTTACTGTAGTTTGTTTTCCCAGCTCAACCAATTGTGTAACAGCAATCAATTGTTTGGTATTGGCACTATAAAACAAGTCAGCATCAGAAACTACATCATGAAATGCATAAGGAATAGTAGTTGCCAAAAACTCATACTCAGGTTTAGACAAAGAGCCCTTCATCAATTTAAGCTTTGTATCGTATTTGCTTTTATCAAAACACAAAGCATAAAAACAATTATTTACAGAATCAATTACCATTGAGCCAGCAAATACAAATGATGTATCAGGCTCTTTTAATGAATATATTTTCCTGAACGAATGTGTTTGCAAATTATAATCAACCAGGTCGTATAAGTGACCGGGATTTAAAACCTGGTCTCCGCTTTTACTTCCATAACCGCCAATGATATAAATGTGACTACCTCCTTTACCTGCAGCGGCTAAATACCTGGGAACAAAGTAATCACCGCTGGTTGCAATATCCTGCCATGTTTTTGCAGCAAAGTCGTAACGCTGTACCTGGTTTTTATATTTCATTTGTCCATACCCGCCAAATATGTACAACGCATTTTCTTCTTTTACATAAATACGATCGGTATGACCATATTCAGTATTGGCAACCGAATCCATTTTTTTATCCCAGTTGAAATCAGTTGGTGAATAGCCTGCGATCGATTTAATATCTATGTAAAAATTATAGAGCTTGTTTTCTGCAGTATTATAAATAGACTGATTGCCTTGAAACAATTTGTACGAGTTGGATAATGAAACAGATGCGCTGGACATAACATCGCTTATGCCCAACCGATAGACTGAATCTGTTCCTACTACATACAAATTATCGCCATCAGGATCATAAGCTACGCTTCCATCTCCATGAACGACCAACGTTTTTAAAGGTTGCCAGTTCTTATGCAGATCTTCTGACCAAACCGGGTTGGTAACAATAGCCGGTGTATTGCTTACAGAATCATAAATAACATTTCCCTGGGCTCCATTTCGTAATGTCCACAAATATTTCAATTGATTGCTTTCATTTATTGAAATATTGCGCATTACCATTGGCGGCTCATCGGTAGTAGAAAATTCCGGAGAACGGTTAGCGCCAAACAGTAACTTAAAGCATTTGTCTTTGAAAGAAACCTTTGCTGTTTTGCATAATGTTCCATTAATATAACAAGCCAGGGAATCGTGCGAAAAATGATAACGAACCTTTGTCCATTGTTTAAACAGCAGATTATCATTTAATGTAAAATCAACACCGGTAAATACTCCTCCTGAGATCGTATTGAACACCTTATCCTTCTCATTATAGAGCAGGTCTATATTTTGTCCGTTATTATTGATCATACGGAATACATACCCAAAATTGGTAGTACGGTTAGGAATAAAATAAAATTCAAAGCTCAGATCCATATTGTCGGAAAAACAAATAGCATTGTCGCCACCGATTTCCAAACCCGTTCTATTTTCCTGGGAAACATTAAAAGAATTAAACGTGAGCCCATAGTTCTCCTGGGCATATGAATAACCTGTATAGAAAAAAAGAATATAAAGGCAAACACTAAGTTTACGCATAAGCAATCTTCAATTTAGCAGCAATAAATCCTTTATTGGTTTTTTGATATAATTATGACACCGGCATTCGTTCTTTGTAGCATTATCGTTGTGAACTTGTTCTGTTATCCATCCCTTTCAGTGAAAAAGATGAGATAATCATTTCTTTCATCGGCATACATAATGGCATCTTTAATCATGTTTTTCTCAATAAAAATATAAAAATAACAATCGGTAACAGCATCCCAAAGCTATTGAAAAATAACGACTTATAACGCATCTTCTTTATTGCAAAACCTCTCCCTTCAAAATGCAATAGCCACCTGTGTTCCCGTATAGTTAACCGTTCTTGTGTACGCATCGTTATGCACGCCTGTGCCCATGTTTTTATCAACCAATACAATGTTGAATTTTCTTGAGAGCAGCATTCCTTTAAAGCTTCCACTTCGTTTGCCAATGGTTAATGTTTTCTCCTTATTGTTCCATACAATATCAATTGTACTGAACATTCCTTTCTTATAATTGAATCCATCGCCTTCATCTTCATATAAAGAAAATTTTCCATCGGCTCCGGGATAAATTCTTAGCTCAATAGTATCAGTTGCTTTTTCATCTACATATTGCATTGCCGGACCTAAAGGCACGATGCTTCCGGCATGTACATAAACAGGAATGCGTTCAACAGGTGCTGCCGCATGAATGGTTTGTCCACCTCCTAATTTTTCACCTGACCAGAAATCTATCCACTCAGTTCCTTTCGGCAAGTAAACATCACGGCTACGCATACCTGAATCTGTAACAGGCGCTGCTAAAAAAGCAGGTCCATACATAAACTCATCTTTTATATCATATACATTTTTATCATTCTCAAAATCGAACGACAACAAACGCATTGGAGTATATTGTTTATTAGCAATATTGGCTGCTAATGAATAAACATATGGCATTAAGCGATACCGGAGTTCATCGTATTGGGTGCAGATCTTTTGCACATTCTCTCCATAAGCCCACAACTCATTCGGCAGCTCTCCCACATCTCCTCTTTTGCGGTACCCATGCGAGCGAAAGATGGGACAAAACGTTCCATATTGCCACCAGCGAACATACAATTCACGATAGGCTTCACTTTCAGGATCGCCGCCTTCATAACCGCCAACATCTGTTGTCCAATAAGGAATACCGCTCGCTGTAAAATTTAAGCCTGCTGTGATCTGGTTCTTTAGTTCTTTAAAAGTAGTTTGTATATCGCCCGACCACACCACTGTACCATAATGCTGTTGCGATGCCCAGCCTGAACGGGTAATAATATAAGGTCGTTTGTCAGGGTGCGCTTTCAATAATCCTTTATAAAAATTAGAAGAGTGATACAAAGAATACAAATTGCGTACCTGGGTAGCCGGACCGAGATAAGTTTTTGTTTTCAAAAATGTTTCAGTAATATCTGGTTCCGGCCCGTCAAGGAACCAGCCGTCGATCCCTTTATCTCCTAAACTATCATTTGCCAGCTTCCAATATAATGCTGCCGCTTTAGGATCAAATGGATCGTAAATGGTAGCGCCGTTGAAAATGGCTGTTCCTCCTCCCAGTAAACAGCCGGCATCTTTCATTATTTTATAATTGTTTGTCTTTGATTCAAAGCCCGGCCATATTGTTACAATTGCTTTTGAGTTATACTGATGAAAGCTATCCATCATTTGCTTTGGTTGCGGAAATGAGGCTTCATCAAAGTGATGGGACCCCATTCCATATTTACCCCAAAAAAAATAATCAATAAAGATGGAGTTCATCGGTATTTTTTCATCACGCATTCTTTTTACTACGCTAATAGCCTCTTGCTGTGATGTATACCTGTTACGGCTTTGATGATAGCCCAACGCCCATTTAGGCATTAATGGCGCATCACCGGTGAGCTTACGGTATTGCTGTAAAATAGTATCTAATTTATCTCCAAAAAATAAAAAGAAATTTGTTCCGTTGCCTTCATCTGATTGAAAAGACATTCCGCTTGTATCATCTTTAAAAATTGTTCTGGAAGCATTATCCCAAAACATTCCCCAGCCATTTGTAGAGAGTATAACGGGAACGCTTACCTGCGTATTGAACTGCACCAGTTCCCTGGTTTTTCCTCTAAGATTTAAATAACCATCTCTATACTGGCCTAACCCGTACAATGCTTCGTCAGCAGTAAGCTGAAAATTATCTTTTATAACTAGTTGTTTGTTTGTAATTGCAGAACGATTTGCTCCGGGAAATTCTTCTACAACTTTTTTCCCTTTTTGATCGTAAAAAGAAATGCTGCTGTTTGATTTATCAATCGAAAGAGAATAAAAAGCAGTTTTTAATTCAATAGCGTTTTTTGTGTCGGTAACTTTAAACTCTATTCGTTGCGGAGAATTAACAACGCCATAATTTTTAAGCTCCGGTATATTTACAGGGCTTCCAAATTTTATTTGAATTGTTTTGTTTAAATATGGAATGAAAACCAGTTGCCCGTTTTTAGTAGTAACAGTTAAGCTATTGTTTCCCTTTTCCCATTTAACAACTTTCAATAAGCTATTAGTTTGTGCGTTGCTATGAAAATGAAATAAGATTAAAAAGAATAAACTATAGAATATTATTTTAAAGTTGTTCATATCAATATAGTTTCCTTTATCAAAACATACTTTATGCTTTAGCAAAAGCTTAATAGCAGTATGATCGTTGAAGCGAATAGCACAACAATGCTGATCTAAAAAACAAGTGTTTGTTTCAAAATAAAACTAACAGCCTATTATTTTTTCCAAATGCTTTCAATTTCTTCCAATGTTTTGCCTTTTGTTTCCGGCACTAACTTCCAAATGAATATGGCAGAAAGAACCGACATTATTCCATATATCCAATACGCAAATCCATGATTGAATTTTTCGGTGAGCGCTACGTTATCGTTCATCATTGGAAATGTAAACGACACAACCCAATTGGCTACCCACTGCGCTGCCACAGCAATTGATAAAGCGCCACGTATACTATTGGGAAATATTTCTGCAAGCAATACCCAACAAACCGGTCCCCAGCTTAATGCAAATGAAGCTGTGTAAATAAGCATGAAGATCAACGCACTTATTCCAAGACTTTGTGAATAAAATGAAAAGCCTAATGCAATCATACTTACCGCCATTCCTACAGAGCCGATTATCATTAATGGTTTGCGCCCGAATTTATCTACAGTAAATATAGCGACTACAGTAAACGCAAGATTTACTACGCCTACAATAATTGTTTGCAATAAAGATGAATCAGTGGAGGCACCCATGTTCCTGAAAATATTACCTGCATAATACAACACTACATTAATGCCAACAAATTGCTGAAACACTGAAAGCATTACCCCCGCTATTATTAATAACGATCCGTAAGAAAGCCACGGACGGCTTGTTTCGTGCAATGTGCCTTTAATTGCATTGAGAACTGATTGTGCGCTTTGTTTGCCGCCAATTTTTTCTAATACTCTCAATGCTCTATCATCGTGTCCTTTCATGGCGAGATAACGCGGTGTTTCAGGAACGAAGAATAATAAAAGAAAAAATATAGCAGCAGGAATTACTCCGGAAAAAAACATCCATCGCCAGCCATCTGTAACCAGCCACTGCTCATCTCCTTTTCCGGCAATCATATAGTTGACGAAGTAAATTACGAGCATGCCAAAGATGATCGCAAATTGATTAAATGAAACCAGTTTACCACGGATTTTTGCAGGTGCTATTTCAGCAATGTACATTGGCGAAATCATAGAAGCGAGCCCTACACCGATGCCGCCAATGATACGATATATTACAAATGAATAAACATCCAAAACTCCGAAAGCATTGAATGCTTCAGGTTTCCAGGCGCCTATGGCAGAAATTAAAAATGTAATAGCAGCAATGAACAAACCATTTTTTCTCCCCAAACTTTTTGAAACCATCCCTGCTGCTGCGCCGCCGATGATACAACCAATCAATGCACTTGCTATTACAAAACCTTTGATTGAGTCTGCCGCATCTTTAATTGCCTCGGCTGTTGATGGCAATTGCTGATGTAAAAAATAATATGCCCAAACTGTTAACAATACCAATATGACAACATTAACTATACTCCCTCTTTTACGGCCGAATAATTTTGCTAAAAGAATAAAAACTATTATAGTAATTATCAATAAAACAACTACCATTAAGAGCTTATACTGCGTTATTAATGGCATTGTTATAGAAGTGTAATTATCCGGTTGCAACATTGGCGTAATAAAAAACTCAACCAATGATTTTTCGGCACCATTTACTACGGCTGTATCATACCCAAATAAAAGTCCACCGAGTGTAGCCACCAACGTTAGCAGCACAATATAAAAACTATTGCTTTGCTGAACAGAAGCCGAACTGCTTTTTCCAGTATCAATAAATGCCATATTATTTGTTTTAAAAGATTAGATGTATTGATTGATAATATTTTCAAAATATTCTTGCCTGCCGCTGATCATTTTTGGTTCACCGTTTTGTACGGCATAGTTTCTTAGATCTTCCAGGGAAAGTTTTCCGTCTTCAAAATCTTTACCGGTTGAACTTTCATAAGAGGCATACCTGTCTTTACGTAATTTCTTATACTCAGATCTTTGTAAAATGTTATCTGCAATAATCAATGCCCTTGCAAAACTGTCCATGCCTCCAATGTGTGCATAGAATAAGTCTGCCATATCAGTAGAGTTTCTCCTGATCTTCGCATCGAAGTTGATGCCACCACCTTTAAAACCACCTGTTTCTAAAATAATTAATAGCGTTTCCACCAATTCATTGATGTTATTGGGAAACTGATCTGTATCCCAGCCATTTTGATAATCCCCCCTGTTTGCATCCATTGAACCTAATAAGCCGGCATCTGCTGCTACTTGCACCTCATGCTGAAACGTGTGCCCCGCAAGGGTTGCGTGGTTTACTTCTAAATTCAATTTAAAATCATTCATCAAATCATACTGGCGTAAGAAACTAATAACCGTTGCCGCATCATAATCGTATTGATGCTTGGATGGTTCACATGGCTTGGGTTCAATAAAGAAAGTTCCTTTGAAACCGTTCTTACGTGCATAATCTTTTGCCATGTGTAAGAACTTTGCCAAATGCTCCTGTTCTTTTTTCATATTGGTATTGAGCAACGACATATAGCCTTCTCTTCCACCCCAAAAAACATAATTCTCTCCGGATAATTTTATCGTTGCATCTAATGCCGCTTTCACCTGTGCGCCTGCATGTGCCAATACATGAAAATCAGGATTGGTAGCTGCTCCATTCATGTAACGAACATGTGAAAACAGGTTGGCTGTTCCCCATAATAATTTCACACCGCTTGCCTTTTGTTTTTCCAACGCATAATCAGTGATGATATTTAAACGTTTTTCATTATCTGAAATATCATTGGTATAATCGATCAGGTCAACATCATGAAAACAATAATAAGGCAATGATAATTTTGTAATAAACTCAAAAGCCGCATCCATCTTATCTTTTGCACGTTGAATTGGATCGGTGTTTGCATCCCATGGAAAAAAATGTGTAGGACCGCCAAATGGATCTGCGCCACTTCCGTTAAATGAATGCCAGTACGCACATGCAAAGCGAAACCATTCTTTCATTGGTTTGCCCGCTACTGTTTTAGATTCTTCGTACCAGCGAAACGCTAATGGATTATCCGTTTCACGTCCTTCATATTTTATCTGATCAATACCTTTGAAATATTCTTTGTCTCCTTTTGTAATTGCCATTGTGTTTTTATTTTAATTATGTTATTTTTTTGTTCCCGGCATTCTGCGTTTATTCATCATCGTTGTGAACTTGTTCGTCATCCATTTTTTTCACTGAAAGAAATGAGATAATCTCACTTGTAAAGCATATCGTCATTCAACAATTATTTCATTTGCTTCTCTAATGCTGCCTTCCACTTTTCATATACTTTATTATATGCCGATACTTTTTCTTTATCAGGATGAATTGTTTCTAAGAGCTCCAGTTTCGCAAATGCTTCCTGTGGTGTTTTATAAATCCCTAAACCTACACCTGCGCCTAACGCAGCACCCACACTGCCATCTGTGTTATATAATTCCAAACTCAAACCTGTAGCATTTACAAATGCTTCCGCAAATACCTTACTTAAAAACATATTTGCCTTACCTGTTTTAACCACCTTTGTTTGCATGCCATTCTCACGCATAATATCCAAACCATAACGGAATGCATACGCTATTCCTTCCTGCACCGCCCTGAACAGATGTGCTTTGCTGTGCTTATTCAAGTTGATATTGTTGAATTCAGCACTTAATTGTTTATTACATAACATTCGTTCTGCTCCATTCCCGAAAGGAAGAAACAGCAGATCATCGGCTCCAATAGAAACAGAAGAAGCCATTTCATTCATTTGTTGGTAAGACAAATTTTCATCCACCAGGTTTTTTATCCAGCGATTACTGATACCTGCGCCATTGATACAAAGCAGCACTCCCAAGCGGTTATTTTCATTAGTGTGATTAACATGCGCAAATGTGTTAACTCTTGAAAGTTTATCGTAAGCCAATGAATCGTTTACAGCATAGATAACACCGCTTGTTCCTGCTGTAGTTGCAATTTCACCAGGCTCAAATACATTCAATGATAAGGCATTGTTTGGTTGATCGCCGGCTTTATAAGTTACCGGAATTCCTTCCGGCAAGTTCAATTCTTTTGCTGCTGTTGCTGTAATATTTCCATGCGAAGAAAACACCGAGTGTAAAGAAGGGATTAGCTTTTTATCAAATCCGAAAGCTTGTAAAATATCTTCAGATAATTGTTGTTGTTTAAAATCCCAAAACACTCCTTCTGATAACGCTGATATTGTTGTGGTAACCCTATCCGTTAGTTGCATGGCAATATAATCGCCCGGCAATAATATTTTATCGATCTTATTATATATACCGGGTTCATTATCTTTTACCCATGACAGTTTGGAGGCAGTAAAATTGCCGGGAAAGTTCAATAAATGTGATAATGATCTTTCTGCGCCAATTACTGACAACCCTTTCTCTGCTTGCTTTTCCGTGCGACTATCGCACCAAATAATGGCGTCACGTAATACATTATTTTTTTCATCTACAATCACCAATCCATGCATTTGATAAGAAATACCGATTGCCTTTATGTCTGCAGGTGAGTATAAATTTGTTTGATTTGCTCTTATAATAGCCGCTTTTACATCGCTCCACCATTGCAAAGGAGATTGCTCAGCCCAATGTTGGAACGGTAATCTAATTTCACGTTCTGTATTATCCGGATAAGTAACCGACACAATATTTCTTTGTGAAAGTGCATCCACTATTGATACTTTAATGGAAGAAGTACCTACGTCTATTCCCAGGAGAAGCGTTTTATTCATTTGGCAAACTGCTGTTTTTAGCAATATTCGATTTGCTAAAGTAGCTTTTTTTTCTAAAATTGCAATCGATTGCAATTTTTTATTTTTACGATGCTTTTCATACTATGAAAACAAAGCTACAAAGTAGGAAAATCTTTGTTTACTTTGTAATCGAAGTTTCGTTGAGAGAAACAAAAGTAAATTATGGATAAAGAAGTCACCATATACGATATTGCCGAAAAACTGAACATCTCGGCCACTACCGTTAGTAGAGGACTCAATAATAATCCTGTTATTAACAGTAAAACGAGGGAAAAGATCCATGCCATTGCAAAAGATTTAGGATATCGCCACAATACTATTGCGAGTAATTTAAGAAAACAACAATCTAAAACCATTGGTGTATTGTTGCATGAGGTAAATAGTAACTTCTCTACTTCTGTATTGGCGGGCATTGAAAAGACCGCTTCAGCAGCAGGATACGATCTATTGATCGCACACTCAGCTGAAGATAGCACAAAAGAAAAAGCCAATACAAAAAACCTGCTAAATAAACGTGTGGACGGATTGATCGTATCACTTGCGCTTAATACACAAGAGACGGATCATTTTGACTTTTTTTTTGAAAGAAAGATTCCCGTAGTTTTTTTCGATCGCGTAATTACCAATAGCAAATGCACCAAGGTTGTTATCGACAATTTTAAATGCGGCTATGACGCAACGTTTCATCTTTTAAAAAAAGGATACAAAAAAATTGCCCATATAACGGCTAACCTTACCCGAAATGTTTATTATGACAGGCTCGAAGGATACAAGCAAGCTTTAAAAGAAAAAAAAATCTCTTTTAACGAAGACCTCGTAAAAATTTGCAGCTTAGATAAAGAAGCCACAATAGAAGCGGTAGAAGAATTATTAAAGTCAAAGCCTGACGCTTTCTTTATTACCAATGATTTTGCCGCTGCTGTATGTATTAACCTGCTTCATGAAAGGGGATTGAACATCCCGAAAGATATAGCAGTATTTGGGTTTAATAATGATGTATTGTGTGATCTGATCACGCCTAAGCTTTCTACGATCGAATACCCGGGCATGCAAATGGGAGAAGTGGCTGCAAAAGAACTGATCCGTCAAATCAAATCGAATAATATCCCTAAGAAAACAAAGACCATTACAATTCCTTCCAAATTAATTATACGGGAGTCTGCTTAATTATTAAGCCGTAAACTTAAAGACAGTTGTTGTCTGGAATTGATCGCCGGGCTCTAATACTGTTGAAGGAAAATTCGTATGGTTGGGAGAATCCGGAAAATGCTGCGTTTCCAAACACAAAGAGTCTCCGGCTGTATAAAATTGTAATCCGGGCTCTGTCGTAAATATTTCCATTTTTATTTTACTTATATCCCCTATTAATGTAGCCGCCAATGAGAGATTACCATTGGATCTGTTTAAAACAAAATTATGGTCGTAACCATCGATTAACTTTAACTGCATATCGGTTTTGTGTATATCCTCCCCCACTCTTTTAGAAGCTCTGAAATCAAAAAATGTTTTTTCTACTGTTTTTATTTCTCCTGTAGGAATTAATTCTTTGTTAACCGGTGTAAAATGATCTGCATTAATTGACAGTATATGATCAGTGATTAAACCAGCGCCAGCTCCATTCAAATTAAAATAAGGATGAGCTGTTAAATTGATTATTGTAGGAGTATCTGTCACCGCACTGCAATCTATCTGCATCGTATTATCATTCTTTATTGTATAGCATACCGTTAGTTTCAGGTTTCCGGGATAACCTTCTTCTTCATCAGCGGACAAATACTCAAATGTGATACTATTATTTTCTTTCTTAGTTATCTTCCAGGCAACAGTATGAAACCCTTTTGTACCTCCATGCAAATGATGTTGACCATGATTTACCGGAAGCTGGTATTCCTTTCCATTCAACTTAAATTTTCCATGTGCAATTCTATTTGCATAACGTCCTACCAAAGCACCGTGAAATACGGCTGAATTATTAATGTATTCATCTGCCGTTTCATAACCAACTACAACATTTATTTTTTTTCCCTCAATCGGTATCCACATGCTTACCCATCTTGCACCATAGTTACTGATGGCTGCTTCATAACCGTTATCATTTTTAATTGTATAAAATCCAATTTCGTTTTGCATAAGTTTTATTTGCAGTTTTTACCAATTGCATACTGTATGCCTCCTAATAAATGTTTTAAAAAAAGAGGATCAGTATATGACTCGATCGTATGCCCTAATGCCGTGTAAAAAGAACGACCACCTTCATAGTCATGATACCACGCCATGGGATGAAAATCCCCATTCACTCCACCCGTATATGTTTTTTCATCAATAGTGATCAAGACATTTATGGCACTATCAATATTTTTAAAGTTGTACCATTCATCTTTTCGTATCCATGCCAAAGGGAGATATTTTGTAGCAGGATGTGTTTTATTTTTTACTATTAATGTTGCTGCCTGTTGTTGAGGGTGGCTTAAAAAAGAGGCGCCCACTAATTTACTGTACCAGGTCCAGTTATATTCTGCATCGGCTGCTGCGTGTATACCTACAAATCCGCCGCCTGATCGTATATATTGCTTAAATGCGGTTCGTTGTGTATCGTTAAACAATTCACCTGTTGTACTTAAGAAGATCACTGCGGCGTATTTAGATAAACTTTCTTTATTAAAGAAAGATGCATTCGTAGTAGTATCAACAATAAAAGCATTTTGTTTTCCCAGTTCTTGTATAGCTGTGATGCCTGCTGCAATTGACTCGTGATGAAAGCCCGCAGTTTTACTAAATACCAAAACTCTACATAAATGTTTATTAACGGAGAATGATGTAAACAGGCAAACACAAACTATCACAATAATTGACAACAACTTATTCATGCAACAATCATTTTTAAAACAGCGATTCAATTTAAAGAAATATTATCAATAAAAAAGCAGCGTTGTTGTAACGCTGCTTTAAAATATCTTTCACAAAATATTTATACTGCAAAGGAGCTTCCGCAACCGCATGTCTTACTTGCATTCGGGTTACTAAAAGTAAATCCTCTTGCATTCAATCCATTTTGCCAATCTATTTCCATTCCTGCCAAATAGATTCCATGTGCTTTATTAATTATTACAGGAATACCTTCTATTGCAAACAGCTCATCTTTATCAGTTCTGGCGTCAAAGCCCAATACATAACTCATACCGCTGCAACCACCGCCTTTTACACCCACACGCAAAAAACTTGTTTTATCAAAATCATCTCTGTGCATCAGGTTTTCTATTTCTCTAATTGCTCCGGCTGTAAATTTTATCGGAGCTTCGGTAATTGTTTCCATCTTAAAAATTTAAACAAATTTACGTATTTTGGCAGTCCTAAAAAACTATCTCAATCATCTGCTTCTTCATAAAGATATTTATAATTTCATTTACATAGTTGCATTAAAAAATATCCCGCCATTGTATTTACTTACCTTAATTTTGTTACCAAACAGTCAGTTTTTTATATGGATATACAATATTTTACGATAGCGCTTTTTGTGGCAGTGATGGTTGTTTTATTTTGGGTTCTTTTTGAGTTTATAAAAATGAAAGCAGAGATAAAGGACCGGATGGATATCAACAATGAGCCATTACGTTTAAAATTACAGGCGTACGAAAGATTAGCGGTTTTTATAGAAAGAAGCTCTCTAAAAAATATTGTCAATAGAATACCTACCTCAGGTTTGAATGTGATCGATTATCAGCTTACATTATTGGAAACCATACGTACAGAATATGAGTACAATGTGAGTCAACAGATTTATATAAGTCCCGAAATGTGGAAAGCGATCGGTAATTTTAAAGACCAAAATATTTTTATCATTAACCAAATCGCAGCCAATTTACCAACGCATTCTCCCGGCATAGAATTAGGCAAACTATTAATGGAATATGCTTCTGCAAAAAATGCAGATCTAAGCGCAGTAATAGCAGAGGCCTTACAATTTGAAGCAAAGAAAGTACTTTAACCAATTTTATATGCCTGATGAAAAGAAAATACATACCGATTCAGGAATTGAAATAAAAAAGGTTTACAGCAGCACTCCCGAAAACTTTCAACTGGAAGTTCCCGGCAATTTTCCGTATACAAGAGGCATACAGGCAGACATGTATCGTGGTAAATTATGGACCATGCGCCAATATGCAGGTTTCAGCACTGCCGAAGAAAGCAATAAACGTTACCATTATTTATTATCGCAAGGTGTAAATGGATTGAGCGTTGCTTTTGATCTCCCCACACAAATAGGCTACGACAGCGACCATGCTTTGGCTAATGGTGAAGTTGGCAAAACGGGGGTAGCTATTGACTCTTTGCAAGATATGGAAGCATTGTTCGCAGGCATACAACTGGAAGATGTTTCTACCTCGATGACCATTAACGCCACAGGATTTATTCTATTAGCATTGTATGTTGCATTGGCAAAAAAGCAAGGCGCCGATCTTACGAAACTAAACGGTACTATTCAGAATGATATTTTAAAAGAATACGCAGCAAGAGGCACTTATATTTATCCGCCCAAACCTTCCATGCGCATCATTACCGATATTTTTGAATGGTGCAGCAAAGAGTTACCCAAGTGGAATACCATTTCCATCTCCGGTTACCATATACGTGAGGCAGGCAGCACCGCTGTACAGGAAATAGCTTTTACATTAGCTAACGGCAAAGCATATGTTAAAGCAGCTTTGGACAAAGGGTTGGACATTGATATTTTTGGCAAACGCCTCTCCTTCTTTTTTAACGCACATAATAATTTGTTTGAAGAAGTTGCAAAATTCAGAGCGGCAAGAAAGATATGGGCAAGCATTATGAAAGAATTGGGCGCTACGGATGAAAAAGCGATGATGCTTCGTTTTCATGCACAAACAGGCGGTGCTACGTTAACGGCGCAACAACCGTTAAATAATATTTCAAGAGTTACCATACAGACTTTAGCTGCAGTATTAGGCGGCACACAAAGTCTGCATACTAACGGTTACGATGAAGCGCTGAGTTTACCCACTGAACAAGCTGCTTCTGTGGCGCTTCGCACGCAACAAATTGCAGCATTTGAAAGTGGTATTGCGGATACTGCAGACCCTTTGGCAGGAAGCTATTTTATAGAAACGCTTACTACAGAAATAGAGCAGGCTGCTTTGGAATTAATTGAGAAGATCGATGTTTTAGGTGGCGGCGTTGCTGCTATTGAACAAGGCTTTATACAAAATGAAATTGCCAAAAGCGCTTTCGACTATCAACAAAAAATTGAGACCGGCGAAAAGATCATTGTTGGCGTAAATAAGTTTCAGCAATCAGAACAAAATACAGTTCCTGTATTTAAAGTAGACGAAAGTATTGAGCAATTACAAACAGATAAATTAAGAAAGCTGAAAGCAACCCGTAATAATGAAAAGGTAAATTCATCTTTACAAAAAATAAAAAAAGCGGCCGTTGATGGTCGAAATCTTATGCCCCTTGTAATTGAAGCTGTTGAGAATTATTGTACCTTAGGAGAGATCGCCAATGAATTAAGGAATGTATTTGGAGAATATCAATAATTAAATTTTTTCTTATGAACTACAAGATGCTGTTTACTATAGCAATTATATTCATAACATCAACGGCTGTTGCACAAAACCTAACACCGGAATTGCTTTGGCAACTTGGAAGAGTGGGCGGCGTGGGCATTTCGAAAGACGGAAAAAGTGTACTATATAATGTTACAACTCCTGATATTGCCAACAATAGCTTTGACACAAAAACTTATTCGATTCCGTTAAACGGAGGAACACCCGTTATTGTTACAAATGTTGACAGCATCATAGGTAACGATAAAATATCTCCTGACGGAAAATATACCATCAGCGATAAAGCTGTAAAACTAAAAAAAGTGTATGGCAGCGATTATTATCCTGATCTATCAAAATCAAATGTGCAGATCTATGATAATTTAATGTACCGCCATTGGGATACTTGGGAAGATGGGAAATTCAATCATGTATTTCTTTCTTTAAAAGACAGCAGCAAAGACCTGATGTTCGATGAACCATATGATTGTCCGACAAAACCTCACGGCACTCCAAATGATTATGTATGGAGTACAGACGGGAAACAAGTAGTGTATGTTTGTAAAAAGAAATTCGGTACCGATTATACGCTAAGCACTAATACAGATCTGTATGCTTACAATATTGAAACCGGTAAAACAACTGATCTTACTGAAGACAATAAAGGGTATGACATCTCTCCTTCTTTCAATAAAAATGGAGACCTGGCATGGCTTAGTATGAAAAGAGATGGATATGAATCTGACAAGCAGGACCTGGTCGTTTCCAACGGCATCACCAAACAAAACCTTACCAAGCAAAACGATTTGATCAGCATTGGTTCTTATAGATGGAGCAACGATAATAAGAACCTTTTCTTCCTATCTGCCGTTAACGGCACAGAACAATTATACAGCGTAAGCTATCCCGGGCTTACTAAAATGATGCCTGTTATTAAGCAAATAACCAGCGGAGATTTTGATATCGCCGGCATCGTTGGACAAGCAGATAATGCCTTGATCGTATCCAGAACAGATATGAATCATGCACCTGAATTATATACGGTTGACATTAGTAATGGCAGCATGAAACAGCTAACGCATGTGAATGATTCTGCTTATGCAACGATCGGCATGAGTAAGATAGAAAGACGTTTTGTAAAAACAACCGATAATAAAGACATGCTGGTATGGGTTATCTATCCCCCGGGTTTTGATAAGACAAAAAAATATCCCACCTTATTATATTGCCAGGGCGGTCCGCAATCTCCACTTACGCAATTCTATTCTTTCCGTTGGAATTTTCAATTAATGGCTGCCAATGGGTATATAATTGTAGCACCGGACAGACGCGGCATGGCTGGCTTTGGCACTAAATGGAACGAACAAATAAGTAAAGACTGGGGCGGTCAGGTAATGAACGATTATTTAAGCGCTATTGATGCCATGAAGAAAGAAGCCTTTGTTGACACAACTCGCTTAGGATGTGTTGGCGCCAGCTATGGCGGTTATTCTGTTTATTACTTAGCCGGCATACACAATCATCGCTTTAAAACATTTATTGCACATGATGGTGTGTTTGATACTAAAAGCATGTACGGCACCACTGATGAAATGTTCTTTGAGAATTGGGAACACGGCGGACCTTACTGGGACAAAACAAATGCTGATGCACAAAAATCTATCACTGTATTCAACCCCAGCAATTTTGTAAGCAAATGGGATGCCCCGATATTGATCATTGAAGGCGGACATGATTACAGAGTTCCGTTAGAACAAGCGCAGCAAGCCTTCCAGGCTGCACAACTAAGAGGCATTAAAAGTAAGCTCTTATACTTCCCGGAAGAGAACCATTGGGTAACCAGTCCGCAAAATGCATTGGTTTGGCAACATGAGTTCTTTAACTGGTTGAAAGAAACTTTATAATTACAATTATCAAAATATAATAAGGTTGGTAGCTTTTAAAAGTTAGCAACCTTAATTTTATAAAATGAATAAAACCCGTCTCGAAGCTTTTAGCGATGGAGTATTAGCCATCATTATAACCATTATGGTACTCGAATTAAAAGTACCGCACAATGCTAGCTGGGAAGCATTGAAAGAACTGGCACCCGTATTTTTAAGTTATATCATGAGCTTTATTTTCATTGGAATATACTGGGGTAATCATCATCATTTATTACATACCGTTAAAAAAGTAAACGGAGGCATTATATGGAGTAACCTGAATTTATTATTCTGGCTTTCGTTAATTCCCTTTGCCACTGCCTGGATGGGAGAAAATCATTTTGCAGCTTTTACCGTAGCAACATATGCCATACTGCTACTATTGTGTGGTGCCGCATTTACCATTTTGCAAAAAAGAATTGAGCATACATTGGATAATGATTCTCATGTAAGACATGCATTACAGCGGGTGGCAGTAAAAGGATATTTTTCAGTTATTGGCTATGCAGCCGCCATCCCGTTTGCCTATGTAAACCCTGTTATTTCAGGAAGCTTATTCATGCTCGTTGCAGTTATGTGGATCATTCCAGACAAACGAATAGAAAAAGCGCTGCAACATGAATAATAATTAAAGCTTTCAACAATACTGATCTATTAATTCACCAGCACATGTGTTTGCTTTATCACCCCCATTACAAACACACTTTGCACATGCCCAATATTTTCATGTTGACTTAGCCTGTTTACATGAAAATCGTAATACGCATTCATATCTTCACTCACCACCTTCAACATAAAATCAAACTCGCCGGAAATATTGTAGCACTCTATTACTTCATTCAACTCATTTATGTATTTAATAAATTTTGTACCGGCGTTTTTATCGTGTTGCTTTAATGATACATAACAGATCACCATCAATCCTTTTTTTACTTTGGTATGATCTACCAATGTTGCATATTGTTTGATGATGCCGGCATTTTCCATGCGCTTGATACGCTCATGCACCGGCGATGTACTCAGGTGTACATTGTCTGAAATTTCCTTTACGGTGATCTTTGCATTTTGCTGTAACAGCTTCAATATTTCAATATCTGTTTCGTCAATAGAAACCGGCGCAGTAGTTTGTGCTTTTTTAACAGCTTTTGCCATAGTAAACTTTATTTTTATCCTGTATAATGTATTAAATATACTATTTTATCCTGATTTTTTAAATCATTATAGTATTTTATCCTATCTGATTACTTTTGTGTTCTAAAATTTTAAACATGTCAACAGTAACAAAATCGTCTATTGATTTTAAACTGCCTTATAAAGTGGCTGATATGAGCCTGGCAGAATGGGGTCGCAAAGAAATTAAATTGGCTGAAGCAGAAATGCCCGGCTTAATGGCTATCCGTGCTGAGTTTGGTCCTAAGCAACCATTAAAAGGTGCACGCATTGCCGGTTGTTTACACATGACCATTCAAACTGCTGTTTTAATTGAAACATTGATCGCATTAGGAGCTGAAGTTAAATGGAGCTCTTGCAATATCTTCTCTACGCAAGACCAGGCTGCTGCTGCTATCGCTGCTGCAGGTATTGGTGTGTATGCATGGAAAGGTCAAAGTTTGGAAGAAGCTGACTGGTGTATTGAACAAACATTGTTCTTCGGCAGCGCTGACAAACCTTTGAACATGATATTAGATGATGGTGGAGATCTTACCAATATCGTTTTTGATAAATATCCTGAGCTGATCGCTAACATCAGAGGCTTATCAGAAGAAACTACAACAGGCGTACACCGTTTATACGAAAGAATGGAAAAAGGTACTTTGCCTATTCCTGCGTTCAATGTAAACGACTCTGTAACGAAGTCTAAATTCGATAACAAATACGGTTGTAAAGAATCATTGGTAGATGCGATCCGTCGTGCTACTGATGTGATGATGGCTGGTAAAGTTGCTGTAGTGGGTAGCTATGGTGATGTGGGTAAAGGATCTGCTGCTTCATTAGCAGGTGCCGGTTGCCGTGTTATCGTTACTGAAATCGATCCTATCTGTGCTTTACAAGCTGCAATGGATGGTTTTGAAGTTAAGAAAATGATCGATGCGGTGAAAGAAGCAGACATCATTGTTACTGCGAGTGGCTGTCGTGATCTGATCACTGAAAAACATTTCCGTGCAATGAAAGACAAAGCGATCGTTTGTAACATTGGTCACTTTGATATTGAAATTGACATGGCATGGTTAAATGCAAACTACGGTTCTACTAAAAATACCATCAAACCACAAGTTGATCTATATACAATTGACGGTAAAGATGTAATTGTATTGGCTGAAGGTAGATTGGTTAACTTAGGTTGTGCAACCGGTCACCCAAGCTTTGTTATGAGTAACTCTTTCAGCAACCAAACGTTGGCGCAAATTGAGTTGTGGACAAACCACGGTAAATACGAAAACAAAGTATACGTTTTACCTAAAGTATTGGATGAAAAAGTTGCCCGTTTGCACCTTGCTAAAATTGGCGTTGTGTTAGACGAATTAACAACTGAACAGGCGGACTACTTAGGTATTCCTAAAGAAGGTCCGTTCAAGCCTGAGCATTATCGTTATTAATAGCTTTATAAGCTTAGTTATAAATCCACTTCGTAACAGGAGTGGATTTTTTTATGAGATTAGCTGAAGTGATACTATTGAGTATAGTTATGTTAACCACTTTTCAACATACCTTTAGCATATTAAAACTTAAGAAACTCTTTCCTAGCAACGTCTCCGATAGGGACGTTGCGTCAACATTAACAGCCTAACCCAAATAAGTGCAGTATTTAATTAGTCGCAACGTCCTCTGCGAGAGACGTTGCTCGAAAGCTACAATAGACGGTTCACTTCTGCAGTAAACTAATTCTCTAAATAAGACAACTAGTTGTGCTAAGAGGTGAAATAGTTCTCTAACGAAGACAACTCCTTCCCCTCTGCAGGTGAATTAATTCTCTAATTAAGACAACTAGTTGTGCTAAGAGGTGAAATAGTTCTCTAACGAAGACAACTCCTTCCCCTCTGCAGGTGAATTAATTCTCTAATTAAGACAACTAGTTATGCTAAGAGGTGAAATAGTTATGTTACGAAGACAACTCGTTCACTTCTGCAGTGAACTAATTCTCTAAACAACTTATCTCCATTTAAATGCAAAATAGCTGCACGGCTTATCAGATATATTACTCACGCCATGAAGCTTCCCACTCTCTATTAAAAAAAGATCGCCATTGGTACCAGCATAATCTTTACCATCAACTGTCACTCCTACATCCCCATCGATCACTAAAATAATTTCGGTGTCAACATGTTGGTGCGCTGCATGACTTGGACCCTTATGCTCTAGTTGTGTGATGTGCATTTCATAATTTTCACAGGTAGCTGTAGCCCGGTTGAAATATTTTTTGGTACTACCCTTTTCTGTTTTTATAAATGGTAATGAATCGGCATTCAATAACAAAGCACCACCGGCCATTTTATTCCTTTCCAGATCCAAGCCTTTTTTTGCACGGAATTGTAAAACGTAATAGGTCAATGGGCCATCGCCAATATTTTCTAATGCCTGCATTACTTTAGGGGGAATCAATAAGACACTGCCCGCTCCCAGCACAACAGTGGTATCGCCAACACTGGCTTTCATCATACCTTCTTTGACGATGATCAGCTCTTCAATATCTGTTTGCGCATGCGATGGTTTAGGGGTAGCTCCTTTTTGTTGCGTAGTAGCATGGAGTTCAAAATAACTGAACTCATTTGTAATGCCTTTTGCAATGAAACGTGTTTCTCTATCTTTCTCTTTTTTGACACGTAGTTCATTCCAATGAAATACCCCTGAAGGTATCGTGTCTGGTTGAGCAGATACGATCAAAGCAATCGATTGTAGTAAAAGCAGAAAAAAATATTTCATATAGCTGTATTTACTATTTCGAAGATATATCTTTTGAATGAAGGCATTGTCAGAGACGTTCCTAAAAAGAAAATGTTATTTTTAGAAAAAAGCACATGGCAAAAGGCATAATGGTAAAAAAATTGTTGATTGGCTCGCTTACAATTTTTTCTTTGTCATTTGGTGTAACAAGCTGTCAAACCGGCTATGAAAGCAAAGATGGAAAAGTTTATCACAAGTGGATAAATGGTGGTAGCTGGACCATGGAAAAAATTTTAATGAAAAATGCAGATGCAGCTTCATTCCAAACCATTGACCATAACCTTAATATTGACCTGGGAAAAGATAAAAACTATGTATTTATAGGGTCGGCTGTTTTAGAACATGCAGATCCCAATACTTTTGCACAGGTAAAAGAATATTATTGGAAAGATAAAGATCATGTTTACTTATTACAATTCGGCGGGCCGGATTACATTGTAAAATATGCAGACCCAAAAACGTTTACAGTAATAAAAGATTATCTCTGGGCTAAGGACGGAAACAATGTATATTATCAATTCGATAAGCTGCCCGGTGTAGATCCAAACTACTTTAATGCAATTGATGAAAATTGGGGTAAAGACGATCGTTATTATTATTGGAACAATTTGCGGGTTGACTCGCTTATTTATAATTCAGCTGAAATTATAAGCTCTTATTACATAAAAGACAAGAGCAATGTTTTCTTTGAAAATAAAGTAATCAAAGATGCTGATCCTTCTACGTTTAAGGCTGATGGAGTGGGTTGGTTTGGGCATGATAACAAGTACATGTTCGACCACGAAGAAAATAAAGGTGCGATAACAGAAAAATACAGAAAGACATATATTGAAGGTAAATAAGCAACAATAATTTATAATTTGTTACATAAAAAAAGATACAAACCGCTTTATTAACTCTTCAGTTATTTAAATGATCGCTCCTGAAAAATTAAATAAAATTGGAATAATCTCTATATCAGCATTGCCTTTTGAGTCTTTGCTTGAAACTCTATTCCTACATAAAGGACCTTTTTTTATAATCCCGGCAAGTGTTCTTATTCTAAACACGTTCATCCTTTATTATACATACAATAAAAGCAACCCAAAGGACTACAAAATGAATGAACGTACTTTAGCTGTAGGTATGATCATCTATTTTATTTTTTATATTTTGGTTAGTGTAGGACGCGGCATATCTGAATGGCACGCATCTTAATGCATCCTTCGGTATGGTTGTTAAAAAACTATTTTTCTCTTTTCAAAAAGAATATCTTTAATACAATAAAAATTGAATTGCCATGAAGCAAAATCTTATCACATTAATAGTAACAGCAGTTTTATTTACTGCATGTAATACTCAAATAAATACATCCGATCAGCAAAAAACAATTGACACTTTAAAAGCTGGGAAATGCATAACAGACATCTGGAATGCCGATCCTCAGGCCGACAAATAAGATCTAACCTTTTATTTTTATAACCCATATGAACAATATCCTAAAAGATATTAAAAATTGCCACGTGTGCGAAAAACATATCGAGGTAAACCCTATAATATCGGCAAGCAAGAAAAGCAAGATCATTATCATTGGACAAGCTCCCGGACGCCTGGTTCATAAAACCGGTATTCCGTGGAATGACAAAAGCGGCGACAATTTAAGAAAGTGGTTAGGCGTTGATAAAGACAGCTTCTATAACGCCGATCTTTTTGCATTGATACCAATGGGCTTTTGCTATCCGGGTAAAGGAAGATCCGGCGATCTTCCACCCCGTCCTGAATGTGCTCCGCTATGGCACAATAAATTATTTTCTTTTATAAAAGATGCTCAGCTTGTATTGCTTGTAGGACAATATGCCCAGAATTATTATTTAAAAGATAGAGCGAAACCCACACTGACAGAAACGGTTAGAAATTTTAAAACTTATTTACCCTATTACCTGCCACTTCCTCACCCCTCTCCCAGGAACAATATCTGGCAGGCAAAAAACAAATGGTTTGAAAAAGAATTATTGCCAACACTTCAAAAAGAAGTAAAAGCTATTGTATCAAAGACAGCTATTTAATTTTTACAAAAAAGTAAAGCGCAGAATAAATTCCTGCGCTTTACTTTTTGTCTGTCACTATGATAAAGGATTAATACAACACTAATGTAAGTCCGTCGATCGTACGAACTTCTTTATCCGGGCCAACTACTCTAACATCATCAAATGTTACTACAGACCCGGGAATACAGCGATCCATGAGCTTTTTAATAGGTGCCAGGCGGGTGCTGCTGATCGTTCCTTTTTCGATACCCTTAAAATTAGCACCGGAAAAATATACTGTTGCGCTAACTAAAGAATAATGTACATCGTAAAAGAAATCAGGCAACTCTACGCGGCAAAATTCCTGTGCTTTAAACTCAATAGCCCGCATGCGGGTGCTGCCATCGGAGCCAACCTGCGAACTAATGTTTAAAGAATTACCGGTTAACGGCATGTTAGAATAGGCGGCTCCGTTATTTGCGTTTACAACGCCAACGCCTAATAAAGCAGAGAGAAGTAGGTGTTTCATTTTTCATACAATTTAGCGGTGAAGAATAACACTAAACTAATACCTGATACGTGAAAAAAATGTTAGAGATGGCTTGCGCTGCCCTTTCCGAACTATTTTTAACAAAACATCCGCAGCGGTATAAACCAACTACGGATGATGTTAGATAAGAATGCTTTTAAATTATTGCTGCGCTGTAGCAGGACTAATAACGGATGATATTTCTGTGATCTTTGTTACGGGGAAACCGCCTTTAGCACCATGTTCCCTGATAAGATCTTCATTCTTTGCTTTATAAACGCAGAATATTTTATCGTCTGTAACATAGCTTTGTACCCACTGAATATTATCGGAACCCATATCCTTTAATACGCTACAGGATTTTTGTGAAATAGCTTTTAGATCAGCTGCGGTAAAATTACCGGCACTTGGAATGTCTCTTTCAATTAAATACGTTTTCATTGTTTCTTCTTTTTTAGTAGTTGATGTTGTTTGTGCAAGCGATGTATATCCTGTTATTAATAAAGCCGCCAGCAACAAATTGCGAAAATTAAATAGTGTTTTCATGATCTTAAGTTTTAAGTTGATTATTAATAAACCAAAGATAGTAGTGACACCGGGCGAAAGGCTGTAACAAATCATTCAATAAATGGTAAAATTCATTCAGGCTGTACGCTTATAAAATCTCTTCCAGGTAAGCCAATGGAGTAATACCAAACTTCTTTTTAAAACATTTGGTAAAATAAGAAGGGCTTGTAAACCCTGTATTGAAGGTTATTTCAGAGATATTATTGCGTTGTTTTTTCAACAACTCTTTTGCTTTTTGAAGGCGAAATTCCTTTAAGAACAAATTGGGAGATAATCCCGATAAGGCAAGTGTTTTACGATATAATTGCGATTTACTCATCGCTATTGAAGCGCAATAATCTTCAATGGAAAAATCATTTTCCTGCCAGTTCTCTTCCAGCGTATTGAACAATGCATTCAATAACTCTTCATCAGCCGGTGATAATACATGAATGGCAGCATTATCAATATATTCTTTAGCAAGCAAGTCTTTTACATTGGATGAAATAAGTATGGGCGCATCTTTTATTATGCTCAACATTCGTTCTGCCAGTTGTATGGTGTCTCCAAATAATTGCTCGTTGTTGGCAACAGGATCTCCTGCACTTACTGCGATCTTCCATCCAAGGTCATTTATAACAGACAATGCGTCGTTGATCTCCAATGCACAAGCGATAGCTTTATTAGTGGCAGTAAAAGAAATAACAAAATCATTTTTATCATTTTCTATTTCACGTCCACCATGCTCTGTTAGTATTTTTCTCAGGGCAGTATTATATTGTACTATCAATTCATTGGTTTTAGATCTGCCTAATTGTTGTTGCAGCAATGCTACATCACTGATCCTTACAACCATTAAAATTCTAAATGAGGTATTGTTGAATACTTTTAGTCCATCTTGCATTACAACATCTTCCGGATCAGTGATGCGACCTAAAAAAGATTCAACGATAGAACTATTTACTTCAATTACTTTGTTAGGTACCAATCCATGCGATTGCCCATGTAAAGCTTGTACTGCTTCTTTTGACGGTGCTTCTATCAAACAAAAAACATTGCCCCTTTTTTCATCTATCCAATAGGTTATGCAATTACAGGAATGATCATGCTGAATAAGCATATCCATCTGGTGCGCCTCCGCAACATCTTTGGCTTTTACGCCCGGCAGAATATGCTGATCCATGTACAATGGCATGAAAAAAAGTTTACATTAAAGTTAACAAAAAGAAATAGCAGTTTATATATCAGCTATTTCAAACATTAGTTCTTTTTATCAATTATTGTACTATATTGCGGCAAAACTTACATTTATGAAAAAGATTTTATTCGTCTCCTCGCTGGTATTAATTTCCGGTGTTTTTCTCGTATCCTGTTCAAAAGATAATGCAACCAGCGATCCCGGTGCTCTGGTGGGAACCTGGCGGCCGGTGTCGGCACATGCAGTAGAAGTAGATTCTACAATCAGTAATAATCAGAATATTACCGATTCAACTTATTCGGCTAATGCAGGTACCATTACATTTAAATCAGATGGCACTTATAGCCTTTCTGATCCTAATGGAGATCCTCCATCAACAGAAGTAGGCACATATACTACTGCCAACGGCAAAATATCTACAGTTCCTACCAGCTATACAGGAGACCCCGGCATACCGGTTGAAGATGCTTCTTTCTCTGTATCGGGCAATGCCTTAACACTTGTACAAACACTTAGTGTCCCCGGTTTCTTTTCGGCAACCGCTACTATGCATTTGGTCAAAGTAAACTAAAAAGGAACGCAGTTCTAAAATATTACTAAAACACTTAAGCCGCTGAATATTATTCAGCGGCTTTTTTATGAATGTAAATACAATTCATTTGTACGTCATCGTTCCCGATGATATTTTAATACCGTTTATTACAAAGCTATAATTTTGGCAAAACCTTGCTGACAGTTGAAAAAATTATTTCCCTTCCTGGTATTGATCGTATTGATTTCACAAGCCCCTGCACAAACAACCTGGTCTGTACGCTTTTCCAATGCTATTCTTAACCGGTACAAACCAACCATTAATGCGCTAACCAATAAAGGTTGGGAATATTCCAATTCCATTGTATTGCGTGGAATAGAAAAGACCTACCAAGCTACCGGTGATACTAATTATCTGAATTACATCAAAGCATACATAGATACTTATGTAGATAATACAGGAAAGATAAGTGCTATCAATCTTTCTCCTACTTTAGATAAGATACATCCGGCATTGCTGTGCTTGTTTTTGTATGAAAAAACAGGGCTGACGAAATACAAAACTGCCGCCACGCAAATACGAAATTATCTTTTAACCAGCGGCAATTTTAAAACAACACCTGATGGCGGCTATTGGCATAAAAACGACAATACACATGCATATGATAATGTAATGATGCTGGATGGCATTTACATGGCGCACACCTTTTTGGCTAAGTACGGAGCTATGTTTACTGATAATGTAGCTATCGACACTGCTGTTGACCAGGCTTTATTAATAGCATCTCACGTTTACGATAACACGAAAAAACTACCTTATCATGCATGGGATTACAGCAAAAGTAAATCATGGGCAAATCCTGCTACAGGTATATCAAGTGAAGTATGGTCAAGGGGATTGGGATGGTATGTTGCTGCATTAGTAGATATCTTAGAATATTTGCCGGCATCACATCCAAAATATGATCAGTTAAAAAATTTGCTAAATGATCTTGCTGCAGGAATAAAAGATAACCAGGATAGCGCCACAGGATTATGGTACCAGGTGATAAACAAACAGGATTCTGCCGGTAATTATTTGGAAACATCCGGCAGCGGATTAATAATATATGCTCTAAAAACTGCAGTGAGCAATGGCTTTATTGATACAAGCTATCTGTCGGTTGCGGAAAAAGGCTGGGCAGGATTGCAAAATGAAGTAGGAACTTATACGGATGGTCTACCGCAAATAAGATCATTTGCACCTGCTATGAGTGTGCAGGATAATTACCTGGAATATACAAGTGCGCCTTATTTACCGGTTAATTGTCCGACCGCAACAGGCACACAACATCCACATGGTTATTGTGGTTTTTTATTAGCTGCATCTTCGATGGAATATCCTGTAAATGTTTACACGTTTGTCGGCAATGGCTATTGGTCAGACAGTACTAACTGGAATAATAAGATCAAGCCACCGGCTATTCTTCCTCCAGGCAATGAAGTTATTATCAATCCTGCTAACGGCGGCGTGTGTACGTTAAATACATCGCAGGTTGTTTACAGAAGCTCATCTGTGATCGTCAATAATGGAAAGACCTTTTCTGTAAATAGCAATCTTGTCTTATTGAAATAACAAACCATCACTTGCATCGCTACTTAAGTTTTTGTATTTTGTAAAAGCCTAAACTATTTACGATGCCAGCTTCCATTCCGCTTTTTATAACGATTGTGTTTATTATTACTACACTTATCACATGGTATTATCTATGCAAAGCCATTCGTTATTCATTCAAACAGCAGTTCAAAAGAAATACATTTGTCGTTTTTTTTATGTTGTTGATATGGCTGGGCGCACAAGGCTTTTTGGCAAACAAGGGATTCTATCTTAACACCAAAAGTTTTCCTCCAAGATTTATTTTGGCTATTGTGCCTGCATTACTAATAATACTATTTTTATTCATAACAAAAGCAGGCAAAAGGTTTATTGATAATTTACCGTTAACAACATTAACCTATATTCATACAGTGCGCATATTGGTAGAGACTGTTCTGTATTGGTTGTTTCTTAGCAAGGCAGTACCCCAGGTAATGACATTTGCGGGCCGCAACCTTGATATTATTGCCGGCATAACAGCACCGCTTGTTGGTTATTTATATTTTAAGCAGAAGATAATTACCAAAGGGTTTCTTATCGGCTGGAATATTATAAGCATTCTTTTATTAGGGAATATTGTAATCATTGCAGTTCTATCAGCACCTTTTGCTTTTCAAAAGCTAGGATTTGAACAACCCAATATTGCTGTGCTGTATTTTCCTTTTATTTGGCTGCCTTGCTTTATTGTACCAACAATTCTGTTCAGTCATTTGGCATCCATCCGGCAATTAATGAAGTAATTATAGTTTATAAAATCTATTTACAAAACGCAGTACATCTTCATTGGAAAAAAATAGCCCGAGCAGTAAAATAAAAACCACTTCAAACCCGTAGAGCATTAAAAAAATATAAATAGCCAGGTGCAAGATCACTCCTGCTATGATAAGCGGCATTCTGCATTTTTTTACCCAGATTAAAAAAGGAAAAGTAAGTTCAAAAAGCAAGGTGAAATAAGTGCCCGTTTTTACAAAGAAGGTGTTTTGAACTAAATATGCATTCCAGGCAGTTCCTGCAAATCTATTTAAAGACATAGCGTAATATAAAGCTGTCCCGTTTCGCCAAACTTCATTATATAGCTTCCCCAATCCTGTGCAGAAATAAGTTATACATAACTGCAGCATCAGCGAGTAGGCGGCAGCGTTACTAACTATATTAATAAATCTTTTCTTACCCGGGTCTTTAACCGGCTTGCTTTTATACAATACAAAATAATCGTAGGAATTGGCAAAGACCATATACAATATTACCAGCCTTGCCATTTTATCGCCACCATTTACCATTACAGGATTCAACTGCTGAAAAATATCCGATAAAATAAGAAGCGTTAATGCAGTCATCCATCTTCCTATGCCTAAGATGTTTAAAACAATAAATACAATAAAAACGTACACCAATATCATATAATGCGCTCTGAAAAAAGGTATTCCGTTAATAATATTATCATTACGTACTAAAAAACTTTTAGAGCCATAAAGAATAGTAAGATCCGGCCAATCAATTAACAGTTCTTTCAATAACCATACGCTTATAGCAACACGCAAAAAAGCTAAGTAGAAAGATTTTCTATTTTCTCTTCCTGCCCAATCTTCTATTTGCAATAAGCTTTTATACATAATTTAAAAAGAAGTGTAATCCGATTGATAGTAAGTATAGGTTTTCGGAACGTATTTTAAATCATTCCGTTCTTCAAATGGTTTCAAATAAGTGGTGGTGATCATTATCTTATATTCTTTTCCTGCAGTATCTGTCTTTTTTTGAAGCAATACATACCGACAATAATTATCCAGTGTTTTAAGCGCTGTTTGATACGCTTTATCTTTTTGCGCTAGCAAAGGCAAGCTTTGCTTGCCTAATGTATCTTCATTTATCAGTTTTTGAAAGCTTTGTCCTTTAACTTTTGCAACAGTAACGTAATGGGTGAGCAGCTTGTCCAGTATAAAATAATGCTGATTGAATGGTGCAGTTTTAGCTTTAAGCGAAAAATTTTCGCTCATCAAATTCATTGTATCTGTTAGCCCTGTTTTTTTATTGCGGAGTAATAGGGTCAGCTCATCATTTGCATCAAAATTTTTATAGAACAATGCCCAGGTGTGACTAAATCTTCTGCTCAACCCTGGAAAATGCTTTGCTAATGTATCATTCGGCGTACTAGTGGAAATAGAGAACGCAGCACTTGCAATCCAGAATAAAACAAATGCAATAACAACAATACTCGATAGCGTTTTATAGAAACCGGGTTTCATGCATTAAATATAAGAGAATAATAAAAGCAAAATGCAATTAGAGCCTATGATGAGGTAGAGATGGTCCTCTTTTATTCATATTGATACGGATCAATTCAACAACTGTTTCACTTTTTCGATCACTGTATCCACTTCTTCTTTTGTATTGTGCTTACTAAAGCTGAAACGCACCGTAACCAGGTTTGGATCATTGCTGATAGCCGCCATTACATGTGAACCGATATTAGTGCCAGAGCTGCAGGCGCTGCCTCCACTTACACAGACATTGTTAATATCAAGATTATATAACAGCATTTCCGATTTTGCAGTAGAAGGAAAATTTACGCTCAAAACAGTGTATAAGGTTTTCTCCAACACATCTCCGTTAAAGCTTACGCCCGGTATTTTATCTTGCAATTCATCATGCATATATTTTTTTAATGCAGAAATGTATGCACTATCTTTTTCATGATTTTCTATGCTTAACTCTAACGCTTTTGCCAGTCCAACTATTCCATAAATATTTTCTGTACCCGCACGCATATTTCTTTCCTGCCCGCCACCATGTATATACGGATCGATCTTTACGTCGCCATTAATGTACAACAATCCTGCTCCTTTCGGGCCATGAAATTTGTGTGCAGAAGCGCTCACAAAATGAACATGAATATTTTTCAGGTTCACCAATAGATGCCCGATGGTTTGCACCATATCGCTATGAAAATATGCGTTGTATTTTTCGCATAACTCTCCTACTCTTTTAATGCTTAGCAAATTTCCAATTTCGTTATTGGCATGCATTAACGTTACCAATGTTTTTTCCTGGGAGGATGAAAGCAATTCTTCCAAATGAGTAAAATCTACCTGTCCGTTTGATAACAGCTTTACATAACTCACTTTTACATCTTCTTTTTTATTGAGATGCTGAACAGTATGCAATGTTGCATGATGTTCAATAGCAGAAGTAATAATATGAGTGCATTCCAGGTCTTTTACAGCAGCATTCAATACGGTGTTAGTGCTTTCTGTACCGCAACTTGTAAAGAATATCTCAGAGGGATGTGTATTTAAGATTTTTGCAACCGATTTACGGGCATTTTCTACCGCCATTCTCGTTTCTCGTCCGTAAGAATAAATAGAAGAAGGGTTTCCAAACTTTTCGGTCAGATAAGGCATCATTGCTTCCAGTACCTGCGGGTCGAGCGAAGTGGTAGCTGCATTATCAAAATAGATTCTCTGCATAAGGGCGCAAATTTATGCAAAATCCTTTATGCTATAAATTGATTACAATCATTATCAAAATTAACCAGGATCACATGGCTTCTCTGATATCCTGCATAATGCGCTTGGCAATATTATCGGCGGTAGTTTCAAAGCTGCTTTCTGCATAAATGCGAATGATGGGCTCTGTATTACTGGTGCGGAGATGCACCCAGTCATTTTCAAAATCTATCTTTAATCCATCTACTGTACTAAATGGATTGTTCTTGTATTTGGTTTGTATCTGCCCGAATATTTTATTTACATCAAATCCTTTATTAAGCTCGATCTTATTCTTACTCATAAAATAATCAGGATACGTATTACGCAGCTGTTTGATCGTTTTTTTGCTTTGTGCCAAATGACTTAAGAACAATGCAATACCAATTAAAGCATCACGTCCATAATGCAGATCCGGAACAATGATTCCACCGTTACCCTCACCACCTATCACGGCATTTACTTCTTTCATTTTGTTCACTACATTCACTTCACCAACTGCGCTTGCAAAATATTCTCCACCATGTTTTACGGTAACATCTTTCAATGCTCTTGTAGAGGACATATTGGAAACGGTATTGCCTTTTCTTTTGCTTAATACATAATCAGCAACAGCAACCAAGGTATATTCTTCGCCGAACATGCTGCCATCCTCACAAACAAAGCAAAGTCTGTCCACATCAGGATCTACAGCAATACCTAAGTCCGCTTTTTGCTTCACTACTTCTGCACTTAATTGGGTAAGATGTTCGGGTAATGGTTCAGGATTGTGTGCAAACTTGCCGGTTACCTCTTCATTCAATACAATAATATCTTTTATACCTAATGCTTTTAATATAGCAGGAACAGCAATAGCACCGGTACTATTCACTGCATCTACTACTACTTTAAAATTTGCTTTTTTGATCGCTGCAACATCTGTCAGATCATAAGCCAGGATAGCATCTATATGTTTTTGCAAAGAAGTATTATCTGTCTGTACAGCCCCTAATTTATCTACTGAAACAAAATTGAATTCTTCTTTTTCTGCTATCTCTAATACTTTTTTCCCTTCTTCTCCATTAATAAATTCTCCTTTGCTATTTAATAGCTTTAGTGCATTCCATTCTTTTGGGTTATGGCTGGCTGTTAATATGATGCCGCCTGCTGCTTTTTCAAATACTACTGCCATTTCAACGGTTGGTGTAGTACTGTAATCTAAATCGAGTACATCTAACCCCAAAGCAGTTAGGGTATTTATCACTAATTGCTTTACCATCGCACCGCTTATGCGTCCATCGCGACCGATGACTATTTTTTTATTATTGGGATCTTGCTGAAGCAATAAAGAACCAAATGCTGCTGTAAATTTTACAACATCTATAGGAGTAAGATTATCGCCGGACTTTCCACCAATAGTGCCACGTATACCGGAGATGCTTTTTATGAGTGCCATTCGCTGCCGTTGTTTTAGGGCGCAAAGATAGAGAGATTCTTATTTACGATTTTAGATTACGATGCACGATTTTATTATGAGTTACAGACCTCGATATTTTATATTGAAGTAATCAATCTCATAGAATCATTAATTTTTAATTATCAATTATTAATTACTCATAATCCACTTGTAGAACTCCGGAAACCATTGTCTCCAGGCTTTTTCATTATGCTGCGCATTGGGATCGATCCTCTCGGTAGTTTTTACTTTTGTTCCCGAAAGCTTGGTTTCAATTGATCGCATATCATTGATCATCTCCATTGGTTCGCTACCTTCCTTACCTCCGGCATAAAAGAATATTTTTCCTGTAAGATTATTTTTTAATGACTCAGTAGCTGTTTGTATCTCAGGTGCGATCCAGAATGAAGGGGAAAATACGCCGGCTTTACCAAATACATCGGGATGTTTCAATATAGCATAGTAAGAAATTAAACCGCCCATTGAACTACCTGCAATGATGGTATTTTGTTTGGAGGAAAGTGTATGATAATGCTGATCGATATAAGGTTTTAAAGTTGCTATTAAAAAATCAATGTATTGATCGCCTTCCCCTTTGCCAAAGCGTTCATTGCTGTAAGGATTGTATTCATTCAATCGTTGAGGTCCGCAATCAATACCTACAACAATACAAGGTGCAATACCCTTGTTAATTAATGAATCCAACGTTTCATCAATACCCCATTCTCCATAACCGGATGTATACGCATCAAACAGGTTTTGTCCGTCATGCATATATAAGACCGGATAATGCTTATTACTCGTTCCATAATCTGCCGGCAAATAGATCCATATTCTTCTTGTTCTGTTCAATTGCGGAATAAAAAAAGCAGTATCAAAGATGTGAACATTCAATGATGCAGTGTGTTGTTTTCCTTTTACAGGAAATTGATCTTTCCATGCGCCAATATAATACACTGTAAACTTTGCTTTATCTGCTCTTAAAGAATGATTGGATACATCTTCGCCTTTTGCATTACACTCAACGGTATTCCAACCACCTTTGGTGAATTTAAATTCAAGATGAGTGTCCTTGTCAAAACTTGCTATTAAATAATTGGATCCAGCTTCATCTTTTTTAAATCGAAAGGATGTATCCGCAGGATTCCAACCGTTTATGTTAGAAGCTAAATAATAAGTATTTGCTTTCGCAGATACAGAAGTATCTACTAAAATAAACTCGCAGGTATCTTTTTGTGCAATTGATCTTACTCCCCAAAAAAAGAGAATAACCAACAGTTTATATCGTAAATTTAAGAAGCGCATCTTTTCTTATTTAAAGTTGTAACAAAGATTCTGGTTTTTAAAACCAAATGAATTTTGAAATACGTATGTAAATTATGAAAACAATTATATTGTTTGAATTTTTACTGGTTCTATTGCAGGGTACAAGTTCCTGCTCAAAACCTTCTATTTATCAAATGCCGGTTATTCCTATAGACACTACTATTACAACTCCTCCTATTGACACTACCGTTACTATTCCTGTTGATACTATCCCCAATAATCCTCCTGATACTTCTACAAAAACTTATTTAGCCTTAGGCGATTCCTATACCATTGGTCAGTCTATTCCTGCTGCTCAAAACTATCCTAATCAAACCGTAACGATCTTAAATAACAACGTTTACCATTTTGCTCCTCCTGAAATCATTGCTGTTACCGGTTGGACAACAGCGAATCTCTTAAATGCGATCAGCAACAAACCTGCAACAACTCCTTATGATATTGTAACATTATTGATCGGTGTTAACAATCAATACCAGGGAAGAACAAAAGCAGAATACGAAACAGAGTTTACGACATTATTACAAAGATCTATTGCATATGCAGGTGATAAACCCTCGCATGTTGTTGTATTATCAATTCCTGATTATGCAGTTTCTCCATTTGGGCAAGGCTCCGGAATTACTACTTATATATCTGCACAAATTGATTCTTTCAATTTGATCAATAAGCATGTGTCTGATGCGTATCACGTGAACTATCTTGATATAACAGGCATTAGTCGCCAGGCACTTAACAACCCAAGCTTATTTGCAAGTGATGGATTGCATTTTTCGGGAAAAGAATATGCAATATGGTCTATAAGTTTAGCCGGGATTATTGAAAAGGTATTGAAGTAAGAAACTCGTTCAATAATGATATGCCGTACAAGAGAGTGACACAACGATGTTGAACAAAAAACAAATGCCTGTTACATAAAAGTAACAGGCATTTATCTTATCATTAAAAGATGTTTATTGCATCTTAAACGTTTCCAAAAATTTAGTAGTAAAGTTTCCTTTGCGGAAATCTTCGTTGCGCATTAATTGCTGATGAAATGGAATGGTAGTTTTAATTCCTTCAATTACATACTCACTTAACGCACGACTCATAGTATCAATCGCCTCTTCTCGAGTACGGGCAACAGCAATGATCTTAGCGATCATACTATCATAATAAGGAGGAATTACATAACCTGCATACACATGACTGTCTATACGAACACCATGTCCACCGGGTTGGTGCAACACCGTTATTTTACCAGGACTCGGACGAAAATCATTGTAAGGATCCTCAGCGTTGATACGACACTCGATCGCATGCATTTCAGGATAATAATTGTTACCGCTTATTTTATGACCTGCTGCAATCTTTATTTGTTCTTTAATTAAATCGTAATTGATAACTTCTTCCGTTACGCAATGTTCTACTTGTATACGTGTATTCATTTCCATGAAATAGAAATTGCGGTGCTTATCTACCAGGAACTCAATGGTACCTACACTTTCATAGTTGATAGCAGCAGCAGCCTTAATAGCCGCTTGTCCCATTTTTTCCCGCAACTCAGGAGTCATGAATGGCGAAGGTGATTCTTCTACCAATTTCTGGTGACGACGCTGAATAGAACAATCACGCTCACTTAAATGACAAACATTACCAAACTGGTCGCCGGCAACCTGTATCTCTATATGGCGTGGCTCTTCCACAAACTTTTCCATGTAAATGCCATCATTCTTAAACGATGCTGCAGCTTCTGCCTTGGCATTATCGTAAGACTTTTCAATTTCTGCCTCACTCCAAACCACCCGCATACCTTTACCACCACCGCCGGCAGTAGCTTTCAATATTACCGGATAACCAATTTCGTTTGCAGATGCTTTTGCATGTTCTACACTTTGCAATAAGCCTTCCACACCCGGCACAACAGGAACGCCTGCTTTTATCATGGTTTCTTTAGCAGTCACCTTGTCTCCCATGGAGTTGATCATTTCAGGAGTTGGTCCAATGAACTTGATTCCATGATCCAAACATATTTGTGCAAACTTTGAATTCTCTGCTAAAAACCCATAACCAGGGTGAATAGCATCGGCATTGGTAATTTCTGCCGCCGCCATAATGTGAGGAATATTCAAATAAGATTCTGAACTGGCTGGCTTGCCGATACAAACTGCTTCATCCGCAAAACGCACATGCAGGCTGTCTTTATCAGCAGTTGAATAAATAGCCACCGTTTTAATGCCCATTTCTCTGCAGGTTCTTATTACACGCAAGGCAATCTCTCCACGGTTGGCAATCAATATTTTTTTAAACACGAGATTTCAATTAATAATTAAAAATTAATAATTAAAAATTATAGAACTGTAATTAAAAAGTGAGCGGCAACAATGCAACCCATTATTAATTACTAATTATTAATTTTTAATTAAGATGGATCTACAAGGAACAAAGGCTGGTCGTACTCAACCGGGCTGGCATCTTCTACCAACACCTTTACTATTTTACCTTTTACTTCACTTTCAATTTCGTTGAAAAGCTTCATTGCTTCGATGATGCAAACTACCGAGCCTTCTTCCACTTCATCGCCGATATTGATAAAAACAGGTTTACCCGGACCCGCCTGGCGATAGAAGGTTCCTATCATCGGGCTTTTAATAGTGATCAGGTTATCTGCTTTTGGAGTTTCTGCTTTTGGAGCCGGAGCGGCTGCTTGAGTTGGTGCTGGTGGCGGAGGAGGTGCTATTGGTTGTTGTCCCGAAGGAATGTTATAAACCTGGTGGCTTGGAACGTAGTCCTTCTTCTGCTTCAGGGTTATTTTGGTTCCTTCTTCCTCAATCGTTATCTCGCCAATATTACTTTTATTAATGAGCTTAATAAGCTCCTGAATCTTTTTTAAATCCATGTTTAGTTCGTTAAATGGTCTTTTTTAGAAAAACGGAACGGCTAAGATAGGGAATGATTTACCAATAAACCAAATAATGAGAAATAAAAAAATTCACAATTTTTGTGAAAAACGGTTCAAAATCGTTCAAAAATGGCTGAAAAACCATCAAAAAAGCCCAAAAACAAAAAAGCTGATTTTTGAAAAATTAGCTTTCAGTATCGCTATAAAATCTTGTTGATTATTCTTTTACTCTTTCTACGTAATCACCTGTTTTTGTGTTTACGCGGATCAATTCTCCTTCGTTTACAAACAAAGGAACGTTTACGGTAGCACCTGTTTCAACAGTAGCAGGTTTTAATGTACGGGTTGCCGTATCACCTTTTACGCCCGGTTCGCTATACGTAACCAGTAAAACGATCTTATCAGGCAGCTCCACTCCCATTGGCTGTTCGGTTTCACCATTGATTAATACTGATACTTCCTGTCCGTCTTTTAAAAACTGCGGCGCATCTATCAAATTTTCCTGAACAGCAATTTGCTCAAAAGTTTCATTGTCCATGAAATTATACCCTGTATCATCTTTATATAAATATTGAAAAGGCTTTTTTTCAACCCTCACCGGAAAGATGACTTCACCACTATTCCAGGTAACTTCAATAGTACGGCTGTTATCTACACCTTTTAACTTAGCCCAAACCTTTGCCGCCGCACGGGCTGTTTTATTCTGCCCAAACTCCACTACAGAATATAGATTGCCATCTACTTTGATGATTAATCCGGAACGCATATCTGCCGTTGTTGCCATATTTTTTATTTTAGTATTAAGGAGTGCAAAAGTAACAAGAGAAATGATACTATGGAAATTATAATTGAAGAACGCATTGGCGTATCCCCAAGCTAAGCAAGGGGTCGGGCTTTACGCTGCAAGTCCGCCACGAGCCAACGCACAAATCTTCAGCGGGCTTTTCGCTTCAATCCCTCACGCAGTGATTTGTTATAGTAAAAGTTAGCCTTCGGTTATTTTCTTACACAAATATCCTATTATGTATTCGGGAGAAGTATTAATACTTATATCGTTATTATTTTTTAATTCATTCAGCGCACTATTTATTGTAGCCCATAGTAATGAATTTTCATATTCTTTGTAAGGATGTTCCATTTAAAAATATTTAAGTAAATGTAAAATAAAAAGACACAAAGTCTATATCACAGCCAAAATGTTGACAGTCTAAGTAAAGCAAAGACGATTGTTTAATAGATTCTCCTTCGAGATTAAGAATAGCACTACTGAAGTACAGTTTACAGTAGTACAAACGCTTAATCAGGAACTAACCGACAAACGGGCTGTCATTGTTTGTCAGCGGCTTTTTTGGTTGCTTTTTTTTCCGCAAAAAAAAGCAACAGACAAGATTTACAAATTATAAGTCTGAGCTATCAAACCAATCCATTTAAAATTCATCTACATAAAATATCAAATACATAATACAAAAAAGCTTGCTTGATAATAACAAATTGCATAGCTTTAGAAACTCCCAATAAATTCTCTCGATTGTCTGCAACTGGATAAAAAGAAAACAATTTTTTACATCATTTTCAAACATCAAATACAAATTTTATGGAAGCAACAACTCTTCAACTTCAAACAGGCACTTTCGTTGCCGCAAACGGAATGAATATTTTTTATAGAAACTGGAAACCTGCCGACACACCCAAAGCGCTTGTTATTATCGCACATGGGTTCAACTCTCACAGCGGGTATTACCAATGGACAGCCGAACAATTAACCGACCAGGATTTTGAAGTTTATGCAATTGATTTTCCCGGCAGAGGAAACTCGGACGGAGAACGTTATTACATAGCCGACTACAACGAATTTGTAGAAGACCTCGATAAGCTAATAAATATTGCGCAAGCTGCACATCCCGGTTTAAAGATATTTTTATTAGGGCATAGTGCCGGTGGCGTACTATCCTCTGTTTACTCATTAAAGTATCAGCAAAAATTAAGTGGTTTTATTTGTGAAAGCTTCGCCTTCCAGGTGCCGGCACCCGATTTTGCTATTGCAGCATTGAAAGGTCTTAGCCATGTATTTCCACATGCACATGTAGTGAAATTGAAAAACGAAGATTTCTCCCGTAACAAAGAAGTTGTTGACTTTATGAATAATGATCCGCTCATTGCTCACGAAGTACAACCTACTAAAACAATGCAACAATTAGCCATTGCAGATGAAAAATTAAAAGAGGAAATGCCGACTATTAAATTGCCGTTACTCATCTTACATGGCACTTTAGATAAAGCTACCAAGCCAAGCGGAAGCCAGTATTTTTATGACAATGCTTCTTCAACAGATAAAACATTGAAATTTTATGAAGGACATTACCACGATTTATTAAGTGATTTAGATAAAGAAGTGGTTATGGGTGATATTTTAAGTTGGCTGAATAGCAGAACGAATTAATAAATTAAAATTAGCGTCTTTAATTTTAGCATTGGAGTTCGGAATAATAAAATTAATTTTCCGAACTCCAATTTTATTATTTAGTCTAGATGAAACAGATAATTTTTATAATTGCAGCAGTCTTTACAATTACGAGTTGCAACAACCTACATAACAAAACAATGCCTACAACTATAACGGACTCTATCTCCGGCTACGCCAACGTAAACGGGCTAAAACTATATTACGAAATCCACGGCACAGGCTCACCGCTTGTTTTAATTCACGGTGGCGGTTCCACCATTCAAACAACCTTTGGAAGAATATTACCGATCCTTGCCAAAACCAATAAAGTAATTGCTGTTGAAATGCAGGCACATGGTCATACTGCCGACATAGGCAGACCTTTAAGCTTTGAACAGGACGCAGATGATATTGCAGCGCTGTTAAAGCAATTGAATATTCCCAAAGCAAGCATTTTGGGTTTCAGTAATGGTGCAAGCACTACGTTGCAATTTGCTATCCGACATCCGGAAATGACAGATAAAATAGTAGTTGCTTCTACCTTTTATAAAAGGTCCGGCGCACCTGCCTGGTTTTGGGATATGATGAGCAAGCCCAGCTTTGAAGGCATGCCACAAATATATAAAGATGAATTTCTGAAAATCAACCCGGATACCAATGCATTGCATCGCATGTATGAAAGAGATGTAGCAAGAATGCAATCATTCCCTGATATAACTGATGAACAAATAAAATCCATTAAAGCGCCTGCTTTTATTATTATTGGCGATAAAGATGTAGTTACCCCTGAACATGCTGCTGAAATGCATCGCTTGCTTACTACTTCACGACTGGCTATTCTTCCTGCAGCACATGGTGAATATATCGGTGAAATAATGTTTCCACCGGATTCTGTTATGTACTCGGCAACGGCATCAATGATAAGCAAGTTTATAAATGAAGAACAATGAGGCGAGGATTATTTTTAATGCTTTCGTTTTTTATTGTACAATTCACATTTGCACAAAGCACTGATAGCATTGAAAAAAAACTTAGTAAAGTTTTCTCTAAAATTCATTATTACGGTATAGATTTTTATGATTCATTAGAAAAAATAAACAATGAATTTGAGAAGTTACTCTTAACTGAAACAGCTACGTACCCTCAGACATTATATTACCAATTTAAATCCTTAAAAGATAGCGGGCTAAACATTTCAACATCAGCAGATGGAAATTTCAGGATCTACTCCTGGGATACATGGACAGGCGGCACCATGCATCTTTTTAGAAATGTATTTCAATACAAGGCAAACGGAAAAGTATTTTCAAAACCCTTTGTCAATTATGACACTGATATTACAGATTGCAGCTATTATGAAATGCACCAGGTGACTTCCAACAATAAACACTTTTATGTAACCTTTGGCATATTTATACTCAGTTCTGCTTTATCCGACCATATCATACAAATATTTTCTATTGATGGCAGCAAATTAAATGATAATGCAAAATTGATCAAAACAAAAACAGGACTACAAAGCCAATTACGATATGAAGTTGATGGTTCCTCTCCTGTTAATCAAAACAAGGAAATTCCTGATTTTTATATTAAATACGATAATGCAAATAAGATCATCAGTATCCCTTTGATACTTGGCAATAATGAAGTGACGAAAAAAAGAATAAAGTATAAGTTTACCGGCGTTTATTTTGAAAAATTCCAGGCACTAGATTTTACTCTTCTCAAAAAAAATCTCTAAAAAATTTGCGTAACTCAAAAGTTACGTTTACTTTCGTGTAACTTAAAAGTTACATATTATGCAAAAAGAAATTAAGCACACCTGGTATTTTAATCAATCACCGGAAGAAGTTTGGCAATACTTAACCAATCGTGATCTGTTGGAGCAATGGATGATGAAAAACGATTTTGAACCTGTGGTAGGACACAAATTTACTTTCCATTGCCACCACGAAGTTTATTGTGAAGTGCTGGAAGTTAAACCATACAGCAAACTCTCCTATTCCTGGCGCTTTGCCTCGGTAGAAGACGATAAGCGTATGGATTCAAAAGTAGTATGGACACTTACTCCTATTGCTGACGGAACAGAATTATTAATAGTTCATGATGGCTTTACATTATTAGGCGACTTTATCAGCCATAATAAAGGATGGACTGCATTGGGCAACAATTTCATTCAACTATTAACGGCTGTTACACCATGAACGCACAAACCCTCGACGCTTTCCAGGTTATTGCCGACCCCAGCCGAAGACAAATGATGATGATGCTTTCAAAAGACAGCATGACAATAAATGCATTGGCAGAAAACTTTGACATGAGTCGTCCAGCTGTTTCAAAACATATTAAGATCATGTACAACGCCGGCTTTATTTCTATTAAAGATATTGGCAGGGAACGTTATTGCACGTTACGGCAGGATGGCTTTAACGAGCTCCAGAACTTCATCAGCTACTTCGATAAATTCTGGATAGGCAAATTAAAAAAGCTGGAAGATTTATTAAATAACAAAGCAAAAGATAAAGATGGAAAGTAAAAGTCTTACAATATCAATAGCAATTGAAAAGTCTGAAACAGAAGTTTTCAATGCCATTAAAGAAGTTCAACAATGGTGGAACAGTGAAGATTTTAAAGGGAGTAGTAAAGAATTGGATGATGAATTTATTATTTATCATCCTGACCAACATTATTCGGAACAACGATTGATTGAAGTTATTCCTGATAGAAAAATTGTATGGTTGGTTACTGAAAGTAAATTGTATTGGCTGGAAAATAATAAAGAAGAATGGACGAATACAAAAATGATCTTTGACATTACTACAGAAAACAAAAAGACCATACTTCATTTTACACATGAAGGACTAGTTCCTGAAAAAGAATGTTATGCCATGTGTGAAAAAGGTTGGACGATGATCATTAAAGAATGGCTGTTTCATTTCATCACGTTTGGAACATCATCAAAAGAAATGTCGAAAGCAGAAGAAATCAGGAACAGGCTTTTAGAAGAATAGGTTAAAGAAAATCACATTAATTAAATTAAAAAGATACTAAAATGGATAATCAAAACTTCTCAACAACAATTGTAGTGGATCAATCACCGGCAGAAGTTTATAAAGCCGTTAATAATCCCCGTGCATGGTGGAGTGAAGGAATTGAAGGCATAACTGATCAACTCAACGCCGAATGGAAATATCAGTTCGGAGATAATCATCGCAGCAAAATGAAAGTCATTGAAATGATCCCCGACAAAAAAGTAGTTTGGCTGATAGAGGAAAACTATTTTAAAAATGCGAAAGACCAAAATGAATGGGTTGGTAATAAAATAACATTTGACATTTCAAAACAAGGTGATAAAGCACAGTTGGTGTTCACTCAAATTGGATTAACGCCGGCTGATGATTGTTATAAAGCTTGTGATTGGGCATGGACAGGATTTGTTCAACAAAGTTTACAAAGCTTAATCACTACAGGCAAAGGACAACTCGAATGGTTTAAATAATCTGCGAAAACAAATGATCATGAAAAACATAATAGAACAAAAAGACTTCACATGCAACATCACCGTAAATAAATCTGCAGAAAAAGCATTCAATAGTATCTGCCGTGTTAGCGATTGGTGGGTTAAAGATATGGATGGCAACACTCAACAATTAAACGAGGAATTTACTGTACACTTCGGTACCACATGGAAAACCTTTAAGATCACAGAATTTATTCCCTACAAAAAAATAGTATGGTTCGTTGTTGATTGCAATCTTCCCTGGAATACAGATTTGAAAGAATGGAATGGTACAGAAATAGTTTGGGAAATCTCTACTGAAAACGATCAAACTAAAGTAAGCTTTACGCATGTTGGTTTAGCTGCCTTGGATTGTGCAAAGCAGTGTACCAATGCCTGGGATGGTTATATTAACAAAAGTTTATTCAGTTTAATTACGGAAGGCAAAGGGTTGATGAATAAGTTTTAAAATTCGTTTGTTTATAAAAGTAATCATCCCCGCTTTAGATATGGATGTAACGTTTCGACAACACTTCGACAAGCTCAGTCTGACATTCAACATGCCATCCACATCTAAAAGCTGTCAGTCTGAGCTTGTCGAAGACGGTCCATTAAAAATGAAATTTGATATTTGCATTGAAAATCTCCTTAACATCTTATTTTCCCATTTTTATAATAGCTTTATCAAAATTTTTTAATGAAAAAGATTCTTTCAATAGTCAGCGTTTTATTTATCAGCGTTTCATCATTTGCACAAACAGCTGTGAATACAGATTCCTTACCAACTTATAAACGCTTTCCAGAAATACCGGTATTTAAACTTACCAAGGTTCCTGACAGTACTGAATTTTCAAAAGCAGACATAAAGAAGAATAAAGATGTAATCATGATCATGTTTAGCCCGGATTGTGAACATTGCCAGAGAGAGACTGACAGCATCTTAGCTCATTTTGATGCGTTTAAAAATGTTCAGATCGTTATGGCATCACCTTTGGATTATGTACATATTAAAAATTTCTACCAAAAATTTCATTTAGCCGATTACCCCAATATAACCATTGGTAAAGACAATGTTTGGGCGTTGGGAACTTTTTATAACGTACGCAATTTCCCTACCATTGCCGTGTACGATAAACACGGGCAGTTTGTGCAGATCTTCGAAGGCTCTATCCCCGTACAAAAGGTGATCGCAGCCCTGCCATAAGCCCCTCGGAATCGTTGCCGGTCATAAATTACCAAATTGGTAATCATCATTCGGCGTACATCATTACCTTTGCGGCGCAAATAAATTACTCCACTCATAAAAAGTTAATTCATTATGAAAGTTACTGTTGTAGGTGCCGGAGCAGTGGGCGCTACTTGTGCCGATAATATTGCTCGTGCAGCACTCTGCGAAGAATTGGTTTTATTAGACATCCGCGAAGGATTTGCTGAAGGTAAATCTATCGACATGATGCAGTCTGCTACCTTATTAGGCTTCGATACAAAGATCATTGGCAGCACCAACGATTATACTAAAACCGCGGGAAGCGATGTAGTAGTGATTACCTCTGGTATGCCACGCAAACCGGGCATGACAAGAGAAGAATTGATCGGCATCAACGCAGGTATTGTAAAAGGCGTGGCTGAAAATATTTTGAAATATTCTCCTAATGCCATTTTCATTATCATCAGTAACCCGATGGATACAATGACTTATTTAGCATTGAAATCTACCGGTATCTCTAAGAACAGGATCATCGGAATGGGCGGCACATTAGACAGCAGCCGTTTTAAATATTATTTAAGCCAGGCTATTGGCTGCTCTCCTAACGATCTGCAAGGTTTTGTGATCGGTGGTCATGGAGATACAACAATGATCCCTTTAACAAGATTGGCTACTTACCAGGGTTCTCCTGTTAGCAACTACTTAAGCGAAGAGGTATTGAAAAAAGTTGCT